>NZ_JBIVUF010000028.1:59210-60857 GCF_044757085.1 Streptomyces sp. NPDC091376 | reverse complement strand
GAAGATCCGACTCATTTGCTACCTATACTCTAGCACGTCAACTGACCTGCGACGATACGCTTTTGTCCCCCGGAAACGACGAAGCCCCGCCCATCCACCACGGGGGCAGACGAGCGGGGCAGTTGAGCGTCAGACCAACACCCTGCCGGGGAGAAGCTCCCGCGCCTGGCGCATCAGATCCTCGTCGTCGAGCGCGAAGCGCCCTACGTGCAACGTGCCGTGGCCGTACATGGGAGCCTTCAGCGTGACCGTCGCGTCGATCTCCAGCGACCAGCCGACGTCATGGAGCTCCATGGTTCCGGGCTTCTGCACCACGCGCGCACTCCAGCCCGTGCACACGGCCCAGATGGCGTGGTCCTCCCGGTCCGCACCGCGCGTCAGGTGCCTGGCTGCGACGTCCAGTAGTGAGACGTCAGGGACTTCAGCGATCGGGATGTAGCCCATCACAGCCGTGTCCCCGAAGTGTCCGGCCGGCGCATACGCCACCACGCCGTAGACGTCCGGCCATACGTGCAGGAGCGGGAACACAGTGACCCGCCCCGTTCCGGAAATCTGTCTCGCCATTCCCTCTCCTCACGTCAGAAGCCCCGCCCTAGTCTCCCAGAGCGGGGCCTCGCGTCATTCAGCTACTGCCGTCGTCAGCCGATGAAGATGTCGTCCGGGCAGCCGATGGGCGGGTTGCTGCCGCCTCCGTCGCCATCCTCGATGTCCTTGTTCCCCTGGCCCCCTGCGACGACGGCCCAGCGCTGCGCGATTCGGTTCATGTGCCTTGCCCTTCTCTCGATGGGTGGTGCATGAGTTGGGAGCGGACGGGGCGCGGCGCCGACCTCACCGGGCTGCGCCCCGCCGCCCCACCACGCAGCGGCCGAAGCCACCACGCGGGCTGCGCTCCTCCCCTTCCGGCACGGTCACGGGAGGGGAGGAAGTCTCACTGTCTGCCTTTGATCCGGCATTGGGAGCACGGGAACGGGCAGGGTGGAATTGCGGCGCCAGCGGGGACGAAGACGACGCCTGAAGCGACGTCAAGGGCGCCGCCCAGTTCGGTCCACCACCCGACGGGGCTCAGTGCGTAGGGACCCGCGTCGACGTCGGGGCGAGCTGCCACCACGTCCCCACTCATTTCAACGTCCGTGGTACGTGCGGGTGACGCTGGATTTCGATGGCCAGGTCGACCGCGTGCGACAGGTCGAAGGCAGGACTTCCCGCTTCCGTCGCCTGGCACCACTGCCGGAAAAGCGCGCCGCACACGTCGCACCCCGGGATGGGCTTGGGCTTCTGACGGGTCCCCGGGTCCGGTAACTGGACGGGATCCGAAATCGTGCGCTTAGACATGGCGCGACCTCACCGATTGAGTGATCACCCGCTGTGTGCGAGTCGGCACATCTAGTGTGTCGTCAGATAGTCGCCGAATGCAAGCGGAAAGACAGACCCTGCAAACTTGCATATTCACGGCCACGTCGTCGGCCTCGTTGTGGAAAGGTGTGTACGCACCGCCATAGAGGCGGCACACTGAGCGCGGACTGATCAGGAATGGAGGCGGCATGGGAGACCCCACCGTCCGCCGACGTCGGGTGGGAGCTGAGCTCCGGCGCCTGCGAGAGGACGCCGGCCTGAAGTTGGACGACATCGGGACACGCACGGGGGTGC
>NZ_JBIVUF010000028.1:0-59115 GCF_044757085.1 Streptomyces sp. NPDC091376 | reverse complement strand
CTGCCGGCCGCGAAGGTGAGCCGCATCGAGACGGCCCGGATCGGCGTCAAGGCGGACGACCTGGACGCGCTCCTGGACCTCTACGGAGTCGACGACGTGGCCAAACGCGCACTCCTCCACAGCCTCTCCAGGGAGGGCTCCAAGCGCGGTTGGTGGCAGCCGTACCGCGACACCATCACGCCGGCGTATGCGGACCTCATCAGCCTGGAGGCTGAGGCGTCGTCCTTCAGCAGCTACCAGACGTCGCTCATTCCGGGCCTCCTTCAGGCTCCGGCATACGCTCGCGCGACGATCAGCGCGTTGAACGTGGCGCTGTCTGCGGATCAGGTGTCGGCCCTCGTTGACGTGCGCACCGCGCGACAGTCGGTCCTCACCCGTCCGGAGCCGCTGGAGCTGTGGGCGATCGTCCACGAGGCGGCGCTCCATCCGCGGCTGACGGCGCCCGGAGCGATGCGTGATCAGCTGCAGCATCTCTTGGACCGTCGCGACCTGCCGAACGTCTCGATACAGGTGTTGCCGCTCAACGCGGAGCCCCACCCTGGCCTTCAGGGTCCTTTCACCGTGATTGGATTTCCTGAGTCTGCGGACCTGGACGTCGCTCTACTGGAGAGCCTGACAGCCATGCTCTACGTGGAGGACCCCGGGGACGTGGCGACGTACCGGAACGCGTTCGAGCACCTTCGGGCTACGGCCCTCCCGCTCGAAGCGTCAGCCGACCTCATCAAGCAAGTGAAGGACAACCTATGATCATCCCCAACTCCTCCACTGCCGGCCTGGCGTGGACGAAGAGCAGCTACTCCGGCGCGCAGGGCGATTGCGTGGAGGTCGCCCACGACGTGGCCGGCGCGATGCCGGTGCGTGACTCGAAGCGGACCGCGGGACCGGCAATCGTCTTCGCAGACAGCGGGTGGGGCGTCTTCGTCGACGCCCTGAAGCGCGGAGACGTGTAGCCTGCAACGCAAAGAGCCCCCTCCGATGTACCCGGAGGGGGCTCTCTTGTGTGTCAGTTGCCGTTGGGTTACCGCCGTTCCGCCTCGTCGGCGGCGCGGAGAAGGGCGGCCGCCAGCTCACGCGCTTGCGCGGGTGCCAGGTAGGCCCGTTCTGCACCTTCCACCATTACCGACCCGTCAGGGCCCAGACTGTGGGATCCCGCCGCTACCGCGACCGTCTCGAACGGTCCTAGCCCGCCGTCGATATCTTCGAGCTTGAACTCCATCACTCTCTCCTCACACGCTGACGGGTCGACGAGCCTTCACACTCTGGCACTCCCGCATGTCGACGAGCACGCTGTTCGCCGTCGGACCGGGGTACGCCTTGACCTTCCCCTGCGCCTTCCAGCCGCGGACAGTCTCCGGTGCCACGTCCAGAGCCTCCGCAACCTCCGCGTAGGTGCTCAGGATCGGCTTCTCCGGGGCGCTGATGGGCTCGTCCGCCTCGTCCTTCGCCGGCTCCATGACGGGCTCCTCAGCGGGCGCCTGGACCTCCTGCGCGGGTGCCTCGCGCGGAACGTCGGCCGGCAACTCCGTTGGGGGGTCGATGTGCAGGACGTGGGCGGCGACCAACGGCGGAACGGCGGAGACAACGATCACGACCAATGCCCGCGCTCCCGTTGCGCCAGTTGTCAGCACGTGTTCCGCGATCTGCGCGGCCGTTGCCATGAACAACGCCAGAAGGGCGCCCCACGTTGCGTTGCGGGAACGTCGTTTCGCCTCCGCTTCCAGCGGCGTTCCGACGGCGTTGCGCGCTGCCTCCTTCTGCGACTTCGAAACGCTCGCGCCGATCGCGGCGTAGAGACTCAGAACGGCAGGCATCAGCCACGCAACGCTCTCGTCCCAGCCGGCCATGATTGCCAGCTCGTACTCCCCCGGTGCGGACAACGCCAGGGCGGCATACAGAACGGCCGTCTGACCGTGTTTACGTGCGGCCCTCACGTGCCAGGGCAGTCGGGTGGTAGTCATGGCTCCTCAGATCGTGTGCGTGGATTGTGGGTACGGGTGGAGCCCCTGTCTCCGCAATTGACAGGGGCTCCGGAGCGACGTCAGATGTCCAGGCGACGCGCGATCCGCTCACGGGTGATCAGAATGCTGTACTGGTACAGGCGTCCGTCCTCGTCGCGGGTCTCAGCGCATCCACCGTCCAGGATGAACCTGATGCGGCGCCGGAGGGCCTCGTCCGTCATCGCCTTCAGCGCCCTCACGACGGGGCGGGTGTCGTAGTGCTCGCTCGGGTCGATGTGCATCCCGGTCCGTCGCGGCGCCTCGTCGGTGAGAGTGTCGACGGTGACAACGTCCTGCGACAGCGCGGCCTCCATGTCGGCGATGCACTCGTCCGTACCCAGTTCGCGGATGAGGTCCATGACCATCGGGTTCATTCTCGGCTCCTTCGCTAGTCCTTCGCGGTCAGATGACTATGACACAGTTGTGTCGGCCACCACAACCCCTAACGCCAACCTCCGCTAGTCGACTTACGGAGCTTCCGCGATCAGCGCCACGAGCGCTCCCCCAGGCAACGTCACGACGTGCCCTCTGCGGACCCTCGTGACCTCGTCCCCGCGCCTCACGGCCTGGCGGAGGAAGTGGCGCTGTGCCACGTCGTCGACGAGGACGGAGGATCCGCGCTCGAAGGTCACGCGGTACGTCACGCCGCCTCCTGGCGGACGCCGGCGTCGTCGCGGCTGGTCTGCCAGTCGCGCGACTCCCGCGCGGCTTCGCGGTCCGCCTGCGCGCGTCGGATGAGCTCGTCGGCCGTGGCGTTCGCGTCGTCCGCGGGGTGAGTGGTCGATTCCATGGCCGTCACCGGGCCTTCGCCGCGGAGGCAAGCGTGACGTAGGTGGTGCGGGACAGCGCGACCTTCTCCCCGCGCTGCAGCGCGCGAGAGGCGACGGTGTAGTCCTCCAGCGCCTCCGCCATGTCGTCGAAGCCCTCCGACGTGGCGATGCCCTCAGCGGTCGTGGTGGTGACGTAGTAGCGCTCTTCGAACTGCATCGTTCCTTCTCCGTCGTGAGTGCCAAACGTTGATGAAGGAGCCCCCGCGACCGCAATTCGCAGGGGCTCCAGGGCGGTTCAGCAAATGGTGAGCTGCTCCGCGGCTTCCTCCGTCGCGTAGTGACCCGGGGCTACCTCCACGAGATAGCTGGGAATCTCCGCCGTAAAGCGGACCTTCGGGAGCGGCTTCAGACTCGCGGCCCACGGGGACGTGTGGGAGTGGCAGGTCCCACGCTCCGCGCGACGGACGATGTTGCGGGCGTCCTTCGCGGCTTCCTTCAGTAGCCACGACCCGGGACTCTTTTTCGCCTTCAGCTCCGCCGCTTCCGCAGCCGCGATGAAGGTGGGCAGGTTGGCGCGGCGTGCGTCAACGATCGTCGCCTTTACGGCCTTCGTGTGCGCCGCCTCCAACTGCTTCACGGTCCCCGTGCGCTCCGTGCGGACGACGTGAGCGACGCCGGCGACGGTGATCGTCGTCTCGCGGTACTGAACAGTCTCGCCCGCGACCTCCTCCGCGGCCTTCGGATCGAACCACTCAACATCCTTGCGACTGTACGTGATCTTGCTGCCCGACTCTGAGTTGCCCGGAGCGTCGACGTACACGTGAACCGTGTCGTACAGGGTGTTGTAACCGACCAGTACGCCAGTCCAATTCGTGTGCTCAGCAAGGTGCCCGGCGGAGAACCGAACCACGCGACGGCCCTTGATGTCTTCGGCGGTGGGGATCGTCTCCATGGCTACTCCTTCATCAGTCCTTCGCGGTAAGGCAACTATGACACAGTTATGTCGGCCGACACAACTACTGCGGGCGAATTCCCTTCAGCGGCTTTACGAGCCGTCGCCACGAGGTCCGCTCCCGCCGGCGCTGAGCGCGACGGGCGGCCGTGCGCGACTTCCCCGGTGCCTGCCCGCAGCACGAGCAGTCCCGTCCTCCCGGGCCGTCGGGACAGAAGCGTCCGAGCATGCGCATGGCGTCTCCTCGGTTCGAAGGGTGAGTGATGTGTGGCTGGTCAGACGCGCTTCAGGAGCGAGAACCCCGTCCCGCTCCCCTCACACGTCTGCAGGACGAGGGCGGCTCCGCCGAAGTCGGGGATGGACCCGCCCTGACGGTTCAGTCGCTTGTGGCCGTACACCTTGTAGGTGCCGGCGAGCGGGCCGGAGATCACGCGGACCGTGCGGCCGACGGGGACGCGGCTCAGCCACTGGTAGCCCATGTAGTTGTGACCGGCCAGGATGTTCCCGGCGTACATCGTCAGGTGGCCGTCGTCGATGCACGACTGAGCAAACCCAGTGCAGTTCTTGTAGAACGAGATCCGGACGTCCGCGGGCGGCTTCGCTATCGGGTGCTTCTTCGCCGGCATCTTCGACGGGGTGGCGACGCGCTCCGTGGGACGGGCTGTCGGACGGAGCTGCTTCCGCTCCCCCGCGCGGGTCGTGTTCGTCGACGGGCGAACCGTGGGCTCCGGCTTGTAGGGCTCCACGGGGCCGCGGGAGACGACCCACGGGGCAGGCGCCATGGGCGGGTTGGTGGTCTCCGTCGACTCCAGGGACTGCAGGCTGAAGATGGAGACGGCGACGGCACAGGCGGTGACGAGCGCGGATCGGAGACAGCTCACGCCGCGCTTCGCCCGCTCCGGGGCGGGCTCCACGACGGCGGCCCAGACGATGTGACCGTCCTCCGTCAGGATGCGGTAGGGCTGGAGCACGTCCTCATAGTCGATCTCGTCCAGGATGCCGGTGACTCCGACGAGGACGCGCCCCGGATTGTCGGTGATCTTGACGCGGTCGCCGGCCGTCAGCTTCGTTGCGGACATGGCTGCTCCTTCGACGGAGGTTGTGTGGGTGCTTCGAGTGCCCCGCCGCGGATTCGAACCGCGCGCCCGGGTGCTGGGGGCACCGTGTGGGCTTGCCTATGCGGGGCGAAGTGCTACGCGTAGCGCTTGCGGTAGACCATGTTCGACGCGAGCAACTCCCGACCCTGCGGGCTGCGGACGTAGCGCTCAGCCCCGAACCGACGCTTCATGTCGCCCTGGAGCGTCATGCCGTACCGGTGCGTGCGGAGGAACGTCCGCCTCATCGTCTTCGTCTTCATGTCTCCTCCTCCGCCGGACCCTCCGTGAGTCTCTGGCGTGACTCGACTATGACAGGTTCTGTCGGCCGACACAACCCCTACCCGTCAACCTCCGCTAGTCGACTTACGGAGCTACGCGAAGAGGCCCGGAGCAAGTCGCCCCGGGCCTCCGGCTCGTCAGCTCCCGCCGGCGAGAAACTCCGCCATGCGGATCAGGTCTGACGCGTCGTACTGCGTGCCGCGCAGGAGCTCTCTCGCGCGGGAGACGAAGGCTTCGCGGTCCGGCGCTTCGGCGTCTTCCGTCGACGGCGGGACGATCGGTTCCACGTCAGCGCACCACCAATCTGTGCGGTCGTCGAATTCGACGAGGTACGGCTGCTCGTCCGTGTCGACCTTCAGCAGCTTCCCGACGCGACCGATGTTCTCGTCCCCCTCGTATTCGTAGGTGTTCCGGATGACGCGAACCTCGTCTCCGACCTTGATGTCCGCCATCGTCGTCACTCCCCCGCCAGGAATCGAGCGAACTCCAGGACAGCCGACGCCGGGGCCAGTTCGCCCGCCAGTCGGCGCGCCTCCTCCAGGAGGGCTACGCGGTCCGGGGCAACGGAGGAAGGAGCGTCGGCCGCCTTCAGGGGCTCGTCGACGACCTTCTCCACCTTGTTCGGGTCGAAGGCCCATTCCCCGGGCTGCAGCCCGCCCCGGTCCGTGTACACGCTGTGCGGGCTGATGCTTCGGACCGTGAAGACGTCGCCGGCCCTGACGTTGGCACCGTCCGCCCGTTCGTACAGGACGCGCACCCGGTCGCCGGCCTTGATGGCCTGTGCCGCGTCGTCGTCGGCCTGAACCTTCAGCTCCGGGTCCTCTCCCCCGTCGATCCCGTCGGCCAGGGCGAGCAGTCCGCGGGCGAAGGTGCGGGCCTTCGCAGAGGAAAGGGATACAGCATCTACCCTCTCGTCGCCGAAGTACGTGTCCACGTGCACGCTGTCCCCGACGACGTGCGCCTTCAGGAAGTCGCGGGGCTCCCAGCGGCACTGTGCACGGAATGTCTCCGTCATGTTCTCTCCTCAGCTCGTTCTCGAAGCTCCGCTAGTCGACTAGCGGAGGTCGTTCAGGTCGTCGGCGTGGAGCTCTTCGAGCTCGTCGACGGCGTAGCGCACGTCGTCGCCCCACAGGGCGGCTTCGTCAGGGCGGACTCCCTGAACGTCGTAGGCGTCCAGGGACGGCAGTCGTCGGGTCATGGTCGGTCTCCTAGTCGTGGGTGCTTCACGCAGCGATGTTGCGGAACTTGGCGATTTCCTGAGCGCGGGCGACTCCGCGGCTACGGAGAAGGCGGACCTGTGCGGGCGTCACTCCCAGCGCGAAGCCGGTAGCGGAGTCCTCCTGACGCTGCATCTGAATCCCGTAGTAGGACCGGAGCGCGAAGGCTTGACGCGGAGCGATCGAGTCGAGCAGGTAGCGCGCCAGGTCGCGGCGCTCCGTGGCGGACGTGAAGTCGCTGGAGGCGTCCGGGATGGTGTCCGCGAGGGTCGCCCCGTCAGCGTCGTCCGCCAGCGGCGCTTCCAGCGACTCCGCGCCCATCAGGGCGTCGATGGCCGACATGAAGCGCTCACGGCTCACGATGTTGCCGCTCTCCACGCCGGCGTTGATCGACTCCCACGCCTCGTCGATGGAGCCACTGGACTCCCACAGCGCGTGCTTCACGCGGAGGACGATGGACGGGTCCACCGTCAGGGCGCTGCTCGTGCGCGTCCACTCTTCCGCTACCGCCCGCCGCACCGCGCGGTGCGCGTAGGTGTAGAGCTGAGCGGAGCTGGAGGACGACTCGTAGCGGTGCACGTGCTGGATCAGGACGGCGCGCGCTTCCTGGAGCAAATCCTCCACGTCGTCCGGGCCGGCAGCGGGGGCCGCTGAGCGGACCGCACTCCGGAGCATCGGCTCGTATGCACTGATGATCTCCCACATGGCGTCCTGGTCTCCGCCCTGGGCCGCGACGATCTGAGTGTCCGTAACCGATGCAGTGGTCATGTCGTTCTCCTCGTGTGTGCTTCGCGGTGTGACTGAGTTATGGGGCGTAGGGCGGAGAATGTGTCGGGTGACTTTTGTGACCTGGACCACAGAGTGTGATCCGAACTTAGGCATGACTGGCTTACTCGCCGGTAGCTGTGCTTCAATGAGCGCGCGAGATTCACGCGGCAGGGTCGAAGAAGCCCCCGTCCCTCGCAGGAACGGGGGCTGTATCTCCGCTAGTCGACTTGCGGAGGTCAGATCTTCAGGTCGTGGACCGGAACACCCATCGCCGTCGCGACGTCGACGTCAGCGCAAGCGGTGGAACACGTCTCCCAGTCGGGTGTGCGGAACAGCTCCGTCACAGCTGTCCAGTTGAAGCCCTGACACTGCGCCGTTACCGCTCCGACGAAGCCGGCGAGCTCTGCTAGGTCTCCGCGCTGCTCTGGCGTGCCCTGTGGGCCAGTCAGCATGATCAATGCATCCCCCCGGGGATAGGGGCCGGCTCCTCCCCCTCCCATATCGAGAGGGCCCGGTCCATAGAAGCGATGACGCCGCGAACGACCGCGATTGCGTACGGAAGATTCACAGCGCCTCTGTTGAGTTCTCGCTGTAGAGCGCTCCGGGCCTCGTCCAGGGCCGTGCGCTCAGTCGGGCGGGATGGTCCGTGCGTCGCCTGCCGGCCTGTTCCGTCCTCATCCACTCCGGGCTGTCGGCGGCCCGGCATGGTTACTGCGTCGCCGTAGGCGGACACCATCTGACGGAGCTCTGCGAGATCACGTTCGAGCGTGTCCATCAGGGCTTCGAGTCGTTGTCCATCTGCGACTGAATCAGGACTGTAGGTCACCAAACCTCCACGGGCAATTGCCAAGAGTCCGAAACATGTTCACTGTTACCGCGGGTATGTACCGGTTTGCCCACCATGGAAGATCTTCACGAGGCTGGGTTTATGTCGGCCGACCTACTTCACCTGCGGTTATGTCGGTCGGCACAAATGAGCCTTCAACGATTCCCGTTATGGAACCGTTACCTTGTGAAGGACATGTGTGGGCGTGTCGCGTGCTTCGCGAATCCGGAACGTACCCGTCAGGTGGCGCTACGTAGCTGTCCACTCTCTGAGAACCTGCAGCCAGGAGCCCCAATCCAGGTCTGACTTCAGGCGGTTGCAGTCCTGACACGCGGGGGCCAGGTTGAACCACTCGTGAACGCCGCCCCTCGCAAGGGGAATGATGTGGTCCGCCTCCGCGCGTACAACCTTTCCGTCGAAGGCGGAGTCACAGTAGGCACAGGCGAACTCCTCTGACTCCTCCCACCGTCGCGCTGTGTCACTTAGGGAGGGGCCGTGCGGGGGCTCCGGAGGCCGGAAGGACGGCGTGATGCGCATGGGACGGATCACCGGGCGGACGTCGGTCGGGCGCTTTTCCGCCAGACGCCGGCCAACACCGGAGCCCCGCCGCACAGTTGGCGGCGGGGCCGTCATGCGCGTCACTTGCGTCGCTCCTCCGCGGCGCGCGCCTCGTCCGGATGCGCCGCGTACCACGGGTCATGCTCGATCATCGTCTCCGCCTTCTTCATGTAGAGAGAGCCCCAGCTCCTGCCGCCGACCTCCGGGGCCGTTTCGAGCGGGACGCCGAAGAAGTCCATCGCCATGGCCTCCCCCACTTCCCTCGCGACGTCGTCCGCGATGTCGTCCGGGGCGCAGCCAAGCGCCTCGTCATGGATCGGCAGAAGGAGGTACTCCGTCAGGCCCCTGTCGTCCATGTCGATCAGGGCCTGACACAGGACGTCCCGGGCCGTCGACTGGACGGCGTAGTTCGTCGCCGCGTACACCCGGTCGCGGTCCAGCGGCAGCCGCCGGCCGACGGGCGTCCATACGATGTAACCGTCAGCGCGGGCTTCACGCTGCAGCTTCGACGAGTACCGCTTGATGCCGCGATACGTGCGGTCGTAGGCGCCGATGGCCTTCTTCACGTCGGGGAGCGGGGCTCCGGTCTGGCGGCTGAGCGTCAACGCGCCTCCGCCGTACACCTTTCCGAAGCCGACTCCCTTGCACAGCTTCCGGTGGAAGCTCGTGTAGTCGGGGCCGTAGATGAGCTCCGCCGTGAAGCCGTGGAGGTCCCGCCCCTCCGCGATGGCGCGCTTCATGACGCTCTCGTCCGCCAGGGCCGCCAGGACGCGCATTTCCACCGCGGAGTAGTCCACGGAGAAGATGCGGTGCCCGACGTCGGGGAGGATCGCCCGACGGATGGTCCAGTCTCCCGACGGGAGTTGCTGGAAGGGCGGCCCGGCGACGGACATGCGAGCTGTCCGAGCCTGGAGTGAGTTGATCTTCGCGTGAACGCGACCATCGGAGTCCAGGTCATCCCGCATCGGGATCCCGTAGGACGTCCGCCACTTCCCTGCCCGCTTTGACCGGAGGACAGCGTCCGCGAGCAGGTTCGGCTTCCTAGTCCCGCGCGGCTGCCAGTTCTGGTCCAGGTCGGCCAGGTCCAGAAGGATGCTCTTATCGACCTTCAGAGCTCCGCTGTCAGTGGTCTCCGTTAGCGTCTCCCCCATGCCAACAAGGGCTTCGGACACCTGCTTCGGAGCGTTGACGGACGTTACGCCGTATTCCTTCGCCCGGTCCGCATGGAGGGTCGCCTCCTCCTGCAGCCGGTCGACGAGAGTGCGGACGTAGCCCTGGTCGACGAGCATTCCGCGGCGCTCCATCTTCGCGCACACGAGCATGACCCGGTGTTCGAAGTCGACGAGGCGCTGCGGTACGCCTGCGTCCGCGAGTCGCTTACGGAGAATGGGAAGGAGCCGAGACACGAGGATCGCGTCAAGGCCGGCGTACTGGAGGTAGGTCGGGTGGTTGATGTCGATTTTCGCCCACCCCGTCGCCTTCGTCTCCCCGATGGAGCGGAAGACGGCAGTCAAGTCGCCCTGCGTGTCCGGCGCCGACGGGTCGACGTCTCGCGCGCAGAGCTCCTTCAGGGCAAGTCCGTACCCTCCCTCGTGTTTGGGTCGCGGATCGAACAGGTGAGCGATAATCTTTGAGTCCGTCACCTTCGGTGCCAGCGTCGCCAGCGGTACCCGAAGGTGGCGGTCCAGGACGAGGAGGTCGAACGGTGCATTGTGGAACACGAGGAGCGGCAACGTCAGGAGCGCCCACCGGGCCGCCTCCTGCATCTCCGGTCGAGCCTCCGTCTGAAGGACCCACGCGTTCCGCGCGTCGCCGAACTGCACCGTGCGAAGGCGGTATGTCGGAGAGAACGTCTGGAGCCCGCTGGTTTCTGTGTCGGAGCCGATCATCTCGCCGGCCGACGCCTTCTGCTCCACCCACATGCGGAACTCGTCCAGGTCCGCAGCCGTCTCCGGAACGCGAGTCATGGTCTCTTCGCCTGCGACGGTGTACGGGAAGTACTTCACGCCGTTGCCTCCTCTCGTGCCTGCCCGAAGATGTCTGTCGCGGCGTCCGGCTCTTCCGGCGCCTCGTCCTCGTCGACGGCCTCCGCAAGTCGACTTGCGGACGTCTGCTCCGCGTCCGTCATGAGCCGGATCCCGTTGAATCCCCATGCCTTCCGGCGCCTGTCCTTCGCGAAGCCGCGGGACTCCAGCTCCACGCCCAGCGCCCAGCCGGAGAGCACTTCCTTCCGACTGAGCCCGGCGTCCTCCGCCCACTCCGCGTAGGCCCGACGGATGGCCATCGGAGCGACGCGAGCGCCGTCCTCCTGGACGAGGCGGGCGGCGATGAACTCCGCCAGCCGGTCCTCAGATTCGCGGTAGTCCTGCGTCGCGGACTGAACCGACGTCGGCTCCTCCAGGCCGCTCGCGTACCACTCCTGCGCGCCGCGGACTGCCCACGCCAGGATTCCCTCCGCCTCGTCCCGCAGCTTCGCAGGGAGAGACGTGTCCGCCGTCGAACCGCGTCGGAACGTGGCTTCGAAGGGGATGAGCTTCACCCGGCGCCAGACACCCAGATCCTGCGACAGGATCGCCGGCTTGTAGTTGCCGGCGACGAGGAGCAGGAACGACGGAACGTAGGTGAACGGATTCTGATTCAGGAAGCGACACGTCACCGGGTCGCCGCCAGTCAGTTGCTTCACGAGGGCCTCCGCAAGACGGCTGTACTTCTCCGTCTCCGACGCCGTCACGAGCCGCGCCCCGCGGAGGGATGCGAGCTCCGGCGACGCCTGGCCGACGGCCGTGCGCTGCTCGAAGGTGGAGAACTCCGTCGACTTCGTGACGCCGCGGAAGACGTGGAGGATCGCGTCCAGGAACACGCTCTTGCCGTTGCTCCCTTGGCCGTGCATGAAGGCAAAGCACTGCTCAGCCGTCGATCCCGTGATCCCGTAGCCGACGAGCCGCCGCATGTACGCAGGGAGTTCCGGGTGGTTGGGGAAGATCTCCGTCAGGAACGCCTCCCACCGGGCCGCCGGAGCATCCGGGCGGTACGCGACGTCAAGCCGCTTCGTGATCATGTCTGTCGGAGTGTGCGGGTGGATCTGCCCGGTGCGGAGGTTGATCGTTCCGTTCGCCACGGAGATCAGTTCCGGGTGGGCGTCGAAGTCTTCCGCCTTCGCCGGCACTCCGGGCACCGACGGCAGCTCCTTCAGAATCCCTTCGATGTGTCGGTTGGTCAGAGCCTTCAGCGCGAGACGGCGCTCGAAGTCCGTCCCGTCCGCGATCATCTCCGCGCCCATGCGGTGAAGTGCTTCCCGGACCGTGCTGTCGCCAGAGACCCAGATCTTCCCGTCCCAGACGAGGTAGCCCAGTCCGCGGGCGTACCTCACTCCCCCACCCGTGCGGCGCATGTAGTCGCGCAGACGGACGGCCAGGCCGACGTCAGTGGCGTCGAACATCTCGCGCGCGTTCGCGGACATCGTCTGAAGGGCGGCGTCTGTACCCGCCTCCTCCACATCCGACGAGGCGGCAGACTTCTCCGCGGGCTGCTCCAGCTCCACGACCACGGCCGCGCGAACGGCAGCGTGGAGAGCCGTCGGGAAGTTCTCCGTGTCACGCTCCCGCCAGTCCGTCAGGTCGTCCCCGTCGTGCGGGATCTCCAGACGACGAACCATGACACCGGCCCGAACGAGAGCCACGGCCAACGCGTCGTTGAATCCCCTGCCGCCGTTGTCACGGTCGCCGGCCATCACGACGTCCAGTCCTTGCAGCCCGGTCGCCAGTTCCGCCACGAGGGCGGCGTTCCGGGCCAGCCCTGCGCCGCGGATGGCCACGGAGTCATAGCCCGCACCGACGGCCGTCAGAGCGTCCCCGGGGCCCTCACAGATCAGGACCGTGTCGAAGCCGGCGCCCGATCGCAGGACGCCGTACTTCGCCCACGTTCGCCCTTCCACGTTCGTCAGGCCGACCCAGCGAGCGGGGCACTTGCCAGAGAGGTCCCGTCCCTGAAGGCCACGGATCACGCCGTCGAAACCAGCGAAGGGGACGGTCACCCGCGGGTACCGAGTGAAGCCCCGGGAGAGCCACGGCTGAGGGCGCGCCCCTCGTGCGCAGTAGCCAACGCCCAGATCTTCCGCCAGCTCCGCCGTCACGCCAAAGCGGTCGAACAGGTAGTTGCGTGCCGCCTCTGCGTCGTCGGCGTCCAGCGCCTCCGTTGTCTCGTCGACGAACACCCGAAGACCCGCGATCTCAGCGACGCCTATGGCCTCCGGTGCCTTCGCGCTGACGGTCTTCGAGCCCTGGCCGTCGACGTCGAAGAGGTCCGACAGGGTCAGGTCCAGCTTCCGCCGGATCTTCTCCGGGTCGCAGCCAGTCCGACAGACGATCAGGAGCTTCCCGTTCTCCTTCAGCGTGAGCTTCAACGACGGGTGGTTCTGGTCGTTGTGCACTGGGCACAACGCAAGGTAGCCGTCGTGGTCCTCCTCCACTCCGTCCAGGCGCGCCAGGATGTCCGTCAGCTTCAAGGTCTCTCCCCTCTCTCATGCATGCCGAAGGGGCGCCCCGGAGGACGCCCCTGTCGGTCAGTGTTCGGTTGTTGGGCTACTCGTCTTCGTCGTAGTCCTCGTAGGTGACGGACGTGACGCCGCCCGACGTCAGGTAGTTGCCCGCGTGCTTGTCCCCGCGGGCGAGTGCGTGCCACACCCAGCCCTGTGCGTCGCGATCGGACATCTCTCCTCCCTCGTACTCGTCTCCGTCGGGGTAGACGGTGAGAGTCCCTGAGAACTCGATGACTGCCTGTTTCACGCTGCCTCCCGCAGTTCCTCGTCGATGTCGAACCAGCGGCCGAAGTCGGCGTCCTGGAGCGCCTCCTCCATGATCTTCAGCCGGTTTATCAGCCGCACGTCCGTGGCCAGATCCCGCACGACGTAGGCGTCACGCGTACCCTTCATGCGGCGCTTCACGACGGCGCAGCCGAACGGGGCGCCGGCGTGTATGGCCTCCCGGTTGGCCTGTGCGATGTAGGAGGAGAGGGTGATCTCCTTCTCTGCCTTCGCCTCCAGGGCGTGGAGGTAGTAGCCGTCGATGTCCCCGATGTCCTTCGAGCCCATCTGAACGTTGCGACGGGCCGCGGGATTGTGCTTCTCGCGGAGGTAGGCGACGACGTCCGACTCCCAGGCGGTGCCCTTAGCCTTGCTCGGGTTCGCCATCAGCACCGCCTCTCACCACGAAGAGGATGTCCGCCAGGAAGTTGCCGATGCCAGGCCAGTCCTTCGCGGCCTTCGCCTTCAGATCGGCGACCACCTGCTTCCGGACGGCCCACTCGATGGACTCCACGACCCATGCGTCCCGGTACGCCTTGTCGCGCCAACCCTCGAAGATCTCCCATGCTTCGGGGCTGATCTCGTAGTTCTCGCCGTCGATGACCATCGTCATCCGCGCTCCGCCTCCCTCATGAACTCCTCCGTCAGCCAGGGCCACGAGGCGTAAACACAGCGGGGCCGGTCGAAATCGACCGGCTCCGTGTCAGGCTGTGGCCATACGCGCTGAAGACCTTCCTCCAGCGGGTGCTTCATGGGCCCTCCTCCTCCCGTTTCACCCAGACCTCGTAGAGGAGGCTGTCCTCCGCGCGGTCGACGAGCTGCGGCTCGTCTTCCACGACGGCCGACTTCCCGTCGAAGCAGAGGACGTTCTCCGTTGCGGCCTTCGCCCTGATGTACGCCGCGTGGTGGGCCAGTGCGGCGTGAACCTGTGCCGGCGTCGGGCAGTTGATGAGGCGGGCGACGATCTCCGAGTAGGTCGCATCCGCCTCCACGGTCGGTGCCAGACGCTGCTCAGGGACGGTCATGAATCCTCCTGTGGTTGGTTCCATGCCGGGTGAGAGCGCCGATACTTGAAACTATGACGACAGTTCGCATGTGAGCTGCATCACACCCTTTCGGCCCACACGCGGGATCCGAACTCAGGCCCAGAACGGACGAGCGTGTCGCCCATGCGCGCGGTGAACTCGTCCCCGTCAGGTCCCCTGAACGTCAGCACCAGCGGCGGCGTGCGCCAGTCGACCATCTCGTAGCCCGTCGGCCGCAGGAACCAGTAGGTGTCTGCGATGTTCCCGGCAAGGTCCAGTCTGTGCCTGTCCGGGTCCCGCGCGTAGGACACGCTGATGTGTCGGGGCGGCAGCTCCTGCTTCGGCCTCCGTCTGCGGAAGAGCCTCACGAAGCTACCGCCCTTCCACTCAGGCATTCGTGAGCACCCCTCCCGGTCCGCCGGCGTCGACGTGCGTCAGCCCGCAGGGTGCGCCGAACTCGCCCGACTCGATGACGCCGTCCCCTTCGTGGCGACGGATGGAGGCGAGCCGCTCCTGCGCGTCGACCTCTTCGAGGTACGGGCCCCACGTCGTACCCTCCGGGTAGCGGAAGGCTTCCTTCGTCTGTACTACGCGGTACATGGACGCTCCTCAGAAGATCGTGTGTCGCACGTCGAAGTGCACGCCGCGGGACAGAAGGCCGGTGATGTACGACACGGCGTCCAGCTCCTCGCCGTCGGTGAAGCTCCGGTGCCCGGCTTCACGCTTGCCGACGGTCTCCGGCTCGTCGCGGCCGTACTCCTCCGGGTCGCCGTCGTAGGTGTAGACGTCGATGTAGCTCACTGCGTCTCCTCGAACTCGTCGAAGGCGCGGTTCAGCATCCGCTTCGCCTTCACCAGCGTTGGGTGTGCCTCGTGCGGCAGGCAGTCCAGGGACTCCAGGAAGTCCGCGGCCTCGTCCGGCGTCAGGTAGAGGCAGATCTTGTGTTCCTTGCGCGGGCGGAAGTAGGACCTCATTCGTCGTCCTCCTCGTCGCCCCAGTAATCGCCGAACGACAGGGCGCTGTCGACATCCCCCTGTACGTAGTGGACCCAGCGGGTCTCCACGGCCTTCACGTCCGGGTCTACCCGAAGGTCGGCAACGCACCGTTCCACGTTGTCGGGGTACACGTCGTCCTCGCTGCCGCTCTTCCAGCGGATGGATACGCGGTGGGTGCCACCGTCGAAGACGCCCATCAGTTCACGTCCTCCCATGTGGTGTGTGCCTTCTGGATCCGGCACGAGACGACGCCGCTGCGCATCATGCGCACCTTCTCTTCTGTCTCCGGATCCCAGTAGTCGACGTAGCCCAGCGACGTCCGCTGTCCGCGAGCGGCGCCGATGGAGTTGTACGGGCCGAAGAACCGCGTCCGTGTCTCGTCGGTATCCACCCACCTACGGAGCTCGTCGTCCCACTCCCGCTCCTTCTCTACGAGCCGGATGCGGAACACTTCGTCGTCGTCACCGACCATCTGCCGCGCCATCAGGCCCCCTCGTAGATCTCAGGAGTGCCGTCCGGCTTGCGGGTCTCCTCCCACTCGTCGCCCAGCTCGATCGAGAACGGACGCCCCCACCCGGAGCACTGAGCGCAGATGCCGGGAACACCCTGGTTCAGCGCCTCTTCGAGGATCAACTCCGGATCGGTCTCGTCAGTCTCGATCGTGAGCGTCGCGCTCGCGTAGCCGTTCAGCGGGATGGTGTATTTGGCCACTACCTCTCCTCTCGATTCATCACGTGCACGAGTGCCCCGCGCTTCAGCGCCACGCCAACGGCCTCCCAGTACTTCGGGAAGTCGCGGCGCGACGTCGCTGCGGGGCGGATGTAGATCAGGTCACCGGGGCCGGCGTCACGGACGTCGCCCAGCGCGGGGGCGTTGGCGTCGTCGATCAGGTGGACGGCGCTCACTCGTCCTCACCCCGCCGCAGGTACTTGCCCTCGTTCTCCGTGACCCACTTGAAGAACTCGTCCACGGCGTCCTGATCCCGGAACTTCGCCAGGCTGTGGAAGACGGATCCGTTGACGGTACAGAGCCACTTGCCCTTTCGACCCGGGACGGAGCTAACGACAAGTTGTCGTCCGGGCAGGCCGTTGCGGCGCTCGTCTGTGGCGCTCACTGCTCCTCCAGGCTCTCCGTCGGCAGGCGTACTGCCCGGAAGTCGTCCCCTGGCCGTCCCGGATCTCCCAGAGATCCGCGCGCCAGATGATGTAGCCGTCGTCGTCACACAGCTCGAAGCCGTCGACGCGGGCGGCCCAGATTGCCGCCTCGATCGCAGCCGCGTGCGCGTCAATGCTCTGTGCCACGTCTCCTCCCTCTCCTCAGTACGGCATCGGGCGCCCTGACGGCGTCCGGGTGTCGATCGGCGCGGGTGGACGTGGCGCCGGCTGCGGTTGCTTCTGGATCTGTTTGGCCATGAGTCCTCCTACGCCGAAAGCCCCCGGGACCGAAGTCACCGGGGGCTGAGGGGTTGTGAATGTCAGTTGTCGACGCGCTCCAGCGGACCGTGGTTGTCTACGACGGAGGACATCAGCGGGCTGTACCTGCTGACGTCGTCCCAGTTGTAGTAGCCGTACTCACCGCGGACCCCCGTGTCGAAGCGCTTGAACTTCCAGACGTCGCCGTCGGTGTCGCGGTAGCTCGCCGTCAGGTCGTATGTCACACCGCCGTGCGTGTAGGTGTCCGGAGCAGGCTCGTCCACCTTCCGGAGCGCGTTCTCCGTCGGCGTCATGTGCGTGCCGTTGGCCTTCTCCACGACCCAGATGGCCGTGTCGTGGTGCTCCGACTTGAACGGGCCGGCCACGAGCCTGACGCGGGTGCCCGGGTAGCTGAAGACGGCACCGGGGAAGTAGTCCGCCTCGTCGCCGACGGCGAACGCGGGGAACGCAGTCAGCGCCTCCACGTTCACAACGCGCTCGCGACCGTTGCCGAATCGCGTCAGATACGCCGTCTCGATGAACGCTCCGCGGAACGGGCCGTAGGTGATCTCCCCGGCACCGTAAGCGCGATGGTTCACCTTGTCGCCAGCCTTGAACTCCGTCACTTCGCCTCCGCCTCTCCGATCACGACGACGTGCTCCGCGCTGACCTTCTGCGCCGCGAGCGTCTTGCGCGCGATGAAGCCGGAGTCACGGCCCGTCGGGCGAACCTTCAGCATGGGGACGACACGTCCCGTGGACTTGTCGCTCATCGTCTCCAGGACGATGGCTTCGCTGTTGCGGACGACGTTGCCCTGTCGGGTCGGGTACGCGATGACGACTCCCGGGCGGATCTCCGCGCCCGTGAAGTCAGTGAGTCGGGCTTTACCCATCTGTGCTCTCCTCCGTGAGTGCCTTCTTCAGTTGCTCCCGAAGGAACCCGAAGGCGTGGTGTGCCTGCTGTGGGCAGACGCCGTTTCCGATACGGCCGATCTGCTCTTCACGCGTGAGGTCCGGGACGTCGGTGACCCACCCATCGGGTAGGCCCATCATCCACTCAGCGAACTTCGGGGCCAGCTTCAAGCCGCCCCGCGGGCCGCGCACCAGCGGCACCGGGGCCTGTCGGCCCATGAAAACTTCCCACCGGTAGACGCAGGTGGCGAACTCGCCCCACCATTCGGCCGGCGAATGCGGCCCGTCGTCGGCGACGTCGTCCGGGTCGACGTTCAGGAGGAAACAGACTTCGTCCTCCAGGGTCGGCCCGTGTCCTCCAGCCTTGCGCTTGTCCGGATGCTGCGCGCTTCCGTTCGATGCCAGGTTCGCCGTCGGCGTCTTGAAGATCTTCTCCGCCTTCTCCCGCGGGAAGAGACGCGCGAGCGCAGTCACGAGGTCGTCTCCACCGGACCCTTCCCGGTCCCGCTTAGCGAAGTCCGGGCCGCGGGTAGCGTCAGATACCGTCGGCGTCGGAAGGTGTGGCGTAGCAGAACCACCGGTCGCGATGGTGCGGAGCCCCGATGTCGGAAGCTCGAAGAGAAAGCCACGAAGCGCTGTACTCGATCTCGTGAAGCGAACGGAGCACGTGGCCTTGTCCCCGATTTCGGAGTGCTCCCACGTTCTCCAGGAAGACGTGTCGCGGTCGAAGAACCCGTATCCCGTCGGCGATGTTGAACCAGATACCGGAGCGCTCACCCTTGATTCCCTCCCGGCGTCCTGCGTTGCTGATGTCCTGGCACGGGAAACCGGCCGTGATGGTGTCGATTCCCTCGTCCAGCAACGCGCCCCAGTTCTGGTAGCGAACGTCGCCGATGTTCGGGGCGTCAGGGAATCGGTGGGCCATGACTCGGCAGGCGGCGCCGTGGACTTCGGCCACTACCGTGACCTTGTCGCCGGTCAGTGCTTCAACGGCAATCCCAAGCCCGCCGTACCCTGCGCAAAGCTCAAGGATCGGCATCCTCTCTCCTCTTGTGTGCGTAGAATCGTGAGAACGCCCGCCCCTCCCGACCGCAATTCGGGAGGAGCGGGCGCAGTGCGTTGCAGGTGGATCAGGCGGCGTCGGCCAGGGGCTGTGCGGCCTCGTAGGTGCTCAGGACCTTGATGACCGGCTTGTTGTAGCTGACGTCGCGGCCGGCCTTCGTGGTGTAGGAGACGTTTTCGATGGAGAGCGTCGCCCGGACCGGGCCGCCCGTCGCCTCCTCCGTCGCGCCGCCGACCTTGTCCACGTCGGCGATGACGGTGTGGAGCACCTTGACGAGCTCCCAGGAGCCGGAGTTGAAGCGGAAGAGCCCCAGCTCCGGCGCATCCGCCAGCTTGAAGACGACGTCGATGGACGGCTTCGGGCCGCGCCCCGACTTCGCCTTGTCCTTGCGGTCCTGGAGGAGCTTCGGGCAGCCGCAGGGCTGACCCTTGTCCTCCTCCGGCGACAGGAACTCCACGCCGTCGCAGTGGTGGACGAGGCCGGACATGCCGAAAAGCTTCATGGAGGCGTCGATCTTGTGCGACGACTCGATGATGATCTCCACAGACGCGGAGTCGGTCAGGATCTCCAGGTTGTCTTCCTTGTCGGTGTCCCACTCCTCCGCGGCGCCGCCCATGAGCTCCGCGATCTTCTCCGCGACGACCGGGTCACCGGTCGTGACGCGCCACTCGTTCAGGGATTCGGGCTGCTTCCCGACCAGCCGGCCAGACCGGAAGCGGCCCACGAAGTCCTCACTGAACTGACGCTCGCGAGGCTTGCTGTCGGGGTCGGTCTCCCAGATGCGGCCGATGTTGTTCGCCATGTGTGTGAGTGCCTCTCGTAGGTGACGTGTGAGTGTGTGCCGTTGGGCTGCGCGCCCTACGCCTTAGTTATGTGGCGTCAGCGCTGGAATGTGTCGGGTGACTTTCAGGAGTTCCACTCGCGTCCGCGCCATCAGTACTCCAGCCCGCGACGGATCGTCGGCAGGGCGACGTCAGAGCCGTTGGCCAGGCGCCACACGGTGCTGCCGTCCTCCTCCGTGCCCATGCACTCCAGGCGCGGAGCTCCGTCAGTCGACTTGCGGAGGGCGTCCAGTTGCGCCTTCAGGCGACGGATCTCCGCGTTCTTCAGCTCCAACGCCTCCAGGCCAAAGTTGGATTCATCCGCGGCCCGTCGACGAGCAGAGAGCCACGCCAGGCGGTAGCGGTCAGCGCGGTCCGCCTCCTCCTCGCGGAGCCGCTTGAACATCAGATAGAGCTCTCCGGCACGCTCGAGGAGGCCGTCCCGCTCTACCACCTTCGCAGTCAGTTCCTCCGCGTGCTCCTCAGCCACCGTCTCCCGGCGGATGGCGTCATCAGCGCGCTTGTTCTCGACGCGCAGGAGATCCTTCAGGCGCGCGATCTCCGAGTCCCTCACCTCCAGTTCCGGCGAGACGGCGTCCATCAGGTCGCCCACCCACGTCGACGAGTGCACACGAGGGTGCGCGTGCACGTTCTCCACGACGTCGTACAACCGATCACGCAGCCCCATCCGCCAACCTCCACAGATCCTTGTCCGCCGATGTCACACGCTTCCTCGCCTGGAGCAGCTTCCAGAGATCCCCCGGCGTGACGTCGCCCGGAAGTCGGCCGTCGTCGAAGAGATGCACGCCGGCACGGAGGTAGACCTCGTCGACAAGCTGCGAACAGATCATGTGGCCCGTGTCCGCGATGAAGTCGCGCACCCACGTGGGGCGTACACGGAAGTGGGCCAGACCGATGGAGACGTAGTCGAGGAAGCTGTACGGCGTGCCGACGAGCTCCCGCGCGGCGTCGACGATCCTCAGCCGCTGCCAGGTCTGCAGCGGGACCAGCCCCGTCGACCACACGACGGGCTCCGACGCATCCTCCAGGCGGATCAACTCCGCCCCGCCAGGCATGGCCTGAACGATCTGGCCGTCCCCGACGTACACGAAGGCGTGCTGTACGGGCGCAGCGTCGCCCACGAGGGCCTGGCCGGCGGACACGAAGGCGCCGGTGATGCCGCGGATCTTCGTCAGGGCGAAGTCCCCGGGGAGCGGGGTCACCATGCGTCTTCCTCCTTTGCGTTGGGGTCCCAAAGCCGGCACCCGGCTTCCTGCACGACGTCGGCCAGACACAGCGCCAGGGTCTCTACGTCGACTGCGTCAACGCGAGTGGATACCTGCGCACGCTCCAGCGCGGCTTCCAGGTGCTGACTGGCGCACTCCTCCGCCACGTCGTGGTACCGCGTCCCGGGCCGGTACGAGACAAGGGGGACGCTGTGGGTACCCAGACCAGCCACCCCGTCGTAGCGCAGCTCCGTGCCGATGGTGCATCCGATGTCCCGCGTCACGATGTTCACGTGGTGCACGAAAGGGCCCGCCGTGAACGTCAGATATGGGGCGGACCGAACAAGTTCGACGGTCACAGCGCCTCTACCTCCAGCCAGATACGGAAGTCCTGCGGCTCCGACGGAAGCGGGTCGCAGGTCTCTACGCGGACGTCGACGCTGCGCCCGTCGTCGGAAAACGACAGGAGCCGGTACCGGCGCTGCGGCCCTTCTTCGGGCGTCTCGTAGCCCTTGATCCACTCCCCCAGGACGTCAAGCGCGTAGTCCTGGACTTCGTGCTCCGGGATGGCTGTCATCTCTCCTCCAGCTGATCGATTCCGTAGACCCAGCGACGCGGGGCCAGTTGCTGCAGCTTCAGGTAGCTCGCGTACCGCTGGTAAGCCCGGAGCTTCTCCCGGGCCTGGACGAGCTCCCACCACGTGCGGGCGTCCAGGTGCTGCCGCCACTGATCGCCTTCACAGGACGAGCAGCACGCTGCGCGGCCGTGCCACGGCGTCTCGCGGAACTCCAGTCGGTCCTTCCGGCGCCGACACTGGACGCAGAGAAGCGCACCCTTCCCGCCCGGGTGGGTGCGCTCGAACTCCCTCTGTACGGCCTCCGCCAGGCTGATGCGGCGGGGGTTGGCTAGGGTCACCCGCCACCGCCCATCACCGTCTTCAGCGCCGCGCACAGCCACGTTCCGGCCGCCTGCTCCGCCATGGTCGGCGACCAACCCCGCGACTCCAGGTCGCGTTTGATGCCGTCGGCCGCGTCGTAGATGGGCTGGAGGGCGCCAACGACGTCCAGCATCGCCGTGGACACCTGGTGCCGGATCTCCTCCGGCGTCGGAGGCTGCTTCTGCCCGAACATCAGCGCCCGCCCTTCGGGTCGTGGTCTCCGGTGAACGCCCGCGCTTCAGCAAGAGCCTTCGCGTCTGCCTGCCGTTCGCCCCACCACTCCACGGCCTGAACGCACGCCGCCACGATCGCGCGTTCTGCCGTCGCATAGTTGGCGGGGCGAATGCACACGTCCTCCACGCACGAAGAGAGCCATCGGCCTTGACGCCGGATCTCTACCTTCAGCAGCCCAAAGGACTTCGGCCTCACCCGGTAGAAGTAGCCGGGCGGCAGCTCCGGCGCGCCAGCCGCTACGAGGTCTGCCATGCTCATTCGCTCTCCTCCTCCAGGAACTTCGACACCTGCAGCACGTCGTAGACGCTGAACGCCTCGTCCCACTCCAGGCTCTTCACGAGCGCGTGCGCGGCGCGGAAGAGGTCTCCGCGGTCCATGACGCGCGCTTCTGCCGGGCGCTCGCCGGCGTCGATCTGGGTCACTGCTCCTCCTCCTTGATCCGCGCCGCCCGATACGCCGGCGCCTCGTCGGGCTTGTTGATCAGTAGCCATCGGTAGGTGCGCAAGCTGAGCGCTGTCCATCCGGCTCTCGCCTCGCTCCACGTGACGCCGCCGGCGGGGCACCGCGAGCGGAACGGCTCCGGCGTGCGGTGCTGGTACAGCTTCGGGTCGTCCCCGCCGCGCACGCTGAAGCCGGTGTAGCCCTTACAGCGCGGGCATGTGCCGCCACGGGAGTGCATCAGTCCTCCTCGTCCTCGTCGCCCCGCAACGGAGGCCAGTAGTCAATTCGCGGTACCTGACGGAATGGCCCGTTGCCGTAGCAGCGCCCGCCCCGAACATCGTGCGGATCGTGATCGCAGTGCGTGTAGCAGTCGGCCTCCTTCGGCGTGATGCGGATCGGTGTCCAGACCTGAAGGTCTGACAGCATCCGCGTCACTTCCTCCGGGGTGTAGGCGAACCCGCCGTGAAGTCCCGACAGATGGCGTCGCATGGACTCGTATGCCGGTCGGCTGTCCGCCAGCTCCAGGCGCTCGAAGTGCCCACAGCCGTCACCAATTCCCGGAGGACCGGGACGGCCCATCGGGCAGTGGACGAATAGGCGGCCCATCAGGGGACCTCCGGATCGATCAGGTCGGCACCATGGCACTGACCCGCTTCACGTTGCTCGTTCTCGTACCGGCCCCAGCGATCCCGGCGGCTCCAGGAGTCCTCACGAATCCGCTCCGCGGCCTCGTGCTCCACGGCCGCGCGGTAGTCGTCGAGAGCGCCGAAGAGGGAGAAGTTCACGGTCCCTGCCGACTCTCCCATCGCTGCAGCGTCGATGACGGCCTGATGAGCAGCCTCCGTCTTGCCCATGGCGACGACGACGGCCCTCCCCGTCCCGGGACAAGCGTCCGCAGGGTGGCCGGTGCGGATCGTCTTGCACCGCGTGGGCGGGTGCTGCTCGCACGCCTCGTCGACGTCGTCCGTGTCGACTAGGCCGCACGGGGCGAGCGGGCACGGGCAGGTTGCTTCGACGTGGCCAGGGCCGTCGAAGGAGCGTCCGATGTGCATCAGACGCACCCCCCGAACTCCGCGCCGTAGCCGTGCGCCTGGCCGTTGTCCTGCGGTTCGCCGCATCCGACGCAGCAGGTGTCGACCTCCGGCAACCCGGTCGTCCGACATGGGGCGTTCGGGTTCCGCGCGCACGCGGCGCAGTCGCCGTCTCCGTCGGTGTCGTTGACGCACTGCCCGATGTGGGTCACGCCGCCTCCCCCTGCGCGTCGCGGTAGCCATCCTGGTAGCCCTCGTCGTAGGCGTCGTTCTCCGTGTACTCGTCCATTTCGCTGTACAGAGCGTGGAGGTCGTCCTGGTTCATGACGACGGTCGCGATGGTCTCGCCCCGCGCGTTGACGGTCTCCAGGTCGTACTCCAGACCGCGCCGGCGAACGGTGACGATCGAACCGTCGGCGGTGTGGATGGTGCTCAGTGAGCGCTTCATGTGGCTCTCCTCTCGTCTGCTCCTACGCCGAAAGCCCCCGGCGCCGAAGCAACCGGGGGCTAGGTCGTGCGTGTGTGACTCGCGTCAGTCCATCGGGTTGTAAGGAAGCGTCAGCGTTTCCCACGTCAGCGGGGCGCCGTAGTCGTCAACCTTGTTCAGCTCCAGGGCGCGGACGCCGTTGCTGTTGCCGTTGTCCAGGTAGAAGCCGTCGTCCGCGGCTGCCTGAATCGCCTCTTCGATGGCGCGGGCGTGCTCTTCGAGGGTCATGAACTTCCCTTCGAGTTGCCTGAACAGAGCAGGAGAACGATCACGATCAGGACCAGCGCGGCCCCTCCCCCGGCGCCACCCATCAGCGTCTCGCCTTCGACGTCGACGGCGCCTTGTAGGCCGGCTTCGGCGCCTTGTAGGTGGGCGCCTTCGGCTTCTTCACCTTCGGGGCGTCGACGTCGATCTCAATCCCCGTGTCCGGGGCCTGCGACCACTCGTCCACTTCGGCCTGGCAGCCGACCATGATGACGATGAACGCCGCCAGGACGGCGACTCCGGCCAGTCGGTACGTCATGCTGCCTCCCACTTCCCCGCGTCGTTGTTGTCGAGCGTGACCTTGAAGACCCCGCGGGTCTGCGTGTGATAGACGCAGATGCCTTCGGGGTTCATGAAGCCGGGAGCTGCCATGCTGCCGAATTCACGGAGACTCCCCAGCCATGACGTGATCTCGGCCTCCCGGAACGGGCCCTCGTACAGGACCGGAACGGCGCCGATCTGTCCGGCGAGCGACGACAGCTCCGCCCTCGTCGCCATGGAGTCCAGGCCGTCCTCCGCCGTCTCGTACCACCGCGCGGTGTTGAAGAGGCTGAACCGCTTGTGATCCAGGCCGTAGCGCCGCTGGATCCCCTGGCCCCACCACTCGCCGAAGTGCAGGCCCGGACCCAGGATCTTGACGAGCTCCGCGGCGTTCTCGCGGACCCAGCGAGCAAAGCCGTAGTTGTCGCTCTCCGGGGTGATCAGCCGCTTCCGCGACTGAGCCGCGATGCGCCACACGTGCTCGCCGTCCCAGATCTCCCACGGCTTCAGCGGGTAGGCGTCGAAGACGGCGGCGTACTCAATCGCCGTCCCGCGCTCGATGTGGATTGCGGCGTTCGTGCCGTCAATCTTTTCGGTAACCACGATGTCCCGGAACAGGCGCGGCGTCTTCGGCCATTCGCGGAACTCCGGGGCGAAGCTGTCGCTCATGCTCTCTCCTCAGTGCATGCGTAAGAGCGGGGCGCCCGCGATGGACGCCCCGCTACGTGTGTGCTGTGTGCTACGTGGCTTTCGACGACTCCCACGCGAAGAGCTCCGTCAGGAACTCGCCGGCCGTCGTGTTGGTGTACGTCTCCAGCCAGTACCTGTCATCCGTGTCCCAAACAACGACCTTGAAGCTGGGATCCTCGTAGGTGTACGACGAGTAGCGGTAACCCTCGTCGTACTCGAAGGTGACGCCGCCGATCTCGCGGCCCAGTTTCTCCGCGAAGTACGCGCGGCATGCCTGCTCGAAGAGGCTCACAACCCCATCACCTCCGCGCGATACTTGGCCACTGCGTCGGAGTGCGCCTGCGGTACGCGCGACGCATCGCCGTACGTGCGGATCACAGCCGGCTCCAGCGCCATCCGGCCTCCTTCAACGCGGGTCGTCGCCTTCCCCGCGTAGTCACCACACTCGTCGGCAGTGGTCTCCTCCACTGACTTCAGAACCGCGCCGGCGTGGCTGATCGTCGTGGACTTCGCAGCCCACATGGGCATCGTGCAGTCCGTGTCGCGAAGCTCGTACCCTTCCACGCCGGCATGAGCGTAGGGATCGCTGGCGTTGATCAGGTCGGCATACTTCTTTGCCGCGTCCTCGTCGGAGAAGACCTGAACGTTGCGGAAGTCGCTGTACTCGCCACGCGTGACGATGTACACGGTGTCGCTCACTTGCTCTCTCCCTTCAGTCGCGCGAGCTCCCGCGCCTGGCTGACGATGACGGCCTTCAGCTCGTCGACGGTCTCCGCGGTGTACACGGTCACGCTGCCGAGATTCCAGAGTGCGCCTGTGCCCAACCAGGGAGTGCTCTCCTCCGGCGGTGCGGATACCACATGCTGCGCCGCCCTGAGCGCGTCGCGCTCCACGTCGGTGAGGGCCTGTTCGTAGGCTTCACGAAGACTGACCTTTTCGCCTTGCAACTCGAAGATCCGGGCGCCACGCTGCTGATGCAGTGCCCAAACTGCTCTGTAAGCCGCCTTGTTGCGCTGCACCTCGTCGATCAGGCGCTTCAGCCCCGGCTCAATGTCGCTCATGCTGCCCTCCGCGAAGTACCCGTCTCCTGCTCGCCACCGCTCGCGATGGGCCGGCCGACGACCTTCTTCTTTCCGTCGGCTTCCCAGTCGAAGACCTCACGGAGCGCCTTGAAAGCTTCGAAGACCTTCGGACCGCATTCCACAGGGACGAACTGCCAGCCCTCCGGGCGGACATGGAGGACGGCACCGCCGCTCATCTCCGGCACCGGGAGGGACTCACCGTCGGAAGCCCTGATGATCCGGTCCGCGTAGCGGTAGGCGGAAAGCTGCAGCGCCACGGAGTCGTAGACGGCCTTCGACGTCTTCCAGTCCAGGACGACCGTCTCTCCGTCGACCTTCGCGATCGCGTCGAAGGAGCCGGCGTAGCGGTGTTCGTCGCTCCAGACGGTCTCCTCCAGGTGGAGGAACTCCGGCTGGACCTCCTGGAGGAACTGCTCGAACCACCGGACGTGGGGCTTCACGTCGACGTGGATGTGACGGGGGTTGATCCGCTCGCCCCGCGCGAGTCGCTCGAAGAGGTCGTGCGCCGCGGATCCCAGATCGGTCGCCGCCTTGCTCTTCCTCCGGTGCGCGCCCTTCAGGTAGTCGATGGCGCCGGCAGGGTCTCGCTTGCACAGCTCACTGACGATGTCCCAGTTGTCGACGGCTGCCGTCGCCGCCTCCTTCGCCGCCCAGAACGTCAGGAAGTCCTTCGGGAGCATCCCGACGATGCTGGTCACGCCCGGGACCTTGATGTGAGCGTCGTCCGGGTCGATGTAGAAGCGGCTCCCGCCGCGCTTCAGTGTGCGTACTCCGGCCACTTGGCCTCCGCTGCCTCGTCGTTCGTTGCTGACGAGGTAGTTATGGGGCGTTGGCCGGAGAATGTGTCGGGTGACTTTAGAAGATCTTGTCCGCGTCCTCCCCCGGCCAGATCGAGGGCCAGAATGACAAACTAACCCCTACTTTCACTTCCCTCTTAACGCGTTATAGAGAGACTTGAAAGTAGGGGTTAGTTTGACACTTTGGCCCCGGAGGCGGCGGAGGACGTCAGCGACGTGGAGGGGCAATCAGGCGTCTGAGCTGCGCTTTCGTGTGTGGCGGCGGAGCTTGGCCACGAGCTGCTGTACCTCTGCAAGTTGAGCGTCCAGTTTGGCACGTTGCCCGTCGGTCATCTCGCTGGAGATCACTTCCACGGACATCTGCCCGACGATGGAGGCGACAGCCGAGCCCAGACGGATGTGATCTGCCGTCGCCCTGACTGTGGGGACCTGAGCCGTCCCCACAGTCTCCTCAGCCCGCGCAGCTGCGACGATGGCGGCCCGCTGCTCGCGTGCGTCCTGGAGTCGTTCCACGGGAGACGTCGTCTTTAGCTTGTACTCCCGCATGGTGTCTCCGTCGAAGACCTCCCGGAGGAGGTTGCCGACGTGCCACCTGACGTTGGTCTGCGTCCGCGCCTGACTGTCAGGGGCGACGCCGGCGACGGAGTAGACCTCCGCAGCGTCGTTCCTGTACGCCTGTGAGCGACCCAGTAGGTCCGGACGCCCCTCGCTGTCCGTGTGGCGTTGGCGCAGCTCTACGAGGACTACCGCGAGATTCCGCAGTTGGATCGTCGGCTGATGCTCCACGTTTGCGTACTCGCGGACATAGGCGGCGCCACGGGCGATCAGTTGGCGCGTCGTCTCGCCGGAGATCTCCGACGGGTCCAGCGTGGGCAGGCTCTCAACGGGGACTGGCGCGTCGCTCGCTGGCGTCGCAGGCGTCGTCCTCCCGCGTCGGGCGGGAGCCTTTGAGGAGGGCATGAGGTAGCTCCGTCTTTGGGTGATGGCAGGAGGGTACCGCGAGTGCTAGTCGCAGTGTCCAGCACCCCGGTACCCCACACCTATCTACGTCACGCGAATGACTGCCCACAGACACCGCATGTAATCGGACCTCTTGCTAGAACTGTCTGGGAGATCCGGAGCTTCCTTGGCGGCGTGCACTGGCACTCGATCGTCAGGCGGTCCGGTCGCGACGGCTTCTGTGTGTCGGGGATGACCAGATGCGGCAGGACTTGCGGGATGGCCTCCGATAGGGCGATCAGATCGTCCTTATAGAGGTCCCGCAGCTCGTCGGTGAGCTCCGGGTCAGGATACCCGCGGCCCTGAACGCGCGCCTTGTCGGCCGGCCAGATGAGGCCGACCTCCTCCGCTGCCGTTAGATACGTTGCGTTGTGGTACGCACCGCGCGTGGCGGTGTCCTGCTTCCCGCGTACCCAGCACAGTAGGTGCGCGGCCTCATGAAGGATGCAGGTCAGGAGGGCTTCGTCTCCCTCGCGGAGAGTGTCCGCGGACACGACGAGGCCGGATACCGTCTCGTCCTCTTCCCTCGTCCATCGCTCCTGACCGTGGTCGGAGGATGGAGGGGACGGCGAGATCGCTATCCGGACGGATGGAAGGTCGGGCAATCGCTCCCGTAGTCGCTGCCACAACTCGTTCAGCGACTGCAGTAGGGGGCCAGGTGAGGTCGGCATGCCCGAAACGTACTGCTGTTATGGCGACCAACACAACCGCTCCGCTAGTCGACTGACGGAGACAAATCGTCCCCTACTGTAGGTTCCTGCACGTCAGGACGCCCTTACCGCAGAGGTAAAATCGAACACAATTAAGGTTGGCCTAAGCTTTAGCTAAGGATCTGAACGTTCCCGGTAAACGCAAAAAGCCCCCGCCCTCCACGTGGGAGAGCGGGGGCTCAGCGGTCAGTCTGTGGGCGTTACCTTCCGTCGGGCGGACTCCCCGACGAGGATCGGGAGCGCGATGGCGCCGACAGCGCCGATCTTCTCCGCTATCCCGTCCGCAGCCAGGCCCGGGACGACGAGGGCGACAGCCAGGGCGGCCGACGTGAGGGCCGCACGTAGGCGGACGGGCTCCTGCGCGGCGAAGACCTGCAGCCGGGCGTAGCCGCGGAGAGTGAGGGCGTTCAGGTAGGACAGGATTCGCTTCATGAGGGCCTTTCGTTAGAGGCGGGCGAAGTGACGGCGGGACTCGTGCTGCTCCACTCGGAGGGCGAACCGCTCCACCTTGGAGAGGTAGTCCTCCAGGAAGCCGAAGTTCTCGATGGTGTAGTCCGCGTCGTCCGCCGTCAGGGAGTTCTCCGACGCGTGGTCCATCTGCGGAACTCCGGGGCGGTCGACGTAGACAAGGTGGAAGCCGGCGCGCTTCAGGGCTGCCGCCTCGTTCGGGTACCTGACGTCGGTGATGACGCAGGGGACTCCGGCCTCGTTCGCCTCCTGGACCTTCTTCAGGGCGGCGCGGAGCCAGAAGTCTTCGTCGATGGCGCGGATGGCGGCGCCCAGCTCCTGGAGGATGCGTCGGAATTCCGGGTCGTTGTCCTTCACCAACTCCATCGGATCGCGCCCGCCGAAGACCGGGACGCGGTAGCTGTCCAGTACGTCGCTCAACCGGATCAGATTGCCGTTGACGTCCTCCCCCATGGCAGGGTCCAGCCTCAGCGCTGCTTCCTTCAGGGCGTCCGCAAATCCGACGCGCCGGTATCCGCGGTTGGCTACGAACCACGCGCCGGCGGTGTCCTTACCCACCCTGGCGCGCCCGATGATGCCGATGTTGCCCATGCCTGCGTCCTCTCCCCTACGTCGGTGACAAAGGGGTTATGGGGCGTGGGTGCGAAAATGTGTCGGGTGACTTACGAGCTTTCGCCGTTTGGTCGCGGGCGCTGCCCGATCAGAAGGTGCTCCGCGTCGTGGCCTGCCTGCCATTCACGGACGCGGGTGACGCCTTCGCGGACCTCGTCCAGGTCATCGCGGACGTCGTCGATGCGGGAGTCCAGGCGTTCGCCCAGCGCCTCCACGCGGGTGAGTACGACATCCATCGCGTCGACGGTTGCGGCGCGGGTGGCCTCTCCGTCCTCCGCGACAGCGCCGCGGGTCGTGCGGCGGACAAGAGGGATGAGGGCAGTGACGACGGCGCCGCCGATGACAGCAACGGCGCCGATCACTGCGACGATGATTTCCACCACGACGTCACGCCTTCACGCTGAAGCCGCGCTTCGCGCCCAGCTTCTTCAGGCTCGTCGCGCCAGGGATGCCGTCGGCCGCGGAGCCCGTGTAGCCGCACTTTTGCTGCCACTTGCGGTATGCCGCGATCGTCGACGAGCCGAACGAGCCGTCGGAGGCGTAGGAGGCGGAGAGCAGCCCCTCAGCCTTCAGGGCTGCCTCCACGATCCGCACGTCCGTGGGGTGCGTCGCCCCACCCTGCTTCAGGCCCGGGTCGCGCCGCGCAGCTGCGGTCAGGTTGGAGAGGTCGACCGTCGGCTTTGTGGCTGGCTTCGCGGGCGTCGCGGGCTTCGTCGGCGTCGACGGCTTCGAGGTGGACGGCGCTGGAGCCGTGGCCTTCGGGGCCGCCTTGAAGATGGCGGCGCGGTCGATGTTGCCCGGGTCCCAGTGGTCGTTGCCCGGGATGTTGCAGTGACCGTAGTGGCCGCCCTTCGTCGCCCACGTGGTGCGCGAGCGGCTCGTGTTGGAGCCGTAGGACGTGGCGAGAGCGCCGGCAGGCCAGACGTCAGGGACGCCCCACGAGCGGATCGCGCGCATGAGCGCCTTGAAGTTCGGGCCCGGCTTCCAGTAGCCCGTGAAGGGCTTCGACGCTCGCGCCAGGACTTCGATCTGAATGCAGACGCGACCGGTGCGGTTCGTCCTCGTTGCCCCGTCGTTCCGCAGCGCGCGGGCCGACTGGTTCAGCGGGCCATACTGCGCCAGGCGGTCCGTCGTGGGGTCGTAGAGGATGTGCGGCTCCGCGCCAACGCTGATCAGGTACCGCCCGACGTTGGTGAAGCTGGTGTTTCCGTGCCCGCTCTCCGTGGTGTGCCAGACGACGCGCCCGGGAGCCGACGGCGAGTCCATTGCGCCGCCAATGGTGCCGTCCCCCAGCCGCTCCGCTTCCTTGATCCAGATTTCACCCATTGGTGATCCCCTCCAGGGCATAGAAAAGGCCCCGACACTGCGGGGCGTGAAAGATGTGTGCGGCTGTCGTCAGTCGCCGGCAGGGCTGAACTGGATTCCGTCCAGGGAGAACCACGCGGGGTCGGACCCGGGAATGCCGGTGCCGCCTCCCAGCTCGACTCCAAACGACATCTCGCCGTCGGTCGCCACCTGTACTCGCGCGGTCTGGTGTGACTGATTGTCTCCGTCGACGGTGTGGCGCGCGGCAGCAATGAAGTACCGGGCGGCAGCCGGTCGGGCAACCGTCGGCAGGGTCGCGAATACGCGCCACTGATTGTCGGCGGTGAAGTTCGCCCCGCCGCTCTTCATGATGCGTCCGCGGAGCTCGATTCCGCCTCCCGCCTTCTGGCGCCATGCCGGGGCGCCCGCATTCGCGACGTATCCCGATGCGTAGCTCAACGGCTGCCATGGTCCGTCGCTCAACAGGAGCCACGTGCCGTCGGAACGGCGTGCTTCCCAGCGGTCTTCGGCGATGAGGTAGGTCACCATGCCGGGAACGAGTGGGAACTCACTGTCAAACGCTGCAGCACGCGCGTTGGCGTTGGCGAAACGCATGACGGTGAGCGGAACGACGCCGTTTACCAGTGCCGCCATGGCCGTTTCGATGTTTGCGGCGTCGCCAAGTACGGGCCGCGGGACGTTCTGACCGTATCCGTCAGTTCCGGGCATCCGGAATTCCCCTCCAAACCATGTTGATTGATGACGTCACTACGACGTCGCCAGGGCGCCCATGACGAGCCAATTGCCGTCGGGGTTGTAGTCGACGCGGACTCGGTCATTGACGGCCGGCGACGTGTAGGACTTCAGTCGCCGCACTCGCGCGACAGGTCCCAGCGCCGTCGTGATATCGACGGTGCCGTCCGTGTAGGTGGCCGTGACGGTCGCCAGCATCCATCCGGCGGCGCCCTGCGTCACGGCCCGCTGTGCGGCCTCCTGAGCTGCGTCTACAGCCCTTCTGCGGCGCGTCACTCGTCTTCCTTTCCGCCCCGCAGGGTCAACGTGTACGCGCCGTCGACCGTCAGCGGGATGGTCAGCGACTGGACGATGAACAGCTCCTTGCGCCCCGAATAGGCGACGCGAACGCAGTCGCCGGCTTCGAGAGCGGGATTAGGGACGGCAGTGATGGACGTCTGAATATTCGGCGCCGTAGCGTCGAACAGCATCGAGTCAGCAACCGCCTGACAGGCGGGCACCGTCGCCAGGAGGGACGAGGAATAGAACTTCGGGACATGGCCGTAGGGACCGCTCCAGCGGGTTGGGCTCGTCGGCTCGTCGTCGTAGGCAACAGCCGAAACGGGAGCACTATTGGAAGCGGTGTTCTCGCCGGATGCCACAACGGCGTTGTAAACGGACGCCCGTGACATCTGCCTCGCGGCGGACATCAGCGTTCCGCCCTCCCCCTCCGCGATGTCCCACACAACGGGATTCACCAACGGGTCCGGCATGTCGGCGATGACGAAACGCCCCAACGCATCGACGAATATCTCCGCGCGCATCGACGTTGCGATCTGCTGAACGGCATCCCAACGGTCCGAACGCGCGTCCCATGTCGCGATGGCGACAGCGGGATTCCGGCTGTCCGACGTTGCGTTCACGATGACGGCCGTTGGGAGCGTCTGGTGAATCAGCGTGCTGATTGCGTCGACGCAAGTCGACTGCCCGCGAGTCGTTGCCGGCGCGATGAACTTGTCATCCTGGATCGCACATTCCAGCGACTTCCCCGTCAGGGTGATCGGGCCGGAATGCACGTCGGCCGACGGCTCGTCGATCCGGAAAGTGCCCAGCGGGAGGAGTTCCGTCGTGCCGTTGCCGAAGCGGATGCCGCGGGACACCACGAGTTCCTGCCCGTACACCGCCAGTGGGTCCGTCGGATTCCACGGGAGAAGGCCCACGTCGGCCACCGTCAGCGACAGTGACCGACGCACCTTTGACCCGCGGTCGATCGTCACGGACCCCGCAGTGATCGGGAGGTCCGGTCGCGTGAGGTCGCCGTCGTAGTAGGCGTCGACCTTCGCCGCCATGCGGTGTGACGTCGTGAGGGCCTGGCGGAACGTGTTGCTGATCGTCTGCATCAGGCATCAGTCCCGACGAGCACACCCAACCACGACGCGGACCCGCTGAACACCGACATCCAATCCTCGTTGTCGCCGTCCACGGTCCCCCACGTCGTGCCAGCACTGCCGACGATGCCGCCTGCCGGCCGGTCCACTTCGATCAGGGGGAGCTCCCAGTCCCGGTCAGTGAATCCGGCGTAGCGCGCGAGGCGCTTCTCTGGGAGGTCGCCAACCGCTACGTACATGGCGTCCTCGTCCCAGCCCTCCGGCCATTGGATGAGGATGGGATTGCCTGGCTTCAGCAGCCAGACGAGCCGATCCCGCTCTTCGCGCGTCTCAGTGACGAGCGCAAGCGTCCCCGTCCGCCCACTTCGTGCGTCGCTGATGACAATGGGCAGCTCTCTGCCGTGTACTTGATGGACTGCCTGACGCGCTGAGCGCTGCCAGTCGGGAATGTTCTTGACGACGGCTGTCGTCATCCGCGCGGGAAGCGTTGGGTCTTTCAGCACCACTTCCAGCTCTGGGGGCTGCGGAAGGGTGACCGGGTTCGACGTCTGGGCGGTGTAGCCGGTGCTGGGTGGTGTGTGCAGCCGGATGTAGTACTTGAGCGACTCGCCTAGCGGCGCTTCATGGTCTTCGATCACCGCTATCGCGCCCGTAATGGGCGCCTGCACGATGTCGCCGGATGGGCCGCGTACCGGGACCATCGATCCGTCGGAGAGCATCCGCTTCAGGTCGTAGTACGAGTACCCGCCCTGCGTGAGCCCTTCGAGGGTCACCGTCGCCGCGTACTGGCCCGGGATGGCGTCGGCGAAGATCGCCAGACCACCTTGGGCCATGAAGATGAAGTCAAGGTGATAGGTGCGTCCCGCGGTAGACGCGCTTTGGACCCGGACCCCGACGGACACGGTTGCCGCGCCCAGTGGTGCAACGCCGCTTCCGCGCAGGGTGTACCACCCCACTCCTGACCCCGTGGTCCAGCGGAAGTAGTTGCTCGATATGGCCACGTCCTCCCCGTCGTACCACGTGTACAGGAGGTCAACGACGCACACTCCGGTGCTGCCGTCGTGCCAGAAGACGGGTTCGAGCCTGTACGGACGCCGCGGGATGACCGGGATTCGGTCGACCAGACGGACAATAGGGTTCGTCGCGCCGTCAGCGGTGATCAGCATGGATGCCGTGCCGTCGAAGCTTCGTGCCGTCGACCGCGCGATAGTGCACCCCTGGACAGCCGTCCAGTCGCTGACGGTTGTCTCGAAGGACTGAGCGCGATACCTGATGGAGTTGCCCTCGATCAGGAAGTTCAGCCGGAGGGCGATCCAGTCGAATAGCCACACCTGGCTGCTCGCCGTCGCCTGCGGCCGAAGGACGACCCTCGCCGTCACAGCACCCGCAGGGGCGTAGTCGATGCAGCCCAGTCGCGCCCACGTCGTTGCGGGCGCTGCCATGCTCTGCGACGAAGTGGATATGACGGCCGACGAGGCGTCCAGCCACTCGATATCCGTGATCATCGTCGCCGCCACGGGGGCGAAAGTCCAGGCGTAGGCAAAGTACTCCGTACCGGCAGTGACCGGGTACGAGGCAGTCGTCCGGGCCTTCGCGTCACCAGATGCCGTCGCGGTTACCTGGAGCGACCTCCAGCCCTCCCACGACTGTGCGGAGGAGGCTGCCACTGCGCAGTTTGACACCGCGCTCCAGCCCACGAGCCCGCTCTCAGAGCTGGACGTCTCGTAACTGATCAGGTTGCCAACGACTGCGTCCGGGACACCGAACGAAATGACGTCGGCCACCACGCCGTTGCCAGCCCCACCCGCGACGCTCGTTACGGCGATGGTCACCGACGCGTAGTTGGCGCCAGCGGGAGCCACGGCCACGAGCTGTGGAGGCGGCGTCAGGAAGTTTGTGCTGTTCGGAATCGTCCCTGCCGTCGATGTCACGGAGGAGATGGCCGATCCGCCGGAGGATGCGGCGTACCAGTCGACGCGGACCGTCGCCGCTCTACCGGCGACGGCAACAGAGCGGTTGGCGAAGTAGGCGTAGCACTGATATTCAGTGCCAGCCGTCACGGCCACGCGAGCAGCCGTGGTGGCTGACACGGTGCCCGTGGACGTCGCCGTCAGGCCCAGCGACGCGGCCCCCTGATAGAACCGCGTCGCCTTGTCCAGGCTTGTGTTACCACCAGCCGTCCATCCGCTCGTATCGGTCTCGATGCCCGACGTGTTCGCGGGCAGAAGGTTGGTGACTACGCTCACCCCCCGTCGCCTCCCTGCTCACCGCGACGCGGGCGCGTGGTCGGGTCGTCCGGGGGAGTTACCGGCTCCGCTTCGTAAACGGGAGGCTCGCCCGGCTGCTCCGGAGTGGGCTCCGGCTCTCCGGGGATTGGCCAGTCATTCTCTGGCATCAAAGCCGCCTTCCTGTGTAGGTGTCACGGGCCACATCGGCGTCGTACAGTTCGATCTGGGTGTCGACGATGTCCGTGATTTCTCGGTTACCGACGAAGACCTTCACGTCGGCGTGGAGCGTTGTTGCGCCCCGCGACGGGATGGCCTGCGCACTGCGGGCCAGTGCCATGGAGTCGCGGTTGTTGTAGACCTGAGCCGGCGCGAGGAAGCGCACGAGCTCCGGTCCCTGCTCACCAACCCACGCCAGCTCCCCGGCTCCGGGGAAGCCTCCGGCCGCGTATCCGCCGGGGCGGTTGTACGCCTTCGGCAGGTTGCCGTAGCGGCTCATGGCGTAGCGCATGGACGCGTACACGTTGGCCAGTGGGTTGATCGAGACGCCGTGGAGCTTCGGGCCGACTCCGCGCATCGAGCCTGCGTAGGCGTCGAAGGTCGGCTTGATGACCTGCATCAGGCCGACGGACGGGGTCCCGTTCTTCGCGTTGATGTCCCAGTTGTTGACAGCGCGCGGGTTGCCGCCGCTCTCCTGGTTCATCCGCCTCAGCGTCAGGTCCGTGTAGGACATCGGGTTGCCGGTGCGCATGAGCGCCTGCTCGACTACCTGCCTCCAGCGAGCAACGCCCTTGCCGCCGTTCCCTCCGCCGTACCCCTGGAGGTACGTCATGGGGTCGACCGCGCGTCCGTTGACCCGCGCTTCCAGGTGGAGGTGCGGGCCGGTGACGTTGCCCGTCGCGCCGACAGAGCCGATGGTCTGGCCCTGGCGGACCGACTTCCCGACCTGTGCCACCATGCTGGACATGTGCGCGTAGAGCGACGCGAGTCCACCACCGTGGTTGATCAGGACGTGGTTTCCGTAGGGGCCGCCGCTCTTCGCCAGGGCCACACGACCGTTGTCCACGGCCCTGATGGCTGCGCCGACGGCTGCAGGGAAGTCCAGGCCGGTGTGTCGGCCGGACGACCACATGGAGCCGCGCTTACCGAACGGCGTGCCGTAGGGCGCGTGCACTGGCTTTGCCCACGTTCCTGCGCCTCCCGGTCCTCCCCCGCCGAAGCCGAGGAAGTCGAGAGCCCGATCCTTCAGGCCGCTCAGGAACTTGTAGGGGATGTTGGCGATGGCCTTCGACCACGGGTTAGTGAGGATCGGCTGGAGCTTCTCACCGATGAATGCCTTGGCCTTGTCGAAGACCTTCACTGGGTTGGCGAAGTCAGCTGCTGCGGAGAAAAAGTCACCGACGTCGCCGGCACGGTCCTTGAACCATCCGACAATACCGCCGTCCTTGTAGGCAGGCATTCCCGACTGGATAGCGCGGCGTACTCCGCCGACACCACCCTGACGGGCTGCGGCGTTCCACGAGTTGATCGTGTCCGCGCCGACTGCCCGCGTCCACTCCGGGCGCATGATGGCCTCACCACCGCCAACGGCGATGATTTGGTTGTCACGTCCCGGGGTGTAGCCGGGCATGATGCCGCCCGTGTGGAAGTTCTTCAGGTCCATTTTCTTCAGCGGGTCTGCCCCGGTGATGGATGCGACCTTGTTCCACAGCGGGACGATTCCCCCGTTGTAGACGTGCTCGATGATGAACTTCACTGGCTTCTTCGCGATGCCAGCCACCGCGTCCCACGCCTTTTTGATGGCGTCGCGTGCCGTGGCGAAGGAGTCGGAGACCAGCTTGATGGCTCGCTTGATGTTGTCGAAGGCCGGCTTGATGGCCTTTTCGTACAGCCATCCGGCCTTGTCCCCGATCCATCCGAAGACTGGTGAGAGGACGTGGTCCCAGATCCACTTAGCCGCGGATGCCAGAGCCTCGAACTTACGCTTCGACGACTCGAAGTAAGGCTTGATGGCCTTCTCGTACAGCCACTTCGCCTTGTCCCCGATCCACCCGAAGACAGGTGAGAGAACTTGGTTCCACAGCCACTTGGCCTTGTCCGCGATGAAATCGAACGACGGCTTGATGGCGTGGTCCCACAGCCATATGGCGACTTCTCCGAGGAACTTGAACGCCAGGTAGGCGGGCAGGAGTAGCACCGTTACGAGGGCTGTGAACAGGATCTGAGCAGCCTCAGCGATGAAGCCGAACGCTGGCTTGATGGCGTTTTCCCAAAGCCATACCGCGACGTCGCCAACACCCTTGATGATCCACCAAATGCCGTCGAATGCGGGCTTCAGGATGTTCTCCCAGAGCCACGAGACGCCAGCACCGATTGCCTTGACAGCGCCGTCCACCACCGCCCGGAACCAGTCCCAGTTGTTGTAGGCGTAGATGACGGCCGCGACGACGATTCCAATTATCAGGGCGATAGCGCGAAGAACCGCGCCGATGCCTGTTGCATGGATTGCCGCTGCCCAGCCTAGCGTCACCAGTGTTGCGCCAGCCACGACGGTTTCGTACACGAGCATGGCGCCGGCGAACAGTGCCATACCCAGGGCAATGGCCTTCGTCGCGAAGTAGATTCCCCACAGTGCCTGTACCGCGCCAGGTGCGTTCTCCGCCAGCCAGGAGATGCCGTCCAGGATCGGCGACAGAACGGCGAGCATGACGAGGGTAAACGGCGCGAGTGCCTTCGCCAGGTCGAGCACCGTCGACGCGATCTTGCCGATGAAGTCGCCCACGGGGCCACTGACGGTGTTCACGTAGTCCAGGAACTTCTCAAACTGAGGGCTGCCCTTGAGGCTCGTCCCCCACTTCGCGAAGCGCGACGTGATGGCGTCCGACTTCGAAGCAATCCCATCCATGTGCGGGAGGAAGGCGTCGATGATGCCCGCCATGCCCTTGATGACGTTGCCGAATGCGACTCCGAACCCTTCCACAGCGGGCTGCACGTTCTCCGCGAGATCCTGTTTGAAGCCCTGCCAGAACGGCGTCTTCATCTGAGCCGACGCGCGGTCCATCAGGTTCTGTATGCCCTTAGCGGCGCCCTCCACGAGCGGTGTCAAGCCGGGCAGGGAGTTCTTCGCCCCGTCAACGGCTCTCGTGAAGATGGGGAGCGTGTGCGGCTGAAGTGACTTCTGCCAGGCGTCGAAGGCGCTCTTGAGGCCCTTCGGACCGGCAATGGAGTCGTATAGGTCGCGCTGCGCCGGCGTGAGCTTGGCCATCAGCCGCTCGTACTCAGCCTGCTTCGTCATGACCTTCGACGTCGCGGAGAGGCCCGACAGACGGGCGGACTCCAGGCCGCGCTCCGCGGCTTCGATCGACTCCGCGGCCGACACCTGAGTGTTGGCGGCGTTCTCTACGGCGTCCGCCACACGACGCTGAGCGTCGGCGACGTCCTGTGCGGCCTGGACCTGAACGCGGGCAGCGTCCCGCTGAGCGTCGGCTACTGCTTCGGTCTGATCGCGAACGTTCTCGTGCGCGTCGGCAAGGCGCTCTGCAGCGTCCTTTACCGCCTCGTTCCCCGAGACTCCGGCCTTCTTCTGCTTCGCCGCCTCCTTCTGAAGGTCGGCGTAGTCGCGCTTCTGACGGGCTGCGGCTGCTTCGGCCTGATCGGCTGCGAGCTGTGCGCGCTGGCGTTGCAGATCTGTGGCCGTTGGGTCGGCCATGACCCGCTGAAGCTCCTCTTGTGCCTCGCGGACACGGAGAGCAGCCTCCCGCTGGTCCAGGACCCCGTCAGCCAGCTTCTGGTTCAGGTCCTGGAGCTGTCGCGCGGCGTCGGCGCGGGCCTGCGTCAGATCCTGCTCCGCACGCTGAGCGTCGCGCTTGGCGTCGACGAGCGACTCCTCCGCGCGCTCCACGGCTTCCACGGCCTGACGGCGCTGCTCCGCGCCTCGCTGTGCTGCCTGAGCGACGGCGCGTTCTGCGTCTTCGATCTGTCGGTTGGCCTGTGCGATGGAGCGGGCGGCGTTGCGGTGCGCGGACTCCAGGGCCTGTTGTGCGCCGGCCATCTGGAGGGCGCGCTGAGCAGCCTGCACAGCGGCCTGGCCCGCGTTCTGACTCGTGCGGGCTGCCTCGTCATCAGCTGCTGTCTTCGCCTTCACGGCGTCGGTGACGCCCTTGATGGCGGGAACGGCAGCCAGGCCGACAGCACCCACACCGGCAGCCGCAGCCGTCGCCATGGTGACCACGGCGCCCAGACCTGCAGCGATCACGGGACCCAGCGGGATGGCCGTCAGGATGGCCATCTGAATTCCCAGATGCATCAACGCACTGGTCGCCTGCGACGTGTCAGCCAGTGCCTTGATGCGGAAGACCTTCGTGTCGTCCGCCATCGCCTTCAGGGCCGCCAGTTGAGCGGCGGCAGCCGCAGCGTCTACGCGGACGTCGATGTCGTTGCGCTGGATACTGAGGATCTCCAGGCGCGTTTGGATGGCGGTGATCTGCGCCATGGCTTCGCCAGCGTCAATGTCGATCCCGACGCGCGCGTCTGCCAGGGCGGCAAGCTGAGCCCGAAGGCCCTGGATCTCAGCACGGGCAGGCGACGTGTCCGCGTCGATGTTGATGTCCGGAATGGACGCCTGTGCAGCTTCGACGACAGCGCGGAGACGAGCTCCGAACGCACCGTCTACCTCCAGGGCGACAGTTCGTCGTCCCCCGATGGCTGCGATCTCCGCGCGGATCTCCGCGAGTGCCGCACGGGCCGTCGCAGTGTCAGCGCGGACCGCTACGTTGGGGTGCGATGCGCCAAGCTCCCGGAGCTGCTCTTCCAGGCGCGTGATCTCCGCCTCCGCTGCTTCCGCGGATACGTCGATGCCGATGCGCTTGTTGGAGAGCGTCTCCAGCTTGGCCCGGATCCGGGCGAGTTCGGCGTCAACGCCTGTGTCGCCCAGCTTCACGTCCAGCTTCGGCATCGCCTTGAACGCTGCCTGCAGCTTCGCGCGCAGTGAGCGGGCGAACGCTCCACCCGTGTCGGAGCCCTGCCTCGTCGCAGCACGCTGAGCGGCCTGGCCACCCGCGTTGACGGCGTTGGGCAGGGCAGGAGCGACGGCGCGCATCATCGCGTCTGCGATGGCGTCACCCAGCTTCCGCCCTGCCTCGTCGCCCACCCGGTCGGCGGACGGCAGGACCATCGCCTTCAGTTTGTCGTGGAAGCCCGGTGCGATGGGCACCACGTCAACGGCTGCGGTACCGACGATGTCCAGGTCCGCCATGCTCACGCCTCCTTCGGCTGGTTTCTCAGCCGCGGGTCAAGGGCGCGGCGCTGTTCGTCAGAGAGCGACCTACGGCCGCTACTTGACGTCGGTGATACTCCGGGGCGTGGGGTCGGCCTGAATTCAGGCGGCTTCCCGCCGGCGGCTGCGATGGAGACATTCGTCAGGACCTGAATTCGGTCCGTCAGTCCCGCGACGAGGAGTTCGAGGTTGCTCCACTGCGCCTGATCGGGCCGGTGGTCGCTCTGCTCCTGCGCTTGCGCCATCTGCTCCGGGGTCACGCTGTTACGGATGGCCGTCTTCGTCGCTGACTCCGGCGGAAGGTGGTCGATCAGGATGCGAAGTCGCCGGATCGACAGGCGTCCGCGGTAGAAGTCCAGGAGATCAATACCGCGGAACGCCAGGTCGGCCTCTAGCGCTTCCGCGTGCTCCTCCGCGATGTGGAGGGTCCGCCAGACTTTCCCGGGGTCTCCCCCGCGGCATTCATGGCGTCGGCGGTGAACTCGTTGATCTCCTCGAAGGTGGCGTCCAGGTCGATGAAGGTCTGAACGTCGTCCTCGTGCAGTGCGCCGGCCGCCCACGTGTCGTAGTCGCCCAGTCGGAGCGCACGGAGGTAGGACGGACGCCACTGCGCCACGTTCTTGACGCGGAGCTCCTTGCCCAGAAGCTTTGCCGTGCCGTAGCCGTCGGTGGCCTCGTTCTCCTGCGCCTCAGCGGGGGTGGTGGTGGTCTCAGACATGCGCGGGTCTGCCTCTCAGTGATGTGGGATGCGCGGGTCAGGTCTTGCGTGAGTGATGAGCGGAGCCCCGGACCCGCGCGGTACAGGGCTCCGCTGGCATGTGGGGCTTACGCCTCCGGGAAGAAGCTGGAGACGTCAACGCCGCCGTACTTCAGCGAGCGCTTCACGGCCGCCGTGTTGCCGGCGCCCTTGTAGAACTTGAAGGTCATCTGGACCGGCATGACGTCGGTCGTCTGCGGCTGCTCGTCGCCGCGCTCCGTGACCTTGCCGTTCGGCATGTAGAGCCGCATCCGCTTCGTGCCGTCCATCGTGTCGAAGATGAAGGCATAGCGAAGGTCGGCCGGCTTGTCGGGGAGCGTGTACTCCGCGATGTCCGTCGTCGGCTCCAGGGAGGCAAGCGGGACGTTGTCGTACAGGCTCCGCACCATCGGGTTCAGGCCCTCCAGGAAGGTGACCTGCGTGCTCTTGACGCTCTTCGTCATCAGGGTGCGAATGGGCTCCAGAGAGCCAGCCGCCTCCACGTCCTGGCTCTCTTCCTCGATCTTGAAGAGGCCGCCTTCCGTGGTGATCCACCCCAGGTTGATCCAGGGGGTGGTGGGGTCGGCGAAGGCCGACGGAGCAGCGGTGTTCACAGCCGCCGCGTACACGAGATAGTCGGTTGCGCCGAACGTCAGATCGGCATTGCGGGTGTCCGCCATGAGCCCTCCAGGGCATGCGAAAGGCCCGAACGCCGGCGTGGCTTCGGGTCGTTGGTTTCAGGGGGTTAGGCGTCCCGGAGGCTCACCGTGTACGTAGCTCCGCGACGGTGGATCTCAGGATTCGCCCACGGCTGCCGGGAGGGCCCGGAGTCGCATCGGACGTCACTGATGACTGCGCCGTTGACAGGGCCGCGCAGGAAGAGCAGAGCGTCCCTCACGTCGTTGGCCAGCGTCCGCGCCTCGTCCGCCGTTGCGGCGAAGACGTCGACGGCCACGCGCGGGCGGCCCTTGAACCGGTCGTCGCTCCCGCCAACCCGCTCCACGCGGATGAACGGAAGCCTGTCCTGAAGGTCGTCCGGCGTTGCGCTGGCGCCCGTGGCGTCGAAGGTGGCCTCTACCCACGGCGCTAGTACCGCTTCGATGTCAGCCACGCGTCACCTTCAGTGCGTCAATGGCCCGCTGCATCGGGGCATACCGCGGGACTCGCCCGTCGCCCTTCTCCACGCGCCAGGCGTGCGGTGCGGTGTTGATCAGTCGGGCGCCTGGCCGGATGCGTGGCTTGCCGCGGAAGGGGACGTTCTTGTAGATCGGAACTACGTCGAACGATGCGCGGTACAGGCCCGGGTGACGGTCCTCTTCCGGGTCACCCGTCGGGGACACGCCTTCAGCCAGCCCCATCAGCTTGATTGCGGCGTCCTTACACGCGCGCTGCATACCGGGGCGCTGGAGCATGGAGCCGATACCGGAGTATCGGCCGGTGTACTTCGAGCGGAACTGCGCCATCAGCCGATCACCTCCTTCAGTTGCGCCTCCACGCGCGCGAGCGACGTCAGGGGGAACACGAGCGGCCGGCCTTCGACCTGCCAGCGTGTTCCGTCGGCCTGGACGACGAAGTCTCCGGGCCGCACGTCGGTGCCCAGCGGGGCCGCTAGTACGCGGTCCGTGACGACCGTCTCGCTGGCGTTGTGTGTCTCGTTGGACGAGCCCACGGTGACGCCGTAGGGGCTCATCACCGCGCAGTAGTGCACGGTGATTGCCACCTTCGGCCCGTCGACGAAACTCCCTGTCGAGTCGCGGACCTTACTGCCCGCGCGCTCGATCGTGACTGTCTCGCTCATCAGGGCGCCGATCAGGCTCACAGCGCCCTCCAGACCGATATAGGCGGGCACACATCCTCCGGCGCGATGTCCAGGGATGAGGCGCCGGACGCCAGGCCCACGGCCCGACGGAGCCGGCGTCGCTCATCATCGGACAGGACGATGCCGGTTTCTGAGTCGGCGTAGGACACGAGCATGCCGCCCGCCTGCTCGCTGCGGACCCCGCCAGGGTTGGTCAGGATCCGGGAGGCGACCATTAGGGCTACGGTCTTTACGCCCCGCTGTGGGGGATCCGTCAGCCGGTCCCCCACTTCGCCGTAGAAGGCGTCGGCCGTCAGCTCGTGTGCGAGCTCGCACTCTTCGTCCGTCAGCGGGCGCTTCAGGAGGACGCGCAGCTCAGTCGCCGCGAACAGTGCCATCCTGCGCCGCCTTCCGTCGGGGCGCGGCGCGCTTGGCCGGCGCCTTCTTCACGGGCGGGGCGGGCTCCGTCAGTCGACTTGCGGAGACCTCCGGAGCTTCCGCCCACGCCTTCGGGTTGGTGATCTTCGACGCGGCCCACGCTGGGACCTCGTCAGCCGGGGTGAACGCGTGGCTCACTCCGTTCTCGTCCGTCACATGGACGATCGCCGCTAGCTTGGCCATGCGTGAGTGCCTCACGTTTCTGATCAGGAGGACAGGACGTCAGCCACGAAGGTGAGGTCCGGAGCCGCGACGACGGGGAGCGCAATGGCAGTCGCACGGGTCCACACGGTCTGCGGGTCCTCGCTCTTGTAGCCACCGACGGCCACACCGGCCGCGTCGCCCTGGAGGCCGTACCGCGGGTCGTTCGCCTCCACCGGGACGCCCCAGAGCGTCTTACCGGCCGCGTCACCCTGCTCAGGCAGGAAGAGGATCTTGTCCTCCGGGGTCACGCGCGTGGCGACGCCACCGACGGACACCTTGGCGTCGTAGATGACGACGGGCGGGATGTCGAAGTCGCCCAGGACGGCATTCAGCGCGTCGCGCGTGAGGACCGTCGGAGCCGTCGACGCGCCGCGGAAGGCGAGCTCACGGAGCTGCTTGTTCCGCTTCAGGAAGTTGTAGATCTTCCTCGACATCAGCGTGTGCGCCGGCAGCCCACCGTTGGTGGTGTTGTAGACATCGAGCCACGCCTGAAGCTCGTCGTAGACGTCGGCGTTCTCCGTGTCGGACCACACGGTCGCGGCCGTGACGGAGTGGGACGCAGATCGTCCGAAGTTGACGCCAGCCTGGACGCCGTTCTCGTTCAGGGCGACAGCGCCGGTGAAGAGGGCCTCACCACGGGCGAGCTCCATTCGCGCGGCGATGGCGCTGACGAGCTTCACGGAGTCGGACTCCATGGCGTCGCGGATCTCGTCCTTCTGCGAGTCGACGTTCCGCATGCGGATCTGCTCGTACTCGCCAACGGGCATCTTGCGGGAGATCGGAGGCAGTTCGCCCGTGACCCGCGCTCCGCCGGCCCGGGAACCGATGTCCGACTCAGCGTCGTACGCCCGGAAGACGGCAGCCTCCACGAGGCCACCCCCTCCACGGTTGAAGCGGAAGGTCAGGTCGTTGATCGTGTCGTTCGGCAGCCAGCGGTTGAGGGAGAACTGGTTCTCCTCCCGGTCCCGGAGGGCCTCACGCGCGTAGCCGGTCAGTTCCGCCGGCGTGGCGTACTCAGTGAAGAGCTGCATGCTCTACCTCTCAGACGAAGATGATGCGGCCGGCGACGTCCGCCTTGCCGTTGGCGTCGATGGTCACGGGGAGCTTCGCCTCGCGGATGAAGCAGTGAATGAGCATCGAACCCACGACGCTCGTCGACGCGACACGTCGGGCGTCGACGTCCTGCGCGGTGAACAGGAAACCCACGCAGACTTCACGGCCGTCGCTCGCGGCGTTGTCGTAGGGGCCGTACTTGCCCGATGCCGTCACCTTGCCGAGCGGGATACCGCTCTTGATGTAGCCGCTCGGGTAGTGCGTGTTGGCGGTGAACTTGGAGACGTCCAGCGTCACCGAAACGGGAGCGTCGGTGCCGTGGGCGGACCCCAGCCAGTCCCGACGGTCCTGCGTGAAAGACTCAACCTTCAGGCTGAGGTCCATGTGTCCTCCAGTGGACTAGTTATGACTGCTTTCCGTGGCGCTGGCGGTAGCGCTCCGCGCCCGTGGCGGTTGTCTTGGCTCCGCCGACGTCGCCCCCGCGGTTGCCGCCGGAGCGGTAGCCGGAGCCGCCCTTGTCGCCCTTGTCGCCGGCGTTGCCGCCGAACAGCTTCAGGAGCTCGTCGGCGTCGGCCTCCAGCTCCTCCTTCGTGGAGCCCTGGAGCCGGTTCGCCTGCGCGACGGTCAGGCCCTTGTCGAGCGCGATCTCCAGGACGAGCGCCTTGCGCACCGCCTGTGCGGCTGTGGTCTCGGCTGCCGTCGCTCGCGCGACTTCCGCGTCCTTCTCCGCCTGGATTCGCTGCGCGTCGGTCAGCTGCTCGTCTTCGAGCTTCTTCAGGGCCGCGTCACGGTCCTTCAGGCGCTGCAGCTCCGTGGCGTCCGGAGCGGTGTTGGCGCGCTGCTCGTGCTTACGCGCGTGGTGCTTCCAGTACGCCACCTGATGCGTCGGCTCCATGTCTGCGACGGGCGTACCGTCGGGATAGCCGTGCTCGTTCAGCGTCGGCGTGTTACCGCCACCACCGCCTCCCCCGTCGCCCGGAGGGGCCTCGTAGAGGGTCCAGGGCTGGGAAGCGAGCGTGAGCAGCGCACGGTGGCGCGGCAGAGTGCGACGTGGCATGTGGGTATCCCCTGTCGGGAGTCGTCAGCCCATGGCGGGCGTCAGGTCGGAAGGTTGGTCGTTGGCGGGGCAGTCGTCGCCGTAGAGAGCGAGGATTTCCCGCGCCCACTGGACTAGGTCCGCAGGGCGCTGCCCGCTGGGTTGGGTAGTGACCCAAAGCTCCAGGTTTTCCGGGCGGTTGTCGTGGCGAACACCGTTCTTGTGGTGGACGTTCTCGTTCGGACGAAGCGGCCGGCCCAGCACGTCTGCCATCACGAGACGATGCTCCCGGACGTACCTGTCGGAGCCTGGACTACTGACCATCACGTAGCCGTCAGGAGCCGTGAACCGGTAGGTCCCGTATCCGCGCCATTCCTGGTCAAGTGGTACGCCGTCCGCCGCACGCTGGTAGTGCCTAGAGCACATCCCCTGCGATTCAGAGGTCAGACTGCATCCGTCGACTGAGCACGGCTTAGTTCGGTCTCCGCCCTTCCACGGTGCATCCATGTCTGCACCCTTGCGGTGCCGCTTGTAGTGGCCGGAGCAGAACCCCCGCTTCGTGGCCGTCCGCGTGCACCACCCCACTGAGCATGCGTCGAATGCCAACCCCGCCCCTATCAAGTTGGAATGTTCAGGTCGTCTCTGGACGTGAAGTGCTGTCCCCGGTAACCCAGAACGGGACCGATTTCGCCGTGATCGTTGGCGATGATGATCTTTCGGTAGTCGACGGCTCGGCCTCCGCGGTCCGCCTTGCCCAGCGCCTCTTCGACGAGCTCGTGAATGCGCTCCAAGCGCTCTTCGTCGATGACCTGGCCCGGGTCGTAGTCGGAGCGGACTGTCTTGACGAGGCAGTCGCATCCGGGGTGGATCGGCGCTAGGTCCTTCTTGTGGTAGCGCTGGGTCGACGCGATCATGCATAGCGCGCAGTCGTACTCGCCCTGCAGTTCGCGGACGGTGTACTCCACACCAGGCTGATCCGCGGTGACCTCCCGGACCGTATGGGTCCGGGCGAGCTGCAGATCCGTCTTCGCGAGGGTCTCCAGGCGATTCGCGCCCTGCGCCAGCGCGGCATCCAGTGGCGTGCCCTTCGACAGCGCCGTCCAGACCTCTTTGAAGGGCCGTTCGTAGACCTCTTCGGGGTCGACGCCGCGAAGCGCGCGGCCCGTAACGTCGTCGAAGTCCAGGCTCGCGCGATGGTCCTCGTCGGCAATCTCGCGGTAGAGCCGCTCCAGGTAGGTCGCCGTCAGCGACGCCACCTGACGTTGGCCGGCGAGCAGCGTCGGGAGTGCCGTGCGCTGGAATCGCCGGACGTCGCCTTCGCGCCAGGACCCTAGGTCAGTCCAGGAGCGGCCGACGCGGCCCAGGGTCGATACCCATACGCCGCGCACGGCCGTTCCGTACTGCCGGTCAAGCCGCGTCAGCGTCATCGGCGCTTCCTCGTCCGATCACGGGCCGCGGGTCGCGCGGGACGGCCTGGAGCTGCGGAGGCTGCGTCGGGTCCGCGGGCGGAGTCGCGTTCAGGGCGTCGGCCGCGCGGTCGATCTCCATGCGGGCGATCTCCTGTGGCGTGTAACCCATGTCCTCCATGCGCTGCCGCCATGGGACGTCGGCCGCCTTCTTCTTCACGGCCGCGTCTGCCAGTTCGCTGAGGCTGCGGGACTCAGGGTCGCGCCAGAGCGTCTCAGCGTCGTAGGCGTCGGCCTTCGTCTCGTCGCCCAGCACCCGGAAGGCCAGGCGCATGACGGACTCCCAGCTCTCACCGAAGGCACGCTGTCTGTCGCGGACCTTCGAGACGAGGCCCGTTTCCGCGGCCTTCAGGGCGTCGCCAGAGACGTTGACGACCTGTCCGAGCAGATAGTGAGGGGGCGTGCGGCTGATGGCAGCCAGATCCTGAACGGCCGACTCGACAGCCGCGACGTAGGGCTTCAGGTCGGTCGCGCTGAACTCACCGAACTTCACGTCGGGGTTGTCCGTCGTCCACAGCTTCCGGATATCCAGCTGGAAGGGCTGGATCGGCTTGCCGGTGATCGGATCCTCGTCGACCTCCAGGCCGGCGGCGTAACGCTGCCTGAAGGCGCCGTACTTCATGGCGGCTATGAGGTTGATCAGGGACAGATTGATGCGGTTCTGGATCGTCAGCACGTCCTCGTGCTCCGCGAAGCCTTCAGGGCGCCGGCTACGTCGGTTGACGAAGGGGACGAGGGGGACGACACCCAGCGTGTTCGGGCGGCTGCCGTCGTCCGCGTTCGGGAGCGCGCAGGCGTCCCATCCCCGGAGTGTGGCGGCGCCACTGGCGAAGATCGGGGCCTCCGTCTTCGTGGTGAACTCGTAGACCTTGTCGGGCGTCCACAGCGTCGCGCGCGTGTTCCCGGTCCAGTCGTCGCGCCAGAGTTTCAGGCCGGCAGCCAGCTTGCGACGGCTGCCCTGCGCGTGCTCCACAGCCACCTGGCGGGGCGTCTCGTGGGTAAGGACCGGTCGGCCCGTGTCCTCGTCCGGTTCGACGAGCACGAAGGCCCGCCGCTGGCTGAGAGCGCCGTAATGGACGAGGTCTGAGTCCGCGTCCATGCCGTTCTCTTGCCAGATGCGGTTCGCGTCGTCGTCGGCCGTCTTCGCGGACTTCGATCCCTTGGCTTTGCCGAAGCGGAATCCGTCGACGCCCATGCGCTCTACCGGGGAGTCGATGACGAGGGACGTCCAGTTGGTCCGGGCGTCCTTCATCCACTCCGCGACTTCCCGCGGGTCGATACCGGGGACGTGCGGGAGCGGAGGCCGACCTTCGGCGTACTTCTTCAGGGTGTCGAGCCCCGGGGTTGTCTCACCGTCGGTGTCGCGGGAGTCGTCCCGCTCGCCCAGGAGCTGCTTACCGAGCCTCTTCAGCCACCATCCGGGAGACTCCACCTTCGACGCGTCGATAGGCACTTACGGACCTCCCTCAGAAGGCGACTAGACGGGACGAGCGCTTCTTGCGCTTCGTGATTCCTGCAGCGACGGCGTCCGCGCGGCACTCGTAGGCGAGTACGGCGCTCATGGCGGCGTCGATCTTCTTCGGGCTCTTCGGGTGCTCCTTGCCGATGCCCATGTGGTTGCGCCCCATCGGCCGTCGACGGGCGTTCTTCACGTGGCGGGAGAGCGTCGCACCGCGCTTCAGGTGCTCCGACTGCTCGTCAGGGTCCAGGGATTCCGCGTGGGACAGCCCCTTGTCATCGACGGCCTCCGTGAAGCGGTTGAGCGCCGATTCCATGGCCGTCGGGCGGTTGGTCCACCACTCCAGCGGGCGCGCCTGCGTGGCGCGTACCTGGAGGTCTTCGCCGAAGTCCGCGGTCCAGCGGTCCACGTAGTCCTGCCAGTGCGGCGGGTCGGCGTAGAAGCCGCAGATCTCGTATCGGTCGAAGGCGCGAGCGACGGCTGAGTCAACGGACTCCCGGTCGACCTGCCAGCCTTCGCCCTCCGGCCCTTCCGGCTTCTCCCAGCATCCGAGCAGCATCAGGTGGCCGTCGGAGACGCGGCAGGCTGTCAGCGCTGTGGCGTCGTCACGGATGGATCCGTCGAAGCCCAGCGTGATCAGGTCGCCCGCGGCTATCTCCTCCGTGCGTCGGCAGAGGGCCCACGCATCGGGGTCCATCCACGCATCGGAAGCGACGGTCCGGGAGTTGAGGAAGTAGCGCCGGCCGTCGGCAGAGTCGTTGCGGGTGTCGTAGAAGTCGTCGACGAGCGACTCCAGGTCCATCCACTCCATGGCGTCGCCGTAGGCGTCGATGAGGGCGGCCCGAAGTTCGGCCTCGTTCTTGAGGTCCTTGCACTCGCCGTAGCGATGGTCGTACATCAGACGCGCGCGACCACGCTTCTTCCGACCCTCACGGATCGCTTCGGCTTCCTCGTAGGTCTTCTCCGCGACGGAGTCTTGCCCGGGGGCGAACATCGTCGTGGTTTCGAGGTACCAGGGTTCCGCGAGGCGCTTACGCTTCCGAAGGTTTCGGGTCACCGTGGCGTACATGCGCCGCAGCTCAGGAGTGTTGTACAGGTGAGTCTCGTCGAAGACGACGAAGGTCTCTTTACCGCCGTCCTTCGAGGAAGACGAGGCGGTAGACGGCGTGATCTCTCCGCCGTCGGGAAGGTTGATCTTTGTCAGTCCCGGGTCTACGCCCGGAACGTGCGAGAGTCGCGCGTCCTCGTCGGTCAGGTTGTAGTGGATGGTGTCGTACACGTTGCCGGTCTGGCCCTCTTCAGTGGCCATGATCCGGATGTACGGGACGCTGACGGGCCGGCCCATGGGCTCGCCAGGCTCGTAGACGTACTCGAAGCCCAGACCCCACGGGTCGCGGTAGACCTCCCCGCCTTCAGCCCAGCCGTCGAAACGGCAGGGTCCGAGCGCTTCGAAGAGACCCAGACGCGCGCCTAGTCCGGACTTGTCGCAGCCCTTCGGACGGCTGAAGAACCCGGAGTCGTAGAAGCGTCGGCCGTCCTCGTCAAGGCCGTAGCAGTCGACGACGAAGCCTGTGTACTCGTCACCGTGGCGCACGGGCATGCCCTGGACGTCGCCAGGGCCGTGCACAACGAAGTACTCCATCCATGCGACCGACAGCCAGCCCAGGGAGCGGGAGCGGTCATGACCGGGGGCGCGCACGATAGCGCGCGGCATCCGGCCTCCTAGCCTGTGAGGCGCGCCCTGCGCGAGTTGATGTCAGAGACGTTGGCGGGCTGCTGAGCGGGCGTTTGACGGGCGCTTGTGGGCTCGTCGACCTTCAGCTTCAGCCTCGCTCTGTCCTCTGGCGTAGCGCCGAATTTGGCGGCCCTGAGACGGACTTCAGAGGCAAACTCCCATCGGCCCTTCGCCCACATCGTGTGGTGCATCAGGGCGGTGTCGATAAGGAAGAGCCAGTCTGTCTCCATGAAGGTCTGAGCCTGCGGGGACGTCCGCCAGGAGTCCCACCACAGCTTCGTCATGGGGTGCCAGTCGACGGGGACGCCGTCCTCTTCGCCCAGGACGCCGGCAGGAAGCTCCGGGCCGCGCAGCTCGTCGTCAGGGGTGAGGGTCGTCATCGGGTCTGCGGCGTTGCGCCGGCGGCGCTTCGTCGGGTCCTTCGGAGCGGGTCCGCGGCCGGCCATCAGACGCGCTCCGGCCAGTGCCAGGAGCCGCCCTGCGGTAGCGCACCCGGAACCATGTCCGTGCCGTCCCACTCGTCGTACCGACAGTCCTGACTGAAGAACACACCAGTGGGGTTGAGTACGCAGAGATCGACATAGGGCACGCCGTGCTCAGGCACAGGGTCCGTATCGTGAACCGCAGTGATGATTGCGGCCCGGCACTGCGATGTGTACTCGCCGCCAGGCGTGCCGTAACTGACGTAGTGGACAACGCGCCCAACAGACGGCGTCATGGGTACCTCCCGGGTCAGGAACGGCCGTACCGTCCCCTGTCGGGAGCTACCTGGCCGTCAGCTTGGAAACCACCGCGGAGAGGTCCGCGAGGATGGACGGGGAAGAGCCATGTCGGCGCCCCGTCATTGCGATGTAGCGGCCGGTCCCGTAGATCTCTACGGCCGTGCCGTCGGGGCGGCGGATGCGGCGTCCATGGCGGACGTCGGCGCGGCCCCAGATGTGCAGTCCGTCGCCGGACGGGGAGACCTCTACGTAGGTGGCCCCCGCGTCGCGGAGAATGGCTGCGGCCCACGGCGCCAGGCGGCCCGTAAGCGGGTTACGACAGTGGTCCAGGTCAAGGCAGACCACGTCGTCGACGTCGGAGAGGACGAAGCCCAGGCCGACGCCGGCCGTCGACAAGGCGGCTTCTGCGTGCGTGCTCCACGTCCGCGGGTCGGTGCTGCTCGCTGCCCTGCCGGCAATCGTAAGCGGCGCCTTCGTCGCGGATCGTCGAACCCACCTGTCGCGGGTCGTCAGTTCGAGGGGCAGCGCGTTCGCCTTCAGTGCGCGGGATAGCGCCTTCCGGCAGCGAGGCGAGCAGGTGCGCGCGTGAGACCGTGCCGTGATCGGCATCGGCTCCGGGCACATCTCGCAGGTTCGCGTGGTCATCGAACGTCCCAAGGAAGCGACAGCGCATCGCCAGGGCGTCGGGGAACTACGTGGTAGTGCAGGTGAAACACCGTCTGCGTTGCCGCGGATCCGCGCGAGGTGATGACGTTGCAGAATGTGTCAGCCGCCAACTCGGCAGCTCGTCGCATTGCGGCGGCACTGACTTCGGGGTCGTGGCCAACGTCCGCAACGTGCACCCGCGGGATCACCAACACATGCCCTGGCGTGACCGGGTTGAGCGGCACGAACGCAAGCGCGTCGGACCACTCGTGCACCACATCAGCTGGTGCCTCACCTCGCACGATCTTGCAGAACGGGCAGTCATAGCGGGGAGGGCTGGTCATTGACATGGCTCTATCCTAACGGGGACGTGTCACACTTTCAAGCCTCTCACCTGCAGCGATACGCCAAGGGATCAGCGCCGGCGAGTCACACTTCGCGCCTCCCGTGGCGCTCAGATGCCCCTAGGAGGCCCTGTGCGGGCGTCTCCCGGGCCGCCAGCGCCGGCGTCCTTCGAGCCTCGTCCGGATCCCCCAGACCCGTACAGACAGCGAGACCCAGCACCTTGACGGTCTGGAGGGTGGCCCGCCAGGGGTCACCCCCTGCCCTATGGGCTAGTCGATCTTGGCCGTGAAGCCGGCTCTCGGCTCGCGACGATCACCGTCAGCGTGCTCGCCCCTGATCTCTACGCGCGAAGGGATCAACGTCAGCGTGAGCGTCGTGATCGTCCCTGCGCTCTTCGTCCCGACATTGATCTTCGGAGCTTCAGCAACAGCTCCAACATCAACGCCGTTGACGAACACGCGAGTCACGATGACTCCACCTTCGCCAGCGTCGTCGTCCTCCACCAGCACCACGTGGGCGCCACTCACCGGGCCCACCTGTGGGTAGGTCTCGCAGGGTAGCGTGTGAGTGCGGCTACCAGCGTGGCCCAGTAGGTGGGCAGTCCTGCCCATGGGTTACCACTGGCGAAGGTACCCGCGGTCACATACACGTGGTGCACACCACGCCTACGCGCCAGGGCTACAGCCTCCACCACGTCAGCAGATGCGGCCTCGTAGATCAGGTGGGCCATGCGCTCAGGCGGGTAGCTCTGCGTCCACTCCGGCACGCTCAGCGCACGGTATGCGCTCATGCTGCCCTCGTACGTGACCACCACGTCTGCGATGTCCAGGTACCCAGGAGCCGGTAGGGTGCCGCAGTTGAGAACGACGTACTCCACCCCGGCCTTCCGCAGACGGAGCACCGTCATCCCGACGTCCTGCAGATCTTCGGCCTGCGAAGAAACGCGGTCCAGGAAGACGCCCTTGATTCCGCGGGAGACCCACTCCGTCGCCTGCTCCACGACGGTGAAGTCCACAACCGCCCCGTAGTTCTGGTCGACGTAGCCGCATGCCTTGACGCCGGCCGCGATGGTCGCTTTCACAGCGTCCGTCAGGTCGGTGTCTTCCGGATCTCCGGGGCCGCTGTTCTGGTTGACCACGATCCACAACACGGGAAGCTCCGGCGTCGCCAGGGCGGCCCATGAGCGACTGTCCGTCGCGGGGTGCGCGTACACCGGGATGCCGGCGCGCATGGTGTCTGCCATCAGTCCTCCAACGCGGGATGCGTCGGCTTCGGGCGTGATGTCTTCACGCGCGTCTTCGCGGCTGCTTCGCCGCCTTCCCGGGCGCTCTTCTGGGTGTGGCACCAGGAGCACAGGAGTTGCAGGTTCTCGTCCCGGTGATCGTCACCGGGGATGATGTGGTCGACGTCGGTTCCGGGCTGCGTACAGCGTCCGGAGACTTCGAAGACCGTCATGCATCGGTAGCCGTCGCGGCGCTTGATGCGGCGCACGGTGCGAGCCCAGTCCTTCGGAAGTCGGCTCCGGCGGTTACTTCCTGCCCACGCCATTCCGCCTCCCTCGTCCGGGTCCATGGCTTACGCTGCGCGCATGCTGAAGAAGCTGTTGAAGAAGCTAGCCATACCGCCGATAGACGTTGCTGCCGGTGAGGCGTTCAAGCGGGGAGACATGATCTTCGTCCGCAAGTTCTACCCCGCCCCGACGAAACGGGACACGGACGTCGCGGAGGCTATCGCGAAGGTGGAGGCCATCGGATGGCGCCTGGAACATCAGGACGTCGAAGGCGAGGGGCTCCAGCGGGCGTTCACGCTGACGTTCCGGCGAACGGACTAGGCTCGTCCCATGCCGTCCCACCCGAAGTATCAGCGCATCGCGGACGACCTCCGGTCAGAGATCATCGGGGGACGCCTCGTCGCGGGCGATCGTTTGCCCGGTGAGAACGAGCTCATGGAGCGCTACAGCGTCGCGCGAATGACAGCGCGCCAGGCGCTCAGCGTTCTGCAGGCGGAGGGGCTCACCGACGCTCGCAAGGGTGCTGGCGTCTTCGTCCGTGCCTCGTCGTCCACCCCGCGGATCCGGCGCCGGTCGGGCCGCATGTCTCGCGAAGTGTGGGGCGCGGGAAAGTCTGTATGGGTCGATGACGTGGACCCTGACGCGCTCGTCGTCGACCGCGTGTCCGTCGGTCGGGAGCCTGCGTCGGAGTACGTCGCGGACGCGCTGAGCATCCCTGCCGGCGCCCTCGTCGTCGCACGGTCGCGACGGTATGTGGTCGACGGCTGCCCTGTGATGCTGGCGGCGTCCCACGTGCCGGCCGACATCGCAAAGGGATCCGCCATCGAGCAGGAGGACACAGGACCGGGCGGCGTCTTCGCTCGTCTCATCGAGTTGGGGCGCGCTCCAGTGCGCTTTCAGTCCAACGTCACGGCGCGCTCAGCGACAGCTCATGAGCGACAGGCGCTGAGCCTCCGCGGTGATGCGGTCGTCCTCTGTGAGCGGCGCCTGGCCGTCGACGAGGGCGGCTCCATGGTGGAGCTGAGCGAGCTCGTCATGGATGCTGCCGTCTTCATCCTGCAGTACGACTACAGCGCCTGAAATAGCTCAGCCCCGCTCGCGGGTGAGGGTTGTCGTCCTCCGCGGCGGGGCCGGTCTCTGGGTCAGATCCTGATGGCCGTCAGCTTCAGGTCCGCGTGCGCGACGTCGATCTTCAACTTCCCGCCGTACTCAGCCAGCGGGAACGGTCCGAACGCCTGCTTTTCTCCGGCCGCGAGCGTCTCGGTACGCGGCGGGACGGTGAATCCGTCGACCTTCGTCACGATGTGGAACGTCACGACGCGCGACGAGGCGCCAGCGTTCTCCACGATGAGAGCCGTGGATCCGTCGTTGTCGACGTAGTGGTTGTTGGTCGCGTCGCCCGTGGTCTGGGTCAGTGTGACGCCGGCGCGGGTGAGCTGCAGGACGGGAACGGTTACGCGAGGCATGGTGGCTCCGGATGGTCGGCCCTCTTCCGGGCCTCCGGCGGGGCATCGGTTGCGTCTTCCCTCTCGTTGTCGAGAGGGTTGTGTCAAGTCGGGACGGCGCGATTCGAACGCGCGACTTCCCGGTCCCAAACCGGGCGCTCTGACCTCTGAACTACGTCCCGTTTGCTGTGGAGTTGGTGTGTCGCTACCGTGGTGCCGAAGGTCCGCACCCTGGAGGTTCCATTGACCGCTTCGCCGAACGCGCCTTTGCCAGCAACCCGCTGGTGTCGGGCTCCATAGCCCGTTGTGCGCCTCGCTGGATCTTCAGCGAGTGAGCGAGCAGTCTTGGAGAAGCGTTGACCACCAATCCCCCTCAGACGTGCGCCCATCCGGTGCGTAACGTCGCGATCGTCGCACTCGGATCTACCGTGACGTCAGCAGGCGCCGCCTTCGTCGCCATAGCGACCGAGTGCAGTCCGATGGAGATCTTCGCCGCCAGCGGCAGCACCCTCGCGGCTACGTTCACGGGCGGTATGGCCGTCCTGCAGTACATCCGGCGGACTGTCTGACCTGAGCGACGGGGCGGCCTCTGTGAGGTCGCCCCTAACAGGGCCCCCGGCAGGATTCGAACCCGCGACTTCCTCATTACGAAAGAGGCGCTCTAGCCAGGCTGAGCTACGGAGGCAAAACCCCGCCCACAAGGAACGGGGTGGGTTACGCACAGGCGGGAGGAATCGAACCTCCGTGGACGGTTTTGGAGACCGCTGCTCTACCACTGAGCTACGCCCATTCGACGTCGAGCCGCTCCTGCGATCTCTACGGGTGACCCGCATCCGTTCAGGCACCGACGTCCGGGGAGGAGGATTTTCCTGCCGAAGCAGCCCCGTACCTAGTGCGCCGCCGTGGAATCGAACCACGCTAGTCCGAAGACGCAGGCTTTACAGGCCCGCTTGCCTCCCAGGGCTCAACGCTCGTCCGGACCGTGAGGCCCGGGTGTCGGCCGTCGCGCCACGATGACAGCACCGAAACCACGACCTCTATGCACGGCAAGTAGCCCCGTTACCGGCGCCTCGTGCTACAGCAGTGGAGTTGCGGGGAATCGAACCCCGGTCCGTCAGGGCTCCGCGTGCGGCCTCCCCTGACGTCGACACCTCCCAACCCCTACGTGGTCCCGGAAGGATTCGAACCTCCGCCCACCGCATCCGTAGTACGGCGCTCTGTCCAGGCTGAGCTACGAGACCAACAAGCTAGACCCTGCCGGGTCCGCGTCCCTCCGCCCGGAGTCGAACCGGGATCACCGCGACCACAACGCGGGGCTCTAGACCATTGAGCTACGAAAGGTGTGTGACGAGCCGTCGCGGGTGGGATTTGAACCCACGCCCTCTCGCAAGGGGTGACTATCCCCTCACGAGCGCTCTGCCTGACTGAGCTACCGCGCAAGCGTGCGCATCGCTCCGGTTCGTCAGTGGATGGGTGGGATTCGAACCCACGGCGCGTCGACCGTTGGCTACCCGGAGCCGGTCTCCCCGTCCTATCCGGTGTCACCCTTCGGCCTGGTTACAGCTCGGGCACGCATCCACCTCCCCCGTCGTCCGTCCCTTGGACGTCGACGGGAAAATTATGGGACGACCGGGGCCGCTGCAACCGCGCTCTACCGGAGGAGAGGTCGGGAGCGCAGGAGCGGCGCCGGCCGTCGGAGGGAGTGGGACGCCGCGCCAGTCGCCGGCGTCGCGCACTTTCCCTCTACATTGGTTATGGGGCGCGTGTATCACTTTGTTGATCTTGCTCGTCCTCCCGCCAGACTGCGGGACAGAATGACAAACTAACCCCTATTTTCACTTCCCTCTTAACGCGTTATAGAGAGACTTGAAAGTAGGGGTTAGTTTGGCACTTTGGACCCAGTCTGGCGCTCAGCGATCACTCAGCGCAGCCAGATCAACTCCACTGCTCACTCTGCGCAGTTATCCACAGGAGCCTGTGGACGAGGCGGCCTCTCCCTGACGTCGACGGGGCGGACGCGGAGGGCGACGAGGAGGCCGGAGGCGGCTTCCGGCACGTTCCGCACTGTTATCAGTTCGTTACCTGAGTGTCCTCTTCTTCGACCTCTCGCGTCGCCCAGTGGACCTCAATTCGCTTCTCTGCGCGCTCCTTCGCCGGCCCCTGCTTCGTCTCGGACGCCGCTACCGTCACCCGATCGACGAACAGAGCCAGGAAGGCGCGCCTCTCGTCGACGTCCCATCTCTCCCACAGCCCGCCCGGGGCGAATGGGTCACCGTCGCTGTCGGCGAACCACTCGTCAACGGGAAGCCGTGCGGATGACGTGGCGGACGACGTGAGCTCCGCGATCCGTTCTGCACAGCGTTCCTCATGCTGCTGATACTTCCGGATCGTGTCGGCGAAGGCCGTGCGCCCCGTCTTGCCCTCGTAGAGTCCGTCGCGACGGTCGGCGTAGAGCTCCTCCATGCTCTGCTGAACGTGCTGGAGCTGAGCCTCCTGCTCCGCCAACTCCGCAGCTGCTTCCGGGTCCGCGCCTTGCACAGCGAATCGCTCAGCTGCCACGGAAAGCCACTCGATGTCGTCCGGGTCCGACGGGTCCAGGGCTCCCAGTCGCGCCCACACGCGTTGCGCGACGATGGAGTCCGCATGGTCCATGCCGACGCGAAGCACGTGCTTCGGCTCGTCACCCACGGAGCGCCGGAGGTTACAGACGTAGCTTTCGGTGGCCCGCGCGACGGTAAGTCCGGATTCGCAGCGCCCGCACCGCAGGATGCCCCACGAGCCAAGTAGCGTCCGCTCCCCCGTCCGGTCGCGTCGGCGTTCCTGCTTCCGGCCGTCCAGGATCTGTTGCAGGCGGTACCACTCAGTGGCGGTCATGAAGCCCGTGTGCGGTTGGATCGGAGCGCCCTCGTCATCGCGCATGATGGTCCTCCGCTTCGTCTTCTGGTCGACGGGGCCGATGGCGAAGCCCGCCAATCGTGGGTCGCGCAGGACACGCAGGACGACGGTCGGGGACCATTCGAGCCCCGCCTCGTCCGCTGGGCCGCTCTTTCGACGTCGTGCTGCGACCTTCCGTCGTGCGGCTGCAGCCTCGTCGTCCAGGCTCGCGAGCGCCGTCGGGACACGCAGTTCCGTCAGCTTCGTCGCAATGGCGTTCACCCTGGCCCCGTCAAGAGCCTTTGAGATCATGAACTTCACAGCGTCGGCCGGCGAAGATTCCGGACCCAACTCCTTCCCGCCCTCAGCTCCGGGGCTGAGGATGCGCACCGTTAGCCCGTCGACATTCACGGGAACGGCCTGGAATCCGAAGGGCACGGGACCGCTGGAGTGACTCCCCTTCGCCCGGAGCTTTGCGAAGGAGTCGCGAATGAACTTGCTCTTGTTCTTCGACTCCTGGTGTGCCAGGCCGGCAATGAGGGCGAAGAAGGCGACACCGAAGGGGTTATCGTCGGACGTGTTGATGAAGGGCTCTTGTGTGGAGACGAGCGCGACTCCGCACTTCGCCAACTCCTGCTGAATTCGTAGCGCTTCGGCGGCGCCCTGGCGGGTCAATCGGGAGAGCATGTAGATCACTACGACGTCGAACTTCCCCGCCTTCGCGTCCGCCATGAGCCGCTCGAAGCCGGGGCGGACGACGTTGGGGTCATAGCCCGACAGCCCGACGTCGGAGTAGTCCGTGTCGACGTGCGTCCAGTTGTTTTGTGACTTGATGAACGCGACACTCTTTTCACGCTGCATCTGCGGTGACGCCTGGCTGTCAGTCTCGCTACGGTGGCTTTGCCGCTCGTAGGTCGCTGCCCTGACCATGTCTTGGCCCCTGTCCCCCAGGGCGATGAGCTCCATGGGTAGATACGGTACCGGATCTGAAGA
>NZ_JBIVUF010000027.1:0-61836 GCF_044757085.1 Streptomyces sp. NPDC091376 | reverse complement strand
GGTGCTGCCGCTGTCGTCCACCGTGCTGGGCGTCCGGGTGCCCTCGGGCGTCGACTCCCTGGCCCGCCAACTCCACCCGGAACGCTTCCGGTGACGGGGGCGACGAGGGCGGCTGAAGCGACGACCGGGATCGAGGTCCCCGCCACGTCCGGCCCGAAGACGATCCGTCGCGGAGCGGTTCCGTATCCGGTGGTGCTCGCGCTGCTTGCCGCCCTGGTCGTGACCGCGGCGACCGCCGGGATCGCGGCAGGCTCCATCAGCGTCCCGGCCGAGCAGGTCTGGGGCATCCTGCTGCATCACGTCCATCCCGCACTGGCGGAGCAGACCTGGACCCCGGTGCGCGAGACGATCGTCATCGACGTCCGCCTGCCCCGGGTGCTGCTGGCCGCCGTGGTGGGCGCGGGCCTGTCCGTGTCCGGGATGGCGCTGCAGGCGCTCGTCCGCAACCCCCTCGCGGACCCCATGCTGCTCGGGGTGTCCTCGGGCGCGTCCGTCGGGGCGGTGCTGGTCCTCGTCCTCGGCGTCACGCTGTTCGGAGTCTTCTCTCTGCCCGTAGCCGCCTTCCTCGGAGCGCTGGCCGCCCTGGTCGCTGTCTACCTGCTGGCGAGATCAGGCGGACGCATGACCACGGTGCGGCTCGTACTGGCGGGTGTCGCCATGGCCGAGGTGCTCTCCGCGGTGGCCAGTTTCCTGGTCGTCACGTCCGACGACCCGCACAAGACGCAGTCGGCGCTGCGCTGGATGCTCGGCGGGCTGGCGGGCACGACCTGGACGAGCGTGTGGATTCCCGTCGTTGCCGTGCTGGCCGGCACGGCGGTGCTGCTCGGCGTCTGCCGTTCGCTGAATCTGCTGCTGGCGGGGGAGGAGGCAGCCGCGGCACTCGGTCTCGACGTGCACCGGTTCCGGGGCGCGCTGTTCACGGTCGTCGCCCTGATGATCGGGACGGTCGTCGCCGTGAGCGGGCAGATCGGCTTCGTCGGTCTGATCATGCCCCACGTGGTACGGCTGTTGGTGGGCGCCGACCACCGGCGCGCGCTGCCCGCCGCCGCCCTGCTCGGGGCCGCGTTCCTCATCGCCGCCGATCTGGCCGCCCGTACCCTGATGAGCCCGGAGGAGATCCCCGTGGGCATCCTCACCGCCCTCGTCGGCGGACCGTTCTTCCTCTGGCTGATGCGCCGGAAGGCCGCCAGATGACCGGGACGCCGACCATCACGCCGTTCGCCCTGGAGCTTGAGGAGGTGTCCGTCGCCGTCCAGGGCCGGTATCTGGTCCGCGAGATGTCCCTCCATGTGGCGCGGGGGGAGGTGCTCGGGCTGGTGGGCCCCAATGGCGCGGGGAAGTCCACCCTCCTGCGAACGGTCTACCGCGCGCTGCGCCCCACCTCGGGCCGGATCCTGCTCGACGGCGACGACATCTGGCGGATGCCCGGCAAGCGCCTCGCCCGGCGCCTGGCGGCCGTGCTGCAGGAGACCGCCGGTGACTTCGAACTCACCGTCCACGACGTGGTGGCCATGGGCCGCACCCCGCACAAGCGGGCCTTCGCGGGCGACACCGTCGACGACCGCGACATCATCCTGGCCTCGCTCCGGGAACTCGGCGTCGCCGCGCTGGCCCACGCACCGTTCGACAGGCTGTCGGGAGGCGAGAAGCAGCGGGTCCTGATCGCCCGTGCCCTCGCCCAGCGCACCGGCACCATGGTGCTGGACGAACCGACCAACCACCTGGACCTGCGTCACCAATTGGATGCGCTCCGGCTCGTGCGGCACCTGGGCGTCACCGCAGTGGTGGCCCTCCACGACCTCAACCTCGCCGCGGCCTTCTGCGACCGGATCTGTGTCATGGAGGGAGGCCGCGTGGTCGCCGTCGGCCCGCCCGGGGACGTGCTCACTCCTGCGCTTCTGGCGGAGGTCTACGGCGTCGAGGCGGAGGTGTACGCACATCCGCGTACCGGGCGACCGCACGTCACCGTGGACCCCCGCACCGACCTCAGGCGCACCGGGCCGGTGACTGGGGGGATCCGGCCAACTGGAGCGGCTGACACGGAGCATCAGGGCGCGGGAAGACCTGAGCGGAGCCCGTGAGGGACCTGCCGTCGCCGCCGACTGCTGACACTGCTCGTCCCACGCGCTTCACACGCCTCACCGGACCTGGTGCACCAGGCATATGCGCGGTGACCGGAACCATCCGCCCGCGTCATCGAGGTGTTGAGGTCCGGCACTCAGCACCTCTACCTTCCTGCTCGTCACTTGTAATTGCACAGAGTTCGCAATAAGCACTCTGTGCCGATCTCAAGGAGGACGCACATGGCACACGCAGGCTGGCAGGAGCCCGAAGAGCCGCAGTCGGGCTGCCTGAAGTCCCACACCCCGGCTGTCGACGCGCCGTTCGAGTGGCGTGAGGACACCGAGGAAGAGGAGACCGCGAGCTGAACCGGGCGGCGGGGGGCAGCGCAGTCGCCGCCTCTCGCCGCACGTCGCACCCGGGCCGGTGCGCCCGAGGAGGCACCGTCCGATTCCGCGGACCGAGGAGCGTGGAGTGCACGTGACCCCAACCGGCCCAACAGCAACGGACGGGAGTCCGGCAGCAGCCGGCCACACACCCGTCCGCCCCCGCGTGCACGACGGGCTGCGTCTGGTGCGGTACGTCGTGCAGGACCGCCCCCGCGTACCGGTCCTGCCGAGCTGCGTCTCCTACAGCGCCCACCTTTCGACGCACCCCGAGATCGCCGCAGCGGCCGTCGACACCGTCACCGGCGGCGCCGCGCTCGGCGACCACGACCTGGCCCGGGCCGCGGCCGTCGGCGAGGCCGTGGAACGCTACTGCGGCAACCTGGTCCCGGACGCGCTTCCGATCGACACCTGGACCCGACTGGTCCGTGCGGGCCGCCCGGCCACGGACCCCCGCGACTTCGCCCTGTACTCGCCTACGCAGTACGCACAGCGCGGCTTCCCCTTCGTCGCCATGGCCCCGGACCTGCCCATCGCCTGGACGATCGGCCGAGATCTGGCAAGCGACGAGGAGGTCCTCGTTCCGGCGTCGCTCACGTACGTCAACTACTTCCGGGGCGCCCGACGCGCGGAACCACCCACGAACTACCCGATCCTGGCCGGAACGGCCGCCGGCGCGAGTCGACAGGCCGCTCAACTCGCCGCCCTTCGGGAGGTGCTGGAGCGTGACGCGGTCACCCTGTGGTGGCTCAGCGGTGCCTCGGCCGCGCCGCTTGCCCTCGACGCGGACGACCGCATCACCACCGCACTGAGCGAAGCCGAAGCCGGCGGTCTGCACGTGACGTTCCTGCGGATCCCGTCCACCTTCGACATCACCGTCGCCGGCGTGTTCATCGAGGACCCGGAACGAGGCCTGGTCGCGTTCGGCAGCGCCTGCCGCTCCACGCCCGAGGACTCCGCGGCCAAGGCCCTGACCGAAGCCGTCGGCATGCACGAGACCGGTCTCGAACTGCTCGCGCACGAGGGCGACTTCTGGACCGCGGTCCGCTCCGGCCGCATCGGCCACCGGCCCTACCGGCCGCACCGCCACGACCGCGCATACCTGCGGGACTTCCGTGCCGACTGGCGTGACGTCAACGACGTACGACTGCACCTCCAGGTGTACCTCGACCCACGGACGCAGGGATCCCGCCTGGACCGCCTCCGCGCCCCCGGCACCGCCCGGAACACACCTCCCGCCCCCGACGGCCGTGGGCACCGTGAACCGGCCGGCATGGACGACCACCTCCGCATGCTCGCCGATCAAGGACTGCGGGCCATCGCCGTGGACCTGACCCCGCCCCAGGTGAGGGCCGCGGGATTCCACGTCGTGCGCGTGCTGGTGCCCGGGTTGACCTGCAACGCCCCGGCCGCTTTCCCGTTCCTTGGCGGCCGCCGGCTGTACCACGAGCCCGTCGCCCGCGGCTGGCTGCCCAGACCGCCCCGCGAAGGCGAACTCGTCCGCGCGCCACTCCCGTTCTCCTGATCGCACCTCGTCCCGCAGTCACCGGCACACGACAAGGAGCCACTGCATGCGTCTCGGGCTGGCCCTGGGCTACGGCGGAGAACCCGTCGAAGAGATCCTCCCCATCGTCCGACGAGCCGAGGACATCGGCGTCGACTCCGTCTGGAGCGTGGAGGAATACGGCCCCGACGCCGTGAGCGTCCTCGGCTACCTGGCAGCCGTCACCCGGCGCATCGCACTCGGCACCGCGGTGATGCAGATCCCCGCACGCACTCCCGCGGCCACCGCCATGACCGCCATGACGCTGGACATGCTCTCCGGAGGACGCTTCCAGCTCGGCCTGGGGCTGTCCGTGCCCTGGATCGTCGAGGGCTGGCACGGCCGCCCCTACGACAGACCGCTGCGGCGCACCCGCGAGTACGTCGAGGTCGTCCGCAAGGCGATCGCCCACGAGGAGCGCGTCGAGCACGACGGCGAGCTCTACCCGCTGCCCTACCGCGGGCCGGGCTCGAGCGGCAGCGCACGCGCCGTGAAGTCCGACATGACCCCGCTACGTCCGCACATCCCTGTCCACTTGGGCGCGATCGGCCCCCGCAACGTCGCACTGACCGGAGAGATCGCCGACGGCTGGTTGGCCGGGATGTACGCACCCGAGCACGAAGCGGCCCTGACCCGCCCGCTCGACGAAGGACTCGCCAAGGCCGGCCGCACACCCGACGACATCAAGATCAACCCGATCCTCTATGTGGCACGCGCCGACACGATCGAAGAGGGCCGCGACAAACTGCGACCCCTGTTCGCCCACCTGATCGGTGCCGTAGGACCGGGAGGACGTAACACCTACTTCGACGTGGCCTGCCAGATGGGCTACGAAGGCCCCGCCCGGACCGTTCGCACCCACCTGACCGACGGTCGCAAGCGCGACGCCGTGGCCGCCGTACCCGACACACTGCTGGACCAGGTCGCGCTGCCGGGACCCCTGCCCGCCATCGTCGATCGGATCCTCGCCTGGAAGGATTCCCGCGTCGACACCCTCATCCTCCTCGACCGCGACCCCGAGCTGCTGGAAGCCGCCCAGGCCGCCCTGTGAACAACCCGGAGCACCCGGCCGCGAGCCGCGCCGTGGACACCCCAGAACCACCGACCGTGCGCCGTGTGTGGACCCTCGCGTGTCCGCTGCTCATCGCCGGTGTCACCCAGATCGCCCTCAACCTGGTGGACACGGTCATGCTCGCCCGGCTGTCCACCCGCGCGCTCGGTGCGTTCGCGCTCGCCGCGCCCGTGTACCTCATCGCCCTGATCGTCGTACGCGGCTGGGCCACCGCCGTCCAGGTCCAGGTCGCCCGGTGTCACGGTGCCGGGCGGCACGAGGACGTCGCCCGTGTCGTACGGGCCGGGCTGGTCATGTCCGCCGGTGCCGGGGTGGCCATCGGTGCCGTCCTGTTCGCCGTCGCCCCGACGGCACTGACCGTGCTGGGCGCTCCCGACGACGTCATGGCACCGGGCACCGACTATCTGCGCCTGGTGGCGTTCGCCGTCCCCTTCGCCGCCGTCTCCTTCACACTCCAGGCCGCGTGCGCGGGTATCGGCGCCACGCGTGCCGCGATGCACACCGCGCTGCTCGTGAACGCCGTCAATCTGCCCCTCGGACTGCTGCTCATCTTCCGCGCCGGTCTCGGAGTCACCGGCGCTGCCCTCGCCACGTTCGCCGCCACCGCCGTGGGAACGGGCTACCTGGCCCTGTACTGCCGCACCAGGCTGCCGAGGCGTACCAAGGGCGCGCACGATCCACCGGGCACCGCCAAGGAACTGTGGCGGATCGGCTGGCCCGAGATGAGCACCCTGGGCATCGGTTACGTCAACGAAGCGCTGATGGCGGGATTCGCCGCCCGCATGAGCACTCCCGACCTGGCCGCCTACCGGATCGTGGACAACCTCACCCTCATCGTCTTCACCTTCCTGGCCTCCGCCTCCACCGCCATCACGATCCTGGCCGGCCAGGATCTGGGCGGCGGTCGTCACGACCGCGCGGTGGCCTGGCGGAAGGCCGGCGCCCGACTGCTCCTGCTGATGCTCGCCCTGCCGTCCGCCGCCGCACTCGTCATCGGCCGCCCGCTGCTCGCGTCGGTGACCGATGATCCCGAAGTTCTCGACAGGGCTTGGTCGGTGACACCGCTGGCGCTGCTCAGCCTGGCGCCTTTCGCGATCGCCATGTCGTACGCCGCCCTGCTGCGAGCCGCAGGCGACACCCGAACCGTCATGATCGCGTCCGTGACCAGCGACTACACGCTGCTCATCCCGCTCGGCTGGCTCCTCGGGGTCCACGCCGGGCTCGCACTGCCCGGGCTCTACCTGGCCTGGACGATGTTCGGGGTCCTCTACGCCATCCTTCTCCTCCCGCAGTACAGACGCCGATTCACGTCGAGCGCGCCGGCGCCACCGCCGTGACTTCCGACGTCGGCCACGCGGCGCTGCGTCGGGTCACCTGCGGCGGTGGATCGGGCGCGAAGCGCCACCGACTCTCCGGCGCGGCCGAGCCGGTACGCGTGGCGCAGCTCCCAGCCGAGCGCCGCAGGGGACGGCGCGTGGCCGCAGCATCAGTGACTGCCCTCGGTGGAGGCGGCGACCGGGATGCTCAGGGCCGTGCACGACAGGGACAACCGCCGCACAGACGATCCCCCGGGCCGCTCGCCCTCAGAATTGCGCAGCGGCGGGCGACGGGGCATCGGCGGATGTGGCGCGTACCGCAGCGGGAGGGGTGGCCGCGTTCGCACAAAGGCGCATATGATGCGGCCGATCCGTCTGCGGGCGGACGTACAACTGAATGCGTACGCAACTGGGGAAAGCCGGTGTGAATCCGGCGCTGACCTGCAACCGTGAGCGGAAGAGCACTACTTGCCGCGAGCCGGAGCACCCACTGCGTACGTGCACTGCTTCTCACTGTCATGGTCTGCAGCGTGGAGCCCGGCAACTGCCTCCCGGGCCCTGCCGTATTCGGTTTCCGAATTCCGAATGCGCGCAAGGGTCCTTTTTGTGACAGCGTCCCGGGAGCCCGTTGCCGGCCCTCATCGAAGGGATCTGTGCCATGGTCGGCGTCAGACCACCGGTCAAGGTTGCCGCCGTTCTCGGTGCCGGGGGCTCGTTCCTCGCCGCGGGCCTGATCACCCTCAGCCCCAACGCGTTCGCCGAGCCGCGACCGGACGCCGCGACCGCCGCCGCTCGCTGGCAGGCGGGCGAGCTCGACAACGGCGCGATACCCGGCTTCTCGCCCGGGATGTACGACTGGGGCCTGACCGTCGACACCCTCATCGCGCTCAAGGCGACCGGTGCGGACGAGGAAGCGGCCGACAAGGTCGTGGACACGCTCAAGGTGCACGTGCGCGACTACAACAGCTACGACGCCTGGAGCGAGCCCGGCCAGCGGGTGGCGGGTGCCACCGCCAAGCTGTTGTACGCGGCCGTCGTCGCGGGGGAGGACCCGGCCAAGTTCGGCGCGTACAACCTGCGCCAGGAGACGCTGGACCTCATCGCCGGACCCGACGCGGGGCTGGAGGAGGGCCGGCTGAAGGACAAGGTCCTCGACGGCAACGACTACAGCAACACATTCGGCCAGTCCCTGGCCGTTGTCGGCCTTGCGCGCAGCGGTGACGTGCCGCAGAGCGCCGTCGACTTCCTGATCGACCAGCAGTGCGCGGCCGGTGGCTTCCGCCTCTACCCGTACGCCTTCGGCAGCGGCACGGTCTCCGGGGACTGCGACGCGCAGGGCGCCGAGGCGGTGCTCGACCCGGACTCCACCGCCATGGCCGTACAGGCACTGCTCGCCGCGGCAGCGGACGGCGCGGAGGGCGCCGCCGCGGCGGCGAAGAAGGGCGGTGACTGGCTGGCGGGCATCCAGCACGACGACGGTGCGCTGATCGGCTCAGGACCCACCGCATTCCCCAACGCCAACAGCACGGGCCTCGGGGGCCAGGCGCTCGCCGCCACAGGCCACCAGGCAGCGGCCGACAAGGCGGCCGACTGGATCGAGGCACGCCAGATCACCTCGTCCAACGCCGGCGCCGCGTCGGCGGAGACCGGCACCATCGCCTACAACGACGAGGCGCTGGCCGGGGCACAGGCCGACGGCATCCCCGACTTCCAGCGCGACCAGTGGCGCCGCTCCACACCGCAAGCAGTGCTCGCGCTGGCGCAGATCCCGCTGGCGGAGATCGGCCTCACCGACCCGGGGCCGGGCCCTGACCCGAGTGGCGACCCGAGTGGTGACCCCTCGGGTGACCCGAGCGGGGACCCGTCCGACGGCCCGAGTGGCGATCCGTCGGGCGACCCGAGCGGGGACCCGTCCGACGACCCGAGTGGTGACCCGTCGGGCGACCCGAGCAGTGCCCCGTCCCACGACGGATCCGGCAGCCCGATGCCCACGGCCGGCACCACCACCATCCCGAACAACCCCGTCCCCAGTGGCGGGAGCGGCCCGCTGGCCGGCACCGGCAGCAGCGCACTGGTCCTCGGGAGCGCCGCAGCGGCGCTGACCGCCGCCGGATACGCCGCCTTCCGCGTAGCCAAGCGCAGGCAGGGGGCCCACACATGACCGCCACGGCACCGAAATGGCACAAGCTCCGCTCCGGAGTGCTCGCGCTCGCCCTCACATTCGGCTCGGCCGGGATCGGCATGGTCACCGCGCCCGCCGCGTACTCCATCGACCACAGCAAGGGCACCCCGGGCTACTGCCCGAACGCCAACGGCGTCACTGTGATGATCGACTTTCAGGAGCTCGGCGGAACGACCATCATCCGCTGTGCCCCGGGCGACCAGGCCACCGGTCACGCCGCGCTGAAGAACGCGGGGATCCGGATCGCCGGCACCAACCGCTGGGGCGAGGCGTTCATCTGCCGCATCGAGGGCAAGCCGGGGCCGGAGAGCGAGCCGTGCATCGACACGCCTCCGGCGACCGCCTACTGGTCGTACTGGCACGCCCCGAACGGCGGCAACTGGACGTACAGCCAGTGGGGCGTGATGAACCGCAAGCCGCCGCCGGGCAGCTTCGAGGGCTGGTCGTTCTCCAAGAACAAGACGTCCACCACCAATCCGCCGCCGCGGATCGCGCCGGTACGGCCCACGAGCAGCCGGCCGCCGGGCTCGGGCGGATCCGGAAACTCCGGCGGTTCCGCCACCGGGGGCTCGTCCACCACGGGCGGCGGTTCCACCTCTGGCGGCTCGTCCGGCGCCGGCGGTTCGTCCACCGCGGCGGGCGGCACTTCCACTTCCGGCGGCTCGACCGGCTCTGGCGGCTCCCTCGGCGGGTCCGCGGCGACCGGGAGCACCGGTGGCGGCAGCGCCACCTTGCCGGGACAGGGCAAGGGACCCGAGGCAGCCTCTCCCAAGGGGGGCAAGGACCCCATGGCCGGCAAGACGGCCAAGGCCGATGGTTCCGCTTCGCCGTCGGCGTCCTCCTCTGACGAGCCGCTGCCCGGCACCGAGGTCCAGCCGAGCGAGGCGCCGCAGTGGACCGGAGCCGGCGAGGACGGCATGCAGACGGTGAACGCCTCTGCCGATGACGGCATACCGGTGAGCACCCTGGCCGGGATCGGCGGCGCCACGGTCCTCGCCGCCGCCGCCGGGATCACCGCCTGGCGTCGGCGCCAGGCGGCCGCGGGACCCGGCGACACCCCGTGAACCAACGGATCCTCCCCTTCCACCCGCCGCTGCCACGCACCGTCCATCCCGGGGCGTGGTGGCTGTGGGCACTGTGCATGGCCACCGCCGCCAGCCGGACCACGAACCCGCTGCTGCTCATCCTGATCCTCGCGGTCTGCGGCTACGTGGTGGTGCGGCGGCGCAGCGACGCCCCCTGGGCGCTCGCGTTCCGGATGTACCTGCTGCTTGGCGCGTTCATCGTGACCATGCGCGTGGTCTTCCGCATCATCTTCGGCGGCGGGCAGGGTGACACCATCCTGTTCACTCTCCCCGAGATCCCGCTGCCCGCATGGGCGGCGGGCATCCGGTTGTTCGGCGCGGTCGCGGTCGAGCAACTCCTCGGCGGGTTCTACGACGGACTGCGGCTGGCGACCATGCTGGTGTGTGTGGGCGCGGCCAACGCGCTGGCCAACCCCAAGCGGATGCTGAAGGCGCTGCCCGGCGCGCTCTACGAGATCGGGACCTCAGTGGTCGTCGCACTGACGTTCGCTCCACAGCTGGTGGAGAGCGTGCAGCGGGTGCGCCGCGCCCGGCGGCTCCGGGCCGGCGGCCAGAAGGGCGCCCGCGCGCTGCGCGGCATCATCATCCCCGTTCTGGAGGACGCCCTGAACCGCTCCCTCGCCCTGGCGGCGGCGATGGCCTCGCACGGCTACGGACGCACCGGCCGGATCACCCCCGGTGCCCGCTTCCTCACCGGCTTCCTGGTGATCACCGGCCTGCTGGGGGTCTGCGCCGGGCTGTACGGGGTGATGGACGCCTCCACCCCGCGCTATCTCGGCGCCCCGATGCTGGCCGCCGGCCTGGTCGTTGCCACGACCGGGTTCCTGCTCGGCGGCCGGCGGATGCGACGCAGCCGCTACCGGCCCGACTCCTGGCGGCTGGGCGAACTGGCTGTTGCCGCCTCGGGTCTGAGCGCGGCCACACTCATGTACGTCACCACCAAGGTCGACGCGGCGAACCTGTACCCCTCCCTGAACCCGCTGACCTGGCCCGAGCTTTCACTGCTTCCCGGGGTGGCTGTCCTCATCGGCGTACTGCCGGCCTGGCTGGCTCCGCCACCGGAGCCCACTCTGGACTCCGAGCAGCCTGATGCCATCGGCGATGTCGTTCACCTCCCGCACCTCAAGGAGCCCGTCGCATGATCGAGTTCAACGAGGTGAGCTTCTCCTACGCGGGGGCCGAGCGGCCTGCGCTGCGCGATGTCGACCTGTCCATCGGCGAGGGCGAGCTGTGTCTGGTCACCGGCCGTACCGGCGTCGGCAAGTCCACACTGCTCGGCGCCGTCAACGGTCTGGTGCCGCGCTTCACCGGCGGACACCTCCGGGGCCGGGTCACCGTCGACGGGCAGGACACGGCGCTGTACCCGCCGCAGGAGTTCGCCCACCTCGTCGGTGTCGTCGGCCAGGATCCCCTCGCCGGGTTCGTCACCGACACGGTCGAGGAGGAACTTGCTTACGGGATGGAGCAGTTGCGCCTGCGGCCCGAGGTCATGCGCAAGCGCGTGGAGGAGACCCTCGACCTGCTCGGTATCGCCGAGCTGCGCCGCCGCGCCCTGCGCACCCTCTCCGGCGGCCAGCAGCAGCGCGTGGCGATCGGCTCGGTGCTCACCACCCACCCCAGGGTGCTGGTCCTCGACGAGCCGACCTCCGCGCTCGACCCCACGGCCGCCGAGGAGGTGCTGGCCTCGATCATCCGGCTGGTGCACGACCTGGGCACCACGGTCCTGGTCGCCGAGCACCGCGTCGAACGCGTGCTCCAGTACGCCGACCGGCTGCTGCACCTGACCGGCGACGGCCGTGTGCGCGACGGCGCGCCCGCCGAGTTGATGGCGGACAGCGACGTCGCCCCGCCCGTCGTACGCCTCGGCCGGCTGGCAGGCTGGCAGCCCCTCCCTCTCTCCGTACGCGATGCCCGCCGCCGGTCCGCCGCACTCCGCGACCGGCTGGCCGGGCGGCAGCCCGCCGCACCCGGGACGGTGCTCGGCGACACGGCACTGTCTGCGGAGAAGGTCACCGTTTCCTATGGACAGCACCTGGCCGTCAGAGCGGTGTCCCTGGAGCTGCGCAAGGGAGAGGTGACCGCGCTGATGGGCCGCAACGGCTCCGGTAAGTCGTCCCTGCTCTGGGCGCTGCAGGGTTCGGGTCCGCGCCGCTCCGGCAGTGTGGACGTGGCCGGTACCGACCCCCGCAAGGTGTCGGCACGCGAGGCCAGAGCGCTGGTCGGCCTCGTCCCGCAGACCGCGAGCGACCTGCTCTACCTGGAGACGGTCGACGCGGAATGCGCCCAGAGCGACGCCGAATCGGCAGCCGCCCCCGGCACCTGCCGCGCCCTTCTCGACAGCCTCGCCCCCGGCATCCCGGGCAAGCACCACCCCCGTGACCTTTCCGAAGGCCAGAAGCTGGCCCTGGTCCTGGCCGTTCAACTGGCCGCCGCCCCCGGGGTCGTCCTGCTCGACGAGCCGACCCGCGGCCTGGATTACCACGCGAAGGAACGCTTCACCGAAGTCGTACGCGACCTCGCCGCACACGGGCGGGCAGTCGTCGTCGCCACCCATGACGTGGAGTTCGTCGCCGGCGCAGCGGACCGGGTGGTGGTCATGGCCGAGGGAGAGATCGTCGCAGACGGGCCGACAGCCGATGTCGTCGTCGCGTCCCCGGCCTTCGCCCCGCAGGTGGCCAAGGTCCTGGCCCCGCAGCCATGGCTGACCGTCGAGCAGATCACCCGGGCACTCGACGCCGAGGAGATCCCCGCATGACCACGACGACGAACCGGCCCCGGACGGACCGGCACCTCGATCCGGGCCGCCGAGTCTCCGTCCTGCGTATCCGCCTGCGCACATCCGTCGTGCTGACACTCGCCAGTATTGCCGGGCTGGCGATGTTCTTCTGGCCGCTGTTCGCACCACCGCAGCCGGAGGCGATGGCGCATTCCGCCGACGCCCCGCTGATCTTCATCATCGCGATGCCCGTCATCCTGGCCGTCGTGCTCGCCGAGATGAGCTCGGGCGGCATCGATCCGAAGGTCCTGGCACTGCTGGGCGTCCTGTCCGCCGTCAATGCCGGGATGCGACCGTTGGGGGCCGGGACGGCCGGCATCGAGACGGTCTTCTTCCTGCTGGTGCTGGCCGGGCGGGTCTTCGGCCCCGGCTTCGGCTTCGTGCTCGGGACCACATCGCTGTTCGCCTCCGCCCTGCTCACGGCCGGCGTCGGACCGTGGCTGCCGTTCCAGATGGTGTCCTCCGCCTGGATCGGGCTCGGCGCCGGACTGCTGCCCAAGCGGGTCACCGGCCGCGCCGAGATCGGCATGCTCGCCGCCTACGGAGTGGCCTCCGCGTACTTCTTCGGCTTCATCATGAACATGTGGTTCTGGCCGTTCACGGCCGGCATCGGTACCCAACTGTCCTTCGACCCCGGCGCATCCGTCGTGGACAACCTGCACACCTTCGTCCTCTTCACCCTCGCCACCTCCACCTTCGGCTGGGACACCGGCCGCGCGATCACCAACCTCATCGCCATCCTCCTCACCGGCCCCGCGGTGCTGGCCGTCCTGCGCCGCGCCGCCCGCCGGGCTGCTTTCGACGCGCCGGTCACCTTCACTCCGACCCAGCCCGGCGCACGCGTCGGAGCGTGACGAACACGAGCGAAGGGATGCGTCCGGGCGCCCGCTGCCGGGCGTCCGGACGGACACCGGCGCCCTACTCCCGACCTGGACCAAGGGCGGCGGCGCACTGACTGTCCTCGGCTGCATCGCCTACCGAGCAGCCCCGAACAAGAAGGAAGAACACAGATGTTGAGAACGACTTACCGACACGCGGTACGCGCGTTGCGCGCCGCCGCGCTGTCCATCGCCCTGGTCCTTGGCTCGACAGGAATCGGCCTGGTCGCAGCTCCTCAAGCCACCGCCCTGACCAGCAAGGGGCTGCCCGGTTACTGCCCGGACGGCAACGGCGTCACGGTCGTCGTCGACTTCCAGGAGCTCGGCGGCGACACGATCATCCGCTGCGCCCCCGGCGACCAGACCACCGGCCTCGCCGCGCTGAAGAACGCGGGATTCGAGATCACCGGAACCGCGCGCTGGGGCGAGGCCTTCATCTGCCGGATCGAAGGCAAGCCCACCGCTGCCACCGAGGCGTGCCAGAACACACCCCCGGCTTCCGCCTACTGGTCGTACTGGCACGCCCCCAACGGCGGCAACTGGACCTACAGCCAGTCCGGTTCCTCGAACCGCAAGCCGCCGCTGGGGAGCTTCGAAGGCTGGTCGTTCTCGCTGAACAAGACAGCGACCACCAATCCGCCGCCCCGGGTCGCGCCCGTCCGCCCGTAACCGGGTCTTCGAACTCGAGTGGTGCGTGTCGCTCCTCGCCCCGTGGTCCCGGCTCATGCAACCCGCCGGGACCACGGGTCGTGCGTCACGAGGCCGACTTACCTGCGCGCACGTCCTGCCCTGGGGCGCGCGGGGAGTGTGACGCCTCGGCGGTCCTACTTCCTGTGGGAGGACTCGACGCGGTGCAGCCTCGGTTCGACGATGTCCGCGATCTTGCCCGCTGCATCCATGTGGACACGTGCTTCGGGATTCTCCAGCATGCGCCGGTAGTGCTCCTCGCTCTCCCACTGTGCGTAGTTGATGACGCGCTCGCCGTCCAGGCTGGCGTGGAAGTTGGCGCAGATGAAGCCGGGCTGGTGCTTCATCGTCTCCTCGGTGGCCCGAGCCAGCAGTTCGAGCAACTCGGCCTGTCGCTCGGGGGCGACGGTGAAGACGTTGATCAGCGTGGTAACGGGAGAGGAGGAGTTGATGTATGCGGTGACGGTCATACGCCGACTCTTCCCGCGGCACCCGCCGGGCCATCGCCTGTGGCCCCGCGTTCCACCGTTCGGAGGCGGCGAGCCCGCCGGGCGGTCTACCTCTCGTGGAGCAGGCGGGGCAGCGCGGCCAGAGCGCCCGCCAGTTCGGTGGCGGGAAGGTCTCCGCCCTGGGCGAGTTCAACTGTCCCGCCGCCCCCCGGCCGTTGAGGAGCACCATGTGCTCCGGATGTCACACGGGAAGTTCGGCGTGGTGACGGGGGCCCAGGAACACGGCCACACCGGTGCCTTCGGGGGCGGGGTGGGTGGCCTGACGCCAGCCGAGCCGTCGGTAGAAGTCCAGTGCGGCTCGTGCCCGCACGGAGGTCAGCAACCACGTGCGGCCGTCGGAGACATCCCGGCTGACCACGTCCAGGAGTGCCGCGCCCACCCCTTTGCCGCGGCCCCGGGAGTGGACGGCGAGTTCGTCGACCTCCTGCCCGCCGCACAGCCAGGCGCGCGTCCGTGGAGCGCCGAGTGCCGCCGACACCTCCGGGTAACAGCGGTCTTCGGGGAATGGGTCTGGGGTGGTCCAGGCCGTGCAGAAGCCGATGAGCCGCTCGCCGTCGAGAGCGACGGCGGCCGCGAACCCGGGACGCAGCACGTCGATGGCCAGTCGGTCCAGATACGCATCGGCCATTGCTGCGTCCTCCGCCCAGGGCGGGGCGGCGAACGCGTCGGCATAGACGTTCCGTATGTCCGCCGCGTACGTCAGCAACCGGTCGCCGGTGGTCGTCTCGACACGCACGGCTCTCACGCGGCTCTCGTCGCCGGGACCGCGGCTTTCGGGTGCAGGGCCGCGTATTCCAGGGGGGCGGACGGATCGATCGAGACATCGAGCGGGGCCGGCGCGGCGTCCGCCCGGACCAGGAGGTCCCCGACGGCGGCGATCATCGCACCGTTGTCGGTGCACAGGCGCAACGGCGGCACCCGCAGGGTGATGCCGGCGGCCGCGCAGCGTTCCTCGGCGAGCGAGCGGACCCGTGAGTTGGCGGCCACCCCGCCGACCACGACCAGTGTGGCGACGCCATGGTCCCGGCAGGCGGCAACGGCCTTCCGGGTCAGCACATCGGCCACTGCCTCCTGCAACGAAGCGGCCCCGTCCGCGACCGGCAACGTCTGCTCCCGGTGATGCTCGGCCCAGCGGGCGGCGGCGGTCTTGAGACCGGAGAAGGAGAAGGCGTACGGATCGTCGCGCGGACCGGTGAGCGGCCGTGGGAACGGCACAGCACGCGGATCACCCTCCCGGGCGGCACGGTCGATGGCCGGCCCTCCCGGATACGGCAGCCCGAAGACCCGTGCCACCTTGTCGAAGCATTCGCCGGCCGCGTCGTCCAGGGTGTCGCCGAGGTGCACGATGGGGTCCCGTACCAGGTCTCGCACCAGCAGCAGCGAGGTGTGCCCGCCGGAGACGATCAGGACCATGCAGGGATTGGGCAGCGGACCGTGCTCCAGGGTGTCCGCGGCCACGTGCCCGGCCAGATGGTGAACCCCGTACAGGGGCACTCCGAGTGAGTAGGCGAGCCCCTTGGCTCCGGCGACACCCACCTGCAGAGCGCCAGAGAGCCCGGGGCCCGTGGTGACGGCGACGGCGTCGATGTCCGCCATGCCCAGCCCCGCCTGCTCCAGTGCCTGGCGCACGACCGGATTGAAGGAGTGGACGTGGGCGCGGGCGGCAATCTCCGGGACCACGCCGCCGAACCGTGCGTGCTCGTCCATGCTCGACGCCACCGCGTGTCCGAGCAGGCGTCCGTCACGGACGAGGCCGGCACCGGTCTCGTCGCACGACGACTCGATCCCCAGCACGATGCGTCCGTTCGCCATGTGACCGGTCCTCCTCAGCCTCACCTTGTTGCTAGAACATTGTAATTGCACATCTGACGCAATAAGGCGGGGGAGTGGCTCGTCGCACGACCGCTGTCCGGTGGTTCTGATCCAGGAGTGCGGAGTCCCGGCCTCGCCACCTTGTCTGCTGCTGCCACGGTGTGCGGGTCTCCACCGGATGCGGCATGTAGGTCCGTCGGTCGGGATCGACGGCCAGCCGGCATCGACTCCGTGCGTCGACTGCCCCCGCGTGTGCCCGCGTCCGACCAGCGCGTCACATCGATCTTCTCCAGAATGCGCAGGACCGGCCCCTCCTCGTGGCCGCCGGCCTCGTCGCCACCGTCTCCCTTGCCGGCGTCGCGGCCTGGCAGCACCAGCAGAGCACCGAGTCACAACGACAGGCACAGCAGGCGGCCCGGAAACTCGACGAGCTGACCTCGATCATGTCCGCCCCCGACGCCCGCACCGTCCAGGGCCGCACCACCAACGGGGCCACCACCTCGGTCACCACGTTCAGGCAACTCGGCAAGGCGGTGTTCGTCGGAACCAACCTCCCCAAGCCTGCGACGCTCACTACGGCTCCGCTCCTGCGGCTCACGCTGCCCGCATGACCGGATGTCCGGATGCACTGCGTGTACGCGGTGCGAGGGGCACCACTCCACTTGGGGCGTGGCGGCCGAGCAGAGATCGAGGAGCCGCCGCCGGCGGCGTATGGAGTGGTGGGAGCAGCGTGGTCCCTGCGGTGACTGTGGTCGGTGCGGGGTGTCGGAGTTGACCGCCGCGTATGTGCTCAGCCGTTCGAGTGAGGTCACGCTGTACGAGGCCGACGATCGCCTGGGTGGACACGCGCCACTCATGAGCCGGCCGCCTCGTCCGGGGGCACGGTGGGGGTCGATTCAGGGGGTTTGGGCGTCGATCGCAACGTGGGCAATGAGATCGATGTTGAACGGAAGGTCCGCCGAGACTGCTGATCGCAGAGGAGTCCCGTTGCCTGTATGTCATGCGCCCTGTCGCCCGGTCTGAGGACGCTCTGTCGCGAGCTCACGGTGGCTGCGGGGCCGGTTGGCGGATGCAACCGTCTCCCGTGTCGCAGTGCTGAACCGGATCAGTGGGTGTCGACCCGCGAGCAGCCGGCCGCCCTCCTCCCTAACGGCGCCTCCGGAGCAAGCGCGCGCCGCAACGAGAGCAGTGCTCGGCGCATATGGCTCTTCACCGTTCCCAGAGGCAGCCCCGTGGCCTCCGCGATCTGCGCCTGGGTGAGGTCGGCGTAGAAGGCCAGTCGGACCACGCGCTCCTGAGCCGCGGGAAGTGCTTCCAGCTCGCGCAGGACGAGGACCCGATCCAGGGCCCTTTGGGGTTCGTCGGCCGCGCGGGCCCCACGGGCCGACTCGTAGCCGATGGCCGCCGCCGCGACCAGCTCCGCGCGACGTGTGCGGGAGGCAAGTGTGTCGGCGATCTTGTGGCGGGTGATGCCCACGAGCCAGCCGGCGACCCCTCCGCGGCCTGGTCGATAGCCCTGCCGTCCACGCCAGGCGGCGAGGAACACCTGCTGGGTGACGTCCTCCGCCTCACGGTCGTCCCCCAGCGCCCGCCGCGCAAGCGTGTACACAAGTGATCCCCAGCGGCGGTAGAGGGCCTCGAGACTCCTGTCGTCACCGGCCGCGAAGCCCGCGGCCAGCGACTCGTCCGCGCGTGTCTCGTCGGAGGGCGGTGCCGATTCTCTGCGTCGTGGCCGAGCGAGCGGGGGCCGGGGCGTTCCGGATGCGACGAAGACCATGATCTCGGCTCCTCGTGCCAGATCCTCACCTGACTGACGGTTCCGGACACGCTGCCGTGACGGTGTCCCGTCAGGCATGTCGTGGCGCCGTACGCGTTCTGCAGGTGCCAGCAGGACCAGGTTGGCTGGTGAGCGACCAGCTCTCAACGTGCATCGCTTTTGCATCGGATTGCGCCTTGAGGAGGATGTGTCGTCCGGCGCAGTACGGTCGTGGCTGCGGTTGCTGTTGGCGCTCAGGGGGCCCCGCAGCCCAGGCGCGCGACCAGCAGCCGGTGCCGGGTACGCGGACACGGGATCACCATCCCGCGGTTCCCGGGCTTCCCTTGAACGGACCGACGATCCCGGGTGTGATCCAGCCCCCGTAGAAGTCCCCGGACTGAGCATCGACCCTCTGACCGTCCACCTCGCAGGCGCTGACGCGCCCCGCGTGGAAGGCGAAGTGGCTGGCCAGTGCCTGGTATCCAGGCATCGGGCTCTCGTAACTCCACGCGGCCTGGGCGGATTCGAGTGCTCCCACCTGCAGATCCCAGTACGTGGCGATGCCTTTCCACTCGCACCGTGTGCGGAACTTCGAGCGGTGCAGAGTCTCTTGCCGTACATCCTCGACGGGGATGTAGAAGGTTGGCGGATGGCTGGTCTCCAACACCCGCAGCGCCCTGCGCGTGTCCGCTATCAGGACCCCGGAGAACGTCACCACGACGTGGCGCTCGTCCGGCTCCACGCGGGGCGGTCGTGGGTAGTCCCACACCGACTCCGACCTGCGCACGTCTCTGCCCCGGTCTTTCATCGCGCGTCCTCTCCTGTCCCCCCGAGTCGCTTCGGACCGAGCCCACGGATCGGATGCGTCATGTCCACGCCGCCGCCGCGGACAGGCAGGGCGCCTCGCACCAGCGGCGCCAACTGACCTTCCTTCACGCTCAGTCGGCGGCGCGTGCCGATGCGCTCAGGCCGCACTTCCCGGGGTGCTCCGGCTCGGCGGGCCAACCGGGCTCGGCGGCGGGATCCTGCAGCCACCTCTGATCCATTCCTCGCCCCGGGAGGGACTCCGCCCGCCGAGGATTCGACCGCGGAAGCCCATCAGGAGCGCAAGGACGGCGGCATCTGGGAGCGTCCGGGAATCTGGTTGTGGCTCGTCGTCATCGGTGCAGTGCTCGTCGCCGCCTTCTTTCGTCGCTCGCGTCATCAGCATCTGATGTCAGGACGGCCGGACGGACCGTTCTCGCCCTGAGACGTCTGCCGTTGCTGCTCCCGCTCTCAGGGCGGACGCCGCAAGGGTTCGGTATCGCCACCAGTTCCTGCGCAGGAAAGCCTGCGATCCCACTTGCGCACGGGCGCGGTTGGCGCTTCCGCCCGGCGGATGCCCAGGCGGAGCCGCATCCGGCTGCCGCCCGCGGGCGGAACAGGTGATGAGGTTCCACATCCTGCGGATCCGCCATGGAGGGCAGTCCGATGATGAAGTCCCACACCGCCGGAATGGCAGTCGCCCTGCTCGGGGTATCCGCCCTGTCCCTGGGGGCAGCGGTGCCTGTGGGTGCCGTGGACCACGCAGCCGCGGACAAGGCGATGGTTTTTGTTTTCCACGGCGTACCCGGCCTGACGGTCGACGTGTACGCGAACGGAAGCGAGCTGCTGCCCGACTTCAAGCCCGGTACGCTGACCGATCCGCAGTCCCTCGACGCCGGCTCCTATGATGTCAAGATCTTCAAGGCTGGGGACAGTCCGAGCGGTACACCCGCGATTCAGAAGACGATCGAGGTTCCGGCGGGGGCCAACGCCACCGTCGTCGCCCATTTGTCGGCCTAAGGAAAGCCTGAGCTGGACGCCTTCGTCAACGACACCGCCAAGGTGGCAGCGGGCAAGTCCAGGCTCACCGTCCGGCATGTCGCCGCAGCTCCGGCGGTCGACGTCCGCACCGGTGGCCAGCCGGTCTTCAATGGGCTGGTGAACCCCAAGGAAGAGACGACTGACGTCGACGCGGGTACCGTGCCCGCTGATGTCGTGCTCGCCGGAACGGACACCGTCGTCATCGGTCCCGCCGGCCTCGATCTGAAGGAGGGCACGAGCGACATCGTCTACGCCTGGGGCAGCGCCGACGACAAGAACCTCGCGCTGAAGGTCCAGACCCTCGATGGGATGAACTCCACCCCGAACGCCGTCCACGCAGGCACCTTGGGACTCGGCGCGGTCAACTCGCCCGGCGCGTGGCTGGCATGGAGTGCCGCTGCCGGACTGGTCACACTCATGGGCGCGCTCAGTGTCGGCCGCCTGGCCCGGCGGCGGGTCTGATGTGGCAGACGATGGCCGGGGTCCCGGCGGCTTCTGGTCGCTGCATCGTCCTTTCCTTCACTCCATGAGTGAGATCAGACGCTCCGTCAAGAACCTCTTCGAGTACGACCGGGGTGGCGAACCTCAGTGACGGTGTTCCGCGAGTGCGGATGGGAGACGCTGGGCGACCTTGTCCGCAAGCGCCTCGAGCTCCGTTCTCATGAACGGAGTGGCTAGCCTCGCCAAGCCCTTGAAGCGGAAGGACGCCTGGTACCTCAAGAGTGTTCCGTCGCCCGATCGTGCCTCGAAGCGCATGTCATCGGTCGCCGTCACCGACTTGTTCGTACCTATGAACACCAGGTGTGTCGGCTCTCTGACCTCCAGCACGTACATCAGTTCGGTGGTGCGTCCGCGGAAGTGTGAGGTATTCCGCCACACGGCACCCGGCCGCACCGGCCCCTCGTCGATCCGGACACAGCACACCGTTCCCGGATCCCATTCCTCGGTGCGACGGAAGTCCTGCAGATAGGAGACCGCCTCGTCCAGAGGGGCGGGGAGGGCGACCATACGTTCCACCACTATCACTTCATGACCTCCTGGGTCGGCTCGAAGGGATCGGATGCATGAGCTGATGTCATTCCTTCTTGCGCAGCGCGCCCGACGGATGCGGGGTGCGTGGCGCGGGAGGCTCCGCCGTCCCTGCAAGAAGCGATGCACAAACGCTGCGTCTTGAGGACCAAGGGGCGTCGCCCGACCCTGAGTGGGGCGGGACGTACCCGCCCGGCGGTGTCCCGCTCCCTCGGAGCGGAAGCTTCCACCCGCCGGATCGCACCATGGGCAACAGGAGTCGTCGTGATCGCAGTGCACACGGCACACCGCCTCCGGCCCCTGGCCTCCGAGCCGACCGACGAGGAGCCCGGGCGCCGGACTCGTTCGCGGCGACGAGGGCTGCCTGGCCCTGGCCTTCCGGCGCTGGGGCGACCTCGTGCATGCCCTGGCGAGCCGGGCGATCTGGGACTCCCGCGAAGCGGAGGACGTGACGCAGCAGGTCTTCCTCGCCGCCTGGCGCGGTCGCCAAGGCGACCGCCCGAACGGGGGGCGGTTCGCGACCTGACACAGGCCAGGACCGCTCGGGGGACCGGTATCCCACTCGGAACCGTCAAGAGCCATGCCAGGCGCGGGCTCCAGCGGCTGCGCGGCAGCCTCATGCCGCTCCCGGAAGCCCGCCCGTACGACGACAAGCCGGACGCCCGGCCGTCCGTCGGCGAACGGCCGAACCCCGTCAACCGCAGCGGAGGAGAGCGCACCCATCCGCAGTTGCGAAGGCGCCGAATCAGCACAGATGGCAACCCTTACAGCCGATGACACGAGGGGGAACGGATGAAACAGCGAAGCGTCGCCGTCGTCGGGGCAGGAGTGGCGGGCCTGACCGCCGCTCATATCCTTTCGCGCACCCATGACGTGGTCCTGTACGAGGCCGAATCCCGGCTCGGCGGCCACGCCCACACCCATGAGTTTCCGACCGGGGCGGGCGGTACCGTCCGCGTGGACACCGGCTTCATCGTCCACAACGAGCGCACCTACCCGCACCTCCTGCGGCTCTTCCGCGAACTCGGCGTCGTCACACAGGACTCCGAGATGAGCATGTCCGTGCGGTGCGACGGTTGCGGCCTCGAATACGCCGGCGCTCGCGGCCCGCGCGGGCTGCTGGGCGGAGGCAACGCTCTGCGGGGCCGACACCTACGGATGCTCGCGGACGTACCGCGCTTCCACCGGGCCGCCCGTCGGCTTCTCGCCTCCGGGGACGACACCAAGACCCTCGGGTCCTTCTTGAACCAGGGCGGCTTCTCTGCCTACTTCATCGGCCACTTCGCACTGCCACTCGTCTCCGCCGTCTGGTCCTGCGCGCCGGACACCTCCCTCCTGTACCCGGCCGCGTACCTCTTCCGGTTCCTCGACCACCACGGGCTGCTCTCCACCACCGGATCGCCGCAGTGGAAGACCGTGACCGGAGGTTCCTCGGCCTACGTGGAGAAGGCGGCCAAGAGCCTTGCCTCCGTCCGGATCGCCACGCCTGTGCGGGCGGTCGAACGCGGTGCCGACCATGCGCGCGTGACCACCGAGGACGGCGAGTCCGAGCTGCACGCCGCCGTCGTCGTGGCCGTCCATCCCGACCAGGCCCTCCGGATGCTCGTCGACGCCACTCCCGACGAGCGCCGCGTCCTGGGAGCGTTCGTCTACTCTCGCAACCCCACCGTCCTGCACCGGGACACCAGCGTCCTTCCACGATCACCGCACGCGCACGCGTCCTGGAACTACTGGCTCCCGTCCTGCACGGCACGCCCCGGCTCCGTGCAGGTGAGTTACGACATGAACCGGCTTCAGCGCCTCTCCCTGACCGAGCCGCACATCGTGACCCTCAACCCCGGCAACCGCGTTGATGAGAGCACCGTGATCGCACGGATGGTGTACGAGCACCCCGTCTACACGCCCCGATCCGTCGCGGCCCAGCGGGACCTCCCCGGCCTCGCCACATCCGTCACCGCCTTCGCCGGCGCCTACCACGGTTGGGGCTTCCACGAGGACGGCTGCCGTTCCGGAGCCGAAGCGGCCCGCGCTCTGGGGGTGACCTGGTGAGCTACGACGTCAAGCCCACCGACTCCGCGACACCTGGGCCCATACCTGTGCCCCTGCCCGTAACGGTGCCCGCGCTGTACACCTGCGAGGTCGCCCATACCCGCGTCCAGCCGGTCAGGCATTCCCTGCGCCGACGCACGTACCTCTGGCTCGTGGACCTCGACGACCTGCCCGAACCACCCCGCCTTCTGCGGCCCCTCGCCCGCTTTGATGCCCGCGACCACTTCGGTGGCCGGGCACGCACCATCCGCGCGGGCCTCGATGCCTACCTGGCGTCACACGGTGTGCGGAACGCCGACGGCCGTGTCCTGATGCTCGCCCACGCCCGCGTCTTCGGCCACGTCTTCAACCCGCTCACGCTGTACTGGTGCAACGACACGGCCGGCCGGCCGGTCTGCGTTGTCGCCGAGGTGCACAACACCTACGGCGGCCGGCACTGCTACCTCCTGCGGCCCGACGCAGACGGCCGCGCCTATGTCGTCAAGAACTTCTACGTCTCGCCGTTCTTCGACGTCGAAGGCTCCTACCGGATGCGGCTCCCCCTCCCCGGCGAGCGGCTCGACCTCACCGTCCAACTGCGGCATTCGGACGGATCCCGGCCGCTCACCGCCACCGTCCGAGGCCGCCACCGCCCCGCCGACGCACGCGGTCTGCTCACCGCCGCGCTCCGCCATCCCTGGTCGACGGCCGCTGTCAGCTTCGGCATCCGCTGGCACGGAATCCGCCTGTACCGCAAGGGACTTCCTGTCCGCCCCCGACCTCTACCGCCCACCAGGGAAGGCATGCTGTGACTGTCTCCACCCCCTCGGCCACGCGAGCCTCCACGGCCCCCGGCCGACCGGTCGCCGTCGATCCGGCGCGATGGCCCGACGTGGCGCGACCTCCGCGCGCCTCCACCGTGCGCACGACCGTCGCCCGGTACGTCGTCGAACGTGCCCTCGCCCGCCTGCCACTCCGGATACAAAGGGGTGGCGACCACACGGCGAGTGAGGACGGGGCGCCGACGCTGACGTTGCGCGATCCGGCCGCGTTCCATCAGCGGATCGGGGCCGACGGGCTGATCGGCTTCGGTGAGTCCTACATGGCGGGGGAATGGGACAGCGACGATCTCGTCGGCGTTCTCACCGTCTTCGCGACCCATGTAAACGACCTCGTACCCGCTTGGCTGCGCCGGTTCCGGGGCGTGTGGGCGCACCGCCGCCCCGCCCGCGACCGCAACACGCTCGACGGGGCCCGTGACAACATCCACCGTCACTACGACCTGTCGAACGACCTGTTCGCGCTCTTCCTGGACCCGAGTCTCACGTACTCCTCGGCCGTGTTCGACACCCTCCCCGCCACATCGCACGCGCTCACCTCCGCCCAGCACCGCAAGATCGACCGGCTGCTCGATCTCGCGGGCGTCGGCTCGGGAACCCGGCTGCTCGAGATCGGCACGGGCTGGGGTGAACTCGCCGTTCGTGCCGCGCTCCGGGGGGCCGACGTCCTGACCGTGACGCTCTCCCAGGAGCAGCACGACCTCGCGCTCCGCCGCATCGCCGACGCCGGCGTGGAGGGGCGGGTGAAAGTCGAGCTGCGTGACTACCGTCAGGTCGGGGGCCGCTACGACGCCGTCGTCAGCGTCGAGATGATCGAGGCGGTCGGCGCCGAGTTCTGGCCCGACTACTTCCGTGCCCTTCGCCGGCTCATCACCCATGGCGGAAGCGTGGCCGTGCAGGCCATCACGATGCCGCACGAGCGGATGCTCGCCACCGCACGGACGCACACCTGGATCAGCAAGTACGTCTTTCCCGGGGGCCTCATCCCGTCGCCGGACGCCATCAGCAGGGAGAGCGCCGCGGCCGGCCTGAGCATCACCCACGACACCGGTTTCGGCGACCACTACGCCGAAACGCTCCGTATCTGGCGGGAACGATTCGTCCAGCGGTCGGCGGAGGTTGACGCTCTCCGCTTCGACCCGGTTTTCCGCCGCATGTGGGAGCTGTACCTGGCCTACTCCGAGGCGGGGTTCCGCTCGCACTACCTTGACGTCCGCCAGTTCCGGCTCGTCCCGACAGACCCGGAACGGGAGGCGTCCCGATGAACGCCTCCGCTTTCGCGGTCAACCTGGCAGCGTCGGCGGCCGCCGCCCTCGCGGTCATGCTGGGCACGTTCGGGGTGGCGCTGGTGAAGGGCGTCCACCGGATCGTCGACGTCGCCTGGGGCCTGGCGTTCACCGCCGTCGCGCTGGTCACCTACGGGCTCTCCGCAGGCTACGGTGACGATGTACGTCGCCTTGCCGTGATCCTCGCGACCTGTCTGTGGGGGATGCGGCTCGCGTTCCACATCGCCCGCCGGGGACGCGGCCACGGCGAGGATCCCCGCTACGCACGGATGCTCTCCCGCGTTCCCGGCAATCCCGCACTCGTCGCGCTCCGCAAGGTCTACCTCCTCCAGGGCGCTCTCGTCTGGCTCGTCTCGCTCCCGGTGCAGGCGGCGGCGTATCTGCCCGAAGGAACGGACCTCCTTCTGGTCGTCGGCCTGGTCCTGTGGGCAGCCGGGCTGGCTTTCGAGGCCGTGGGCGACCACCAGCTCGCCCGCTTCAAGGCCGACACCGCGAACCAGGGTCGGGTCATGGACCGCGGACTCTGGGCCTGGACCCGGCACCCCAACTACTTCGGCGACTTCCTCGTCTGGTGGGGCCTCTACCTGGCCGCGTGCGCGAGCTGGCCGACCGCCGCCCTCACCGTCGTGTCGCCTCTGGTCATGAGCGGGCTGCTCATCTGGGGGAGCGGCAAACGGATGCTGGAGGCTCATATGGCGGAGCGCCCCGGCTACGCGGCTTACCGGGCCCGCACGAGCGGTTTCCTTCCCCGTCCACCTCGTAGGGCAGCAGCCGGCGAGACCGACTCCTGGTGATGGCCGAGCCACGGTGGGTCCGACGGCGTGGGGGCGGCCCCATCAACGTCGTGACCTCACCCGCCGATCCGGGTTCGGCGGTCCTCCTACTGCACGGAGGCCGCTCCGAGGGCTTTGAGCCGCCGCCCCTGATCAACTTGCCCGCGCTGCGCATGCGGCCCTTCTCCATCGGGGTCGCACGGGCCCTCGCGGACCGGGACGCACTCGTGGCGGAGGTCCGCTACCGCCACCGAGGCTGGAACGGGGGCCGTCACGACGCGGCACGGGACGCCGAGGCCGCCCTGGCGATGGTGCGGCGGGCCGTGGGGGAGATCCCGGTCGTGCTCGTGGGCCACTCGATGGGCGCCCGGGCCGCGTTGCGCGTCGCGGGGGACCCGATGATCCGTGGCGTAGTGGCCCTTGCCCCGTGGTGCCCACCCGGGGAGCCCGTCGCACACCTCGCGGGACGGGTGATCTACGTGCTGCACGACGAGGCCGACCGGATCACCTCCGCGAGGGAGTCCTGGGAGTTCGTCCACAGAGCTCGGGCGGCGGGTGCCGAGGCCGTCGGGATTCCGATGCGAGGGGGAGGGCACGCGATGCTGGGCGGCTGCTCCGGTTGGAAGCGCCGCACCACACGACTGGTCGCCGAACTGCTGGCGCCCCGCACGTGACAACGTGCCTGCCACGCCGTGTCTGCCGTCCTCGCCATTCCTACCCGCCTGACCCCGCGCCTGGTCTCAGACACAGGGTCAGGCGAGCCGTGCCATGTCACGATGGCAGGGCGATCACCGCGAGGCGCGTGTCGGTCGGCCGGGGTGATCCGCCTGTCGGCTCAAGAGTGATGCCCATGGTTGTGGAGAAGGTGGTGGAGTCCGTGGGCATCAGTCCTGCGGGGCGCACAGTCCCGTGGTCGTCGTATCAGAGCGGGTAGACCTTTCCCTCGGGCGGCGAGGGTATGAAGGACGCGGTGAGCGCCGGGTACTGCCAGCCGGAGACGCCTGGCAGAGCGACGGCGCCGGCGAGGGAGGCGGCGAACGCCACCGGGAAAGGCGGAGCCGTGACCGGCTCCTTCCCGTCACCGACGACGCGTGGCACCGTGCGCTGGCTCCTGGCGGACCGTGGCGATGCGGCGCAGCACATCGGACCGCGCGGGGTCGACGGTCTCCGCGACGGCCTGGTCCGGGTGAGCTCGCGTTTCCGACAGCTCGCGCACCTCCTGGGTGCACGGAGCACGCTGCGCTCTGTGCCGTTCGACTGCCTGTCGTTCCTCCTCGGTGTCGAGCGCGTGGAGGACGGGGGCGGCAGTCAGCGCATGCAGATCGTTGGCGGTCACGCCGTCACGTCGAAGACGGCCGTGCACGCTTCCTCGTCCCCACGCGCGGACTGGCGGTGGCTTCCGGCGGACCGTCAGCGCCTGGGCGTCCGAAGAGCTCCGAGCTCCTCGTTGAGCACGGTGAGGAATCGCAGCGCGGTGGCCAGCTCCTCGTCGTCGAACCGCTCCCTCGCCTGGGTGGCCGCCTCTGCCAGCGGGCGGAAGTACAGCCGGGCGACGGCTCGTGCGCTCTCCACATAGTGCACGTGCACCACGCGGCGGTCCGTGCTCGCCCGCGACCTGCGAAGGTGACCCGCCTTCTCGAGGCGGTCGAGACACGCCGTGACCGCACCTGAGGTGAGCCCCAGCTGTTCCTGCAACCGGCCGGGTGTCAGAGGTTCCGGGCTGTCGAGGATGATGCCGAGCGCCTGTACGTCGGTGGGGTGCAGGCCATGGGTGGCCGCGAAACCGTGGACCAGCCGGCTGATCTCCCCGTGCGTACGGCGCAGTGCGACGGCGAAGCTCTGGAGGTCGCCGGGCACCCGCGCGGGGGGCGACACCGTCTCTCCGTCATCGGTACTGGCCACGCGGTCAGCCTACGCTCCGGGAGCACGAGCGGATCACCGGAGGCTCCCACCTGTCGGGGGACCGGATACCAGGTGCGTCGCACATGGACCGGCGGCCCTGGACCTCGGGGACTTCCTGCGGTTTGCACAGGGAACGTTCGAGGACCACAGCGAGGAAGGCCACGGCGGGAAGCAGCCCTTCACGGTCAACCTGGGGACCACAAGAGCTGCAGACATCTCCCCCCCCACATCGCCGGCGCGCGGCCCTCCTCCGTCCAGGAGGGGTGACTCGCGATCCGGCACGACTCCACCATCAGGCGGCGCCGCAACGCCATCGTGCCGGCTCCGGGGGAGCAGCGGGCCAGTGCCTCGTATGTGCGGAGCCAGTCAGGGGCCGGCGGTGGTCGCCGCTCCCTGACTGGCTCTCAGCGGTGGATGGTCAGAACGACGCGTGCCACTTCTGGTAGTTGCCCTCGTTGCACTGTTTGATGTAGATGTCGCCGGTGCTGTTGCTGTCCAGGCAGGTCGAGAACCCGTGCGCCCAGGTGGCTTCGAACCTGTTGTAGGACGTGCCCTCGGCCCGCCACTTCCCGTCGTTGAACGGCTGGCCGTTGCTCGCGAAGCACGGCGTCGCCCACACGTCCTGCCTGGTTGTTTCGAGCTGGAGGCAGTCGCGGGTCGCGACGTTGCGGAACAGGTTCACGTGGTACCCGTCGCTCGACTTCCCGAGTTGGACGCGCTCCCAGCGCTGATGCTGGTTGCCGCCGTCGCACGACGACATGTAGACCGCCCCGGCGTGGTTGGCGTCGATACAAAGCCCGGTCTGGGCGTTGTGGATGTGCGCGACCGGATTGGCCGCGGCGGCCGGCGACGACTGGACGACCAGCGCCCCGACGAGCAGGCCGACTGCGGTCAGGACGCGGGCGAACCGGCGACCGTACAGCTTCATTGTCCTCTTCCTCACGGGTGGACAGACCCACCAAGGGCCTGTCGGACCGACATGACGCTCATCGGAGTCACATACGGCCCGCCGCGTTACATCGAGAAGACGACCAGTTCCCGGTTCTGGTCGTCACGCACCGGCCGGGCGCCACTCACGCCACGGACCTGCAGCGGTGGAGCATCACCCGCTGGTCGGCCGAGATCTCCCGGATCTCGCAGACCTCCTCCCTCCCGTATCTCTCGGCCTGCGGTACGGAGTGGCCCAGTTGGACGCCCTGACCGAGTCGGGGGCGGCGGCGGTCCGGCGCCGATGTGAAGGCCACCGACCCCTACGCGCCGTGCTGGGTGATCCAGTGCGAACACCGCCGTAGCGGCCTGGCCGGCTCCGCAGTGCGCACGCCGGACCTCCAGGTCCTCAACGGCACCGCTCGCCGAATCCACGGCGCCGACGTCGCTTTGATCGTGACGAACGGCCGGGTGACGAGGAAGCCTTGGCGGGCGAGACGGCTGTGGGTGACGTTCATGTCTGAGCCGTCGGTGGGCAGGCCGAGTAGCCGTGCCGTGCACGACCTGCTGGCAGGCGGTGCCTTGGTCGTGAGGACCGAACCGAGATCGGATATTCGGTGTTCTGCCCGCGCCGTGAGGGCACAGGATGGTGCGCATGACTTTGGCCACCCCCACACTGCACACCGCTCGCCTGCGGCTGCGCCCCTTCACCGACGCCGACACGGACCGCCTCTTCGCGCTGCACAGCAGCACTTACGTGATGCGCTACTGGGACTCCCCGCCGTGGAACGAACGGGCCCGCGCCGAGCGCTTCATCGCGATGTGCCGGAAGATGGCGGACGAAGTCACCGGGGCGCGGGTGGCCATCGACCGTGCTTCTGACGGGGCCTTCGTGGGCTGGTGCGGTCTGTCCGGATGGAACCCGGAGTACCGCAGCGCGTCGTTGGGCTACGTCCTCGACGAAGCGATGTGGGGCCACGGCTACGCGACGGAGGCCGCGCACGCCTTGCTGCAGTGGGCATTCGACACACTGGACCTGAATCGAGTTCAGGCCGAGACCGATACGCGCAACGTGGCATCTGCCCGGGTCCTGGAGAAGATCGGATTCCTGCGTGAAGGGACGTTGCGGGAAGACTGCGTCGTGAACGGCGAGGTATCCGACTCGTGGGTGTTCGGGTTGATCAGGCGAGAATGGCGGCCGGCGGCCGTGCCGGTACCAGCCCGCGAAGAGCGGCTGTAGGTCCGTTTCTGGCAGCGGCGACGAAGAGTTCAGTGAGGTTCACGCGGCCACCTGAAGGCTGTCGCGCCAGGCTGGCACGGGCGTGGTGAGGCGGCGGGTCATGTTCGTGGTGAAGGCCCAGTAGACGCGTGAGGCGGAGTTGCCTGGCCGGTGGTCGTACTCTCGGGCCAGGCGCCCGTGCAGCATCAACGTGCCGTTGACCTGCTCGACCACCCACCGCCTCGGCTGCGGAACGAAGCCCTTGCCTCTGGTCGCCGGGGTTGTGGCGGACGACGTCGACGGCGAGTCCCCGCTTGCGGCCCGGCGTCTTCTTGTTCGCGTCCAGTCCCGTCGTGGTCTTCGGAACCCCCGCGGCCGCGCGGGACCCCGCGCCAGATCTCTCAATCATTGAGATACTTTGCTGTCGACCTGATCGGTTGAAGTACTGAAGGGCTGACATGAGAAGCACATCCCGCTGGGCTCGCTGGGTGGTCCCGCTCACGCTGCTGGTGGTCTGGCTGGGCATCGGCGGCACTCTCGGGCCGTACGCGGGGAAGCTGGGCGAGGTCGCCACCAACGACCAGGCCGCCTTCCTGCCCCGTAGCGCCGAGTCCACCCAGGTCCTCGAAGCGCGTGGGGCGTTCGAGCGGTCGGCGTCGGTGCCCGCGATCGTCGTGTGGACCGGCGAGAGCGGCCGGGTGACGGATGCCCAGCGAGAGGCCGCGACCCGGGCGGTGGCCGATCTGGCCGGTCGTAGCGGGATCCAGGGCACCCCCTCGCCGGCGCTCGCCTCGAAGGACGGCCAGGCGCTTCAGGCCGTCGTCCCCTTGGCTCCCGGCCTGGGAGAGGAGCTGCCGGTCGTCCTGGACGACGTCCGTGAGGCCGCGAAGTCGGTCCCTGAGGCTCGGGTTGAGATCGCCGGCCCGGCCGCCAGCCAGGCGGATCTGTCCGACGCCTTCGCCGGGATCGACGGACTCCTCTTGGGTGTTGCGCTCGGGGCTGTCCTGTTGATCCTGCTGCTGGTCTACCGCAGCGTCCTGCTGCCCCTGGTGATCATCATCAGCGCCGTCTTCGCCCTCGGCCTGGCCTGCGCGGTGGTCTACGCGCTGGCCGACCGCGACATCGTGCGGGTCGACGGTCAGGTCCAGGGCATCCTGTCGATCCTCGTCATCGGTGCCGCGACCGACTACGCCCTGCTGCTCGCCGCCCGCTACCGCGAGGAACTCGCCGCACGGGGCGAGCCCGCGGCAGCGGCCATGGCGGCGCTGCGCCGGTCCGCCGGGGCAGTCGTCGCCAGCGCCGCGACCGTGGCCCTCGGGCTGATCGCTCTGCTCGCCAGTGATCTGACGAACAACAGGGCGCTCGGTCCCGTGGGTGCCATTGGCATCGTCTGCGCGGTGCTGAGCACGCTGACGTTCCTGCCGGCGGTCCTCGTGCTGCTGGGCCGCGCCGCCTACTGGCCGGCCACGCCCAAGCCCTCGGACGCGACGGCGGAGGGCCACAGGGTATGGCGTCGCGTCGCCGCTCTCATCGACCGCGCGCCATGGCGGGTGTGGGTCTCCACCGCGCTCGTGCTGCTGGCACTCGCCGCCTTCTCACCGGGCCTGTCCTCCAAGGGGGTGCCGCTCGACGAGATCTTCGTGAACGACGCCCCGTCCGTGAGCGCGCAGAGAACCCTCGGCCGTCACTTCCCCGGCGGGTCGGGGAACCCCACGGTCGTCATCGCCGACGCCGCCCGCGCCCAGGAGGTCACGCGGGCGGCGGAGGACACCGAAGGTGTCGCGTCGGCGGTACCTGTCACCGTGTCGGGCCGCCCGGGGACCGGTGTGCCGCTCGTCGTCGACGGCCGCGTCCGCATCGACGCCACACTCTCGGCGGCCGCCGACAGTGACGCCGCCGAGGAGACCGTGCAGCGGCTGCGCGACGAGGTGCACGCCGTTCCCGGTGCCGACGCCCTCGTCGGTGGATACACGGCCCAGCAGTACGACACGCAGCGGACTTCGGAGCGGGACAGAGCCGTCATCGTGCCCGTGGTCCTCGGCATCATCCTGCTCATCCTGGTGCTGCTGTTGCGCTCGCTGCTCGTACCTCTGTTGCTGGTGGCCACCGTGGCGCTCAACTTCTTCGCCACGCTGGGTGTATCGGCCCTCGTGTTCGAGTATCTGCTCGGCTTCAGCGGAACAGACGCGTCCGTTCCCCTGTACGGATTCGTCTTCCTGGTCGCCCTCGGCGTCGACTACAACATCTTCCTGATGTCACGCGTGCGCGAGGAGACCCTCACCCACGGCACGCGACACGGCGTCCTGCGCGGGCTGACCACGACCGGCGGAGTCATCACCTCGGCCGGCGTGGTCCTTGCGGCCACGTTCGCGGCACTGATGGTCATCCCGCTCGCCTTCCTTGTCCAGATCGCGTTCATCGTCGCCTTCGGAGTCCTTCTCGACACCCTGGTGGTCCGTTCCCTCCTCGTGCCCGCACTGGTCATCGACATCGGTCCACCCGCCTGGTGGCCCAGCGGCCTCGCTCGACGCGGTCCTGCCTACTCGCCACCGCCCGAGCCCGCCACCTGACACGGGCCGCCGTGACCCGGGCCGCGCCGCTCGTGCCCGGTCACGGCGATGGAGACGGGGGTCGGGCTTCCAGCGGCGGCAGGGGCGGAATCGCCCACCGGATGGCTGCCGTGATCGCCCGGCCCCCGACGCGGGCCGCCGGCAGCAGCAGGCGGGTGGTCAGGGGCAGCGGGAGCGAGGCCCGGGCCCACGGTGGCAGCAGCTCGACCGCGGCGGCGGCGAGGAGGGCGTAGGGGAGCAACGCGGGCTTGGGCAGGGGAGGACTCGCCAGCAGATAGCGCGCCGTTGCGTGGGACTCCGGGGTGGCCCGCAGCTCGGAACGGTAACCGGCGAGGCATGCCACCAGCTCGGCCCGTGACTCCGGCGGACGCTCCACTCCCAGCCGCCGGGCGACGCGCGCCATGTCTGCCACGTAGCCGTCCTCTCCCGCCGGATCCAGCGGGCACCGCCCGTAGCGTTGGTGAGCCCTCAGGAAGCAGTAGGCCTCCGCGGCGTGCACCCAGGCGAGCAGGTGAGGTTCGGATGCGCGGTACGCCACACCGTCCGGAGTGGTCCCCACGACCCTTTCGTGGACATGTCGCACCCTCAGCACCGCATGCTCGGCATCTTCGGCTCTGCCGAACGTGGTCACCGCGAGGAACGTGCTCGTGCGCTGCAGTCGGCCCCACGGATCTCCCTGGAACCCGGAGTGCGCCGAGACTGCGGCCATGGCAACGGGGTGGAGCGACTGGAGCAACAGCGCGGCGAGGCCGCCCACATACATTGACGCATCGGCGTGCACCACTCGCACTGGTCGGTCGGGGCCGAACCAGCGAGGCCCGGATGTGCCGTGGATGCGGGCGCGTTTCTCATGAGCGGCAGGACCCGCGACCCGGCGCAGCAACGCCTCACCGGCTCGCTTGCGCAACCTCGGGATGACACGGGGTGGCTCGGGCACACCTCCAGTATGTCCCGGTGCGCCGGGGGCACTCGCGGTGCGACAGCCGGTTTGTCGGCTCGTTGCACTGCTCGGGGCTATAGGTCGGCTTCTACTGTTCGCGCCGGCAGCGGCGGTGGCCTGTGGGACTGGACGATCTCGCCGCATCCGTGAGGCGCCGTAGGGCGGAAGAGATCCCTGTAGACGCGCAGCAGTCCGCCCGGCTGATCTTGAGAGCACGCACGGCGGTCAATATCCGGGAGTCGCCCATGACCATCCCCGTAGTCCTGTTCACATCCGACCTTCGGGTGCACGACCATCCGCCGCTCCGGGCAGCGCTGGAAGGCGCTCACGAGGTCGTCCCGTTGTTCGTCCGGGACCCGTCGGTGGACCGCGTCGGATTCGCCGCGCCGAACAGGCTGGCGTTCCTCGCTGACTGCCTTGCCGACCTCGACGAGGCGCTGCAGGAGAGGGGAGGAAGGCTCGTAGTGCGTACAGGCGACACGGTGGCCGAGGTGTGCGCCGTGGTGCGGCAGGCGCAGGCCGACGAGGTGCACATGGCGGTCGGCCATACGGCCTTCGCGGTCTCCCGGGAGGCACGGCTCCGTCAGGCACTGGAGGCGGAAGGCTGCCGTCTCTACGTGCATGACGGGGTGAGTACCGTGGTGCCACCCGGTGACGTGACTCCTCAGGGATCCGACCATTTCGCCGTTTTCACGCCCTACTTCAGGCGATGGGTCGACCAGCCACTGCGCAAGCCGCTCGGGGCCCCGCGCGCCGTGCAGGTTCCGCGCACCGTGCGGTCGGAGGAGCTCCCCGCGCGCTCGGCTGCTTACGGCGTGTCGGATGGCTTGGCGGTGGGCGGGGAGATCGAGGGGCGCAAGCGGCTCGGCTCGTGGCTCTCGCGCCATGCCGACGCGTGCGAGGAGCGACACGACGATCTCGCCGGCGATGCCACCTCGAGACTCTCCCCGTACCTCCACTTCGGCGCCGTGTCACCAGTCGAGGTGGTGCATCGCGCACGGGCACATGGGGGCGCCGGTGCGGACGCGTTCGTCCGGCAGCTGTGCTGGCGCGACTTCCACTATCAGGTACTGGCCGCGCGGCCCGAGACGTCGGTCAGGGACTACCGCTCCCGAGGCGATGGCTGGCGCCGGGGCGAGGACGCCCAAGCGGAGCTTCTGGCGTGGCAGGAGGGACGCACCGGATACCCGATCGTCGACGCGGCCATGCGCCAGCTGGCCCACGAGGGCTGGATGCACAATCGCGCCCGCCTGATCACCGCCTCGTTCCTCACGAAGACGTTGTACATCGACTGGCGCGAGGGCGCCCGCCACTTCCTGAGCCTGCTGGTCGACGGCGACGTCGTGAACAATCAGCTCAACTGGCAATGGGTGGCCGGTACGGGGACCGACACACGGCCCAACCGGGTCCTCAACCCGGTCCGGCAGGCACAACGGTACGACCCCGAGGGCAGCTATGTGCGTTGGTGGGTTCCGGAACTCGCCGGGTTGGAAGGCCCGGCCGTACATGAGCCCTGGCGGCTGACCGGACTAGACCGGGCCGCATACGACTACCCGGACCCGCTCGTCACCCTCACCGAGGGGCTGCGCAGGTTCCGCCACGCCCGCGAAGCCGGCTGATCACACGGAGGGCTTGGCGACGGCGCCGGCCCGAGCGTGCCGCGCCCCACGGGGCCGTGATAACTCGACGGACCGGCCAGGCAGTTCTCCGTGCATCTGCTCTCCGTGCTTCCGGGAGATCACGTCGAGCGCCTCGCGCAGACTGCTCGGCCGCAGGTACCCGGCGCTGAGGCTGCGCCCGGCCCACCCGGGCCCCGCGAGCACGACGAGTGGTGTCGTGCGGGCTCCTCTCACCCCGAACGTCGTTTCGGCCAGGTGTCTGGCAAGCGCGTGCGAGGCGGTCGAGCGCGCCTGGGACCACAGCACGACCACGCCCGGGCCAGAGCGGCGGACGGCCGCGTTCAGCGCTTCGGCAGGGACCGCGCCGCCGAACATGCGGGTCGGCAGTCCCCGTTCGGCAAGGCCGGCGGCAAGGGCCTCCAGCGGCAGAGTGTGGAACTCCTCCGGCACGCAGGCCAGTACCACCGGAGTCGCCGCACCGGACGAGATGGGGACGCCGACGGCGGCGCGCCTCAGTGCGGTCGAGACGTGCCACGACAGCAGGTGCTCCACCTCGACGTAACGGTCGTCCGAGGACGCCCACTTGCGACCCACGGCGTGCAGAGTGGGAGCCATCACCTCCTCCCACGCGGCGACGAGCCCGTACTCCTTGATGACCTGCTCCAGCAGGACCTGCATCGCCGGACCATCGAGCCGCACAGCCGCGCGGGCCAGCCCACGGCCCTCCTGTCGTACTTCTCCGAGGGGCAGCTCGCTGCCGTAGCCCGGCCGACGTCCTGAGGGTGGTGGCTCTGGTGCTGGTGTTTCTGGTGCGTCCTGCGCCGTCGGCGAGGCCGGCTGAGCTTCGGTGACCACCGCCTCGTCACCGCCGTGGTTGGTCCGAGCCGCGCGTGCGGCCTCAGCGGGAGGGACTCCGGTCGCGGTGAGACGACACATGTCCTCGAGCATCGCGATGTCCCCGGGTGTCCAGCGCCGGTGCCGCCCGCCCTCCCGGACCGCGGGGCCGATGCCGTACCGCTGGTCCCACGAACGCACGGTGGTGGGCGAGACGCCGAGGCGCCGCGCCACCGCACCCGTGGTGATGCCGTGGATCGCTTCCGCCATGGAATCCACTGTACGACGCACGAGCGATGCGAAGCGGCTCGTGCGGCGCAGGTGCGGATCAGCCGTTACTACCTGTGGCCTGCGCGATGTTGGAGTCGGTCGTGTCTCATGAGCGCGTCGTCCGGTGCAATCGGTCGTGGCGCCTGGCATCGGCCTTCGGAACGTGGTCCGCTGGACCGGTGGTCGCGGCTGCGGCCGGTCGTGCGGTCGGCTGCAGCGACGCATTCCGAGCCGGGCCTCTGCTGGTGCGTTCAGCGGGCCGGGCGGGCGGTCCGGGTAAACCGGCCCCGCCCCCTGAGACGTCAGCCACAGGCTTCGATTGAGGTGAAGCATGACCGATGTGCACCGCGGGACACCGGACACCGTCGTTGTCGGTGCAGGTCTGGCGGGCCTCGCCTGCGCGCTGGATCTGTGCCGTGCCGGGCGGCGGGTGGTACTGCTGGAGGAATCCGACGGCGCAGGCGGTCGGATGCGCACCGACCGGAGAAGCGGATTCCTGTTGGACCGCGGATTCCAGGTGTTCAACACCTCGTATCCGCAAGTGCGGCGGCGCCTGAACCTTCGAAGTCTTCGGCTGCGTCCGTTCACGCCGGGCATCATCGCCCACACGCCCACCGGGCCGGTCCGTCTCGCCGATCCGACGCGCCGGCCGAGCCCGGCAAGATCACTGGTGCCGGACAGGGCTCTGACCCCCCGCGATCTCACGGCACTGGCGGTGCTCTCCGCGCGGGACGCGGTGCTGCCGGCGGACCTGCTCACACGTCGAGCGGATCGCTCCACCGCGCAGGCCCTGTCACGTGCCGGGCTGTCCGACGCGGCAATCGCGCACGTCCTGCGGCCGTTCCTGTCCGGGGTCTTCCTGGAGGACCGGCTGGAGACCTCCGCCCGCTTCTTCCACCTCGTCTGGCGGAGCATGATCCGTGGGTCCCTGTGTCTGCCCGCCGACGGGATCGGAGCGGTCCCCGTCCGGCTCGCCGAGACCCTGCCCGACGGCGTGCTGAGGCTGCGCACCCCTGTCGCCGAGGTCACCGCCGACGGAGTGCTCCTGAGCGACGGCACCGATGTGCCGGCTCCGACGGTCGTGGTCGCGACGGACGCGGCAACCGCCGGCCGCCTGCTGCCCGGTCTGTCGGTGCCGGACGGGCGTACGGTGACCACCTATTACCACGCGGCCGGCAGCACACCGCTGTCGGAACCGACCCTGATGGTGGACAGCACCGGGGCGGTGCTGAACACCTGCGTGCTCACCGAGGTCGCTCCCACCTACGCGCGGCCCGGCACCGCGCTCGTCTCCACCTCCGTCCTCGGCACGGACCGGCCCGGCAGGGCGGACACCGTGCTCCGGCGCCTGGCGGAGCTGTACGGCACCGACACCAGTGCCTGGCGGCAGATCGCCGTGTACACCGTCGAGGGTGCGCTGCCCGCGATGCTGCCGCCCTTGCCCCTGAGCCGTACCACCCGCTTCGGCCCACGCAGGTACGTGTGCGGGGATCACCGGGCGACTGGATCGGTGCAGGGCGCACTGGCGTCGGGCACGCGCGCCGCGCGGGAAGTCCACGCGGACCTGCAGCGGGCCTGACGCCGTGTCAGCCTTGATCCGCCGCATCCATGGACGTCCGGCTGTGCGACCCCGGTGCCCTTGGCGGTGCGATCACCGCTGAGCTGGTCCGCCGCGGTGCGCGGGTGGCTCTCGCCGGACGCGATCCGAGCCGACTGGTCCGGGTCGCACATGCCTACCCAGGCGTCTGGACCGCCCTGTACGACACCTACGATCCGGGGTCGTGTTCTCGGGCCGTGTACCGTGCGTCGGCCCTCGTCGGGGACCTGGATGCCGTGGTCATCGCGACAACCTGGACTGCTATCTCCAGCCCAAGACACCGCCGCACCCGACCCGGGAACAGCTCCACAGCACGGGCCGCGGCATCGCCTACACGCACCCGCCACCGCCTACGTCTTCCAACGCGTCGAGCAGACGTGATCGCCGCGGGGTGCGCGGACGGCGCACGTCCGAGATCAACTCACTGAGCTGTCGCGGAGTGTTCGACCGTGGAGTATTTACCATACGGGTCGACCCGTATGGTAAAAAGAGGTCATGACTACTGAGGCAACTCGTCGAGGACGCCCGCGAGATGCGCTTGCTCACGCGGCGATCCTCGTCGCCTCCACCGAGTTGCTGGCCGAGACCGGCTATGCCGCCATGTCCCTCGGGGCTGTGGCAAGCCGGGCCAGGGTGGGGAAGGACACCATCTACCGCCGGTGGTCCGGCAAGGCCGAGCTGGTCTACGAGGCCGTGTTCACCACCACCGACACCGCACCGGTTCCAGACACCGGCACCTTCGAAGGCGACCTCACCGTCCTCGTGCAGCAGTTGATCGACGAGTTCAGCACCCCGGCCGCCGCTGCGGCGCTGCCCGGCCTGCTGGCAGACTTCGCTGCCGCCCCCGAGCTGCGCGCCAGGATCCGCGACGCTTTCCTCGCGCCCGCCAAGCAGCGCCTGACCGACGTCTTCGAGCGGGCTCAGGCGCGCGGCGAGACGGGCCCGAGCGTCGAGGCCAATCTGGTACTCGACGCCCTCGTCGGCATCATCCTGTTCCGGCTGGGCATCCTCGGCGAGCCTGCCGGCCCCCAATTGGCTCGGAGTGTTGCCGGGATCGCCGCCAAGGGAATCGAGGCCCGGTGAACGGGTGGCTGCTGGCCGGAGGCTCTCTGGCGACCGTGACGGCCCTGATCCACCTCGTCGTCGGCGAGCGCGATGTGGTCCGCCCGCTGCTGGGCAGCTCCCTTCAGGCCGAGCCGCGGCGTACCCTGCACGGGGTGTGGCACTTCGCCACGGTGGACCTCCTGTTCAGCGGCCTCACCCTGATCGCCCTCGCGACCCGGCCCACTGCGAATGCCCCGCTCGTCCTCTTCATCGCGGCCCACTTCCTCGCATATGCGGCGGTTTTCCTGGTGATCACGCTCCGCGCAGGCTGGTCACGCCCCCTGCTGCGGCTGCCGCAGTGGATGCTGCTGCTTCCGGTGGCGGCCCTGGCCGGAGCAGGGGTGCTGTAGCGGTACCGGCACCGTGCGCCTCGGCTGCCATCTCGTTCCCGGTCCACAGAGACTTCGCGGAAGTTCACCTTGACGAGCCGAAGTCAGTAACGAGACAACGCCGCCCCCTCCGACCCCAGCAACCCTCACGTTCGAAGGGAAGCCGCTGGTGGTCGGTTTGCGGGGTGTGTACAGTCGGCACGCCCTGCGGCTGCCGGACCGATGGGGCGGCCTTCCTCCACCGGCCAGGTGAAACTGTGACGAGCACGTCCCACGAGCCAGAATGCTCGTCCGAGACCGCCGCGCCGCGGTCCTTGATCGAACGCAAGCAGCGGATGCGGCGTCGTCTGGAGCGGTTGATCGGAATCGCGGCCACGGAAGGCAACGCGCTGCTGCCGCTGCGCAACGGGGACGAGATCTTCGCAGCGATGCTGAAGAGCATCCGCGCTGCGGAGCACACCGTGGACATGATGACGTTCGTGTATTGGCGCGGCGACATAGCCCGCCGGTTTGCCGAGGCGCTGGCGGACCGGGCCCGTAACGGTGTACGCGTACGCCTGCTGTTGGACGGCTTCGGTAGTCGCCTCATCGAACAGGACCTACTTGATCTGATGGACCGGGCCGGGGCCGAGGTGGCGTGGTTTCGCAAGCCCCTGTACCTGTCGCCCCTCAAGCAGAATCACCGCTGCCACCGCAAGGTGCTGGTGGTGGACGAGTCGGTGGCCTACACCGGTGGAGTGGGAATTGCCGAGGAGTGGTGCGGCAATGCTCGCAACGAGAACGAGTGGCGCGACACCCACGTCCAGGTCCGTGGACCCGCAGTGGACGGTTTGGCCGCAGCTTTCGCGCAGAACTGGGCGGAATGCCATGACACTCTCTTCGACACCAGCGACCGCTTTACCGACCACGAGCCGCAAGGCGACGCGGTGGTCCAGGTCGTTCGCGGTTCGGCCAGTTTCGGCTGGCAGGACATGCAGACGCTCATACGAGTCATGCTCGAATCCGCCCAGGAGTGCTTCCGCTTGGCTACCGCCTACTTCGCACCCGACGCCTACTTCATCGAGCTGCTGTGCGCGGCCGCGCGGCGCGGTGTCGAGGTAGAGATTCTGCTGCCAGGCCCCCACACCGACAAGAGGGTCTGTCAGGTCGCCGGCCAGAACTATTACGAGGACCTTCTCGCCTGCGGCGTGAGAATCTACCAGTACCAACCGACGATGATGCACGCCAAGGTCATCACGGTGGACATGGTCGCTGCCCTGATCGGTTCCACCAATTTCAACCGCCGCTCCCTCGACCATGACGAAGAAGTCATGCTCGCAGTCCTGGACGAGGGTTTCACCGCCACCCTCGACCGGCACTTCGACGAGGACCTGCAGGCCAGTGAGCAGATGCGGCAAGGGCGCTGGAAGAAGCGCTCCGCCACCCAGCGGCTCCGAGAAATCGCGGTCGCTCCCATCCGCCGCTTCCTGTAACCGCAGTTGGAGAACCAGCAGTGGCTCGGGGTTGCTGTCCCGCCCGCTCGCAGGTGCCTCTCCTTCGGAGCCGGCACTGACCGCTCTTACGCAGGTGGACGGTTAACGGGGTAGAGAAGTCCGAGTCCTTCATCACGTTCGCGCTTGCTGATAGCCGACGCGCGAAGCTGATGACAGCTGCGCGCGAGGGTCGTTTGATGAGCACACTGGTCTGCCGGCATCCGAGTTGCGAGCCATCAAGCAGCGAACCAACTGGTATGACCTGGCGCACGAATACATCGAGCAAAAAGCGGGAGCGCACGCCAGGTAACACCCGCCGCACGCTGGCTGATGCCTTCGCCACGGTCACGCCCGCCCTCGTGCGCCCCGGCGCAACGTTCTCCGATCCCCGGGTCACGTCCTCTCTCGTAGCGAGCGGACTTCTCGCCTGGCCAAGCGGCCTTACGCTCTCCGGCACGCCGGGATCTCGTTCTGGCTCTACTCCGGAGTGGCCCCGGCCGAGGGCGCCCGCCGCGCCGGTCAGAGCATCGAGGTTCTCTTTCGCCACTACGCCAAGTTCCTCGACGGCCTTCGAGAGCAGGCGAACCGTCTCATCGAGCGGTCCATGAACGAGTGGCAGCGCGTCGGTCAAGGTGACGTACCCGAGGGCTGAACCGGGGGTTTGGCCCGTGACTGGTCCCGAAGTACTGGTCAGGAGGGGTGCAGTCGTGGGAGGAATTGGGAGTTAGAGCGCAAGCCGGGCTCGGTCGAGAGCGGGTTGAGCGAAGGGCGCCTGACGGGTGAAAACACAGGTCAGGCGCCCTTTCCCGGGCGTCTAGAAGAAGCCCAGCTTCTGCGGCGCGTACGACACCAGCAGGTTCTTCGTCTGCTGGTGGTACAGCAGCTGCGTCCATATTGACCAGGCGAAACGGTAGTTGGCGCAGCCTTCGGTCGGGAGCTGGTCCGGACATGGTCCGGATCTTGCTCTGGAGATGTCGGCTCGGTTCATGCTGCGACTGCAGTGCGAGCGATTGAGAGCGAGCGGGACTTGACGGCGCAGATGGTTGCCTGCCGGACGTTGGCACCTCTGTCTCACCGGGCCGTCCGCACCGCCCGCACTGACCCCACGGGACCCGACCGCCACAGCAGATACCGGGCGCATCGAACCTCTGGCCGGTTCCCCGGATCCATGACACGGCCGCGATACGGCGCTTCTTATAATGATTCGATCCACTCGCCGGGCCCTTCCAGCACATAGGAGGCGCCGGCCGCCGACGACTCGCGGGCCGTACCGTCGCACGACGCAGGGGGCTCCGGGATGGTCGCCGCCTGCGGAATCGCGACCGCGCACGCGGCTCAGGCGTCGGCGAGCTGCCAGGTCCGGCCCCAGTCTGCCCGGATCAGTACCAGTTGCCCTGAGCCTCGCTCTCGCCCGGACCTGGAGCCAGGAGCTTCGCGGGGCCGCCGCAGAGAAGGAGGAGGGTGAGCGGCTCCGCGGCATCCTGTCCACTACTCTCCGCTACCTGCGCGAAGCAGGAAAGGGCCGCAGGGCGGGCCGGATCGAGCGCGGCCTGAACGGGAGGTAGCTCACGTCGGTCGGAGTGTCAGTGGTCGCCGCCATACTCAGAAGACGTGCAACTGACTTTCAGGCGCAAGTCCAGGAGTCCTTCACCGAGTAGGAACGAATTGACACCCGAGAGCGACGCGGTGCCCGACCGCGACCTGTACCTGCTGGCGCAGATGCGAGAGGCCTTCGGGCGCGTGGTCTACAGCCACAAGACCCATGAGAAGCAGGCGGACATCTGCTTCACCAAGCACCGGTGGCAGCAGGGCGTCCTCATTGCTCTTACCGCGGTCAGCTCGGGTACCTTCCTTGCCGCGGTGGTCGGCCTGCTCGGCAACGCAGTGCTGACGAGCCTCGCGACCTCTTCTATCGCGCTCCTGGTCAGCTGGATGAGCCTTGGGGCTAAGACCTTCAAGTTCGAGGAGGAGTCCGATGCCCACCGCGGCATCGCCTCTCGGCTGTGGGATGTCCGGGAGTCCTATATCTCCCTCATCGCCGACCTGATGTCCGGCACTATCTCCGTCGCGGAGGGCCGAGAGCGGCGGGACGAGCTGCAGCGGGCCGCGCGCGACGCGTACGCCGACGCGCCTAGGACGAGCAGCAGAGCGTTCGCGCGCGCCCAGGGCGGGCTGCAGAACAACGAGGAGATGACGTTCACCTCGCGCGAGATCGACCTCTTCCTCCCGGAGGCGCTCCGGCTCGGCGAAGGCGAGGCATGACGATGAAGACCTCAGAGATCTTCGAAACGCTGCTCGAAAACCTAAAGGTCGGAGAGACGGCCACGACGGTCGCCTCGCGCCGGGATGAGATCACGAAGGCGCTCAACAAGGACTTCCGCGACAAGGACGGCTGCACCGACTACAAGCTGATGGTCGGATCGTTCGGCCGGCACACCGCGATCAAGGGCGTGTCCGACCTCGACATGATCTTCATCCTGCCGCCCGGGATCCGGTCGAGCTACGACGGGGACACCGGCCCGCGGAGGATTCTCGAGAGGGTTCGCGACGACCTTAAGGCGCGGTACAAGAACACGGAGATCCGCGTCGACCAGTGCGTCGTCCGCGTGCGATTCACGTCCAACGCCTTCAAGTTCGAGGTCCAGCCTGCGTTCGAGAACGCCGACGGCAGCTTCGACTACCCGGACACGAAGGCTGAGGGCTGGAAGGTCACCAAGCCGCGCGAGGAGATCGCCGCGACCAAGGAGTGCAACGACCGCACCTCGACGAACATGCGCCACCTCGCCCGGATGGCACGGGCCTGGAAGAACGCGAACGGCGTAAACATGGGCGGCCTGCTCATCGACACCCTCGTCTACAACTTCTTCGACCAGACCGACGACTACGACGCCGCGGGCACAGGCTCATTCGACCTCATGGCCCGCGACTTCTTCGCATTCCTCAAAGATCAGCCAGAGCAGGAGTACTACCTGGCGCTGGGCAGCCGACAGCGGGTCCACGTCAAGGCGCAGTTCCAGCCGAAGGCCAAGAAGGCGTACAACCGATGCCTCGAGGCGATCGCGGACGAAGGCAAGACGTCCGCCAACAAGAAGTGGCGTGAGGTCTTCGGCACGTCGGTGCCGCTGGCGAAGAGCGCGAGCGAGTCGTCCCGGTCGTTCAGGGACACCGAGGAGTTCATCGAGGATGAGTTCCCGGTCGACGTGTCCGAGACTGTGTCCATCGACTGCGAGGTCACGCAGGCCGGATGGCGTCCGACCTGGCTTCGCGCGATGCGTCGCGGCGGGATCCTGCTAAAGGCCGACAAAAACTTGAGGTTCGTGGTCACCAGTTGCTCGGTCGGGGAGCCCTACACGCTGAAGTGGAAGGTGCTCAATCGTGGTCCGGAAGCCGAGCGGCGGGACGCGATCCGCGGCCAGATCGTCGACTCGAGCAAGCGGGGAGTCCGCATCGAGCACTCGGACTTCAAAGGCGAGCACGTCGTCGAGTGCTACGTAGTCAAGGACGGGGTCGTCGTCGCTCGGGACCGGATCGACGTGCCGATCGGCAACACGAGCGTGAAGAGGGCGAACGCCTTGTAGAAAACCGATCCTCGAAGCGTGACGAGGCCCCGACGACTCTGCCGGGGGCTCGTCGCATCAGACACATCCGCCCCCCAGGGTTGAAGTATGAGCAGCTCTCTCGCTGTCATGTCCGAGTGCCTGCTCAACGCGGAGCTGGCTTCCGCGGAAGCGGTAGGCTGCCCGCCGCCCCGCTGAGCTGCGTTCCGGGGATCCCGGCAGGTCCGCTGAGTAGATCGTCGATCTGCTCAGCGACGAAGCAGATGCCGCCGAGGACCTCGGTGAGGAACCCTCTCAGCTCATGGCGCTGGGGGCCGCGCAGACCGTCGTCCTCAAGCAGCATTCGGCAGCATTGCTCGACTTCCTCGTCGGTCATGAGTCCGGTCGTGAGGGCGTCATTGATCTGGCCGATCTCGCGCTGAGTGCGCGCGGACGGAATGGTCGGCATCCGTTGGCTCAGCGAGTCGAAATCGGCGGCGAGGGCTTGCACCTCTGGCTCCGGGGTGCCATGGCCAGTGTGACTGCGGAGCAGTGTCAGGCAGTTGGCGATGGCCAAGGACGCGTCCTCGGGCGGGGAGTCGGCCAGTTGGAAGGCGAGGAATCGGGCGCGCTGTAGATGGTGCAGCCATATTGCCGACGCTTCTAGGTACCCTGTCGCGCTTTCCGGCGGACCGATCCTGCGGCAACACGACCCAGCTCTCACCGGGCGCGATCAAGATGCGATGGCACGGCCTCGCGTCCGTCCGGATGGGGCAGGGCGCCGGCGGACCGGTAGGCGAGCCAAAACCCTCGGCCGGAACTCGAGATTGTGTTCGGGGATCGTCGCAAGGGCAAGGAGCGGGAACGATCCAGATCCGGATGTATCCGGCCTCCTGCCTGCCGTTTTCCCTCCCCGAGGCAGCCTGGCCTATCCCGTCATCGGCTCGGGTCGAGTCCCGTTGTCAGTGGTGGCCTCTACGGTTCCTTGTGGCCGGCGCGGAATGCCCATGCGCGGCTGTGCGGGCATGAGTGCCGATCGAGTGGGGCGTCCATTTTCGCTGTTGGCGGGAAATGCGGTCGTACTTGCTGGGGTAGTGAGAGGGCAGGATGTATGGAGTTGGACTACGACCGCCTGGTCGCCCTGCGGAAGCAGAGCGCTGCTTGGCGGCTGCTGAAGGCCGACAATGCGGCACTGATGTTGAGCTTCTTCAACAAGGTGTTCGTCGAGCAGGGAGCGCGCTCGATTGCCGGTGCGGAGCTTGTCGAACGTCTGGACGATGAGTTGTTCGCCCTCAATGACCGGCTCGGGCAGGGCACGTTTCCCAAGTCCGCGAAGGCGTATCTGGATGTCTGGTCGGCACCGGGGAACGGCTGGCTGCGCAAGTATTACCCGGCGGATTCGGACGAGCCGCACTACGACGCCACGGCCGCGGTCGAGAAGGCGATCGCGTGGGTCCGGTCGCTGGAAGAGCGTTCGTTCGTCGGTACGGAGTCGCGCCTGAATACGATCTTCGATCTGCTGCGGCAGATGACGTTCGGCACCGAAACCGACCCCGAGGCGCGACTGGCCGAGCTCTCCCGGCGACGGCATGAAATCGACCAGGAAATTGAACGTGTTGAGGCCGGCGAGGTAGACGTTCTGGACAGCGCGGCGCTGCGGGACCGCTACCAGCAGGTGACAACGACGGCGCATGGGCTGCTGGCCGACTTCCGCGAGGTTGAGGCGAACTTCCGGGACCTGGACCGGGACCTGCGGAGCAAGATCGCCGCGTGGGACGGGGCCAAGGGCGAACTCCTGGATGAGGTGCTGAGCAGCCGCGAGAGCATCGCTGAGTCGGACCAGGGACGGACCTTCCAGGCGTTCTACGACTTCCTGCTCGCCCCGAGCCGTCAGGACGAACTCAAGACGCTGCTGGCCGAGGTTGAGGCCATGGAAGCCATCGACGAGCCTGACCCGCGCATGCGTCGCATGCCCCGGGACTGGCTGGAGGCCGCCGAACGCACCCAGGCCACGGTGCGGCAGCTGTCGGATCAGCTCCGCCGATTCCTGGACGACCAGGTGCGCTCGGAAGACCGCCGTGTCCTGGAACTGGTGCGCGAGATCGAGACGCAGGCCCTGGCCCTGCGCGACGTGCCGGGCGTGAATCTGGTCGCCGAGATCGATGCGGCAGCCCCGGCCATTGCCCTGCCGATGGAGCGGCCCTTGTATACGCCGGTGGTCAAGGCGCCGATCGACAGTACCGGCATCGAGGCGGGGGACGAGGAGTTCACCGCCGACGCCTTGTTCGAGGCGGTGTATGTGGATCCCGCCCGGCTCACGGCCGCGGTGCACCACGCCCTGGGCTTGCGCACGCAGGTGTCCTTGGCCGAGACGCTGCGCGAGCACCCTCTGGAGCAGGGGCTTGCCGAACTGGTCGCCTACTTCGCGCTACCGGACGACGGGTTCACCACCGTGTTCGACGACGACCGCCAAGAAGAGATCACGTGGATCGGCGAGGACGACGTCCAGCAGGTCGCCACCGTGCCCGTGGTCACCTTTGCTCGCACCAGCCCCGGCATCGCCTGGGTATCCAGCCCGAAGGAGGGGCGATGACCACACCTGCCAACCTCACACCGCAGCAGCCGTACGCCCTCTCGCTTCCGGTCAACCAGCTACTCAAGGGCCCGGTCTTCCGCGACCAGCACGAGCGGGCCTGGGACGCGCTGCTGCACCACAGTGCCGGCGTGAAGGACTACGTCGACGTCATGGGGCTGCGCGTGGTGATCGACGAGATGGAGGGCTACGCCTTCCTCCAGTCGAAACCCGACGACGAGGACGATGACCGCGATCCCCGCCTGGCGCCGCCGCGGCTGATGCCCCGCCGCTCGCTGTCCTACCCCGTCAGTCTGCTGGTCGTGCTGCTGCGCAAGAGGCTTGCTGAGTTTGACGCGGGCGCCGATGGCACCCGCCTGATGATCACCCGGGACGAGATCGTCGAGATGATCCGCATGTTTCTCCCGGCCGGCAGCAACGAGGCACGCCTGGTCGACCAGATCGACGGCCACATCAACAAGGTGGTGGACCTACAGTTCCTGCGCCGCGCTCGCGGGCAGGAGCAGCTGTTCGAGGTGCAGCGGATCATCAAAGCCTTCGTCGACGGGCAGTGGCTCGCCGACTTCGACACGAACCTGGCCCAGTACGCCGCCACCCACACCCCCCAGGAGAAGTAGCAGTGATCCCCGCCCAGCCCGTCCCCGCCGACACGAGTGCCTCCACCGACCTGGCTGCGGCAGGCTTCCGACTGGAGCGTATGGAGGTCTACAACTGGGGCACCTTCGACAAGCACGTGTGGTCGTTCGGCCTCGGCGGCGCCAACGCCCTGCTGACCGGTGACATCGGTTCCGGCAAGTCCACCCTGGTGGATGCGATCACCACGCTGTTCATGCCCGCCCGCAAGATCGCCTACAACAAGGCAGCCGGTGCGGAGAGCGGCGAGCGCAGCCTGCGCTCCTATGTGCTGGGCCACTACAAGTCCGAACGCAACGAGACCACTGGGACGACCAAGCCAGTAGCGCTGCGAAAGCCGGGCAGCTACTCCGTCATCTTGGGCGTGTTCACGAACCCGGCGCTGGCGGCGACCGTCACGCTGGGGCAGGTGTTCTGGCTGGCCGACGGGAACGCCACCAGCCCCGAGCGGCTGTTCCTCGTCGCCGACCGGACGCTGTCCGTCGCCGGAGATTTCGCCGACTTCGGCACCGAGGTGCGGGCGCTGAAGAAGCGCCTCGAAGCGGGCGATGTCCGCGTCCACAAGACGTTCCCGCCATACAGCAAGGATTTCCGGCGCCGGATGGGCATCGAGTCCGAACAGGCGCTGGAGCTCTTCCATCAGACGGTGTCGATGAAGTCGGTGGGCAGCCTGGACGAGTTCGTGCGCAGTCACATGCTCGAACCGTTCGATGCGGCGGCGATGACGGACAACATCGTGAGCCACTTCGACGCTCTGACTACCACCTACAACTCCGTTCAGCGGGCCCGTGCCCAGATCGAGGCCCTCACCCCGCTGCTTGAGGACTGCGACGCCTATGAGGGCCTGGCCGCACGCATCGAGGAGGCCGACGGCCAGCAGGCCGCCTTGCGGTACTTCATCGCCCAGCGCACGTCGGCGCTGCACGAAGCCCAGCGCGCCGAGGCGGAGCGGATGCTCGCCCGCCTGGAGGGCGAGAAGAAGACCGCGAAGGACGAGCTGGAGCGGCTGCGGGACCAGGAACGCCGGTGGGAACTGCAGCGTGAGGGCCTGGGCGGCGGGCGCCTGGGCGAACTGGAGCGCCAGATCGAGGAGACGGAGCAGCAGCGCGCCGCTCAGGAGAAGCGTGCCCGCCAGCACGCAACCCTGCTGGAGCAGGCAGAGCTTGCCCCGGTCACCGATCAGGCGCAGTTCACCGACCGCCTTGAGGAGATCGCCCGGGCCCAGCACGACGTCGCCGCGACGACACAGGAGACGCGCACGGCCCTGGAGACGCTCGCAGTCGAGGCCGCACAGCTGAAGCAGCGGGCCGAGGACCTCAACGCAGACCTGATCAGTCTGCGCTCGCGCCGCAGCAACATCCCCCGCAAGCAGCTGGAGGTACGCGCCCGTCTGAGCCGCGAACTCGGCATCGAGGACAGTGCCCTGCCCTTCGCCGGCGAACTCATTCAGGTCCGAGACGAGGAACAGGCGTGGGCCGGAGCCGCCGAGCGGCTGCTGCGCGGCTTCGCCGTGTCCCTCCTGGTCCCCGGCGATCAGTACGCTCGCGTCTCCGACTGGATCAACGACCACCACCTGGGGACGAAGCTGGTCTACTTCCGCGTCCCGGACAAGCTCCCGCCGCGGCGCCTGCCCACCGGTGCGTCCACGGCGCTGTTCACCAAGCTCGAAGTGCGCGAGGACTCGCCGTTCGCCCCGTGGCTGGCCGGCGAGCTCGAACGCCGTGCCTCCCACGCCTGCGTGCCGACGATGCAGGACTTCCGGCACGCCGAACTAGCCATTACCGCACAGGGGTTGATCAAGGGAACGCGGGGCCGCCACGAGAAGAACGACACCACCCGCATCGACGACCGCAGCACGTATGTGCTCGGCTGGACGAACCAGGCGAAGATCGATGCCCTCCTGGATCAGGCGGGACGAGTCCATGGCGCCCAGCGCGAGATGGAGAAGAAAAAACGCGGGTTGGGAGCTGCATACGAGGACGCCATCAGCCGTGACAAGGTCCTCGACCGGCTGACGGCGATGGTGGACTACAGCGAGATCGACTGGCCGTCCGCGGTACGGCGCATCACCGAGCTGACCGCGGAGAAGCAGCGCCTGCAAGCCGCCTCCAACGACCTGGACGAACTCACCCGCCGCCTCACCGAGATCGCCGACGAAATCACCGAACAGGGAGCCGCCTACGAGAAGGCCAGCCAGAGCTGGGGACGGGTCGACGGCGAGCGCGACGCAGCTGAACGCGCCCGCGACGAGACCCGCGTGGTACTCGACGAACCGGCCGCCGGCGCTGCACAGTCGCACTTTCCGGCCCTCGAACAGCGCTTGACCACCGCCCGCCTGGCGTGCCGGACCGCGCAGGAGTGCGCGCAGACCGAAACCCGGCTGCGCGAGGAGATGACGGCGCACCAGCACCGCTGGGCCAAGGAGCAGACCCGCCTCGCCCAGACGATCGCCGCCCAGATGAGCTCCTTCCGCACCACCTATCAGGTCGAGACCAGCGAACTCGACGCCTCCGTTGCCTCCGCCCCTGGCTACCGTGCCCTGCACCAGCAGCTCGTCGCCGACGACCTGCCGCGCTTCCAGGACCAGTTCCGCACCTACTTGAAGACCAACGTGATCCGCGAAATCGCTGGATTCCACGCCCAGTTGAACATCTGGGCCGACGAGATCGGCGACCGCATCAACACCATCAACGAGTCGCTGGCCGGCATTGACTACAACCCGGGCCGCTACATCATGCTCAAGCCCGAGCAGACGCCCAACACCGAGATCCGCGAGTTCACCGCGGAACTGCGCGCCTGTACCGACGACGTCCTATCCGGCGATGACTCCGACCTGTACTCCGAGGAGAAGTTCCACCAGGTCCAGCGCCTAATCGAACGCTTCAAGGGCCGCGAAGGCTACGCGGACAGCGACCGCGGCTGGACCAAGCGCGTCACCGACGTGCGGTACTGGTTCGTCTTCAGCGCTAGCGAACGACGCCGCGAGGACGACTCCGAGTACGAGGTGTACTCCGATTCCGGCGGCAAGTCCGGCGGACAGAAGGAGAAGCTCGCGTACACCATCCTGGCCGCCTCTCTCGCCTACCAGTTCAAGCTCGACACCACCCACAGCAGGAGCCGTACCTTCCGCTTCGTGGTCGTCGATGAAGCCTTCGGACGCGGCTCGGAGGAATCCGCCCGCTTCGCCCTGGACCTCTTCAAGCGCCTGGGCCTGCAACTCCTCATCGTCACCCCGCTGCAGAAGATCCACGTCATCGAGCCCTACGTGTCCGCAGTCGGCTTCGTCGACAACCCCAGCGGACACCACTCCCGCCTACGCACCCTGACCATCGCCCAGTACCGCCATGAACGCCTCGCCCACACCCTGGCCGGCCTGCAGCCCGCCGCCGGGCAGGGAGACTGAGATGACGACGCATCAAAGCTCCAACTGGACTACGCCGCAGGCCGTCCTCGAACGCCTCCGCAAACGCTGGAACACGGGTACCTACCTCACCCAAGTCGCCGACGGGGCACCCTGGGAACCCGTCGAGATCCCCCTACGCGGCCCCAAAGCCGGCGACATCACCCGCCACTACGACGACGTCCTCGCCTGGACCGAATCGTGGGCGCCCAGCGCACACCGGCACCTGCGCATCGAATACCGCCGGCTCGGCGGACGCCTGGCTGGCGTGAACAACATCCCCGCCCGCGTCTGGATCGACGACCGCGACGACCTCTGGCGCCTACTCGGCGTCACCCCCACGGTCGCCCGCTACCAAGCCCTGCTGGCCTCCACCCAGGAAAGGCTGCCCGCGCTCATCGACTGGATGGTCGCCCACCCCATGCAGGTCCTCCAACGGGAGGCCGACTGGCCCCGCCTGGAGGGCACGATCCGCTGGATCACCGACTACCGTGGACCAGCCGTCTACCTGCGCCAGCTCGACGTACCTGGGGTGGACACCAAGTTCATCGAACGCCACCGCGCCATCCTGACCACCCTGCTCGAACAGTGCCTTCCCGACGACCGCATCGACGCCGAGGCCGCGCGCACTGACTTCGCAGCCCGCTTCCGTTTCCTGCGCAAGCCCGCCTACCTGCGATTCCGGCTGCTCGGCGGCGAGTCGCTGGGGGGCTTCAGCGAACTCACGGTCCGCGCGGATGAGTTCACCTCGCCGCCGCCCGGCATCACGACCGTGTACGTCATCGAGAACGAAACCACCTACCTCGCCTTCCCCGACCAGCCCCACAGCATCGTGATCCACGGCGGCGGCTACGCCGTCACCCAACTGTCCGCCCTGACCTGGCTGCACGATGTACGCCTTGTGTACTGGGGCGACCTGGACACTCACGGTTTCACCATCCTCGACCGGCTGCATCGGGCCTTCCCGCACACGCAGTCCATCCTGATGGACCGGAGCACTCTCCTGGAGCACCGCGGCCAATGGGTGAAGGAGGACGCCCCCACCCACCAGCCTCTCGGCACGCTCACCCCGGACGAAGCCGACGTCTACGCCAGCCTCGCGAACGGTGAGTTCGGCCCCAACGTGCGACTCGAACAAGAACGCGTGCGCTACCACCTGCTCGAAGTCGCCCTCAACGACCTTCGCCAAGGGCCGCGGTGACTAACCCTCGTGCCTGTCCGGCAGTCGGAAACCGGGAACTGCGGCGTCGCTGCCGTTCTGTCGCGCCCCGGGGGTGCAGGCGCAGCGTCGGAGCCGAACGGTCTGATCTGCAGACCAAGTACCCAGAGCGGCATGGGCTCCACGACCGATGGGCAGCGCCGCAATCGCCGGGGCTACATGGGTTAGAGGCACACCCCTTTTTCGGAATGGACGTTCGTAAGGAATGATGCTCCGGCGGGGGGTCCTGCGTAGACGGAGACCTGATACGACGACGCCCCGCCGGCTTGCTGCGGCGGGGCCTCGTCGTGCAGCCAGCGCGCTACGCGCGGCCCCGCCGTTCTTGTCTTTTGTCCCCAGAACCAGTCGGCCATCAGCCCACGCCGGGGCAACTAAGGATGCGAGCTCTCGATGCCTTTTCGGGAGCCATGGGCCTGGGCTGACCGGGGCGCAGTGGTGCTGACTAGCCGGGTGCCGATTCGCTGCGCCAGGTGCTAGATGAGCGCCAACCCGGGGCGGTGCAGGCGTCGGACCGCGGCGCATCGAGCACACACCTGGTCACCAACTTCTCCGCCGGGCTGCCGACTACTGACCGGGTGCCCGCGCGGCGGGGCCCTCCAGCCAGCTCCTGATGCGCCGGGACCACTCCTGAATCTCGAACACAGCCCGCGACCGTTCGTCTCCGTACTGGTCCAGCACGGCGAAGCTCGCGCCAACCACACTCAGGGCGTCGTCGTGACGTCCCTCGTCGCCGAGCAGGACGGCGAAATTGATCAGGCTCATGGCGTGGTCCGTCCAGACGCGCCGCGCCTCCTCCGGAGGCAGGGCGCCGTAGATCTGGGTAGCCTCGGCGACGGCCGTCCGAGCCTCGCCCTGCCGTCCCAGGTCGCCCAGGCGGCTGCCCAGGTTCGTGAGACTCCTCGCCAGATCGCCCCCAACCGCCGGCTCACCCAGCTCGGCCCTTCGACGCCCGATGAGAACAGCCTCCTCGATAGCCTGGAGTGCCTCACGGTACCGACCTGCCTCCGCCAAGCGGTTGGACTGGTTGTTCAGGGTCATGGCGTGGCCCGCGCCGAAGACGCCGAAGTCCCGGTGACTCAGCTCCCGGTACAGCGTCTCCGCTTCGGAGACCGCGTCGAGACTCTCCCCCGCCCGGCCGGCTTCGCCCAGTCGCACGGAAAGATTACTGAGGGCCTCGGCGAGACCAGACGAGAAGGGGACGGAGGCGGAGTTACCCCCTACCGACAGCAGCTCTCGGTACACCTCCACGCTCTCCAGGGCCGCAGCGAGCGACTCCTCCCGCTGCCCCACGGAGGCCAGTTGGTTCGAGAACGTCAGGAGAAGACGAGCGAATTCCAGTCCGTAGGTGCCGATGTCCCGCCCCGCCAGATCCCGAACCCGCCGGACGTCCTCAGCGACGACCTCCTCCGACGCTCGGTCGGCCGTCGGGCCTCCGGACGCAAGGGCGAACGCCTCGGCCAGGGCGGCGGCGGAGGGTCTGCGGACGGGGTCATGCTCCAAGCAACGCCAAAGAGTCCGCAGGAGCACCGGGATGATCCCAAGGTTGGTCAAGGGACCATGTCCCGAGTTGTCGGCCCTGGGGTCGCTCCACCGTCCCGAGAGGAAGGCCAGCAGCAGTGCACCGACGGCGTACACATCGCTCTGCGGCGTGAGCGAGCGCTCGTCGTCGTCCGCCTCTAGGTAGGTGTCGCTGAGGGGCAGCACGTCGCGGTGAGCACTGTCGACTCCGTCGATCGTCGCGGTCGCCCAGCCGACCAGCCAGACGTCGCGGTCGGTCACGAGAACGGCCAGGGGTGAGAGCGAGCCGTGCACGAGCCCCCGAGAGTGGGCGAAGGCAACGGCCTCCGTCAGGCCCAGCCCGATCCGCAAGAAAAGCTCCTCCGGGACCGTTCCCCCGTGTTCGTCGAGGACGGCGCGCAGGTTCGGTGCGGGCGGTGAGGACGGGGCGTCTGCGCTGCGGTGGACGCAGCTCGCCGCGACCCATGGCAGCTCCCCTGTGGTGGGCGCCGCCACACCGAGGAGTGCGGGGGCATGCGTGCCCTGCATCCGCGTCAGGCACTCGGCTTCCGTCCGGACGAGGTCCCGCGCGGTTCCCGGGTCGCCGGTATGCAGCATGACCGGCGCCCGGACCGTGGCGACGGTGCCGTCATCGTCCTCGGCCAGGTACATCGTCAGGTGAGGCCAACCGTGGGCACTGCGTGCACGGAGACGGAATCGACCGAGCCGTACCGGGTCCTCCGGCAGGAGCTCCACCCAGCCGGCTGGCAGGGTCTCACCCGGCGCGTCGTCGTACGCCTCATCAGTCCCGGCGGCTGCGGAGTCCCGGGGCTCGGTGGAATCCCCGGTCTCGCCCACGGGGACAGGGGTTTTCGGCATGGGCGCCACCGGCCTTGCGTCGGCGGACGGGATGCCGAGCCGCGTTAGCGCCTGCTCCCGTAGCCAGCCGAAGGAGCGCCCAGTGTCGTCGATGACGGCCGCGCCGTCCGGGTGCCCGACCCACGCCGGGAAGACCGGGGCGCGGCCGACGGCGGCCTCAATGCGCTGCGTCACAGCCTCGGCGGTGCGCAGCAATTCCCTCGGGGAGACGGCGCTGAGGAGAACGCGCCGGGCGCCGTCTGTGAAGTCGTACCGTCGGTGGTGCGGCAGCCGGTCCACACCGTCGGCGTCGAGCTCGTGCATCAAGCCCCCTAGGAACACCTCCATGAGGTGTCCGATGTCTGTCGGCGGCCCGAGGGCGGCCTGTACCAGGCGCATCACGGGCGGCGTGACGGGGGCGACGGCCGCCACGTGGGCCGCGAGCCGATACGCCTCGGCGGACGCGGCCTCCCTGAAGCGGAGTACCGCTTCGGCGGCGTCGCCGTCCCGGGCGTCGGCTACGGTCCGGCTGGAGCCGGGACGGCCGGCGTCCCACAGCGGGAGGAGCGCTGTGCCGCCGGGTGAGGCGACGAGCGACGCCCAGTCGGCGACGGCCGCAGGGGTCGGCGCGAGGACCGGGACGGGTACGGAGTCGAAGCGGAGCAGGTCCGGCGGCAGGTCAGGGTCGGCGACGTGCCAGGCGCGGGTGGGGCCGCCGCGGCGATGGGTGGTGACCTGCCAGCGCCGTGCGCCGATGCCGGTGCTCGCCCAGAGCCGGGACGGCAGTGCCTGGACGATCGCGATGGGACCGCAACGTCCCCAACGGTCCGTCACCCGGCGCATCCCGCCGTCCCGCCAGGCTTCGCCCACACCGTCGCTGACGACCAGGACGAGGGTGTTGCCGGTTAGGTCGCACAGGGCCCTCGGCGATAAGAGCCGGCCGCGGTGGCGGTAGGGGGTGGTCCGCAGAGACGGAGTGTCGCTGCGCGTGTCGAGTCCGTACACACGCACGTCTCGGAAGGCCCCGGCACGTTCCATCAGTACCCGGACGTCGGCGGCGAGCCGCTGCCAGAGGACCATGGAGACGCCGTCGTCAACCACGAGGGCCAGGGACAGCCAGCGGGTGCGCACCGCACGGGCGACGGTCTCGGGCACGCCCGTCTCGGCGATGGCAGCGACGGTTCGTGTGACGTCGAGTTCCTGCTGGCGCCGGTCGGGGAAGCGCTGCCGCAGCGGCCGGAGGGACTTGCCGAGCCGGAGTTGCCCGGCGCCGAGGGTGCTGCTGTCCGGGGTGCGGACTGCGAACGCCGGTGACAGGCCCGCGAGCGCTGGCGCGTCTTCGTCGGGACTGGGCTGCGTCGAGGCCAGAAGCGGGCGTGCGGACCGCTTCTTCGTGGACTCCGCAGCGGTCGGCTCTGGTGCAGGCTCCGCGGTCTCCGGCGCCGTCACCGTCAACCCGTCGTGGTGGGGCTCGCCGTGCCGCTCCGAGCTCGCAGCGGCCACGCCGAGGGAGCGCACCAGGGGCCCGGAGTCCCGAGGCAGCTTCCCGGCGAGCCACATGGCGTCAAGGAGTTCCTCCAGAGAGAGCTCCACCCCGCTCTCGGCCAGGACCTTCGTCACGCGCGAGATCACGGCGTCACACGGCTCCGCCGAGACGGTGCAGGACGCCCTGGAGGAGGGAGGCCGCGTCGAGGTTCACGCCACCCTTGCGGAGGAAGACGGCGTTGAGCAGCTGATCGGTGGCCAGTTCGCCCTCGGCGCGGCGTTCGAGGAACTCCCGCAGCAGGTCGTCGGTGTCGTCCAGGGCGTCGGGACCGAGGTGCGCGGCGACGATCTCCCGAAGCCGCCGCTCGTTGGGCTCGGGGAGATCGAGGCGAACGCAGCGCCGCAGGAAGGCGGGCGGGAATTCCCGTTCGCCGTTGCTGGTGATGACTACAACCGGGAACTCACGGCAGCGGACGCGGCCGCGCGTGACCGGGGCGGTCTCATCCAGGTCGTCGGTTCGAACGTGTACCGGTGCGTGGCTCGCGGGCAGCCGGGTGAGTTCGGAGATGGCGAACTCTCCCTCCTCGAAGACGGTCAGCAGGTCGTTGGGTAGGTCGACGTCACCCTTGTCCAGCTCGTCGATGAGCAGCACGCGGGGGCGCTCCCGGGGCACAAGCGCGTTGCCCAGAGGGCCGAGCCGGATGTACTGGCCGATGTCCGGTTCGGTGCCGTCCGCGTCGCGCCGCAGGGTCGCCTCGCGCAGCCGGCCGACGGCGTCATAGAGGTAAAGGGCATCCTGAAGAGTTGAGCGGCTGTTCACCGGCCACTGCAGGACACGGCCGAGCGCGAGTTCGTGAGCGATGGCGTGGGCCAACGAGGACTTGCCCGTGCCGGGCTGCCCGGTCACCAGGAGGGGCCGGCGCAGGTGGAGTGCCGCGTTCACCACCTCCACCTCGTCGGGGCCGATGAGGTAGGGCCGCGGGTACGGAACCCTGTCACCGGTCACGGTCTCCTGCCGGTCGAACCGGCGCCACGGGGGTGCAGCGGGGAACGGTACCTCACGGCGCTCGCCGTCTCCGCGGAACAGCCACCAGTCGTCGCCTCCGCCGTCGGAGGATGAAAGCCGAGGGCTTGTACCGGCCAGGGGCTCTGAGGTGGTCATGACGCGTGCGATCCTCTCCAAGGGTCACTCAGTTGAAGCGACTCAGTCTGCGGGAGACGACCTTCCGGTTCCCACACGAGGGAGGGCCGTGCCCGCCGCTCCGCCGGGCAAGCTGCCGAGTCGCTCCGGAAGCCCCGGACCCGCTCGGGAAGTCCCTCCAGGTCGCCGGCGGGAGCCAGGATCTCCAGTCTCCCTGCGTCCTCGTAGCCAATGGCCTCACGGTCCCACAGCACGACCGGGACGCCCAGGACGAGACATTTCAGTAACCAGGACCGACGCTCGTTGGCGGGGCCGTGGAGAACGACCCGCGCGGTATCACGATGCTCAGTCTTCAGCAGATTCACGAGCTGCCTGGCGTCGCCGGACGTCCGGCCGGTGACGAGCACCGACGCGCGTCCGTTCTTCCACCGGCGCTCCTGGTCGCCTTCGCGTTCCGGCCTCTGGTCACTGAGTTCCGGGCAGCTCAGGGAGACGCGGTAGTCCGCTCCGATTGGCCACGCCGGAAGAATGTCGTCGAGCGCTCCGGGCTCCCATTCGTCGACGGCCAAGTCGAGCCCCGCCCGGTCGACCACGACGGTCACCCACGGCACATGGTCGCCTTGCCCCGGCTCCTGGGCCGCGGCGAAGACCGCCTCGCTCAGGGTGCTCGCCGCCTCCCGCGGGGTCTTGGGCTCCGACTCCGCCTCCTTGAGCACACGGTACGAACCGTCGTCGCGGACGAGCAGAATCCGGACCCGGTACCGGTCGTCTCCCGCGGCGGGGTCGTGTGCCAAATCCATCACGACCCGCGACACCGGCGACGCTGCGCGCTTCGCCCACTGGGCGGCGTCCGCACGCCGCTCGCCCAAGGCCCCGGCGTGGATACCGAGCCGCCGGGCGGTCTTCCCCGACCACGCGCGCAGGTCGTCGCCCAGCCCGTCGCCCGCGGCCGCCGCCACGTACTCGACGAGCCGCAGTAGCGCCGGCACCGGCGGGGCATCCTCGGGACCGCTCACACCGTCGGACAGATCCTCCAAGCTCTCGACCACGCCGCAGACATCGTCCGCGCTGAGCTGCGGACGGGTGAGGATCTCCGGAAGTACGACGTACCGCAGCGCCTCACCGGCTGTTCGGGGCAGCAGCGCCGGCTGCTTCTCGCAGAGCCGGCGCAGCAGGCCGGTCAGGGCGTCGTACTCGTTCACGGAGAGCAGCGACCCGCAGTCGAGTCCCCTGGCCCACGAGAACAGACGAGTCAGAGCGGCGCGGGCCGTCCCCTGCGCGCTGCTCGCGAGGGCTTCGCCGAGAGACGCGAGTGCTCGGGGATGGGCCATGAGGAGCGCCACGAGGTCGGCAGCAGTGGGCTCATACCCCTCGGCCTCGTAGCCCAGTTCGCGCGCCAGGGCCCGGGCGTGGTCGACACGGACGCCGGGGTGCGAGAACAACGGCGCAAGCAGCGTCTCCAGTTCGCGCTCAGCGGGCGTGCGCTCGGCGGCGGGCCCGGCCTCGGGCAGGGACGCGCCGATCGCACTCAGCTCGGGAGACCGACCGGTTTGTTCCTCGACGTGGGACACGAAGCCGCCGTCCCCGGCGAAGGAGGACACCGGCAGGGCGATCAGCCGACGGGCTCCGTAGGCGTGGTCCTCCTCGGTCACGACGCCGACGAGGTGGCCGCCGCAGAAGATCGCCGTGCCCGAGGCCCCGCCCCAGGCGTTCCCGCCGTCGGTACGGGCGGTGGGGGCCGGTCCCTGGTCGAGGACGTAGCGGTCCTTGCCTCCGGAGAGGACCGGCAGGACACCGCGCAGGTGCTCCGGGGCCCGGGTCTCCCCTTTGGCGGCCCAGGGATAGCCGAGGCCCTCGTACGGCAGCGGCGCGGTGCCCGCTGGGCAGCCCCAGCGGACGGAGCCGGGCGGATCGATCTTGCGGTCGATGCGCAGCAGTGCGACGTCCAGTCCGTCCGGGTGGGCCCAGAGCAGCTCCGCGTCCGCGCGCGTCGTCTCGCCGTCGAGGTGGTGGCCTACGCGTACGGTGATGACCGGCCACAGCGTTCCCGTGTCGCGGTCCTCCAGCACATGGCGGGCGGTCAGTACGAGCCGCGGGGCGATCAGATAGCCGGAGCCGACGGTGAGGCGACCCTCACCGGTGCCCCCGCTGCGGATCAGAGCCAGTCTGCGGCGATCCACGTCACTCCTCGTCCAGCGACCCGAACTCGTCGTCGCCGATCTCGGGGCGCGCGCCTCCGAGGGCCCGGTCCTTGACCGACAGCTTCAGCACCAGCTTGTGGGTACGGACGGTGGTTTGCTCGCCCCCCGCGCCGACGACAACTACGCCGAAGGAAAGCTTGCCGTCCCCTTTGGCAGACTTGCGCAGCTCCAGCTGCAGCTCCAGCTCGGCCTCCTCGACGCCGAAGGCGAACTGCTGGTTGACGCCAAGCTGCTGCGCCTCGTACAGCTCTTGGCGCAGCTCCTCGATGGCTGCGGCCAGTCCGATAGTCGACACCTTCGCCCCGCCCCCGGTTCAAGACAATGAGAAAAACAGTAGGTCGCCGTACGGTACAACGCTCGCGAGACACCACAAACCTCGGTCATGGACAATGACTTGTGGAAGGAGCCGTCCACCGCATGCCACCGCGCGAGAAGAAGTCCACCGAGCAGGAGGAAACTTGAGCGCCTCCACCACCGAGGAGATCCAGGCGATCCTCTGGAAGGCAGCCGACAAGCTGCGCGGCTCCGTCGACTCCGCCCAGTACAAGGAGTTCATACTCGGGCTGATCTTCCTAAAGTTCGTCTCCGACGCGTTCGACGAGCACCGGAACAAGCTCGCCAAGGAGCTTGCCGAGGACGGCGTCTCGGACGACCGAATCGGCGTCTTCCTGGAGGACCGCGACGAGTACACCGGCGCCCACGTCTTCTGGGTACCGGTGACCGCCCGTTGGTCCTGGATCGCCGCGAACGCTAAGAGCCAGGGTGTGGGCAAGCTCCTCGACGAGGCGATGGACACGGTCATGCGGGAGAACGCCTCTCTGGCGGGCGTTCTCCCCAAGGTCTTCAACCGCGATGACGCCAGCCAACAGCGCGTGGCTGAACTCTTCGACCTCATCACCGACGCGCGCTTCGGCAGCACCGAGGACAAGCCGGCCCAGGTCGTGCTGGGCGACGTGTATGAGTACTTCCTCAACAACTTCGCGCGCGCGGAGGGCAAGAAGGGTGGCGAGTTCTACACCCCTCAATCAGTGGTCCGGCTGATCGTGGAGATTCTGGAGCCGTACAACGGGCACGTGTACGACCCGGCCTGCGGCACAGGCGGCATGCTCGTACAGGCGAGCAAGTTCATCGAGGCACACGAGGGCCGCGGCCACAAGGCCGACATCGCGGTCTACGGCCAAGAGGTCAACGAGCGCACCTGGCGCCTGGCCAAGATGAACCTCGCCATCCACGGCATCGACGCCAACCTGGCCGCCCGTTGGGGCGATACCTTGGCCGACGACAAGCACCCGGACCTCAAGGCCGACTTTGTGATGGCCAACCCGCCGTTCAACATGAGGGACTGGGCGCGGGACGAGAGCGACGTCCGTTGGCAGTACGGGGTTCCTCCGAGGAACAACGCCAACTTCGCGTGGCTCCAGCACGCCGTCTCGAAACTGTCCGACCGTGGGACGGCCGCCGTCGTCCTCGCCAACGGCTCACACTCCTCGCCCAGAGTCGAGGCTGAGATCCGCCAGGCGATGGTGGAAGCTGACCTGGTCGCCTGCATGGTTGCATTGCCGCCCCAACTCTTCCGGACGACCCAGATCCCGGCCTGCCTGTGGTTCCTGACCAAAGACAAGTCCCCCCAGGGCGCGAAACGCCTGGACGACCGGCGCGGCACAACCCTTTTCATCGACGCCCGCGGAATGGGCGAGATGGTTGACCGGACCGAGCGGAATCTGACAGAAGCCGACCTCGCAAAAATCGCTGGCACCTACCACGCCTGGCGAGGCACGGCATCAGCGCAGGAAGCAAACCTGGCCTACCAAGACGAGTCCGGCTTCTGCTTCTCGGCGGATGTGGCGACTGTGCGCGAGCATGAGTACGCGCTGGCCCCGGCACGTTATGTCGGCGTGGGCCTGCCAGCCGCCGTGGAGCCGCAAGCGGTCCCGCGGAGCGGTCCCGCGGCCCTGATGAAGGACCTGTACGCAATCTTCGACTGAGAACCGCCAGCGAGAGCCCCCGGCTGGGCGGGGTGCCTGAGGCGCGTGAAGGGGGAACGCTGGGCACACGCCGTCTGGCCCCACACGCTCGTCACGACTGCACTACGCCACCTGGGACGGCCGCGCCCCTCGACGGTGCTGTCCTGCCCACGACGGCACCGTGGAACCTGTCATTGGTCGGGACCCGGAACATAGGCACGAGCACAGGCTGCCGCCGACAGGGCCGTTGGATAAACGCGGCCGTGCGGGCATCGGCCCGCGAAGGGAGGGAAAGCGCGCACGTCAGCGGACCATATGGCGCACCTTGACGGGGTCATGGTGCGCTTCAGCCCCGTCAAGTGCGCTCGGGGAAGCCGGGGAAGTTCTCGACCTCGGTTGTGGTGGTGAGCGCACCGCCGACGAAGATGGCGCTGCCGAAGAGGAGCGGCTTGAACTCTGGCGCGGGTGGTGTAGAGGGCGGCGGTGAATCCGGCGCGGCCGGAGTCGATGACGATGACCTCGCGTATGCCGGTGTCGGTCACTGAGGTCACGCGACGACGTCGAACCTCCCCCGTTATCTTCTTCGCGGTCCTGCAAGAGGGCCGCTGGCCTCCGGGCCCGGCATGGCTGGTCCCCCCTGTCGAACGGATGACCTGGGGGGTG
>NZ_JBIVUF010000026.1:0-84388 GCF_044757085.1 Streptomyces sp. NPDC091376 | reverse complement strand
GCCCCCGGGGTTTTGGGGCGGGGGGGTTGCGGGGGGGGGGGGGGGGGGTCGGGGGGGGGGGGGGGGGGGCCCCCGCGGGGGGGGGGGGGGGGGGGGGGGGGGGGGGGCCCCCCCCCCCCCCCGGTGACAGCTGCCATGCACCCCGCTCGGGTGCACGGCCGCCGGTCGAGGGCCGTCCCCCTCGACCGGACTACCGGGGGTTGTCAGGCCTGCGCGGTGATCCGCGCGAGGCGCTGGGCCTCGTCCCGCGTGGAGCGGGCGATGGCGTCCTCGTCGACGTTGAGCAGCCGGCTGTTCTCGACGACCGGCTCGCCGTTGACGAGGGAGAGGGTGACCGGGGCCGCCGCGCCGAGGACGAGGGCGGTCACCGGGTCGGCGATGGAGGCGTGGGCCAGCGTGTCCAGCTTCCAGAGCACCAGGTCGGCGAGCTTGCCCGGCTCCAGCGAGCCGATCTGCGAGGCGCGGCCGAGGACCTGCGCTCCACCGTAGGTGCCGAGGCGCAGGGCCTGACGCGCATTCAGCGCGGCCTCGCGGTGCGCGGGGTTGAGGCGGTTGATGAGCAGGGCGTTGCGCAGCTCGGTGTGCAGCTCGCCGGACTCGTTGGAAGCGGTGCCGTCGACGCCGAGGCCGACCGGGACGCCGGCCGCCAGCATGTCGGGGACGCGGGCGATGCCCGCGGCGAGGCGGGCGTTGGAGGACGGGCAGTGCGCGACACCGGTCTTCGTGCGGGCGAAGGCCTCGATGTCGGAGTCGTTCATGTGGACGCAGTGCGCCATCCACACGTCCTCGCCGAGCCAGCCGGTCGACTCGAAGTAGTCGGTCGGGCCCATGCCGAACAGCTCGTGGCAGAACTTCTCCTCCTCCACGGTCTCGCTGCCGTGGGTGTGGAGACGTACGCCCTTGCGCCGGGCCAGTTCCGCGCCCTGCTTGAGCAGTTCGGTGGAGACCGAGAACGGTGAGCAGGGGGCGACCGCGATCTGCGTCATCGAGTCGAAGGAGGCGTCGTGGTACCGGTCGACGGTCTCCTCGGTGGCGGCCAGGGCGCCTTCGAGGGTCTCGACGGCGAAGTCCGGCGGCAGTCCGCCGTCCTTCTCGCTGCGGTCCATCGATCCACGGGCCAGGGTGAAGCGGACACCGAGCTCTGAGGCGGCCCGGATGATGGAGCCGGAGAGATCGCCGGAGTTCCTCGGGAAGACGTAGTGGTGGTCCATCGCGGTGGTGACCCCGCCGCGCGCCATCATCGCGAGGGAGCCCTGCGCGGCGGCGTACGTCATCTGCTCGTCGATGCGCGCCCAGGTCGGGTAGAGGGCGACGAGCCAGTTGAAGAGGTTGTGGTCGGTGGCCAGCCCGCGGGTGATCCACTGGTAGAAGTGGTGGTGCGTGTTGACCAGGCCCGGGGTGGCGAGGTGGCCGGTGCCGTCGACGCGGCGGACCACGTTCTCCAGGTTCTCGGGTGCCTTGCCTGCGCCGATCGACTCGATCCGGTTGCCGGCGACGACGATGTGGCCCGAGACGTACTCGGTGTCGTCGGCGTCCACGGTCGCGATCGCACAGTTCTCGATGACGATGCGCGGGGCTGCTGCCGGTGCTGCCATGGCGGTGCGTCCTTTGTCTCTCAGTGGCGGTGAGGGCACGGCAGGACCCTGGGAGATTTGAGTGCCACAGCGGCGTGACTGTGGGTGCCGAAAGGATGGAAGGACAGATCGGAGAACAGATACAGGGCCGGGTGGGCGCTCTGGAGGAGGGACACGCGGGAGGACCGGTCGAGCAGGACCGCCGCGGCTGCTCCCGCACGGCGTGCGCGCCTCCGCGCGGGTGTCCTCGAACGTGTCCGCGCGGCGGGTGTCCGCGAACGCATCCACGCGGGTGTCCGTGAACGTGTCCGTGCGGGTGTCAAGGAAACCACCTGGTCCCTCCGGTCCGGTGCGGACCCGCCCGGTCGGGGCGGGCGGGGCCGTACCGGTCCCGTGTCAGAGGTTGGTCGTTTCGACCGGGATGCGCGGCTCGACGCCGTCCCGCAGGATCGTGGCCTCGATCAGGCCGTACGGGCGGTCGGCGGCGAAGTAGACCTCGTTGTCGTTCTTGAGGCCGAACGGCTCCAGGTCGACGAGGAAGTGGTGCTTGTTCGGCAGGGAGAAGCGGACCTCGTCGATCTCCGCGCGGTTGTTGATGATGCGTGAGCCCATCTGGTACAGCGTCTGCTGCAGCGACAGGGAGTACGTCTCGGCGAAGGCCTGGAGCATGTGCTTCCTGACCTGCTCGTAGGACTTCTCCCAGTTCGGCATCTTCTGCTCGTCGTCGGTCCAGTTGAACCGCCAGCGGCCGGAGACCTGGGTGGCCAGGATGCGGTCGTACGCCTCCTGCAACGTCGTGTACTTGTCCTTGACGTAGCCCCAGAACTCGGAGTTCGTCGAGTTCATGACGATCAGGTCCTTGAGCCCGGAGACGACCTCCCAGGACTCGCCGTCGTAGGTGATCTGGGTGACCCGGGTCTCCTGGCCCTTGCGGACGAAGGAGTGCTTGACCTCGTCGGCGCCGATGAACCTGGAGTTGGCGTCGGAGGTCGCGATGCGCTCCCAGGCGTACTCCTCGATGCGGATGCGCGCCTGGTGGATCGGCTCCTGGGAGGTCACGAAGTGACGGGCGAGGTGGATGCCGAACTGCTCGGCGGACTCGATGCCGTACTCCTTGGCGAACGCGTACACCGTGTTCTTGGTGGTGTCGGTCGGCAGGACGTTGGCGTTCGAGCCGGAGTAGTGGACATCGTCCATGTCCCCGGAGAGCGCGACGGAGACGTTGAGGTCCTTGATGTGGTGGGTGTCGCCGTCCCGCGTGATCCTGACGACGCGGTTCTCTGCTTTGCCGTACTGGTTCTGGCCGAGAATCGTGGGCATGTCTGCTAGCTCCCTCGGTAAACGGAGTAGCCGAACGGGTTGAGCAGCAGCGGTACGTGGTAGTGCTCGCCCGGTACGACGGCGAAGGTGATCGCCACCTCGGGGAAGAACACTCCGGCCGCACCGCTGTCCCGATTCGCGGGGGCGTCCTGCTGCGCATCGGCTTGCTTTTTCGCGAAGTACGCCTCGGTCTCGAAGTCGAGCCGTACGTGGGTCGTGCCCTCCGGCAGCGCCGGCAGGTCCTTGCAGCGCCCGTCCGCGTCGGTCGCGGATCCACCCAGCGCCACCCACTCCGCGCCGGATCCCTCGCGGGCCGACAGGGAGATGGCGACGCCCTCGGCGGGGCGGCCGATGCTGGTGTCCAGGATGTGCGTGGACACCGACGCTGTGGTCTCGGTGCTCATCGGTTCTCTTCCTCCACGAGGCGGGCCAGCCGGATGCGGTTGATCTTGCCCAGCTCGGTGCGGACGATCTCCCGCTCCTGCTCCGGCGAGTTGTCGATCCGCTCACGGACGGCGTCCCTCATCTGCTCACCGGTGCGGCCGGTGGCGCAGATCAGGAACACATGGCCGAACCTGTCCTGGTAGGCCAGGTTGAGTTCGAGCATCTCGGCCTTGAGTTCCACGGTGGCACCGGCCATCCCGCTCTGCTCCCGGGAGGAGGTCGGGTCGCCGGGCCTGGGACGGCCGATGGGCGGGTGCCCGGCCATCGCTTCGGCCAGATCGTCCGCGGTCAGCTCGGCCATGGCGGCGTCACTGGCGGCGAAGAGGGCTTCCGCGGTGGCGTACGGGCGCTGGGCGAGCAGCTTGCTCCCCCATGCCGAGCTCGCGCACACCTCGTGCAGCACGGCCTGGGCCTCACTGTCCGCCGAGGTGTTGAACCGGGCGAGGCCCGGTACGGAAGTCGAGGACACGGGAGCCTCCGTGGCTGTTCTGCGAGGTACGTCTGACGGGCTGCGGACAGCTAACGCCTTCCCCCGACATGACGTCAACACTTTGTTGAAAGTTCGTTGACGGAAAAGCCGCCGTCCCGACATGTGGACGGCGGCCACGTACGAGGGTGACGCGAGGGGTGATCAGCTACTCACCGCGGGCCGCGTTCTCCCGGTTGAGGTAGTTGTACACGGTGAACCGGCTGACCCCGAGTGCGCTCGCCACGGTCTCCACGCCGTGCCGCACGGAGAAGGCACCGCGCGCCTCCAATGTCCGTACGACCGACTGCTTCACCTTGCGGTCCAGGGCGGACAGCGGCATGCCGTAGCGCCGCTCCATGGCCGCCAGGATGTGGTCCAGGGAGTCGGAGAGCTGCGGCAGCCGCACGGCGAGCACCTCCACGCCCTCCCAGGTGAGGACGACGTCGTCGGCCTGCGCCTGGTCCGGGCGGAGGACCTCCGCGCCCATCGCGTCCACCAGCGGCTTCACCGCCGCGACCAGGGGGTGGTCTCCCGGCTCGGTCACTTCTCGCCCTCCCCGGTCGCGGCGCCCTGCTCGCCGGTCACAGAGCCCTGCTCGCCGGTCGCGGCGTCCCGCTCCTCGGTTACGGCGTTGCGCCCCTCGGTCGCGGCGTTGCGCTCCCCGATCGCGGCGCCCTGCTCGCCGACCACGTTGACCTGCAGCGATACCCGGGTGGCGCCGGCGCCCAGGGCCTGGCGCAGCAGCGAGTCGACCGCGGTGAGCACGGCGTCCGCCTTCCCCTCCGCCGTGTTGCCGAAGGGCCCCACGTCGACCGCGTCGAGATCGGCGGCCTGGATGACCTCACGGGCGACCAGCGCATGGGCCGGAGCCTCGTCGAGGTCGAAGGGTTCTGTCGTGAACTCCACGCGCAATCGCAGCATGCCCCCACGTTAAGCCCGGACGTCCGGCCGTCTGCCGGAGGCCCGGAAATCCGCGAGGACCCGGCGATGACGCGGTGACGACCCGGCGGCGCACCGGCGGGCGTACCCGTGGGGACTCCGTACGGGAGAGGCACCCGTCGACGGGGCCGGCGCCCGACCGGAATGCGGGCCCGGTCTTGACAGCCCTCCCCCACCCCAGGCAATCTTCCGTTAAGCAGAAACAAACTTCCGCAATACGGAAGGAGCGCCACTTCCCATGGCCCGCTTCTCAGACGGCGCAGTCCCGGACCAGCGCTTCGATGTGAACCTGTCGATCCTCTTCACGGAACTCCCGCTCCTGGAGCGCCCCGCGGCCGCCGCGGCGGCGGGCTTCACGGCGGTCGAGCTGTGGTGGCCCTGGATCGAGACCCCGACGCCCGACCAGAGCGAGCTGGACGCCCTGAGGAAGGCGCTGGTGAACGCCGGCACCCAGCTGGTGGGTCTGAACTTCTACGCCGGGCGACTGCCCGGACCGGACCGCGGTGCGCTCTCCGTACCCGGCGAGGAGTCGGACCGCTTCCGCGCCAACATCGACGTTGCGGCGGACTTCGCCGCCTCGGTCGGCTGCAAGGCGCTCAACGCGCTGTACGGCAACCGCGTCGACGGCGTCGACCCGGCCGTCCAGGACGAACTCGCCCTGGAGAACCTGGTCACGGCGGCCCGCGCCGCCGACCGGGTCGGAGCGATCCTGCTGATCGAGACCCTGAACGAGCCGGAGTCGCCGCTCTACCCGCTGGTGAGCGCGCCCGCCGCGATCGAGGTCGTGGACAGGGTCAACGAGGCGACCGGTCTCGGCAACGCCAAGTTCCTGCTCGACATCTACCACCTGTCCATGAACGGCGAGGACGTCAGCCAGGTCATCGAGGCCTACGCGGACCGGACCGGCCACGTACAGATCGCCGACAACCCGGGCCGGGGCGCCCCCGGCACCGGTTCGCTGCCGCTGGAGCAGCTCCTCGGCGAGCTGACGAAGGCCGGCTACGACGGCTGGATCGGCCTGGAGTACAAGCCCGGCGACCGCCCGAGCGCCGAGTCCTTCGACTGGCTCCCGGCCGGGGCGCGCTGACGCCCGTGGGACCCGTCGCCGCCTGACGCCCACGGGGCCCGACGCCCCCTCAACTTCGTACAACCGCTGAGAGGTACCCCCAATGAGCTCCCTCGCAGACTCCTCCCGCGCCGCCCTTCCCAGGATCGCCTGGATCGGCCTCGGCATCATGGGCTCCCCCATGTCCGAGAACCTGCTGAAGGCCGGCTACTCCGTCACCGGCTTCACGCTGGAGCAGGACAAGCTGGACCGGCTGGCCGCGGCCGGCGGCAGCGCCGCGGGCTCGATCGCCGAAGCCGTCGCGGACGCCGACGTCGTCATCACGATGGTGCCCGCCTCCCCGCAGGTCGAGGCCATCGCGTACGGCCCCGACGGCATCCTGGAGAACGCCAGGCCGGGCGCGCTGCTGATCGACATGTCCTCGATCACTCCGCAGACCTCGGTCGACCTGGCGAAGAACGCGGCGGACAAGGGCGTCCGCGTCCTGGACGCCCCGGTGTCCGGCGGCGAGGCGGGTGCCGTCGAGGCGGTGCTGTCGATCATGGTCGGCGGCGAGCAGGAGGTCTTCGACGAGGCCCTGCCGATCCTGGAGGCCCTCGGCAGGACGATCGTCCTGTGCGGTCCGCACGGCTCCGGCCAGACGGTGAAGGCCGCCAACCAGCTGATCGTCGCCGTCAACATCCAGGCGTGCGCCGAGGCGGTCGTCTTCCTGGAGAAGTCCGGCGTGAACCTCAAGGCCGCGCTCGACGTCCTCAACGGCGGCCTGGCGGGCTCCACCGTGCTGACCCGCAAGAAGGACAACTTCCTGAACCGGGACTTCAAGCCGGGCTTCCGGATCGACCTGCACCACAAGGACATGGGCATCGTCACCGACGCCGCCCGCAACGTGGGTGCGTCCCTTCCGGTCGGCGCCGTCGTCGCCCAGCTGGTCGCCTCCCTGCGCGCGCAGGGCGACGGCGGCCTGGACCACTCTGCCCTGCTGCGCGCCGTCGAGCGCCTCTCGGGCGAGCCGGTGGCCTGAGCCCGGCCGGCTCCGCCCGCACCCAGGGCCTGAGGGCCCTCCCCCGACATCCGGGCCGTGGCTGCGCTGACACCTGTCCTGTCGCGCCCAAGTGCAACCGCGGCCCGGATTCACACCCTTCGTTTCAACAAACTGTTGACGTTTTCACGGAGGCGAATTTACGCTCCGCTCCTGACGCTTCAGCAGCTCCCGCACGGAAGGCCGACCCTCCCACCCATGACGCAGCGCGTGCTTACGACCGAGTCCGGCGCTCCGGTCGCCGACAACCAGAACTCCGCCACCGCCGGCGTCGGTGGCCCGCTCCTCCTCCAGGACCAGCATCTGCTGGAGAAGCTCGCCCGCTTCAACCGTGAGCGCATCCCGGAGCGCGTCGTCCACGCACGCGGCTCCGGCGCCTACGGCTACTTCGAGGTGACCGACGACGTCACCGGGTTCACCCGGGCCGGCTTCCTCTCCGAGGTCGGCAAGCGGACCCAGACGTTCCTTCGCTTCTCGACCGTCGCCGACTCGCTCGGCGGCGCGGACGCGGTCCGTGACCCGCGCGGCTTCGCGCTGAAGTTCTACACCGAGGAGGGCAACTACGACCTCGTCGGCAACAACACCCCGGTGTTCTTCATCAAGGACCCGGTCAAGTTCCCCGACTTCATCCACTCCCAGAAGCGCGACCCGTTCACGGGCAAGCAGGAGCCGGACAACGTCTGGGACTTCTGGGCCCACGCTCCCGAGGCCACGCACCAGATCACCTGGCTGATGGGCGACCGCGGCATCCCCGCCTCGTACCGCCACATGAACGGCTACGGCTCCCACACCTACCAGTGGACCAACGCCGCCGGTGAGGCCTTCTTCGTCAAGTACCACTTCAAGACCAACCAGGGCATCCGCTGCCTGTCGTCCGAGCAGGCCGCCGAGGTCGTGGGCACGGACGCCAACAGTCACCAGACCGACCTGCTGCAGGCCATCGAGCGCGGGGTCAACCCGTCCTGGACGCTGTACGTCCAGATCATGCCGGCGGCCGAGGCGGCGGACTACCGCTTCAACCCGTTCGACCTCACCAAGGTGTGGCCGCACAGCGACTACCCGCTGCAGCGCGTCGGGCGGCTCGTCCTCGACCGCAACCCGGACAACGTCTTCGCCGAGGTCGAGCAGGCGGCGTTCTCCCCGAACAACTTCGTGCCGGGCATCGGCCCTTCGCCGGACAAGATGCTCCAGGGCCGCCTCTTCGCGTACGCGGACGCCCACCGCTACCGTCTCGGCGTCAACCACACCCAGCTGCCGGTGAACTCCCCCAAGGCCGTTCCCGGCGGAGCCGACAACTACGGCCGCGACGGCTTCATGGCCACCCGCAACGGCTCGCGCACCGACAAGAACTACGAGCCCAACTCGTACTCCGGTCCCGCGCAGACGGACGCCGCCCTGTCCGCCCCGCTGGCCGTCCACGGCCACACGGGCACGCACGCCGCCCCGCAGCACACGAAGGACGACGACTTCTTCCAGGCCGGTGAGCTGTACCGCCTGATGTCGGCGGACGAGAAGTCCCGTCTGGTCGCGAACATCGCCGGTGGCCTCTCGCAGGTCTCCCGCGACGACGTGATCGAGAAGAACCTCGCCCACTTCCACGCCGCCGACCCGGACTACGGCAAGCGCGTCGAAGAGGCGGTCCGCGCCCTGCGCGAGGACTGAGCGCGCACGGAGCGAGGGGTTCGATCTCCCGACCGCGTACGGGAGCCGACTGGGAGGTCTGGCTTCCGTACGCCGTCCGAACCGCCGGCCCGGATGAGGGGTGGCCGACGGCGAGGACAGCGCGAGGACCGCGGCGGCGTGCGAGCCAGTGCGGTGGTACGGGCCGTCCGGCGCCCTTCCTGACCTGAAGGAAGGGCCGGCCGGACGCCCATCGTCCCGCCGCGGTCCCAGCGGCCCTCCCCCGGACCCCCGAGGGCCCCACCCCACAGACTCCGCCCGGCGGCGCGAACGTCCTGTCGCGCCAGCCTCGCACCGTCGGGCGGCAACAACCCCGGACGCCTCAATGCCAGGGCGCACGGCGCGGTTTACGGTCCCGCACCGCGTTCCCGAGCGATCGGCCCGCGACCTCCGCACAGAGGTCCCGGGCCGGTCGTGTGCCTGGGCTCGGGAACGTCGCGGAGCATGGCGCCGGCGTCCCTTCAGCCCTTGGTGGTCACGGGTGCTCCGGGAGGCCGGGTCAGTCCGTAACGACCTTCGGCCAGCCCCGGGCGACCGTTCGCTTCGCCTTCTCCAGTTGCGCGTCCGTGGGGAACTGCGGTGTCCCCTCGACCGTCGGCAGCTTCGCGGCGGCGGCCTCGTCGAGGGTGCCGTCCTGCGCCATCACGTCCATCAGCACCGGGCGGGCGTAGCCGACGAGGCGGAGGTTCTGGCCCTCGACGCTGAAGAGGTACTCCTGCCACAGCCGGGCGGCGGCCGGGTGCGGGGCGTCCTTGTTGACGGCGAGTGCGTAGTACTGGGCGAAGCTGCCGTCGAGGGGGATGGAGACCTGCCAGTCCACGCCTCGGCCGCGGAACCGTTCGGCGTAGTCGAGGTTGACGTAGTCCCAGTCGATACTGATGGGCGTCCTCCCGCTCTCGACCGCGGCGGAGGTGGACTCGACGGGGTTGAAATTGCCCCGTTTCCTGAGTTCGGCGAAGAAGTCGAGCCCGGGATCGATGTCGTCGAACGACCCGCCGTTCGCCAGGGCGGCCGCGTACACGCCGGAGAAGGCGGTACTGGACCGGGTGGGGTCGCCGTCGAGCGAGACCTGCCCCTTGTACTGGGGCTTCAGCAGATCGGCGAAGGTCCGGGGGCAGGGATCGACGCGGTTGGCGTCGCAGCCGATGGAGATGTAGCCCCCGTAGTTGTTGGTCCAGCGGCCGTGGACGTCCTTCTGGTTGACCGGGACGGCGTCGTACGCGGCGACCCTGTACGGCGCGAGCAGGTTCTGGCGGGCAGCCGACCGCGCGAAGGTGTCGCCGACGTCGATCACGTCGGGCGCGGCCGGCCCTCGCCCGTGCTTCTTGATGGCGTCGATCTCGTCCTGGCTGGACCCCTGCGGGTTGTCGACCGTGACCTCGATCCCGTACTTCTTCTCGAAGCCGTCGATCAGACCGCCGTAGTTGGCCCAGTCGCGCGGGAGCGCGATCGCGTTGAGGGAGCCCTCGCCCTTCGCCGCGGCGATCAGCGCCTTCATGCCGCCCGCCTCCTCGGCGGAGGTGGCCACCCGTGGCTCCCTGGGCTCGGCGTGCGGGCTCTCGCCACAGGCACCCAGGAGCACAAGAGCGAGACAGCAGCCGGCGACGGCCACTGCTCGGACACGGGGTGCGGTCACATGGGCTCCAGGACGCGGTGTGGTGCCTCCTTGGTGCACTGGGGCGATGAACCGGTCATCAGCGCCAGCGTACTCGGACGAACCGGGGCACACCGGGGCCCTCATGGCGCCGTGTCGTCCCACAGGTCGACCAGGGCGTCGCCGAGACCCTCCACCGACGGGGTGGCGCCGCCGTGGAGGGACAGTTCGGCCCAGATGATCTTTCCGGTGGGGGTGTAGCGAGTCCCCCACCGCTCGGCGAACTGGGCGACCAGGAAGAGTCCCCGGCCGCCCTCGTCGGTGAGGGTGGCGCGCCGCAGGCGGGGGGAGGTACTGCTGCCGTCGGAGACCTCGCAGATCAGGGTGCGGTCGTGGAGCAGCCGCACCCTGACGGGGTCGCTGCCGTAACGGATGGCGTTGGTGATCAGCTCGCTGAGGACGAGTTCGGCGGAGAAGCCGATGTGCCCCAGGCCCCACTCCTCCAGCCGGCGGACACAGGCCGTGCGGACCGGGGCCAGCGCCGCCGGGTCCCGGGGCACGTCCCATTCGGCGACCCGGCCGGGGTCGAGCCGGCGGGTGCGGGCAACCAGCAGCGCGATGTCGTCCCTGGGCCGGTCGGACATCATGGCCTCGATGACCGCGGCGCACGTGGCGTCCGGAGTGCGGTCGGGGCCGGAAAGCGCGTCACGCAGCGCCGCCAGACCGACGTCCAGGTCGTGCTCGCGGTCCTCGATCAGCCCGTCGGTGTAGAGCACCAGCCGGGACCCCTCGGGCACGGTCAGCTCGGCGCTCTCGGTGGGCAGACCGGCCCCCAGGCCCAGTGGCGGGGAGATGGGCAGCGAGGGGAAGTCGACGCTCCCGCCGGGCTGCACCACCGCCGGTCCCGGATGGCCCGCGGTGGCGACGGCCAGCTGCCCGGAGACGGGATCGTAGACGGCGTACAGGCAGGTGGCCCCGCTGATCCCCTGCCCGTCGCCGGCCGCGGGGTCCTCGTCGCTGTCGAGCTGGGCCACCAGCTCGTCCAGACGGCCCAGCAGCTCCTCCGGAGGCATGTCCAGGACGGAGAAGTTGTGGACGGCCGTGCGCAGCCGGCCCATGGTGGCCGCCGCGTGCAGACCGTGGCCGACGACGTCGCCGACCACGAGCGCGACCCGGGCGCCGGACAGCGGGATGACGTCGAACCAGTCGCCTCCCACTCCGGCCCGGGCGGGCAGGTAGCGGTGGGCCACCTCCAGGGCCGTCTGCTCGGGTACGCGCCGGGGCAGCAGACTGCGCTGCAGCGTGACGGCCATGGTGTGCTCACGCGTGTAGCGGCGGGCGTTGTCGATGCACACGGCCGCCCGGGCGGCCAGCTCCTCGGCGAAGGACAGGTCCTCCTCCTCGAACGGCGGGGAGCCGTTCGCCCGCCAGTAGTGCGCCGTTCCGAGCACCACGCCCCGGGCCCGCAGCGGAACCACGATCAGGGAGTGGATGCCGAGGTCGAGGACCTGCCGGGCGCGGCCGGGGTCCTGGGCCCGCCAGCCCTCGGAGGCGTCGAGGTCCCGTACCAGGACCGCGCGGCCCCCTGCCGCGCCCGCGCCCAGGGGATGGGAGCGGACGAACCGGATCAGCTCCCCGGCCGGGTGGAGCGGATGGTCTCCCTCCAGGCCGACGACGGTGGTCCTGCGCATCTCGGTGCTCGCGCCTGACGGCTCCTCGCCGCGCAGGACCGGGTCCTGGAGCTCGACGGTGGCGATGTCGGCGAAGCGGGGCACCACGACCTCCGCGAGTTCCTCGGTGGTGCGTGTGACGTCCAGGGTGGTGCCGATGCGCATCCCGGCGTCGTAGAGCAGCCGGAGCTGCTCGCGGGCCGTCTCGGCCCTGCCTGCGAGAGCCTGCAGTTCGGTGGTGTCCCGCAGCGTGACCACTCGGCTCGCCGGCCCGTGGGCGGCGGTGAACCGCTTGTTGACCGCGAGGAGCCGGTCGCCGGCCAGGTGCACCTCGTCGGTGGCCGGGCGCTCCGACGTGAGCAGCCCGGCGAGGTCTCCTTCCAGTCCCAGCTCGTCGGCGTGGTGGTGCTCCGCATCCGCCGGCAGGCTCAGCAGCCGGCGGGCCTCGTCGTTGGCCAGCAGCAGTCGGCCGTCGCCCCCGATGATCAGCACCCCTTCACGCACCGCGTGCAGGACCGCATCGTGGTGTTCGTACATCCGTGTCATCTCGGCAGGCCCGAGGCCGTGGGTCTGCCGCCGCAGCCGGCGGCTCACCAGCGCCGACCCGGCGCCGGCGAGGGCGAGCGAGCCCACCGCGACCCCGAAGAGGACGGGCAGCTGCCGGTTGACCCTGTTCTGGATGTTGCCCACCGTGACGGGGACGGCGACGACGGCGGCGACCGAGCCGTCCGGGGCTTTGACCGGCACCGCCGAGACCACGGACAGCCCGAGGGACCCCTGGAAGGTCCTGGTGAAGGACTTGCCCTCGGCAGCCTCGGCGTAGGGGCCGATGACGTGTTTCCCGATCTGGTCGGGGTCGCTGTGGGTGAGGGTGATCCCGTCGGGCCGGTACACGATGATGGCGTCGACGCCCGCCGCCTCACGGACCTGCTCGGCGCTCGCCTGCAGCATCGCCGTGGGATCGGGGCTGTCCAGCGCCGTGAGGATGCCCGGGGAGCTGGCGAAGGTCTGTGCCGCGGTGAGCGTCCGGTTCTGGGCGTCCGCCATGCTGTCGCGGCGGGCCTGCACGACGAGTGCCACCAGCCCGGCGGCGACGACCAGGACCACGACCACCAGCTGCAGGAGGAACACCTGGCCCGCGAGGCTGCGCATTCTCAGTGGGGACCGCAGGCTCCGCGACAGCCGCGCGCCGCCCCCTCGGGGCGGCCGGTCGTGCTGCTGGACCTGCTGATCCTGCTGGTCCCGCTGATCCTGCTGGACCTGCTGGACCTGCTGATCCTCGAGGACCTGCTGGTCCTGACGGCCGTGGCCCGGGCGGTGCAGCCGGCCGGGCAGAATCCTCCTGGTTGAATTCAGCAACTTACGTCTGATTCGAACCAAAGCTCCGCGCATACGTCATTTGTATCGTTTGCGGGTTCCGGTCCCCGGGCGATCGGGCGGGACGCAGCCCGCGGCCCGCGACCGAAGGGCGGTCCGCCCCCACGGTGGACCGCCCCGGCCGGCCGCGGGCGGCGCGTCAGACCTTGAGCGCCTTGATGGCGGTGGGCGCGTGGCCCGGCTCGGTGGCGATCTCCTCGAACTCGGTGACGTCGCTGATGTCCGCGGTGCGGCTCATCGAGATGTTGGTGATGCGCTCCAGGATCGCCTCGACGACGACCGGCACCCGGTGCTCGGCGGCGAGCTTCTTGGCCTGCTCGAAGGCGGCGCCCAGCTCGCTCGGGTCGGTGACGCGGATGGCCTTGCAGCCCAGCCCCTCGGCGACCTTGACGTGGTCGACGCCGTAGACGCCCAGCTCCGGGGAGTTGATGTTCTCGAACTCCAGGTTGACCTGGAAGTTGATGTCCAGTCCGAGCTGCGCCTGGCGGATCAGGCCCAGGTAGGAGTTGTTCACGAGGACGTGGACGTACGGGATCCGGTGCTGCGCGCCGACCGCCAGCTCCTCGATCATGAACTGGAAGTCGTAGTCGCCGGAGAGCGCCACGACCGGGGACTCCGGGTCGGCGGTGGCGACGCCGAGGGCTGCCGGGATGGTCCAGCCGAGCGGGCCCGCCTGGCCGCAGTTGATCCAGTGGCGGGGCCGGTAGACGTGGAGCATCTGCGCGCCGGCGATCTGGGAGAGGCCGATGGTCGTGACGTAACGCGTCTCCGGGCCGAAGGCCTTGTTCATCTCCTCGTAGACGCGCTGCGGCTTGATCGGGATGTCGTCGAAGTGCGTGCGGCGCTGCAGCGTGGCCTTGCGTTCCTGCGTGGAGGCGACCCAGCCGGAGCGGTCGGGGAGTTTCCCGGCCGCCTTCAGCTCCTTGGCGACCTCGACGAAGAGCTCCAGCGCGGCCTTGGCGTCGGAGGCGATGCCGTAGTCGGGGGCGAAGATCTTGCCGATCTGGGTGGGCTCGATGTCGACGTGGACGAAGGTGCGGCCGCGGGTGTAGACGTCGAGCTTGTAGCCCGTGTGGCGGTTGGCCCAGCGGTTGCCGATGCCGAGGACGAAGTCGGACTCCAGGAAGTTCGCGTTGCCGTAGCGGTGCGAGGTCTGCAGGCCGACCATGCCGGCGTTCAGCTCGTGGTCGTCCGGGATGGTGCCCCAGCCCATCAGGGTCGGGATGACCGGAGTGCCGGTGATCTCGGCGAACTCGACGAGCAGGTCGGAGGCGTCGGCGTTGATGATGCCGCCGCCTGCGACGATCAGCGGGCGCTCGGACGCCAGCAGGTACGAGATCGCCTTCTCGATCTGGGCGCGGGTCGCGGCGGGCTTGTAGACCGGCAGCGGCTCGTACGTCTCCGGGTCGAACTCGATCTCGGTGAGCTGGACGTCGATGGGCAGGTCGATGAGGACCGGACCGGGACGGCCGGAGCGCATCAGGTGGAAGGCCTGCTGGAAGACGCCCGGAACCTGCGCCGCCTCCAGGACCGTCGTCGCGGCCTTCGTCACCGGCTTGGCGATCGAGGCGATGTCGACAGCCTGGAAGTCCTCCTTGTGGATCACATGGGTCGGCGCCTGGCCGGTGATGCACAGGATCGGAATCGAGTCACCGATGGCGGAGTACAGCCCGGTGATCATGTCGGTGCCGGCGGGGCCGGACGTACCGATGCAGACACCGATGTTGCCCGGGTTGGTCCGGGTGTAGCCCTCGGCCATGTGCGAGGCACCCTCGACATGGCGGGCGAGGGTGTGGTCGATGCCGCCGCCTTCCTTGAGGGCCTTGTAGAAGGGGTTGATCGCCGCGCCCGGCACACCGAATGCGTGGCTGACACCTTCGCGCTTGAGGATCTCAACTGCCGCTCGGGCGGCGGTCATACGAGGCATGAGTGCTCCTGCTCCGGCCTGGCGGATCGGGCTCTGTCGCGCCACCTGAGAGCGTCGATTCCGTGCTGGTCCCTACACCCTCCGCATCTTCTTCCATGATGCGGAAGTTTGTTTCTACTATTCGGAAGCAATCTAGGCCGAGCCATGGGTGACGTCAAGGGAAGACGGGGCAGAGACGGGCCGGCGATGGCCGAAGTCCCTCCCCAAGGCCTCGCGGTTGGTGGACGATGGACCATGAGGCGCGTCCGAGGGCGCCGGAGGGGGACGGACATGGGAGATCACGTACCGGTGCGCTGCCCGGTCTGCCGTCGTACGCACACGTTCGCGTCACCCGTCTATCCCTGCGCGTGCGGGGCGCCGCTCGCCCCGCCCCTGCTGCGAGGCGCTCCCGCCGAACCGATACGGCACCGCACCTGGACGGACGACTGGGTCACCGTGCGCTGCCAGGCGTGCGGGCGTCAGGACCAGTGGCCGCAGCCGGAGCTGGGCTGTCCGTGCGGGACGGTGCTGCGCATCCCGGTGCGACCGGTGACGGCGGCGCCGACGTCGTCGGCGGGTGCGACCGCGGCGCAGCGGGCGGCGGCGGCCGCGGCGGGCGCCGGCGGCCCCGTTGCGGACGGGACTGCCGCCCAGCCGTCCGTCTCTCCCGGCACCCCGGAGTCCCCGGGGGCCCCGGGGACCATCGGCTCGTCCGCGTCGGGCCGCCCCACGCTCATCCCCCCGCCTCGCACCGCCTCCGCGCCCCGCCCCACCTTCCACCCGGTGACGATCCGGACGGCACGCGACGCGGTGACCGCCGCGGCGCTCTACCTTCGCTGGCTCGGATTCCAGGAGGTCGTCCAGCCCGAGGAGAGGCCCGCCTCCGGGATCGATCTGCGCGCGCCCGGCCTGGTCGCGCAGGTCGACCCCACCACCCGGCCGACGGGCCTGCGCGCCGTCGAATGCCTCTGGCTGAACGGCTTGAGCGCGTCCGCCGTCAGCGTCTTCTTCTCCCTCGCGGGCTACGCGGCGGACGCCCGGGCCCGCGCGGACGACCTCGGCGTCCCGCTCTTCGTCATGGACCTCACCGGCACCCCCCAGCCGGTCAACGCCCCGGCGGACGAGCTGCTGTCCACCGGCGCGTAGGGCTTGCGCACACAAGCTGCGCCAAGGGCACGCGAAAGCGCCGTGGCCGACAGGAAGTTCCTGTCGGCCACGGCGCTGAGCTACGGGCGTGCCCCGTTCACCGGAACACCCGCGCGACCTACGTCAGCCCGGGCGTACGGCTTCGTCAGGCAGCGGCGGCGAACTTGGGGTTCGTGCCGTACTTGTTCTCGGCCGACTTGCCCTCGCTGGCGAGGAAGACCAGCAGGATGATAGCGCCCACGAGCGGGATGAAGGCGATGAGGAACCACCAGCCGGAGCGGTCGGTGTCGTGCAGGCGGCGGATCATCACGCCCAGGCTCGGCAGGAAGACCGCCAGGACGTAGATGCCGTAGATCACAGGAGCGGTGCCGAGGGCGAGGTCGAGTGCGTAGAGCACGACCGCTGCGATGAAGTTGAAGAGAACGAACATCCAGTATTCCTTGCGGCGCGCACGGCCGCTGAACACCGCATACTTCTTCAGAACATCCAGGTAATAGTTCATTGCGTCCCCCCAAAGGATCGCGGGCAGGGCCGGTCCTCATGGAGCGGCCACCGGCCGAAGGTACTCGGCCGGTGGCTGAAAATAGAGCCTTTGATGTGCGCTGGTCAAAACGTTATCCAGCGCCCCCGAATCGTCGCCGGAGGTCCACCTTCCGCACCTTGCCGCTCACCGTCATCGGATAGGCGTCCAGGATCTCCAGCCGCCTGGGGATCTTGTAGTGCGCGAGCTGTTCCCGGCAGAAGGCGGTGAGCTCCTCCAGGGTCGGCGGGTCGGCAGGATCGCGCGCGATGACACAAGCCAGGATCTCCTCGCCGTACCTCTCGTCGGGGACCCCGACGACCTGGACGTCGGCGACCTTGGGATGGCCGTACAGGAACTCCTCGATCTCGCGCGGATACACGTTCTCCCCGCCTCGGATGATCATGTCCTTGATACGGCCGACGATCTGGACATAGCCGTCCTCGCGGATGACGGCGAGGTCGCCCGTGTGCATCCAGCGGCCGGCGTCGATCGCCTCGGCGGTCTTCTCCGGCTCGTTCCAGTACCCGAGCATCACGCTGTAGCCGCGGGTGCAGAGCTCGCCCGATGCGCCGCGTGGCAGGGTCACCCCGCTGACCGGGTCGACGACCTTGACCTCGACATGCGGCAGGACCCGGCCGACGGTGCCGGTGCGGCGCTCCAGGTCGTCGTCGCGGCGGGTCTGGGTGGAGACCGGGGAGGTCTCCGTCATGCCGTAACAGATCGACACCTCCGCCATGTTCATCTCGGAGACGACCCGCTTCATCACCTCCACCGGGCAGGGCGAGCCCGCCATGATCCCGGTGCGCAGCGAACTCAGATCGTACGCCGCGAAGTCCGGCAGGTTCAGCTCGGCGATGAACATCGTCGGCACGCCGTAGAGCGAGGTGCAGCGCTCCTGCTGCACCGCCCGCAGGGTCGCGGCCGGGTCGAAGGACGGAGCCGGGATGACGATGCAGGCGCCGTGCGAGGTGGCACCGAGGTTTCCCATGACCATGCCGAAGCAGTGGTAGAAGGGCACGGGCAGACAGACCCGGTCCTGCTCGGTGTAGCCGATCATCTCCCCGACGAAGTAACCGTTGTTGAGGATGTTGTGGTGGGAGAGGGTGGCGCCCTTCGGGAACCCGGTGGTGCCGGAGGTGTACTGGATGTTGACGGGGTCGTCGCACGACAACTGCCCCTCGCGGGCGGCGAGTTCAGCCGTGAGTGCGTCCGCGCCCGTGAACCCGGCAGGGGATTGGGCGGGGGACTCGGCAGGCGACTGGGTGGGGGACTCGGCAGGGGACTCGGCGGACGAGAGCAGCTCGTCCCAGCTGTCGTCGCCGATGTAGTGCACCGACCGCAGCGCGGGGCAGTTGCCGCGCACCTCGTCGACGATCGCCCGATGGTCGCTCGTCCGGTGGGCACGCGAGGCGACGAGCAGCGTGATCCCGGCCTGGTTCAGGACGTATTCCACCTCGTGGGCGCGGTACGCCGGGTTGATGTTCACCATGATCGCGCCGATGCGTGCCGTCGCGTACTGCACGAGCACCCACTCCGGGCAGTTCACCGCCCAGATGCCGACACGGTCGCCCTTGGCGACGCCGCGCGCGAGCAGCGCCCGGGCCAGCCGGTCGACGTCCGCGCCGAACTCCGCGTACGTCCAGCGGCGCCCGGAGGGGACGTCGACGAGCGCCTCCCGCTGCGGATGTGCCCCGATCACGCGGTCGAGACTGCGGCCGATCGTGTCGCCGAGCAGCGGGACCTCTCCCGTGCCGTGCGTGTAGGACAGGGGCAGGGTCATCGCAGGTCCCCCTCGTCGTACTCGGCCGTGGAGCCCTGTGCCGTGCGCTCACGGAGCTCGATCCTGCGGATCTTCCCGGACACGGTCTTCGGCAGCTCGGCGAACTCCAGCCGGCGCACGCGCTTGTACGGCGCGAGGACGGCCCGTGAGTGCGCGAAGATCTGCCGCGCGGTGTCGGCGGTCGGCTCCCAGCCGTCCGCGAGCACCACATACGCCTTGGGTACGGCGAGGCGCACCGGGTCGGGTGCGGGGACGACCGCGGCCTCGGCGACAGCGTCGTGCTCGAGCAGAGCGCTCTCCAGCTCGAACGGCGAGATCTTGTAGTCGGACGCCTTGAAGACGTCGTCGGCGCGGCCGACGTAGGTGATGTAGCCGTCGGCGTCGCGCGCGCCGATGTCGCCGGTGCGGTAGTAGCCGTCGGCCATCGCCTCGGCCGTACGCTGCGGGTCGCCGTGGTAGCCGGTCATGAGCCCCACTGGGCCTGCCGAGAGATCCAGCGCGATCTCCCCCTCGTCGGCGCCCGGCTTTCCGCTGACGGGGTCGAGGAGTTCGACACGGAAGCCGGGGCTGGGCCGGCCCATGGAGCCCGCCTTCAGCAGCTGGCCCGGGCTGTTGGAGACCTGGACGGCCGTCTCGGTCTGTCCGAAGCCGTCGCGGATGGTCACGCCCCAGGCGCGCCGCACGGATTCGATGACCTCGGGGTTGAGCGGCTCACCGGCGGCGACGACCTCACGGGGCGGTGTGCGCAGCTGGGTCAGGTCCGCCTGGATCAGCATCCGCCACACGGTCGGCGGGGCGCAGAAGCTGGTGACGCCGGCGCGGTCCATCTGTGCCATCAGCCGGCCCGCGTCGAAGCGCGTGTAGTTGTGGATGAAGACGGTCGCCTCGGCGTTCCAGGGAGCGAAGAGATTGGACCAGGCGTGCTTGGCCCAGCCGGGCGAGGAGATGTTGAGGTGCACGTCGCCCGGCTTCAGTCCGATCCAGTACATGGTGGCCAGATGGCCGACCGGATAGGACACATGCGTGTGCTCGACGAGTTTGGGCCGGGCGGTGGTGCCGGAGGTGAAATAGAGCATCAGGGGGTCGTCGGCGCGGGTCGGGCCGTCGGGCTCGAAGGCCTCGGGTGCCGCGTAGGCGTGCTCGTACGGGAGCCAGCCCGTGACGCCTCCGCCGCCCACCACGATCCGGGTGTAGTCGCCCGGCACCTCGTCGAACTTGGCGGTGTCGTCGGTCCGTACGATCACCTGGCGGACCCGGCCCCGCTCGATGCGGTCCCGCAGATCGAGCGGGCCGAGCAGCGGGGTCGCGGGGATGACGACGGCCCTGAGCTTCATCGCGGCGAGGGCCGTCTCCCACAACTCGGCCTGGTTGCCGAGCATCACGAGGATGCGGTCGCCGGCGCGGACGCCCTGCTGCCGGAGCCAGTTCGCGGCACGGTTCGAGCGGGAGCTCAGCTCGGCGAAGCTGAGCAGGGTCGTGTCGCCGTCCTTCTCGACGATGTGCAGCGCGGGCCGGTCGTTGCCTTCGGCGATCGCGTCGAACCAGTCCAGCGCCCAGTTGAAGCGGTCGAAGCGCGGCCAGGCGAAGCCCTCGTACGCCGTCGGGTAGTCCTCCCGGTGCCGCAGCAGGAAGTCCCGGGCGGCCCTGAACCTCGCCGTGGCCCCGAAACCTTCCGCGGCACCGAACTCCTCCTCGGCTCGCACCCCTTCCGCGCCGCGGCGCCTCTGCGCTTCCCGGAACCCTTCCGCGTCTCGGAACCCTTCCGACTCGCCGACTGACGTCATGTGTCCTCCTCGTTGCGGGACCGCTCATCAACATCGTGTAATCGGTGACGCAGGTCTCACTACCCCCGTACGGGGGTGCTGTGCCCCCCGTACAGGGGTGGCGTGCTGCGGGGAGGGCCGAATCGGATGACCTCAGCGACCTCGGGTGCCTCGGTGATGGGGGCGGAAGCGGTAGTGGAGGCGGTGGAGGTACGGGCCGCGCTGCTGCGGCTGCGCCGCGCCACCGGCCTGCAGATCGCCTTCGGCGGTCTGCTGCGCGAGCCCCGCCGGATGCGTATCGCCGAGCTCAACGGCGCGGCGACGGGCGCGCTGCGCGGCCTCGCGATCCGGTCCGGAAACGGTCTCGGCGGCAGGGCGATCGCGCTGTCGCGGCCGTGCGCGGTGACGGACTACCGCACGGCGCGCCACATCAGCCACGAGTACGACGCGGCGGTGGCGGCGGAAGGGCTGCGGTCGGTGCTCGCGGTGCCCGTCGTCGTACGCCGGAAGGTGCGGGGCGTGCTGTACGGGGCGCTGCGGCAGCCGCTGACACTGGGCGACCGCACCCTCGACGCGGCGGTGGCGGCCGCGCGCGACGTGGAGCAGAGCCTGGTCGTACGGGACGAGGTCGAGCGGCTGGTCGCGGCGGAGCGGGCGCCGGCTCCCGACGACCCTGCGCGGGCGGACGAGGAGGCGCGCGCACAAGTCCGGGCGGAAGTGCGCGAGGAGGTGCGCGAGATCCATTCCGAACTCCGCGCGCTCGCCCCGCGGATCGTGGACGCCGGGCTCCGCGCCGACTTGCTGTCCATGTGCGACAGGCTCACCGCCGCGGCCGCGCCCGGTGCCGCTGTCCGCGATGCGGGCATCGCCCTGGCGCCGCGCGAGCTGGATGTGCTTGCCTGCGTGGCGACGGGTTCCACCAACGCGGCCGCGGCCGCCCGGCTGGGCCTGCGCCCGGAGACGGTCAAGAGCTATCTCCGGGCGGCCATGCGCAAGCTGGGCGCCCACACACGCCTGGAGGCGGTGGCGGCCGCGAGACGGGCGGGGCTGCTGGCCTGAGCGCCGGGACGCGGCGAGGCGAGTGCGGGGGCGAGTGCGGGGCCGGACGGCGCACCGAGCGGGCCGACTGCGACGCCGGCGTGGCCCACGGCGCCGACTGGTCCCGATCTCGATCGGGCTGGTCACGGACACCCTGTGGGGGCTCGGTGCGGCGTCGGCTCGCAGCTGGTTCGCCCGCTCGGAGCGGCGGCTCTCACTCGTCGGCGGCGCGGGCGGGTTCGCCATGATCGGTCTCGGGGTCACGGTCGCGGCCACCGGCCGCGCGGACTGACGCGCCCGCACCCCGTCGCGGGCGTTCGGCGCCGTCACCGTCAGGAGCGCGTCAAAGGACGGCCCGTACGGATCAGCGCCGCGTCATGAAACCGCGGTCCCACTTCGCCGGGGCGGGGCACCGGGGCAACGCTTCCAGGTGCCGGTACACACGTGCGGCAGCTGATCCTTTCGCCCGGAGGGCACCATGGACAATCTCGTCATCGACGAAGCGGACCCCGACGAACCCCGCCCGGCGGGGCCGCTGTTCGTACCAGTTCGGCTCGGCTCTGCCGGGGGACACCAGCTGCGCTTCATGCGCACACCGCTCGGCGTACGCACTGCCGTCGGTTTCACCAGTGAACGGCGTCTGACCGCCGTCCTGGGCAGTACACAGACGTGGATCAGGCTCGCGGAGCCCGCGCTGCGGGCCCTCTCGGAGCCTCTCGGTGTGACCACGGTGACCGTGGACCCGCAGCTCACCGCTCCGGCGCCGGCCGCCCCTCGCCCCACGCCCGCGGAGCCGTCGTGCTCGCGCCGCCCCGCCTGGGACCCGGAGGCCGTCGGTGTGCTCCGGGTGACCGGTGCGGCGGCCGCCATGTACACGGCCGTCGCCGCGATCCACGGGATCCTCAGCTGATGGCCGGCTCGTCGACGCACGCCGTGTCCGTACCGGCCGCGCCCGTCTCCCTGCCGCCGCCCACGACATCACCGGCCGCGACGCCGGCCCCGGCCCCGGCCCCGGCCCCGGACGCGGGTACGGACTCGGGTCCCGCCTCGGCTCCGCACTCGGGTTCGGACTCGGGTTCGGACTCGGGTTCGGACTCGGGTACGCCACTGACGACGACCGCGGTACCGACCGCGACGCCGTCCGTGTGGCCCGCGTCCGCCGCACCGGCCCCCGGAGGCGACATCACGATCGCCGGAGTCTCGCTGGCCGGGCTCGCGGAGCGGTACGGGACGCCGACGTACGTACTCGACGAGGACGAGGTACGCGTCAGGGCGCGGGCCTGGCGCCGGGCGCTGCCGGACGCCGAGATCGTCTACGCCGGCAAGGCGTTCCTGTGCCGGGCCGTCGTCGACTGGATCGAGGAGGAGGGGCTCGGGCTCGACGTCTGCTCGGCGGGCGAGCTGGAGTTGGCCGCGACCCGTGGATTCCCCGCGGACCGGATCGTGCTGCACGGCAACGCCAAGTCGCCGGAGGACCTGCGTTCGGCGCTGCGGATCGGCGTCGGCCGCATCGTCATCGACTCGGACTGCGAGATCGCCCGTATCGCCGCGCAGGTCCAGGGCCCGGGGGCGCAGCAGGTGATGGTGCGGGTGCTGCCCGGGATCGAGGCGGGCGGGCACAAGAAGATCCGGACGGGCGCGGAGGGCCAGAAGTTCGGCCTCTCGATCGCCGCGGGTGACGCGGAGGACACCGTGTCCCGGATCCTCGGCCAGCCCAGCCTCGAACTGGTCGGCCTGCACTGCCACCTGGGGTCGCAGATCACCACGCCCGAGCCGTACGCCCAGGCCGTGCGGCGCCTGGTCGCGTTCCTGGCCCGCATCCGCGACCGCTACGGGATCACCCTGCGCGAGCTGGACCTGGGCGGTGGCTTCGCGGTGCCGTATCTGCCGGACGACCCGGCCCCGTCGCCTGCCTGGTTCGGGCGTCGTATCAGCGACGAGCTGCTGCGCGCCTGCGACGAGTTCGACTTCCCGATGCCGCGGCTCACGGTCGAGCCGGGCCGCTCGATCATGGCACCGGCGGGTGTGGCCCTGTACCGGGTCCTGTCGGTGAAGCGGTCGGACGGTCAGGTCTTCGTCGCGGTGGACGGCGGCATGAGCGACAACCCGCGGCCCGCGCTGTACGGGGCGCGGTACGCGATCCGTATGGTCGGCCGCGTCCCGTCCGGCCCGATGCGCGCGACGACGGTGGTCGGGCGGCACTGCGAGGCGGGTGACGTACTCGCGGAGTCGGTGGAGCTGCCCGGGGACGTACGGCCGGGCGATGTGCTGGCGGTGCCGGTGTCGGGGGCGTACCACGTGTCGATGGCGTCCGGCTACAACACCACCGGCAGACCGCCGGTGGTGGCCGTGGCCGGGGTGGGCCGGTCACGGCTGCTGGTGCGGCGCGAGAGCATCGACGATCTGCTGCGGCGGGACGTGGGCCTCTGAAGGACGTGGCACCGCGGCACGTACCACCGAGGTACGTGCCACCGAGGTACGTGCCACCGCCGGCACGTACCACCGCGGCAGGTGCCGCCCGCGCCCGCGGGCACGGGCGTCAGTCCGTGAACTCCGCGAAACGCACCTCACGTGCCGTGGCCGAGGTCATCGTGGCGAGCAGTCGCTCGCCCTCCTCGGCCACGGCGGTGCGCTGTGCCCGTGTGAGCGTGCCGAAGCTCTGCACGGTGATGGTCGCGCCGGTGCCTTGTGCGGCGGTCCCGGACGTCTCCAGCCTCCACACACCGGCGAGCAGTCCGTCGACGAGGAATACGCAACGGGCCTGGTTGCCCTTCCAGGTCCGCTGTTTGAACTCGTGCGGGACGAGGCGGGAGCGGTCGGCGTGGGACAGCAGGAGATTGTCGAACTCGGGCAGGAAGCGCGGTGGTGCGGGAGTCTCCGGGTCGGGACGGGGTGCGTCAGGAAGGTCGAACAGTTCCGTCCCGCTCTCGTCCCGGAACGTGAGCAGCTCGGGCCGCAGCCGCTCGAAGGCGTCCCGCAGCCGGGTCAGCCCTGACCAGGCCTGCATGTCCTTCACCGAGGCGGGCCCGAAGGCGGCGAGATAGCGCCGTACGATCGCGTCCGGCCGGGGAGCGGGTTCGACGGGCCGGCCGAACCACTGCTCGGCGGTGGTGAGCGTGACCTGGCCGCTTCTGCCCCACAGACCGCGCGGGGTGATCTGCACCAGCGGCAGCAGACAGCGCACGGCGGTGGTGAGGGCGAGCGGATCGGCGTCGGGCCAGTGCGCGAGCAGGGCGTCGCGGAGTTCCCCGACCGGCCGGGGGCGCTCCTCGACGAGTTCCCGGCCGATCGCCGTGAGCCGGTCGAGGTCGACGCCGTCCAGCCGCTTCAGGAACATCCTCAGTTCCCGGTCGGGGCCGCCCGCCTGCGCGAACGGGCGCAGGGTCAGGCAGTCGCGCGCCGTGTGGGTGTGGATGGTGGAACGCATGGTGACCAGGCGGGCCACCTCCCTCGACTCCATCAGCTCGGAGAGTTCCTGCGGACGGAAGGCGTGCAGACGGGCCGCGAGGGCGTAGTACGGCGGCTTGACGTTCTGCGCCTGGAGCCCGACGAGGTGGTCCACCGCCGCCGCGGCGGTCATCCGGTGCTCCGGATCCCGGCGCAGCAGCAGCTGACGGTCCAGGGTGGCGCGGCCGAGGGCCCTGAGGCCGAGCACGGGAGGTGTCTTCGAGGCCATGACCGGCACGCTACCCGCCGTTGCGGACAACCCTTGTCCGCAACGGTCCGCGACGGATCCCCGGGCCACTGATGCCGGTGCGCTCTGGGTCCGCGACGCCAGGTGTGCCCGGGTCCGCGACGCCAGGCGCACCCGGTCCACGGTGCCGATGCTCCGGGTGGGCGACCCTCATGTGCGCCCGCCCAGGTTCATGACGTCGGGCACCCGGTCCACGCTGCCGGTGCAAGTGAGCGCGTATATCCTGCTCCGTGGCCGCTCAGTGACTGCTCCGTGGCTGCTCCGTGGCTGCTCATGGCCGTTCATGACCGTTCAGAAGGCATGTGCACCGCGTGTACGCAGACACGCGGACTGCACCTCGCGCGGGAGGTGACCCAGGATGTCCGACCGACGAGCCCGTTCCGCCGCGGTCCCGAAGAGACACGCCTGGCGCCGCCGGGTGTCCCCCGACCCGGTCCCGCCCGTACCGCCCGAGCCCCCGCCCGCGCCGTCCCCGCCCCCTCCTGTGCAGAAGGACCAGGGCAGCATCGTCCAGGCCGCGCTGTACCGCGACGGCCACCGCGTCTCCTCGCCCGCGTCGCTTGCGGAGACCTTCCGGCAGCTGCGCGAGGATCCCGCCGGCATGGCCTGGATCGGTCTGCACCGGCCGACCGAGGCCGAACTGCTGTCACTGGCCGCGGAGTTCGATCTGCACGAGCTGGCCGTCGAGGACGCGCTGGAGGCCCATCAGCGCCCCAAGCTGGAGCGCTACGGCGAGACGCTCTTCGTCGTCCTGCGCGCCGCCCGCTACCTCGACGCCCAGGAGGAGGTCGACTTCGGCGAGTTGCACATCTTCCTCGGCCGCGACTTCCTGATCACGGTCCGCCACGGCGCGGCTCCGGACCTCTCGGCGGTCCGCCGCCGCATGGAGTCCACCCCCGAACTCCTCGCCCTCGGCCCGGAGGCGGTGCTCTACGCCGTCCTCGACGCGGTCGTGGACGGGTACGCGCCGGTCGTCGCGGGCGTGCAGAACGACATCGACGAGATCGAGACCGAGGTCTTCGGCGGCGACCCGGCGGTGTCCCGCCGTATCTACGAACTCTCCCGCGAGATGGTGGAGTTCCAGCGCGCCACGCGCCCGCTGGTCGGCATGCTCCACGCCCTGATGGCCGGCTTCGCCAAATACGGCACGGACGAGGAACTCCAGCGCTACCTCCGCGACGTCGCCGACCACGTCACCCACACCAGCGAACGCGTCGACGGCTTCCGCCAGGCCCTCGCGGACATCCTGACGGTCAACGCGACGCTGGTGACCCAGCAACAGAACGCGGAGATGCGGGCGCTGGCGGAGGCGGGTTTCGAACAGAACGAGGAGATCAAGAAGATCTCCGCGTGGGCGGCCATCCTCTTTGCACCCACCCTGGTGGGAACGATCTACGGCATGAACTTCACAGCCATGCCGGAACTGCACTGGGCGTTCGGCTACCCGTTCGCGGTCGCCCTGATGGGGATCGTCTGCGTGAGCCTGTACTTCATCTTCAAGCACCGCGACTGGCTGTAACGACAGGCAAGCGGGCCGCTGCCCAGCCGTAGCGTCGCAGAAGGAGATGACTGCGGCGCTGGGCGTCGATGACTTCGGGCAACTGAGCGAGGCCGACAGCGGGGTGGTCGATGTCGGGCGGGCTGATCCAGGTGCCGTGTCACAGGCAGACTGCCATCAATGAGTGGCTGTGACCAGCGCTCTCGCAACACGCCCCAGGACTGCGGAGCCGTGCACTTCAGGTTCGGTTTCCGGGCCGGAGCCTCAACAGTTGGCCAGAGTGCGGCCGAGGAGGGGGAGCAGGTGGTCCCAGTGAAGCTGGAGTGCGGCGGGGCTGAAAGCGTCGGTGTCGGCCATGGTGAAGCCGTGGACGGTGTCGGGGTAGATCTCAGAGGTGTAGTTGACACCCGCGGCGTCCAGGGCCTGGTTGAGTTCGCCGAGGCCCTCGGGCGTCAGGTCGGTTTCGGCGTGGCCGAAGTGGACCTGGGCGGTGAGGCGGCGCAGGCTGTCGGGCCCGGCGGCGCCCACGGGGGCATGGAATCCGGCGACGGCGGCCACCTGGCCGGGGTGGGCCGCGGCGGTGCGCACCGCCAGGAGGCCGCCTATGCAGTAGCCGGTCACCGCGACGGGTCCGGCGCTGGCCTCGGGCTGGGTGGTGAGGAATCTGAGGTAGGCGTCGGCGTCGCGCAGGGTCCGTTCGATGGTGTGTGCCTCAATCAGGGGCATCAGCCGACCCATGACCGCGGTCCGGGCCTCTTCTCCGATGTGCTCGGGAAGTTCGACCACCGGTGCCGGGCCGTGCCGGTAGAAGAAGTTGGGGACGAGCACGTAGTACCCGTGGCCGGCCAGTTCGCTGGCCATCTCCCGCAGCACGGGCCGGATGCCGAAGCCGTCCGCGTACATCAGCACCCCTGGGTGCCGCTCGCCGTCGTCGGGGAAGGCGGCGAAGGCATCGGCCCGGCCATCCGCGGTGGGAATCTGCAGCATATTGGTGGGCATGAACTCTCCTGTCGTGGTTGATGTGTCCTGTGATCAACACGACGGAGGCGGAGCCCGCGCAGCACCGCAAGATCCGCGATCGAACAGCGGGCCCGCACTGGCCCGTACGGCGCTCAGAAGAGCACCGGGTCACCGATCCGCGTGTGGCGCAATGCCGTCCCGGTAGTCATCCCCACAACCTAGTCCACCGAACAAAGCCGACGCCAACACCCCCAGTCCACAGCGCAGCTCGCGAGAATGATCTCGGCCCAACGCCTGGGATCCTGAACCCCTGTCGATGCCAGCGTAGGCGAACGTGACCGGCAAGCGTTCGGCGAAGTATTTCAACAGGGTCGTCAGTCATCCCCACGTCAGGGATCACTACGCTGGTTCGGTGCCGCCGGAAGGCGGCTTTCACCACATTCCGTGTTCCAGTTCCTCCAGCGACAGGTTCCATTGTGATTCTTCGTCGGCGAAGGGTGTGGGGTCGAAGGCGCCGACGACCTGCTTGAAGCGTTCCGACAGGTCTTCGGGATCCCCATCGTTGCCGTGATCGATTTCAAGCGTGCGGAACTCGATGAGCGCATACACCAGGGACTACGTAGCTCTCCCGTCGTACGACAACACCCAAACTCCTGTGGTTAATTGATCATCCATCAGTTGGACACAGGTGGGGACGCCGTGAATCAGTCAGGCACCCTGTCGTCAGAGCGTCGAGGGGCCGCCGTCCGTGGACGCCTGCCGCAGGGCGAGTCAGGTCAGGGCCTCATCCATCCCGACGAAGACCCGGCCGTCCCTGTCGAGGGCTACCGACCGGACGGGCGGTCCAGGACTGAGCATTTCTCCCGGAGTTCTCCGATCCGGACACGAGACACAGGCGAGGAGGCTGCGGGTCGGCAAGCCATCCGAGGAGAGCCGCCGCCGCGGGTTCAGTCGATTCCCTTCCTTTGCGGGTGGCAGGAGGCTGTCAGCCCCGACGTTCTCGGCCGGCCCTGCGCGCAACGGCTCCTGCCGCAAGGAAGACCAGACCCACGACGAGTACCGGAAGTCCAGGCCCGGGAAGCACGTACATCGCTGCGCCGGCCACGGTGAGGACAGCGCCGATCGACATCAGCGTGATGCCGATTTGAGACTGGGACACGGTCATCTCTCCTTGTCTGATGAAGCCTTGCTACGAGGCGGTTCGCGGGAAGGAAAGCGGATGCCCTCCGGGCAGCGGGGCAGGGCCGATCAGCTACTGGCCCGCTCATCGGGCGTCAACTGGCGCCCCGGAGTGATCAGTATCCCCAGTAGATCTTCGACGAGTAGACGTAGATCCGGCGGTATGTGGTCCACCGCACAGAGGTCCTGGAGTTGGGTGGTGCAGACCGATACCATCTCGGCCGGCACCTTCTCGCGGCTCCATGAACGCAAGGTGCAGCGGACACGCGCTGAGTGCGCCAGCTCGTGTAGGACGACTTACCGGGCTAAGTGATCTTGAAGCTGCTCCGCCGGCCGGTCCACGCATACCACGGGATCTTGCACGGCAGGCGCCGCGAGCCCTGCCGGACGTGCTCGACGGATGGGTATCCAAGGGATGGCGATGATTCTGGAGTTGCTGCCGGACGTGGGAGTTGCCACGCTCAGGCTCGGTAAGTCGGCCGACGAGGCGGTCGCGGCCGCGCGCGAACTGGGCTTCGCCCCGTCCGACCTCGACTACGGCGACGCGCCGGGACAGGTGCTCTGCGAACACGGGGAGTCCCTGACGGAGTTCAATCTCGGCTTCACCAAGGGCGCGTTGACCGACATCCATGTGTACCGGTTCCGGATCGAGGACGCTGATGTGGCGGTCGTCCTCGACGGTCTCGACGTCTTCCGAACCCCCGGCGAAGAGCTGCTGGAGCGGCTTGAGGAACGGGGCCACACGGTCGAGCAGAACGACGACGGCGTGGACACCCTTCCCGACCTCAAGGTGATCCTGTCGAACGAGAGCAGCTTCGAGTACCCGATGGACGAGGAGGGAGACCCGATCTACTTCGACTACGCCCTCGTCACCTCGGTGGACTTCCGGGGGCCGCGCGGCGACTGACGCCGGCGGCCGTCGACCGGGTGGGGCGCGGGCCGGTGGGTCGATCGTTCCGCGAGTCTTGATCGCTGCCGGGCCTGCTGATTGGCTGGCCGGCATGACCGACCTCGGACCTGCCGCCTGGCCGCCTGCCCCGATCAGGACCGAGAGGCTCGTACTCCGTGAGCCCGAAGCCAGGGGCCGTGCGGCGTTCATCGAGTTGCTGGCCTCGCCAGAGGTGGGCACCTACCTCGGCGGCCCCCGGCCGCGTGACGAGCTTGAACGCGAGGTACCCGGGGTGCCCGAGCGGTGGCCCGGGAGCTTCGTCGTTGATGTCGGCGGGTCGATGATCGGCCAGATCCTGCTCAGGAGGGCAACGGGGCACCGGCGCCCGGCTGCCACGGGGAAGGCCGAGCTCGGCTACGTGTTCCTGCCGCAGGCGTGGGGATTCGGGTACGCCGCCGAGGCGTGCGCGGCGGCACTCGGCTGGCTCGCCGGTGTCCTTCCCGGCGAGCCGGTGGTGCTCACCACCCAGACCGCCAACGCCCGTTCGATGCGCCTCGCGGCGAAGCTGGGGTTCACCGAGGTGGAACGATTCGAGGCCTACGGCGCCGAGCAGTGGCTCGGGATGCGGTCCGGATCGTGAGCGGCTTGGCGGCGTTGTCGAAGCGGACCTGGGTGGACTGGGCTGTCTTCCTCTGGACGGTCGTGACCGCGGCCAGGTGCAAGAGCCCGTTTCTGGTCGTCTTCTTCTCGGTCGTCGCGCTTGCGGCCGCGGTCATCGGGGTCCGTAGGATCTGGCGGCTCGTACGCCCGGCCGGCTCGGCGCCGACGCGTTCCGCGAGCAAGGCGGGGGCACACCAGGGAAGTTGAGCGAGAGCCGGATTCCTCGGACATCTCGTCCCTCTCCAGAGAGCTGATGACGACCCCGAGCAACAATCCGGCAGCTCAGCGTTCCCGCGCAGCAGAGCCGCACCTATCCTCGTTCGAGGCGCAGACATGGCGCCCCGTCGCCAGTTGGCAACCGGACCGAGGAAGTGTGGCGCAATGACCAGCCGACTCATCGCGATCTCCTTCGACGCGCACCAGCCGCAGCGCCTGGCGCATTTCTGGTCCGGGGTCCTGAACGTGGTGAGTGCCGACGATTCCTACGACGGCGTCGCCCTGAAGTCCGGGAACGACGCCGGCTACCGCCTCGGCTTCCGTCCCACCCGGGCGCAGAAGTCCGCCCAGAACCGGCTGCACTTCGACCTGACCAGCTCCTCACTGGAGGATCAGCAGGAGACCGTGGCCAGGGCGCTCGACCTCGGCGCGCGGCACGCCGACGTCGGCCAGGGTCCCGACGCGGCTCACGTGGTCCTCGCCGACCCCGAGGGCAACGAGTTCTGCGTCCTCGAGCCGGGCAACACGTTCCTCGCCGGCTGTGGCTTCATCGGAGCGCTCGCCTGCGATGGTTCGCAGGCCGTGGGTTACTTCTGGAGCGAGGCGCTGGGCTGGCCGCTGGTCTGGGACCAGGACGAGGAGACCGCCATCCAGTCGCCGAACGGCGGTACGAAGATCACGTGGGGTGGTCCGCCGCTGATGCCGGACCCCGGCAAGGACCTGCGCTTCGACCTCGCGCCGGACGGCGATCAGCAGGCGGAGGTCGAGCGCCTGGTCTCCCTCGGGGCGAAGCGTCTCGACTCGGCCCGGGGCGAGGACGGCGCGGTGCTGCTGGCCGACCCCGACGGCAACGAGTTCCGCGTGCTCGCGCGCCGGTGAAGCCGGCACCCACGGCCGCGTTCAGCGTGCCGCTGCGGGTCCACGGTCCGAACCAGCAGCAGGCCGGCGTCCTTGCCCGGCCCCGACAGCGCCCCGCCCGTGGATGCGGGTGAGGGGTAGAGCTCGACGAGTTCGCCGACGTCGGCCGCTGCGAGGTTCGTTCATCAGGCTCGGGGGGCGGCCTCGGCTGCGCGCAGGCTCTCCCGGTGCGCCTGAGCCGCGGCCATCACCTGGTCGAGTGCGTCCCGGGTGCGGCTGAGGTCGGCGATGTGGTCGGAGAGCCGGTCACGTTCCTGGATCATCCGCTCCAGTGCGGCGTCGGAGTTCTCCTCGCTGGGCGAATCGACACACGGCAACAGTTCGGCGATGGTGCGGCTGGAGAGCCCTGCGGCATACAGGCGCTGAATGAACGTGACCCGCTCCACCTCGTCGTCCGTGTAATGCCGCTGGCCGCTGGCGCTGCGGGTGCTGGTGAGCAGACGCTGCTCCTCGTAGTAGCGCACCGACCGGACACTGACCCCGGCCCGCGCCGCGAGCTCCCCGATACGCATCTCGTCCTCCTGGCTATGACCCGCAGCACAACAGCTTGCCTCTGACGTCAATGTCAGGTTTTAGCGTAGCTGCTGTGCCCGAGGTCCGGGCGCTACGGAGCATGAAGGAGCCCCACAGTGACGACGCTTTTCGACAGCCATCGCCTTGGCGACCTGACCCTGCCGAACCGTGTGGTGATGGCCCCGATGACGCGGGTCCGGGCCGCCGCCGGCGGTCTGGCGACACCGTCGATGGCGACGTACTACGCCCAGCGGGCGACGGCCGGGCTGATCCTCACCGAGGGAGTGCAGCCGAGCCTGGTCGGGCAGTCCAATCCGGGGACGCCGGGACTCCACACCGATGAACAGGTCGACGCATGGCGCCCGGTGACTGCCGCGGTGCACGCCAACGGCGGCCGGATCTCCGCCCAGATCATGCACGGCGGACGGGTCTCCCACTCCGACACCACCGGTACGCAGCCGGTCGGGCCCTCGGCCGTCCCCGCCGTCGGTGACGTGTTCACCCCGGCCGGGCCCCAGCCCGCGCCCGTGCCGCGCGCCCTGGACACCGCCGAGGTGTCCGAGCACGCCCAGTCGTACGCCGAGGCGGCTCGTCGCGCCGTCGACGCCGGTTTCGACGGTGTAGAGCTGCACGGCGCCAACGGCTATCTGATCTCGCAGTTCCTCTCCTCCAACGCCAACGTGCGCACGGATCGCTACGGAGGCTCGGTGACCAACCGGATCCGGTTCGCCGTCGAGGCGACGGCTGCCACGATCGACGCCGTGGGCAAGACCAGGACGGGCATCCGCCTCTCCCCGGGCGGGACGTTCTGGAGCGTGACGGAGACCGACGTTCCCGCGCTCTACGCCGCGCTGCTCACCGAACTCGCCCGCCTCGAAGTGGCTTACGTCCATCTCGAAGCCACCACCGACGAACACGTGCTCCTCGGCCTGCGCCGAGCCTGGCCGGGCACCCTCATCGTCAACCCGACACTGCCGATGGGACCGAAGCAGACCAGCCGGACGGAGGCGGATCACTGGCTCGGCCTGGGCGCCGACCTCATCAGCTTCGGCCGCGCCTTCATCGCCAACCCCGACCTCGTCGAGCGACTGCGGCTCGGACTTCCGATCGCCCCGGTGGACGAAACCACGTACTACCAGGGCGGCGACGCGGGCTACCTCACCTACCCGGCGTATCAGCACGCGGGTTGATGCGGCAGGCGGGCTACTCGAACCGCCGGACGTCGAGGTTGAGTCGGCGTCCGGTCCGGTCCGGCCGGTCACGGCCGGACCGGTCCCGTCCGCGTTCCGTCCGGTCCCGTCCGTGTTCCGTCGATGAGGCGGAACGACGACCGTCATGGGCTGAGTCCGACAAGCGGGCCGGGCTCGCACACGCGATCGACGCTGTGATCACGCCATGTCGACACCTGTCTCATTCTCCCGTTCAGGTCCCCCTGTCCTTGCGCTTATGGTGCGTCAGGGGGCATTCGCGACAGCCCCGGCCCGATGGAAGTTCGCCGGATGAACCCGGGGAAGGAGCACTCCTGGCATGGTCAATGTCCTCAGCAGCGGCGTCTGGACGGGTGTCGACGTGGACGCATCGCAGTTCAGCGGTCTGCAAACCAAGCGTCTCGCCTGGGGCGACGTCACGGACGACGTGAAGAGCGCCTACGTCTTCGAGGGGTGCTCCACCCAGGTGTCACTCGACGGCACTCCGAGCGTGATCGGCACCTTCAAGCACTACAACCACGTGATTCCGATGCCGCCGAACCCGATGTTCACCGCGGAACTCACCGTCACCGTGGCCTTCGGCAACAAGGACAGGCGCACGGTCGGCCCGATGAAGTTCCAGCATCACGAGACGCCCAACGTCGGCGCGTCACAAGAAGACACAGTCGAACTGGAAGAGGTCAAGTTCGAGCAGGTCGTGGAAGTCGAAGGCCGCTGGTACGACATGCACGTCCAGGGATTCCTGCAGTTCGGCCAGATCACCAGGCACTTCGTCAGCATCGAGGACGCCAAGGACCCCAACACCGCCGAGCTGAGAGCCTCGTTCACCCCCTACCAGGGCCAGGCATAGCCTCGATACAGCGCCGCACACCGGGCTGACTCCGCGCCGTCTCACCAATCCAGCCGCAGGACGCCGTAATCCTCATGCCCCCTCGGCGGTGAGCCGGCCGATGGCCCGGATGACCTGCCGTCGGGTGGCCACGCGGCGGGCGAGGAAGGCCATCACCCGATTCATGCGTCCCGCGATGACGCTCGGGGGCGGGTTCCGGCGGTCCAGGGCGCTCAGCGCGGTGCGGACGACGTCGGCGGGCGAGGCGAGCCTGGCTCCGCCGGCGGCCTGCTCCGTGCCCGCCACGTCGAAGAATTCGGTCCGTGTGGCACCGGGCGACAGTGCCAGCACCCGCAGACCGGTGCCGCGCGACTCCTCCCACAGCGCCTCGGTGAGGCTCAGTACGAACGCCTTGGTCGCCCCGTAGAGCGCCATGCGTGGGTTGGGCTGGTAGGCCGCCATGCTCGCCACGTTGACCAGCACCCCGCGCCCCGCCGTACGCAGCTGCTCGATGAAGGCGCGGCTGATGTCGGCCACCGCGGTCACGTCGACGGCGATCTCCCGGCGCAGCCGTACCGGATCCGCCTGGTGGAAGGGGCCGAAGCCGCCGAACCCGGCGTTGTTGATCACGCTGGTGACACGCACGCCGAGCCGCTCCATCCGCGCGGCCAGCGCCTGCCCGGGGTTGTCCGTGGCCAGGTCCATCTCCACGACGTGGACCTGGATCCGGTGCCGTGCGCGCAGCTCGGCGGCCAGCTCCTCCAGGCGTTCCCGGCGGCGGGCGACCAGCACCAGGTCGGAGCCGCGGGCGGCGAGCCGGCGGGCGAACTCGGCGCCGAGACCCGCGCTGGCGCCGGTGACCAATGTGATCTGTCCGCGATAGTCGACGGCTGCCATGGCTACCTTCTTTCAGTCGATGCCTTCCTGGCAGTTAATGCCAACTGGTCGGCATCTGTCTAGAGGGGGTAGCCTGACGCCCATGACGACCTTGTGGGACCGTTCGCGGCAGATCGCCGTCCAGGCGATCCTGGACACCGCGGTCCGCCTGTTCGCCGAACAGGGCTACGAGCGGACGACGATCACGCAGATCGCACGGGAGGCGGGGATCTCGCAGCGCTCCCTGTTCCGCTACTTCGGCACCAAGGAGGACCTGGTCTGCGGCGACCAGGAGGCGCTGGGCAAGCTGCTGAAGCAGACCGTGGAGCAGCAGCCGGCCGAGATGTCCGCGTGGGATGCGCTGCGCGCCGGGTTCGAGGTCGTCCTGACCGCCAACCACACCCCGGAGCGGGTACTACAGCTGTCCCGCCTCATCTTCGACACCCCCTCGCTGCACGCCCGCTACATCGAGAAGCGACTGCGCTGGCAGGCCGACCTCGTCCCGGTCATCCAGGCGCGGATGGACACCGGCGCCCGCCCCGGCCCAGCACCCGCCCAGACCCCGGACCCTGCCACCGCCCAGACCACCGACCCGCGCGCCAAGGCGATCGTCGCGACGGTCTTCGCCTGTGTCGACACGGCAACCGAGCTGTGGACCAGACACGACGGACAACTCGACCTGGCAGACCTCTACGACCAGTGCCTCGCAGCGGTGCGGAGCCGCGACTGAGAGCGCCGAACCAGGCATCGAACGGTCCGGTCCCGGATCCGGCAGCGTCCGGGAGAACGTCAGGGCAGGGTCAGGATGCGGGGACCCAGGTCGGTGATGGCGACGGTGTGCTCGATGTGGGCGGCCCGGCTGCCGTCGGTGGTGCGCAGGGTCCAGCCGTCGATATCGGTGCGGTAGACGTTCTGCCCGCCGGCCATGAGCATGGGTTCGATGGCGAGGACCAGGCCGTGACGGAGAGGGAATCCACGGCCCGGGCGGCCTCGGTTGGGGACATGAGGGTCTTCGTGCATGCGGCGGCCGATGCCGTGGCCGCCGAAGTCGGCGGGCATGCCGCAGCCCGCCTTGCGGGCGACGGTGTCGATGGCGTGGGAGATGTCGCCGATGCGGCCGCCCACCCGGGCGGCGGCGATGCCGGCGTCGAGGGCCTGCTGGGTGGCGTCGATCAGATCGAGGTCACCGGGGCGCGGTGTTCCGACGGTGAAGGTGATGGCCGCGTCGCCCGTCCAGCCGTCGAGGTGGGCGCCGCAGTCGATGCTCACCAGGTCGCCGTCGCGCAGCCGGTAGCCGGTGGGGATGCCGTGTGACACGGCGTCGTTGACGGACGTGCAGATCACGGCGGGGAAAGCGACCGGGGCGAAGGACGGCCGGTATCCGAGGAACGGGGAGCCGGCTCCGGCCTCGGCCAGAACCGACCGGGCCGCTTCGTCCAGCTCTCGCAGGGACACCCCCACGCCGGCCGCTTCTCGGACTGCGGCCAGGGCGCGGGCCACCACCCGTCCGGCTTCCCGCATCGCGTCCAATGCGGCATCGGTCTTGATCTCCACCATGCGTCGGGCTCCCCACAGCACGTCGATCCAATACTTATACCGGTATTAGTATCACGGCCATGGAGCTCCACCGACACTCTCGGAACCCCCGCTTTGCCGAACCGGCAACAAGACTCGCCGCGCCCGTGCCGTCACGCGCATGATCGGGGACCGGTCCCGGCGCACGGCCGGCCGGCATCCCTGGAGGAGTCATGTCGCAGCAGGCCACGGAAGTCACCCACCGGCTGGTCCCCTCGCCCGCGGGCCGGACCCACCTGGTGGAGCAGGGCACCGGGCCGCTGGTGTTGCTCGTGCACGGCTTCCCGGAGTCCTGGTATTCCTGGCGCCACCAGTTGCCGGCCCTGGCCGCAGCCGGGTACCGCGCGGTCGCGATCGATGTCCGCGGCTACGGCCGTTCCTCCAGGCCCGGCGATCCCGAGGCGTACCGGATGCTGGAGCTGGTCGAGGACAACGCCGCCGTGGTGCACGCGCTGGGTGAAACGTCCGCGGTCGTCGTCGGCCACGACTGGGGGTCGGCCATAGCCGCCGACTCCGCCCTGCTCAGGCCGGACGTCTTCCGCGCGGTGGGGATGCTCAGCGTTCCGTACGCCCCGCGCGGCGGACCGCGGCCGAGCACGGTCTTCGCGCAGCTGGGCGGGGACGAGGAGTTCTACGTCTCCTACTTCCAGGAGCCCGGCCGGGCCGAGGCCGAGATCGAGCCCGACGTGCGCGGCTGGCTCGCGGGCTTCTACGCCGCCCTGTCCGCCGACACCATGCCCGCGCCCGACGCACCCGGCCCGCACTTCGTCGGCCGAGGCGGGAGGCTGCGCGACCGCTTCCCCGCCGGGCGGCTGCCCGTCTGGCTCGGCGAGGACGATCTGGACGTCTGCACCGGGGAGTTCGAGCGGACCGGCATGACCGGAGCCCTCAACCGCTATCGGAACATGGACCGGGACTGGGAAGATCTCGCCGACTTCGACGGCGCCCCCCTCACCCAGCCGTCCCTGTTCGTCGGTGGCGCCCTGGACGCCTCCACCACGTGGATGGCCGATGCGATCGCGGCATTCCCCACCACCCTGCCCGGCCTGGTCTCCTCCCGGATCCTCGACGGCTGCGGCCACTGGATTCAGCAAGAACGCCCCGCCGAGATCAACCGGCTCCTGACCGACTGGCTCGCCTCCCTGCCCGCCTGAAGCCTCTACGGAAACCGGGCACGTGTCCGGCAGCGGCCGGGCGCCGGCCCGCCGGAATGCTCGGCGTCGTCGTCACTCGTGACCTCTGCATCGCTGGCCGGCGCTCGGCCGAGTCCCGATGCATCGCTCACCGACACTCGGCGCCGACTCCCGAATCGCCGTCACAGTGCTGCTTGTTCCCGGGCTGTGGCACAACGGCCGTGGTGCGGTTGTGGTTGCGGTTCCGGACGTCGCCCCGAGGACGATGCGGGTGTGCGCCGTGTGGCGCTCGCGTCGTGGTGCCGGACGATCGGCCACGGTCAGAGTGTGCGGCTCAACAGGCCCAGCAGCGCTTGCCAGTGGCGTTCCTCCGCCTGGGCGTCGTGGGCGGCGGTGTCGGCCTGGGTGAAGCCGTGGCGGGCCCCGCGGTAGACCTCGCTGTGATACGTGACGCCCGCTGCGGTGAGGGTCCTCTCGAGGAGGGCGATCTGGTCGGTGGTCATGGACGGATCCTCGTCCGCGTGCCCGAAGTACAGCTCCGCCGTGATGCGGTCGGCCAGCAGGTGCGGACTGTCCGCGGCGTCCGTGGCCAAGCGTCCGCCGTGGAAGCAGGCCGCGGCCGCGACCCGCTCCGGGTACGTCCCTGCGGTGCGCAGCGCCAGAACGGCACCCATGCAGTAGCCGGTGAGACCGACCGGTCCGCCGCCGGCCACGGGTGAGGCGGCGAGGTACGACAGGTAGGCGTCCGCATCGCGCATGGCCGACTCGGGGGTGAGGGCCCGCATGACCGGGCCGAGGGCTTCGAAGATCTCGGGGCGCCGGCCCGGGTCGATGAAGTCCGGCAGTTCGACCACGGGGGCCCTGCCATGGCGGTAGAAGACGTTGGGGACCAGGACGGTGTAGCCGGCCGAGGCAAGGCGGTCCGCCATCGTCCTCAGCCCGGGGCGCAGCCCGAAGGCGTCCATGTAGAGCAGGACCGCCGGGTGCGGGCCGCCGTCGTCGGGGTGGGCCAGGTAGGCGTCGGCGGTGCCGTCCCGGGTGGGGATGTCCACGGAGGTTCCGCTCACAGCGGGCATGACCGATCTCCTTCTCGTCGGGGCCCCTTCACCGGGCCAACCGGCAGGCAGGAACGGCTGAACCCTGCGCCAGGACGTTACCTTGCCGTCCTCCCCGCCCGGGCAGGCACGCCAGCCCGCCGGCGCCGATCGCGGGTGGCCATGTCTCGCGACAATCCATGCCTTTCGCGATGATGCATACACAAGGGTTCCTCCACGGGACTCACCACGCCTGGCGCCGTACCGGTCCCGAGATCCACGAGGTCACCGCATGATGCCGAGCCGATCGAGCAGTCATGGCTGACGCGGCCTCACGCGCGGAGCAGCGGGTCGCGGGCGTGCGGGATCATCCGGCCGGCCGGTACGCGCTGGCCCAGACGTTCTACCGGCTCGCCACCGGACCCCGTCACCGGTACGGCCATGCCGAGCTGAGTTTCATGCGCTGGTCACTCGGGCGCGGCGTGCTCGCGCCGGAGACGGCCGACCCGCCGGGCAGTCCCTGGTGGCGCGCCGTCAACGAACGGCTCCTGCGGGACAAGACCGAGGCCCATCTGCTGTCCACCGGAGCCACCGGCACAGCCGGCGCCCGCAGCGTCGAGTACTGGGTGGACTTCATCCGCAGGCCCGGGCCAGGCCGCTGGTACCGCGCGCACAACGCCAGCATCGTCGCCGGCTATCTGCAGCACGAGGATCTGGCCGCCGCCGAGCTGCAGGTGGAGCGATTCATGATGAACGTCGCGCTGCTCCGCGTCCTGTTCACCCACGCGATGCTGGTGAGGCCACGACTCGCGCTCGGCCGGCTGGCCGCACTCGGCCCGCTGATGGCGGACCCCCGCCACCGGGCCGTCAAGATGTACCTCGACCTGGGCCGGTCCTTCCCTCCTGAGTACCCGGTGTCCGCGTCCGTCGAGGAGACCGTCCTCGACGAGCATCCCCTCGCCCGCATGCTCGACTACGGCGTGATCGCCCCACGTCTGCCCGAGATCTACGAGTTCTCCGCCGAGGCCCTGGAGCAGCCGCGGCTCGGTGCCCTGCTGGACGACGGTGTGCCGTCCTACGCCTGGCCGCACGCGGACCGGCCGATCTGGTACGTCGGCAACACGGGCCCCCACCTGCGCGCCATCGCCCGCGCCACCGGCGTACGCCTGCTCTGGGAGCCGTCGCCCTATGCCCCCGCCCGACGCGGACCGCACCGCACGGCACAGCGCACGGCACACCGCACGGCACGCCGCACCCCGCGCCGGTGACGACACAGGTCAGCGGGGCATGGTGTTCAGCTGCTCGGAGAGTGTGGCGATGCTCTGGAAGGTCGCTCCGAGCAAGGAGACGTGCTTCCAGTGCAGTGTCCCGTCCGGCGCGACGAGGAAGATCGCGCGCCGTAGTCCGATGCCCGGAGCCGCGATCCCGAACGACCGTGCCACCGCCCGGTCCGTGTCGGCAAGCAGCGGCATGCGGAGACCGTGTTTGCGGGCGAAGGCCTCGTGGCTGTCGACGCCCTGCGGGCTGATGCCCCAGACGAGGGCACCCAGATCGGCGAAGGCTTCCAGGCCGCTGGAGTAGGAGCACAGTTGCTTCGTGCACACGCTGGTGTCGTCACCGGGGTAGAAGGCCAGGACCACAGGCTTCCCCCGCTGCTCGCGCAGGTCGAACTCGGCCCGTTCGAAGGACTCCCCCACCAGGACTCCGCCCTTGAGGACGAAATCACCTACCGCCTCGCCCACCGCAGGTCCGGTTCCCATGGCCCACTCCCGTCGCGCTTTCGATGGTTTGCCGCACCTTGGTGTACACCACCGCTCCTTCCTCCCCCGAGGCCGCCCCCCACCAGTGGCTTCCCTCGGCACCGTTCGTTCTCCGGCCCACGCACGGCGACGTCGTCGGTCACGTCGTCGGTCACGTCGCCCGTGACGTCGTCCGCCACGTGACCCGTCACATGGCACCCGTCACATGGCCGTCACGGCGTGGCGGGCCGCACCGGATACGGGACGAAGGTGCTGCTGTTCTGGTCGATCCGCAGCGGCCGGCCGAGCGGTGGTGCGGCGCGCTGGGGGCAGTCGAGGCGCTCGCAGACGCGGCAGCCCATGCCGATGGGGGTGGCGACCGAGCCGCTGTCGAGGTCGAGCCCGTCGGAGTAGACGAGGCGGTGGGCGTGGCGGATCTCGCAGCCGAGGCCGATGGCGTAGGTCTTGCCGGGTTCGCCCCAGCCGCCCCGGTGGCGGGTGACGGCGCGGGCGGTCCACAAGTAGCGTCCGCCGTCCGGCATTTCGGCGATCTGGACGTGGATGCGGCCGGGTGCGGCGAATGCCTCGTAGATGTTCCACAGGGGGCAGGTGCCGCCGGCCCGGGAGAAATGGAAGCCGGTCGCGGACTGGCGCTTGGACATGTTCCCGGCGCGGTCGACGCGGACGAAGCTGAAGGGCACTCCGCGCAGCCGGGGCCGCTGGAGGGTGCTGAGGCGGTGGCAGACGGTTTCGTAGCCGAGGCCGTAGCGGTCGGTGAGACGTTCGATGTCGTAGCGCACCTCTTCGGCCGTGGCGTGGAAGCTGCGGTACGGGAGGATCAGCGCGGCGGCGAAGTAGTTGGCGATGCCGATGCGGGCCAGGGCGTGGGTGGACGTGCCGGCGGGGAAGTCCTCGGCCGCCCGGCGGTCCAGTTCGTCGCCGTGTTCGAGGAGGGCGAGCTGGGTGGCCATCCGGAAGGCGCGTTGTCCGGGGCGGAGCCGGGCGGACAGGTGCAGTGTGCGGGTCGCCTCGTCGTAGTGGTGGAGGCGGTCGCCGCTTTCGGCGGTGAGGCGGACGCCGTGGGCGTCGGTGAGCCGTGAGGTGAGGGCGCGTACGACGTCGCCGGGGTGGATGCCGATCTCCTCGGCCAGGCGTTCGGCCGCGAGATCGGTGTCGTGGAGGTAGTTCTGGCGGCGGTAGAAGAACTCCCGGATCTCCTCGTGGGGTGAGCGGGGGCCCTCCTGCGCGGTGTCGCGGCCGTCGGCGGCTCCGGCGAGCCGCTCCGACAGGAGCTGGTTGCGGCGGCCCAGGTCCAGCAGGACCCGGGCGACGGCGGGCATCCGTGATGCGAGTTCGGCGATGTCGGCCGGTGACACCCGGGATTCGGCGATCTCGCCGGTCAGTGCCTCGCGGAGATCGGCGACCAGCCGGGTCGTGTCGCGTTCGGAGAAGAAGCCCGGGTCGATGCCGAAGCTCTCGGTGAGCCGGAGGAGCACGGGCACGGTGAGGGGGCGGGAGTCGTGCTCCATCTGGTTCAGATAGCTCGCCGAGATGCCCAGGACGCGGGCCAGCTCCGCCTGGCTCATCCGGCGCTCTTCGCGCAGCCGCCGCAGCCGCGCACCCGCGTAGGTCTTGCTCACCGCGCGCTCCTCCGTCGTCGGGGCTCCGTCGTCGTCGGAGGCTCCTCCACGGGGCGCTCCGTGGCCGGGGCTCCTCCGTGGTGGTCGTCAGCGTACGGGAGAAGGCACCCGTCTCACCCTTCGCAAAGTTGGCAAATGCGGGGAGGAAGATTCGCAGAAGTTGGCAAGCGTCCACGGTTGATGGCACTCAGTGCCAGTGCCAGAGTTCAAGCACGGCCCGCCGGACCTTCGGCAGCCGGCGCACCAACCGGGCGCGATTCATGCCCTGACGTCGGAGATCCCGGCAGGGGCGCCACGCTGACCGGCAGCATTGCTCAGCTCCGCCCAGCGATGGTCCGGCGGGTTCAGTACACGATCGAGACACACAGTGCCATCCCGTTGCGCGCACCTTGCGTACGAGTACGGAGATTGGCAGTCAACACACCGAGGGACGGAGAAGGCCATGGCAGAAGCGACGACGAAGGCGGCCGAGGAACTCGCGCGGCGCTGGGCCACGGACCCGCGCTGGAAGGGGATCGAGCGCACCTACACCGCTGAGGACGTGGTCCGGCTGTCCGGCAGCGTCCGTGAGGAGCACACCCTGGCCCGGCGCGGCGCCGAGCGCCTGTGGCGGCAGCTGCACGAGCAGGACTACATCCACGCGCTCGGCGCGCTGACCGGCGGCCAGGCCGTCCAGCAGGTCAAGGCCGGACTGCAGGCCATCTACCTGTCCGGCTGGCAGGTCGCGGCCGACGCCAACCAGGCCGGCCACACCTACCCCGACCAGAGCCTGTACCCCGTCAACTCCGTGCCGCAGGTGGTACGCCGGATCAACAACGCGCTGCTGCGGGCCGACCAGATCGCCACCGCCGAGGGCGGCTCCGACACGACCGACTGGCTGGCGCCGATCGTCGCCGACGCCGAGGCCGGCTTCGGCGGCCCGCTGAACGCCTTCGAGCTGACCAAGGCGATGATCGCGGCGGGAGCGGCCGGCATCCACTACGAGGACCAGCTGGCGTCCGAGAAGAAGTGCGGCCACCTCGGCGGCAAGGTCCTGGTGCCGACCTCGCAGCACATCCGCACCCTGAACGCGGCCCGGCTCGCCGCCGACATCGCCGACACGCCGACCGTGATCGTCGCCCGTACCGACGCGCTGGCCGCGAACCTGCTCACCAGCGACGTCGACGAGCGCGACGCCGAGTTCGTGACCGGCGAGCGCACCGCGGAGGGCTTCTACCGGGTGCGCAACGGCATGGCTCCGGTGATCGCCCGCGGTCTCGCGTACGCGCCGTACGCCGACCTGATCTGGGTCGAGACCGGTACCCCGGACCTGGCCCAGGCCCGGGAGTTCGCCGAGGCGATCCACGCCGAGCACCCGGACCAGATGCTCGCCTACAACTGCTCGCCGTCCTTCAACTGGAAGGCCGCCCTGGACGACGACCAGATCGCCAAGTTCCAGCGGGAACTCGGGGCGATGGGCTACCGGTTCCAGTTCATCACCCTGGCCGGCTTCCACTCCCTCAACCACGGCATGTTCGACCTGGCCCGCGGCTACGCCGAGCAGGGCATGACCGCCTACGTCGACCTCCAGGAGAAGGAGTTCGCCGCGCAGGCCCAGGGCTTCACCGCGGTGAAGCACCAGCGCGAGGTCGGCACCGGCTACTTCGACCTGGTCTCCACCGCCGTCAACCCCGCCTCCTCCACCACGGCCCTCGCCGGCTCCACGGAGGAAGAGCAGTTCCACTAGGCAGCCGGGCCGGACACCCTCCCCGTCCGGCCGGCCGCTCGGCCGAGTGGAGGGGGACGAACCGTCTCCGTCCCCCTCCGCTCCCTTTCCTCAGGAGAGCCCGATGTCCACCATCACCGCACCCACCCAGCAGGTCCGTGTCCTCGCGGCTCCGGGCCACCGTCATGACGAGATCCTCACCCCCGCCGCTCTCGACTTCGTCGGCCGGCTCGCCGAGGCGTTCGAGCCGCGTCGCCGGGATCTGATGAGGGAACGCCGCCGGCAGGCACTGCGACTCGCCTCGGGCTCGCCTCTCGACTTCCCCGTGGTCACTTCCGCCGTCCGGGCCGACCCCGTCTGGCGGGTGGCGCCGCCCGCACCCGGTCTGACGGACCGGCGTGTGGAGATCACCGGGCCGCCGGAACGGCGGATGGCCGTCAACGCGCTCAACTCGGGCGCCAAGGTGTGGATGGCCGACTTCGAGGACGCCACCGCACCCCTGTGGGACAACGTCATCGGCGGCCAGCTCACCCTGCTCGACGCGATCGAGCGACGCATCGACTTCACCACGGCCGAGGGCAAGGAGTACCGGCTCGGCAACCGGCTCGCCACCATCATGGTCCGGCCGCGCGGCTGGCACCTCGACGAGGAACACCTGGAGTTCGACGGCCGGCCGGTGCCCGCCGCGCTCGTCGACTTCGGCCTGTACTTCTTCCACTGCGCGCAGCGGCAGATCGACGCCGGGTACGGCCCGTACTTCTACCTGCCCAAGCTGGAGAACCGCTACGAGGCCCGGCTGTGGAACGACGTCTTTCTCCTCGCCCAGGACCTGCTCGGCATCCCGCGCGGCACGATCCGCGCCACCGTCCTCATCGAGACGATCACCGCCGCGTTCGAGATGGAGGAGATCCTCTACGAACTGCGCGAACACAGCGCCGGGCTGAACGCCGGCCGCTGGGACTACCTCTTCAGCCTGATCAAGACGTTCGGCCACCGCACCGACTTCCTCCTCCCCGACCGCGCCCGGGTCACCATGACGGCCCCGTTCATGCGCGCCTACACCGAGCTGCTGGTCCGCACCTGCCACCGGCGCGGCGCGCACGCCATCGGCGGCATGGCCGCACAGGTCCCCGGCAAGGACCCGGACGCGAACGAGGCCGCGCTGGCCAAGGTGCGCCTCGACAAGGAGCGGGAGGCGGAGGACGGCTTCGACGGCTCATGGGTCGCCCACCCCGCCCTCGTCCCCACCTGCCGCGAGGTGTTCGACGGCGTCCTCAGCGACCGGCCCCACCAGATGGACCGCACCCGCGACGACGTGGAGGTGACTGCGGCCGACCTGCTGTCCGTGCGACGGATCAGCGGCCCGCCCACCGCGGACGGGGTGCGCACCAACATCGCCGTCGCCCTTCGGTACTACGCCGCCTGGCTGCGCGGTCAGGGCGCCGTCGCCATCAGCGGGCTGATGGAGGACGCCGCCACCGCTGAGATCGCCCGCGTGCAGATCTGGCAGTGGCTGCGCCACCGGGTCATCGACCGCGAGACGGTGACGGAGTTGCTCGACGACGAGATCACGGCGCTCGGCGCCGAGTACCCCTGGGCGCCCGTCGACGACATTCGCGCCCTCTTCGAACGGACCGCGATGACGGGCGAGTTGCCGCTGTTCTTCACCCCGGACGCCTACACCCGCCACCTCGTGCGCAGGCCGGAGGTGCAGGCGTGAACGCGGGCATCACGCGCGTCGGTGTCGTCGGCGGCGGGCAGATGGGGGCGGGGATCGCCGAGGTCTGCGCGAGGGCCGGGCTGGACACCGTGGTCTGCGAGGTGGACGCGGTCGCTGCCCGCGCCGCGAGGGACCGGATCGCCGCCTCCCTGGACCGCGCTGTCCGGCGCGGGAAGCTGGAGCGTGCGGCGGCGCAGGACGCCCTGGCCCGCACGGTCTTCACCGGCAGCCTGGACGATCTGGCCGACCGGCAGCTCGTCGTCGAGGCGGTCGTGGAGAACCCCGACGCCAAGACCGAGGTCTTCGTCGCACTCGACAAGATCGTGGAGGATCCGGCGGCGGTGCTGGCGACCAACACCTCCTCCCTTCCGGTCATGCGGCTGGGCATGGCGACGCATCGCGCCGACCGGGTGGTGGGACTGCACTTCTTCAATCCGGTGCCCGTGCTGCCGCTGGTGGAGGTCGTGACGTCCCTGCATACGTCGGCCGAGACGGTCGCCACGGTCGAGGAGTTCGCGACCTGTGCCCTCGGCAAGACCGTGATCCGCTCCCAGGACCGGGCCGGCTTCGTCGTCAACGCCCTGCTCGTCCCGTACCTGCTGTCCGCGATCCGCATGACGGAGTCGGGCTTCGCCTCCGCCTGCGACGTGGACGCCGGGATGGAGCTGGGCTGCGCCCATCCCATGGGACCACTGAAGCTGGCGGACCTGATCGGCCTGGACACGGTGGCCTCGATCGCGGAGTCGCTGTACGAGGAGTTCAAGGAGCCTCTGTACGCCCCTCCCCCACTGCTGCAGCGGATGGTGGAGGCGGGACTCCTCGGTCGCAAGTCCGGCCGCGGATTCCATACGTACGACCAGGGTTGAGCTGCGGGCACCGGGGCCGGGAGGGCCCTGGTGCGCCGGACTCGGCACCTTGGCCGGGCGCGGGTTGAGGGGCCGGCGTCCGGTAGCGGGGCGGGAAGCGCACGGAGGGCGCTTCCCGCCCCGGCGTGTTCCTCGCCTCACGTGCCTCGCCTCACGTGCCTCGCCTCACACGCCCCTCCTCGTCGTCCGCGTCGTCCGCGTCGTGCCTTTTCCCTTCGTCCGAATGACGGACACGGTGCCCTGCGGTGAGGTGCCGCCCCGTAGGCTGGCCGGTGCAGCTGGTTCGCCCCGTCCGCCAGGCGGGATGCGTCGTAAGAGGGAACCCGGTGGGAATCCGGGACTGCCCCGCAGCGGTGAGCGGGAACGACCGCCGTCATACGCACTGGGCCCGGTAAGGGGCTGGGAAGCGACGGCCAGTAGGTGTCCTCCGGCGAGGAGGACGTGCCCGCGAGTCCGAAGACCTGCCAACTGCCCGCGTGCGGACCGTTCCGTGCGTGGACATCCCGGTGACCTCGAGGGCGGGTCGGCGAACACACCAGACGGAACGACCGTGCTTTTGCCGCGCGGGGTCGTGGCCGTCCGGGTCCGTCACCCTTCGCGCTCTCGTCCCGTTCCCGGGATCTCAGGGATTCATCTCGCGAAGGAGATCTCCGTGACAACGAAGTCCGCAGCCGCGGCAGCACGGGCCACCGTGTACGGCTACCCCCGCCAGGGACACGACCGGGAGCTGAAGAAGGCCATCGAGGGCTACTGGAAGGGCCGCGTCAGCGCCGACGCCCTCCGGTCGGCCGCCGCCGAACTCCGGCGGAGCAACCGGCAGCAGCTCGCCGCCGCCGGCATCCACGAGGTGCCCACCGGCGACTTCTCGTACTACGACCACGTTCTCGACACCAGCGTGATGGTCGGCGCCGTCCCCGCCCGGCACCGCGACGCCGTCGCGGCCGACGCCCTGGACGGTTACTTCGCCATGGCCCGCGGCACCCAGGACGTGGCGCCGCTGGAGATGACCAAGTGGTTCGACACCAACTACCACTACCTGGTCCCCGAGCTGGGCCCCGACACCGTCTTCACGGCCGACTCCACGAAGCAGGTCGACGAGTTCAAGGAAGCTCTCGCCCAGGGCCTCACCGCCCGGCCCGTCCTCGTCGGCCCGGTCACCTACCTCCTGCTGGCCAAGCCCGCCCCCGGCGTCGCCGCGGACTTCGACCCGCTCACACTGCTCGACCGGCTGCTCCCCGTGTACGCCGAGGTGATCGCCGACCTGCGCGCGGCCGGCGCCGAGTGGGTGCAGCTCGACGAGCCCGCCCTCGTCCAGGACCGCTCCCCCGCCGAACTGAACGCCGCCGCCCGCGCCTACCGCGACCTCGGGGCGCTCACGGACCGGCCGAAGCTGCTGGTCGCCTCCTACTTCGACCGGCTCGGCGACGCCCTCCCCGTCCTCGCCAAGGCGCCCGTCGAGGGACTCGCGCTGGACTTCACCGAGGCGGCAGCCGCCAACCTCGACGACCTCGCCGCGGTCGGCGGGCTGCCCGGCAAGCGCCTGGTCGCGGGCGTCGTCAACGGACGCAACATCTGGGTGAACGACCTGAGCAGGTCGCTGGCGACACTCGGCACCCTGCTGGGGCTGGCCGACCGGGTCGACGTCTCCGCTTCCTGCTCGCTGCTGCACGTGCCGCTGGACGCCGCCGCGGAGCACGACATCGACCCGCAGATCCTGCGCTGGCTCGCCTTCGCCCGGCAGAAGACGGCGGAGACCGTCACCCTCGCCAAGGGCCTCGCCCAGGGCACGGACGCCATCGCGGGCGAACTCGCCGCGAACCGGGCCGACCTGGCCTCCCGCGCCGCGTCACCCATCACCCACGACCCGGCCGTGCGCTCCCGCGCCGCCGCCGTCACCGGTGCCGACGCCCGCCGCTCCCAGCCGTACGCCGAACGTGCCGCCGCCCAGCGCGCCCACCTCGGCCTGCCGCTGCTGCCGACCACGACCATCGGGTCGTTCCCGCAGACCACCGAACTGCGTACCGCACGCGCCGACCTGCGTGCCGGCCGCATCGACACCGCCGGGTACGAAGAGCGCATCAAGGCGGAGATCCAGGAGGTCATCTCCTTCCAGGAGAAGACCGGCATCGACGTCCTGGTGCACGGCGAGCCCGAGCGCAACGACATGGTGCAGTACTTCGCCGAGCAGCTCACCGGCTACCTCGCCACCCAACACGGCTGGGTCCAGTCCTACGGCACCCGTTACGTCCGCCCGCCGATCCTGGCCGGCGACATCTCGCGTCCCGAGCCGATGACGGTGCGCTGGACGGCGTACGCGCAGTCCCTCACGGCCCTTCCGGTCAAGGGCATGCTCACCGGGCCGGTCACCATGCTCGCCTGGTCCTTCGTCCGCGACGACCAGCCGCTCGGCGACACCGCACGGCAGGTCGCCCTCGCCCTGCGCGACGAGGTCGGCGACCTGGAGGCGGCGGGCACCTCCGTCATCCAGGTCGACGAACCCGCCCTGCGCGAGACACTGCCCCTGCGGGCGGCCGGCCGCGCCGCCTACCTCGACTGGGCGACCGAGGCGTTCCGGCTCACCACCGGCGGGGTACGTCCGGACACCCAGATCCACACCCACATGTGCTACGCCGAGTTCGGCGACATCGTCCAGGCCATCGACGACCTCGACGCCGACGTCATCAGCCTGGAGGCCGCCCGCTCCCACATGCAGGTCGCCCGGGAACTGGCCGCCCACGGCTACCCGCGCGAAGCCGGCCCCGGCGTGTACGACATCCACTCGCCCCGGGTTCCGGGCGCCGAGGAGGCCGCGGCGCTGCTGCGCACCGGGCTGGAGGCCATCCCGGCCGAACGGCTGTGGGTCAACCCCGACTGCGGGCTGAAGACCCGTGGCTGGCCCGAGACCCGCGCGTCGCTGGAGAACCTGGTCACGGCCGCCCGCACCGTGCGCCTGGAGATCGCCGGGTCCTGACCCGCCGACGGTCGTGCGTGGTGCTCGTGAGAGCGGCCCGTCGGCCGGTCCGCCCGTTCGGGGGCCCGCCTGCCCGCGTGAACCGTCACGTGGGCGGGCGGCCCCGATGATGCCGTCGTCACCGTCCTCGCCGCCCCGGCGTACGCACGTGCTTCCTCGCCGTCCTCGCGACCTGCGCCTCGGCCGGGGCCGGGCATAGGGTCTGGCGCATGCGCATCGTCTCGCTGCTCCCCGCCGCCACGGACATCGTCGCCGAGCTCGGGCTCGCGGGAGACCTCGTGGGGCGGACCCATGAATGCGACTGGCCGCCGGAAGCCGTCGCGTCCGTGCCGGTGGTCACGTCCGCGGGGTTCTCGGCGGACACGATGAGCAGCCGCGAGATCTCCGAAGCGGTGGGCGGCGCGCGGCACTCGGGTTCCTCGCTCTACGCGCTCGACACCGACAGGCTGGCCTCCCTGGCACCCGATGTGATCCTCACCCAGGATCTGTGCGACGTGTGCGCCGTCTCGTACACGGGGGTGTCCCGGGCCGTACGGGTCCTGGACGCGGACGCACGCGTACTCAGCCTGGAACCGAAGACCCTGGACGACGTGCTCGACTGTCTGCTGCGTGTCGGGGCGTTGCTCGGCGTGGAGGAGGTCGCACGGCGGCGCCACGCGGAACTCACCGCCCGCCTGGCGGCGGTTCGCGAACGCACGGCGGGACTGCCGCGGCCCCGGGTGGTGGCCATCGAGTGGCTGGCCCCGCTCTGGCCCGCCGGGCACTGGGTCCCCGAGCAGATCGCCTGCGCCGGAGGGCAGCCGCTCCTCGCCGCGCCGGGTGAACACACCAAGCCGATGACGTGGGAGGCGGTCGTGGCGGCCCGGCCCGATGTCCTGCTCGTCCTGCCGTGCGGCTTCAGCCCGGACCGTACGTTCCAGGAGCGGGAGTTGCTGACGCGGCTGCCCGGCTGGGAGGAGCTGCCGGCGGTGCGGCGCGGCGCGGTCTGGGTCCTCGACGGGCCGGCCCACTTCAACCGTCCGGGACCGCGCGTGGTGCGGGGCGCGGAGGTCCTGGCCCATGTCCTGCACGGCGAGCAGGCGGGCGCCGCGGTCACACCCGGCGAGGCACGGCGGCTGGCCGAGGCCTGACCCGTTCGCCTTCCGGGCGCTTGCGGTTCGGGACAGGGAGGCGACGGACCCACGGACCCACGGACGCACGGACGCACGGACGCACGGACGCACGGACGATCCATGGCGCAAACTCTGGCCGGTTTTCGTCTTGTGTCTGAATCTCCACCCCCTGTCGTGGATCGTCATAAGGTTAGGCTAACCTTCGCTCCGTGAATGTCGGTGAAGAGACGTCCGCGGCCCAGAGTCCCCGCGGTCATGAACTGTCCGCCACGGGGGTCACCGTGGCGTACGACAGTGTCGATGTCGTGCACGACGCGTCGTTGACACTGCGGCCCGGGGAAGTGACCGTCCTGGTGGGTCCGAACGGCAGCGGGAAGTCGACGCTGCTGCGCACGATCGCGCGCCTGCAGCGGCCCAGGACCGCCACGCTCGTCATCGACGCCGACACCGACGGCCTCACCCTGAGCCCCCGTGAGTTCTCACGACGCGTCGCCCTGCTGACGCAGGGACGGCCCACCCCCGGCGGGCTGACCGTACGGGACGTCGTGGAGTTCGGCCGCTACCCGTACCGGGGCCGCTGGGGCAGGGCGGACCCGGGTGGCCGGGCCGCGGTGGACCGCGCGCTCGCCATGACCGGCGTCGCGGACCTCGCCGAGCGGGGCGCCGAGCATCTCTCCGGAGGCCAGCTCCAGCGCGTATGGCTCGCCGGCTGCCTCGCCCAGGAAACCGGCGTCCTGCTCCTCGACGAGCCGACGACCTACCTCGACCTGCGCTACCAGATCGAACTCCTCGACCTCGTCCGCGACCTGGCGGACGAGGTCGGCATCGCCGTCGGCGCCGTCCTGCACGACCTCGACCAGGCCGCGGCCGTCGCCGACAGGATCGTGCTGCTCCACGAGGGCCGGATCATCGCCGACGGCCTCCCCGAGGACGTACTCGAGGCCGAGCGGCTGACCGACACGTACGGCATCCGCATCGAAGTCGACACCGATCCCCTCACGGGCCGGCTGCGCACCCGCGCGATCGGCCGACACCACACGCGAAGCGAAAGGCTCAGCACCACCTCATGAGACGCCTCCTCCTCACCGCCACCGCCACCGCCGCGGCACTCTCCCTGACCGCCTGCGGGACCACCGAGCCCGCCGCCGACGACGCCAAGAAGACCGCCGAGGCCATCACCCTCACCGACGCCTCCGGCGCGAAGGTGAAGCTCGACGGGCCCGCCAAGAAGGTCATCGGCACCGAGTGGAACGTCGTCGAGAACCTGATATCCCTGGGCGTCGACCCCGTCGGTGTCGCCGACGTCAAGGGCTACACGACCTGGGACACCGCGGTCCCGCTGAAGAACGAGCCCAAGGACATCGGCACCCGCGGCGAGCCGAGCATGGACACCATCGCGTCCCTGAAGCCGGACCTCATCGTCGCCACCAGCGACCTGCCGCCGGCCGCCGTGAAGCAGCTGCGCAAGGTCGCCCCGGTCCTGGAGGTGCGGGCCGCCGACGCCGCCGACCCGATCGGGCAGATGACCAAGAACCTCGACCTGATCGCGCAGGCCACCGGCACCACGGAGCAGGCCGGCAAGCTCAAGAAGGACTTCGAGGCGAAGCTCGCCGAGGGCAGCAAGGCCCTCGCCGACGCCGGTCTCACCAACACGAAGTACGCCTTCGCCGACGGTTACGTCGTCTCCAACCAGGTCTCGATCAGGCCGTACACGAGCGGCTCGCTCATCGGCGCCGTCAACGAGAAGATCGGTCTGAAGAACGCCTGGACCGTCAAGGGCGACCCGAGCTACGGACTCGCCGCCACGGACGTCGAGGGCCTCACCAAGCTCGGCGACGTGCAGTTCGCCTACATCGGCAGCGACGGCGACAAGGCCAGCACGCCGTTCGCCGGTGTCCTGGCCAAGGACAAGGTGTGGACGTCGCTGCCGTTCGTGAAGAAGGACAACGTCCACCGGCTGCCCGACGGCATCTGGATGTTCGGCGGACCCGAGTCGATGAACAAGTACGTCGACTCCGTCGTCGCCGCGCTGACGAAGTAACACCCATGGCCGTCACCGCTTCCACCCCCGCCACCCGTCCGTCGGCGGTCACGTCCCGGACGGGCGCGGCCGCGGTGACGGCCGCACTGGTCCTCCTCGTCACGGTCCTCGCGGTCCTCGACATCACCCAGGGCACGGCCGCCGTCGGCGCGCCCGAGGTCTGGAAGGCACTCACCGGACGCGCCGACCCTGAGGACGCCTCCGTCGTCATCGCCTCCAGGCTGCCGAGGATGACCGCCGGGCTGCTCGTCGGGGCCGTGCTCGGCATGGCGGGCGCCGCCCTGCAGGCGGTGAGCCGCAACGTGCTTGCCTCGCCCGACACCCTCGCGGTGAACGCCGGTTCCTACCTGGCCCTCGGGCTGGTCGCGGTCAGCGGTGTCTCGCTGCCGCTGTTCGCCTCCTCCGGCGTCGCGTTCGCCGGCGGCCTCGCGGCGGCGGCCGTCGTGCTCGGACTGTCGGGCCCGGGCACGGGCACCGTACGGCTCGTGCTGGCCGGCAGTGCCCTCGCACTCGGCCTCACCGCCGTCACCGAGAGCCTGCTTCTGCTGTTCCCCCGGCAGACCGAGGGCCTCTACCGGTGGAACCAGGGCAGCATCTCCCAGAACGGCTTCGACGGCGTGCTGCAGATGGCGCCGATCGCCCTCGCCGGCCTCGTCGGTCTGCTGCTCGTCGCCCGCCGGATCGACGCGCTGGCCCTCGGCGACGACGCGGCCCGCGGCCTCGGCGTCCCCGTCCGGGCCACCCGCGTCACGGCGGTCGTGCTCGCGGCGCTCCTCTCCGCGGCGGCCGTCACGCTCGCCGGACCGATCGGCTTCGTCGGCCTGTGCGCCCCCGCCCTGGTCCGCCCGCTCAGCCTCAGGTTCCGCGCGTACTCCCGGTCGCGTACGGCCGTTCCGGCCGCGGGCCTGGCCGGTGCGGTGCTCGTGCTCGGCTCGGACGTACTCCTGCGCGCCCTCGTACCCGCCGACGTGGCGGTCGCCGTGCCGACAGGTGTCGCCACCAGCCTCGTCGGTGCCGTGTTCCTGGTCGTGATGGCCACCCGCGTCCGGAACACCTCGGGCGCCGACGCCTCCGACCGGCTGCGCATCAGGAGCCGGGCCGTCTTCCTCACCACGACCGCCGTTCTGGTGGCGGTGCTCGTCGGCGTGACGCTCGCCGCCGTGCTGCTGGGCGACAGCAAGCTGCTGCTGGGCGACGTGGTGAACTGGGCCCAGGGCAGGGCGGGTCGTACCGTCCAGTTCGTCCTCGACACCCGGGTGCCCCGGGTCCTCGCGGCGCTCCTCGCGGGCGCGGCACTCGCCCTGGCCGGAACGCTCGTCCAGGCCGTGACCCGCAATCCGCTCGCGGAACCAGGTGTCCTGGGTGTCTCCGGCGGGGCCGCGCTCGGCGCCGTGCTCCTCGTGACGACGGTGCCCGTGGCCGGGTCGTGGAACGTGGCCGGTGCGGCGTTCGCCGGCGCCGCGGTCAGTTCGGTACTCGTCTTCGGACTCGCCGCGCGAGGCGGATACCAGCAGAACCGGCTCGTCCTCGTCGGGTTCGGCGTCGCCACCGCGACGGCGGCGCTGATCAGCCTGCTGATCGTCCTCACCGACCCGTTCAACGCGACGAAGGCCCTCACCTGGCTGTCGGGCTCCACCTACGGGCGGACCCTGCCCGACGTGGCCCCTCTCGCGGCGGTGCTCGCCGTGAGCCTGTTCCTCGCGGTCCTCCGGCGCACCGAGCTCGACCTCGTGTCACTGGACGAGGACACCCCGAGGCTCCTCGGGCTGGATCCGGCACGGGGGCGTCTCGGCTTCCTCGTGCTCAGCGTCCTGCTCAGCGCCACCGCCGTGGCGGCCGCCGGGACGATCGGCTTCGTGGGGCTCGTGGCACCGCACGCGGCCCGGGCCCTGGTGGGCCGTCAGCACACCCGGGTGGTCCCGGTCGCGGTGCTCCTCGGCGCCCTGCTCGTCTGCACCGCGGACCTGATCGGCCGGACCGTCATCGCGCCGGCCCAGCTCGGCGCCGGCGTGATGACCGCGGTGATCGGCACGCCGTACTTCCTCCATCTGCTCGTACGCAGCCGCCGGTAGGTGACCTGCGAACGTCCCGGTCGCGCGTCGGCTTCGGGCCGCGGCGCGGATCAGCCGCCGGCCGCGGCTGCGTTGATCTCCCGGGTGCCGAGGTGGGGCCGGGGTGCGCCGGCCGCGGTGACGGCGATCATCGCGCGTCCCAGGGTCTCGGTGGTCGTGACCTGGTCCGGCGCGAGCCTCCTGAGAAGCGGGTACAGGGGTGCGGCCACCGTGTAGAGGGCGCGGTACAGGCGGGTCCTCGACCTGACGCCGTGCATCGGCTGGATGTACCCCGGGCGGAACAGATAGGTGGCCATGGGGAGTTCGAGCAGGTGGTTCTCGGTCGTGCCCTTGACCCGGGCCCACATGCTGCGGCCCTGTTCGGTGCTGTCCGTGCCCTGCCCGGACACGTACACGAACCTGAGGCCGGGGTTGCGGCCGGACAGGGCGCGGGCCACCGTCAGGGTCAGGTCGTAGGTGATGCGGCGGTAGGCCTCCTCGGTCATGCCCGCGGAGGAGACACCGAGGCAGAAGAAGCAGGCGTCGTACCCGGACAGTTCCTTCACGACGTCCGTGCGGGTCATCAGCTCCGTCAGGTCCGGAGCGACGATCTGCCGCAGTTTCGGGTGCTCGACGCCGAGCTCCGTACGCCCGATCGCGAGCACGTCGCTCACCCGCTCGTCGCGCAGACACTCGCGCAGAGCGCCTTGGCCGACCATGCCGGTCGCACCGAGCAGAATCACCTTCATCGGTTCGTGGCCCTTTCGTTTCGCTTCGGTGGTGCCGGCCGGTCAGACCGGGTGGACGACGCCGGTCAGTTGCTCGGAGACGGACCAGAGCCGGCGCTGGTCCTCGGCGTTGTGGGACTTCCTGCTCGACGTGACGACCTCGGGGTTGCCGCGCATGCCGCCGATGCCGTCCGGCCCGTAGAACTGCGCGCCGCTCGCCCGCGGATCGGTCGCGGCCCGAAGCGTCGGGAGCGCGCCGGCCTGGGCGTCCTGGGCGAAGAGGGGGACGATGACCCTGTCGAACAGCACCCGCACCGGCGGGCTGGAGTTGCGTGCCAGTTCGGTGCCCGCGCCGCCGGGGTGGGCCGCCAGGGAGATGGTGGCGTGCTTGCCGGCCAGGCGGCGCTGGAGCTCGTAGGCGAACAGCAGATTGGCCAGCTTGGACTGTCCGTACGCGCCGGTCCTGCTGTAGCCGCGTTCCGACTGGAGGTCGTCGAAGTCGATCGAGGCACGCAGCCGGTGGGCCCCGCTGCTGACGGTGACGACGCGCGAGCCGGGGACGGTCAGCATGTGGTCGAGCAGCAGGCCGGTGAGCGCGAAGTGGCCGAGGTGATTGGTGCCCAGCTGCAGTTCGAACCCGTCCGCGGTGGTGGACTTCGGCGTCCACATCACACCGGCGTTGTTGATCAGCAGGTCGATGCGGTCGTGGCGGGCACGCAGCTCGGCGGCGGCGGTGCGGATCGAGTCGAGCGAACTCAGGTCGAGCCGCTGGACGGTGACCGCGGCCCGCGGGGTCCTGGCGGCGATCCGGGCGGCGGCCTCGCGGCCCTTGCCCGTGTCGCGCACCGCGAGGACCACATGCGCGCCGCGCTCGGCGAGCGCCGCGGCGGTCTCGAAGCCGAGGCCGGTGTTGGCTCCCGTGATCACCGCGGTGCGACCGCCCTGATCGGGAATGTCGGAGGTGTTCCACTTGTTCTTCGCCATGGCCACAATGTAGCCATCGCCAACAATGATGTCAACGCCAACATCGGGCCGGTTCCGTCCGGGTGCGACGGTGTGGCGCCGAGACCGCACCCCGGGGTGCGCGGATGGAGCGAGTGGGGCGCCGGCAGCGTCCGTCCCGGCCCCGCCGGCCCGGTCAGGCGGGGCGCCGGTCCGGTCGGTCGAGGACGCGTCCGAGGAAGTCGCGGATGTACTCGGCGATGGGTTCGAGGTGGCTCTCCAGGGCGAAGTGCCCGGACTCCAGGAGGTGGATCTCGGCGTCCGGCAGGTCCTGGCCGAACGCCTCCGCGCCCGCGGGGCCGAAGATCTCGTCGTTGGCGCCCCAGACCGCCAGCAGGGGGACCCGGGAGTCCCGGAAGTACTGGTGCACCCGCGGGTAGAGGTCCACGTTGGTCGGGTAGTCGCGGAAGAGCCTGAGCTGGATCTCGTCATTGCCCGGCCGGTCCAGCAGCGCCTGGTCGTGAACCCAGTTGTCGGGGCTGACCAGGGTGTGGTCGGCGACTCCGTTCACGTACTGCCAGCGGGTGACCTCGGCGGTCAGGGCGGCGCGCATCGGGGCTTCGGTCTCGGGCCCGGGCGCCTGCGTGTAGGCGAAGACGCCGTCCCAGAACGGCTTGACGAAGCCCTCGGTGTAGGCGTTGCCGTTCTGGGTGATGATCGCGGTGACGCGGTCGGGGTCCTGCAGCGCGAGCCGCCAGCCGATGGGGGCGCCGTAGTCGTGCACGTACATCGCGAACCGGTCGACGCCCAGCTGCCGGAGCAGTCCCAAGGTGACCTGGGTGAGCGCGTCGAAGGTGTACGGGAAGTCCTGGAGGCCGGGCATCGCCGACTGACCGAACCCGATGTGGTCGGGTGCGATGACGTGGTACCGGTCGGCGAGAGCCGGGATCAGCCGGCGGAACATGTGCGAACTGGTCGGGAACCCGTGGAGCAGCACCACGACGGGTGCCTGGGGGTCGCCGGCCTCCCGGTAGAAGACCTCCAGGCCGTCGACGACGGCGGTGCAGTGATGGACTGCGGAAGGCATTTCCATAACCCTTCTCATGAGTTTCAGTGGTTATAGATCCAGTGAAGCCCGGTCGGTGTAACCTGTCAAGGCGATCTAACCGGTTAGAACTGACCGTGGGCCGAGGGGCCGCCGCCCCACCCCGTCCGGAACCGGCCGCCCCGCTCAAGCCTCCGCCCCCAGACGGCCGTCGGCCACCGCGGCAGCCGCGGTCGCGGCCCCGCGAATCCCGCGTCACGTAACCTGTCGAGCGAGTCGATACGGTGAGGAGGGTGTCATCGTGACCGAGCGTGAGCAGCAGGACGCGCTTGTGGATCTCCTCAACACGACACCGGTGGTCCGCGGCACCGTCCAGGACCTGCTGGGGGATCCGGAAGCGGCGAGGGCCTGGCAGCAGGAGCACGGCGGCAGCGGCACCGCGGAGGAGCGCAGGCACCTCCTGCAGGTGCGCGACGCGCTGCAGGACGTGGTGCGCGGAAGCCGGCCGGCCCAGTCACTGGCCCCGTTCCTCACCGGCGTCACCTCCCGCCCCCAGGTCTCCGCGGCGGGGGTGTCCTGGCGGCTGGTGGCCCCCGAGGAGCGCCGGGCGGCGGTGGAGGCGGTGCTGGCCTGGGGCGCACTGCAGGAGAGCGCACCCGGGCGGCTGCGACCGTGCGGCAACCCCGAGTGCCGGCTCTTCCTCCTCGACCGGAGCAAGGCCAACAAGGCCCGCTGGTGCTCCATGGCCGTGTGCGGCAACAGGATGAAGGCCAGGCGCCACTACCAGCGCACCCGCGACGGCGCGAGCGCGTAGCCGCCGGACGTACGCCGGGATTCTCCCGGTATGCCGGGCAGGAGGGCCGCGCACTAGTATCGGGCGCAGCGCGGATCACAGCGCCATGAGGGGCTTTTCCGGCCGGTCATCCACGCAGGAGAACCACAATGGCGACGCTGCTGTCTCTCAACGCAGGAATGCCGAAGGACGTCCCCTGGCAAGGGAGGACCGTCCACACCGGCGCGTGGAAGACACCCGTGAGCGGCCCCCGGATGGTGCGGCGGCTGAACATCGACGGCGACGGCCAGGGAGACCTGGCCGGGCACGGGGGCGAGATGCGCGCCGTGCTCGTCTACCAGCTGCAGTCCTACCGGCACTGGCGACAGCACCTCGGCCGCGACGATCTGACCTTCGGGATCTTCGGCGAGAACTTCACCGTCGACGGTCTGCCCGACGACGAGGTGTGCATCGGTGACCGCTACCTCATCGGCGAAGCCGAGTTCGAGGTCACCCAGCCTCGCGTCACCTGCTACCGCGTGGGTATGCGCCTGGGCGAGCCCGCCATGGCATCCCTTCTGGTGTCCCACCACCGCCCCGGCTTCTATCTGCGCGTCATCACCGAGGGACACGTACAGGCCGGCGACGAGATCACCCTCGTCCGCAGGGGCCCGGAACAGCTCAGCGTCGCCGACGTCGACGCACTGCTCTACCTCCCGCACCGCGACCCGGCCACGCTGCGCAGAGCGCTGAACATCCCCGCGCTGAGCCCCGGTTGGCAGGAGTCCTTCCGTGAACTGGCGGACGCCGGGCGGCCCGGCGGGGGACCGGGGTGGCCGGGCTTCAGGACGTTGCGCGTCGCGCGCATCGTCCCCGAGACCCCCACCGTCACGTCGTTCCACCTCGCGACCACCGACGGCACACCGCTTCCCGAAGCGCGTGCCGGCCAGTACCTGTCCATCCGCCTGCGCACCGCGGACGGCGCCCCCGCGGTGCGCAGTTACTCCCTGTCCGGCGCACCCGGGGCCGGCAGCTATCGCATCAGCGTCAAGCGCGAGCCCCACGGGCAGGTCAGCGGCTACCTCCACATGCGCCTGCGCCAAGGGGATCTCGTGGACATCGCAAGCCCCCGCGGAACCTTCGTGCTCGAAGAGGGGACCGGCCCCGTCGTTCTGATCTCCGCGGGGATCGGCGCCACTCCCGTGCTGGCGATGCTCCACCGGCTCGCCGCCACAGGAGACCCACGCCCGGTGTGGTGGATCCACACAGCCCACGACCGAGCCCATCACGCCTTCGCCGCCGAGGCCCACGCGCTCCTGGAGCAACTCCCCGACGCCCATGAGCACACCCGCTACACCGCGGGCGGTGAACCCGCCCCGCACTCCGGCGGCCTCCACGCCGGGCGGGGCCGCCTGACCGCCCGGTCGCCGGCGGAGCTGGGCATTCCCGCCGACGCCGACGCCTATCTGTGCGGGCCTCGCGCGTTCATGGAGGACCTCGGCGGCCATCTGCGCGATCACGGCCTCCGGCCCGAGCGGATCCACACGGAACTGTTCGGCGCTCCGTCCGCCGTCAATCCCGGCGTCGCGCCGACCGCCGGGGTCCGGCCGCACCAGCCACCCGGCCCTGCGGGGACCGGTCCACTGGTCACCTTCGCCCGCAGCGGCATCGCCACCCGCTGGCCACCGGCCCGTGCCACGCTCCTGGACCTGGCGGAGGCCTGCGACATCCCCACGCGCTGGTCGTGCCGTACGGGCGTGTGTCACACCTGCGTGACCTCGATCGTCACCGGTGACACCACCTACACCACCGAGCCGCTGGAAGCCCCTGAGGCCGGCTCCGTTCTGATCTGCTGCAGCCGGCCGGCCACCGACGTCGTCCTCGACCTGTAGCCGGGCCCGACCGGTCCCCCGTACGCCGGCGCGAGAGCGTGGGCGTGCGCACCCACGCTGTCCCGAGGCGCCCTTGAGCCGTCCCTGAGGCGGCCCTGAGCCGCCCCTGAGATGTCCCTGGTCCGCCCCCGAGATGGTCCGGATCGGTTTGACAGGCGTTCCTGACAGCTGTCAGCTTCTACTGACAGGTACCGAAGAAGGGGGCGTGATGACCGGAGTACCGGCCCCGCACCCGACCGGGGACGAGCTGCTGAGGATTCTCGCGGCGCTCGGCAATCCGCACCGGCTGCGGATCGTCGCGGCGCTGGCCGAGGGCGGACGCGACTACGTCAGCAGACTGGCCCGCGAGCTGGGCATCGGCCGACCGCTGCTGCACATGCACCTGCAGCGGCTGGAGGCCGCCGGGCTCGTCACGGGGTCGCTCGAGGTGTCGGAGGACGGCAAGGCCATGAAGTACTTCGAGGTCACCGCGTTCGCCCTCACCCTGACCCCGGGCGTTGTCGTGGAAGCGGCCCGGACGATCACCGACGAGGAGAAGGCAACCGTGAAGGAGACAGGGCGATGAGCGGAGACTGGGCGGGAGTGGTCGGCGCCGGTGGTGTCTTCCTCTTCCTGATCGTGGTCGCGTGGCAGATCGCCGCGACCTGGCGGGCCAGGATGCTCGCGGCCCGCGAGGAGCAGTACAAGCAACTCGCCGCGAAGTACGCCGCGTTGCTGGAGGACAACGTCGAGCTGCACCGGCGCACGCTGGAGGAGCTGACGCAGGCCCGCATCTCGATCGTGTCGATGGAGAAGATGATGCGCTCCATCGAGTAGCCCCGCACCGGCACCGGCACTGGCACTGGCACCACGAGCACGGTCGCGCACCGCACACCGCATGGCGCACACCGTGCACACCGTACGTACGGCCGGGAGGGCCAACTCCCGGCCGTACTCATGGAGAACAGATCCCGGCAGCACCACCCCGTGACTCCGCGGCAGGCAGGTCGGCAAACCGTCACGCCGCGGTGCGGGTTCCGTGCGCCACGAACTCCACTCCCAGGAGAGTACTCATGAAAGCGCTGCTCACGCGCGTGGCCGTCGCCCCCGGCGGCCACCGTGGCAAATGGCTCGTCCTTCTCGCATGGCTCGTCCTCGCCGTCGCCCTCGGCCCGCTCGCGGGCAAGGTGGGCGAGGTCGAGGACACCGGCGCCAACGCATTCCTGCCGCGCGGCGCCGAGTCCGCGCAGGTCAACACGGAGCTGGAGAAGTTCCGTACCGACACGGTGATGCCCGCCGTGGTCGTCTACACCGGCGAGGGCGCGGACGCGAAGGCCGCCACGGACCGTGCCGCCTTCGCGGAGTTCGCGGCCAGGGGCGAGCGGATCCCGCCCGCCGTTCCGTCCCGGGACGGCAAGGCGCTGATGACCGTCGTGCCGCTGTCCACCGAGGACGCCGACATCACCGCCAGGATCGACGAACTCCGTGAGATCGCGGGCGCCAACGCACCGCCGGGTGTCGAGGTCGCCGTCGGCGGCCCCGCCGGGGCCCTCACCGACCAGGTCGCGGTCTTCGCCACCCTCGACTCGACCCTGATGATCGCCACCGCACTCGTGGTGGCCGTCCTGCTGCTGATCACGTACCGCAGCCCGGTCCTCTGGCTGTTCCCCCTGCTCTCGGTCGGTCTCGCCGCGGTCCTCACCCAGGCGGGCACCTATCTGCTCGCGCAGTACGCCGAACTGCCCGTCAATCCGCAGAGTTCGGGCATCCTGATGGTGCTCGTCTTCGGTGTCGGCACGGACTACGCGCTGCTGCTGATCGCCCGCTACCGCGAAGAACTGCACCGCCACAAGGACCGGCACGAGGCGATGCGGCTCGCCCTGCGCCGCTCGGGACCGGCGGTCCTGGCCTCCGCCGGCACCATCGCCGCCGGACTGGTCTGTCTCTCCCTCGCCGATCTCGACTCCTCGCGCTCCATCGGTCTGGTCGGCGCGGTCGGCGTACTGTGCGGCTTCCTCGCGATGGTCACCGTTCTGCCGGCGCTGCTCGTGATCGCCGGCCGCTGGGTGTTCTGGCCGTTCGTGCCGGCGTACGGCACACCGGCCCGCAAGGCCCGCACGGTCTGGTCCCGTATCGGAGCGGCCGTCGCCCGCCGTCCCCGCTGGTCCTGGATGATGTCCGTCGCCGTCACCGGCGTCCTCGCGCTCAGCGCCGGCGGGATCGGCATGGGCCTGCAGCAGTCCGAACTGTTCCAGGACAAGCCCGAGTCGGTCCTCGCCCAGGAACGGATCTCCGCGCACTACCCGTCGGGCGCCTCCGACCCCGCGAGGATCGTCACGCGCGCGGCCGCCGTCCAGGAGGTGCGGGCCGCGGCCTCCGGGGTCGACGGCGTCGCCCGTGTCGAGGACGGCGAGCGCACCCCCGACGGCGAACTCGCCACCCTGTCCGTGGTGCTGAAGGACGTCCCCGACAGTGAGGCCGCGAAGGGCACCGTCGACGACCTGCGCGCGGCCGTGCACGGGGTCGACGGCGGTGACGCGCTCGTCGGCGGCACCACGGCGCAGACCCTCGACACCCAGCGCGCGAGCGACCGCGACCTGAGGACGGTCATCCCGGTCGTGCTCGCCGTCGTCCTGCTCGTCCTGGTCTGGCTCCTGCGCGCCCTGATCGGTCCGCTGCTGCTGCTCGGCACCGTCGTACTGTCCTTCTTCGCGGCACTCGGCGCCTCGAACCTCCTCTTCGAGCACGTACTCGGCCATGCGGGAGTCGACTGGTCGATCCCGCTGCTGGGCTTCGTGTTCCTCGTCGCGCTGGGAATCGACTACAACATCTTCCTCATGCACCGGGTACGGGAGGAGACCGGCCGTCTCGGCCACAGTCGTGGCGTACTGGAGGGCCTGACCAGCACCGGAGGCGTCATCACCTCGGCCGGTGTCGTCCTGGCTGCCACCTTCGCGGTCTTCGCCGGGCTGCCGCTGGTCACCATGGCCCAGATGGGCGTCCTCGTCGGCATCGGCGTCCTGCTCGACACCTTCCTGGTCCGCACCGTCCTGGTCCCGGCCCTCGCGCTCGACCTCGGCCGCTGGTTCTGGTGGCCCGGCCGTCTCTTCCAGGACCCGGCCCGGGAGCCGGGCGCCACGCGGGCACGGCCGTCGCCGCCGGGTGACGCGGCTGCCACGCCGCACGGCACCGCTTCCACGCCGGACGGAACGGCCGTTCGGCCGTAGGGCCTCGGTGACCATCGGACCCCGCCCGGGCGCGCCCCCGGGCGGGGTCCGACGTGCCGCACCGGTCCGGTACCGGACCGGTGCCCAAGGCACTGAGCACGGACGTACCGGAGTTGCCGACGCAGGCGGTACGGAGCCTCAGTGCGCCGTCACCGAAGCGCCGGGAGCCGTGTCCCCGGTCGTCGCGGCCGCCGTGAAGGCCGCGGGCTCCAGGACCCGCTGCGCCAGATGGCCGAGGATCAGGCCGAGGGCGGTCCACAGCAGGGCCTGGACGCCCAGCGAGGCGAGCCGGAACTGCCACAGGACGTCGGCCGGGAAGTCGTGCGGGATCGGGTCGCCCGCCGGAAGGAAGGCCAGGGCGAGCCCCACCGCCGCCGTGAAGGCCGCACAACCGGCGACCGTGGCGTACCAGTTGCCCCAGCGTGGGGCGAGCTTCCTGCCCAGCAGTGCCGCCCCGACGGCGAGCAGCACCCCGAGGGCGATCATGAGGAAGTACAGGGCGGTGCGCTGGTTCAGGGTGTCGGGGTCGCCGACGGCGGGCGGGTTCGCCGGGTACTTCAGGAACGGCACCAGGGCCACCGTGACGAAGCCGCCCAGGGCGACGAGGGCGGCGGTGGCGCGGGACCGGAGGGCCCCGACGCGGCCCAGTGCGAAGCAGAGGGCCAGGGCGGTGATGCCGCCGAGCGCCGTTCCGTAGACCAGGACGGCGGTGGCGAGACCGGCGGTCGACTGGACGGCCCTGCTGACCAGTTCTTCCGCCGGCTCACCGCCGTGGCCGTGCGCGTGGGACGCCGATTCCTCGACGGCTATCGCGGCGTCGACCTGAGGTTCGCCGATCAGGTAGGCGAGGCCGAAGGCGAGCAGCCCGGCGAACACGCCCGCGATCATGCCCCGGACCAGGAGGGTCCGGACGGTTGCGGAGTTCATGAGTGTGTTCCGCTCCGTCTCAGTGGCAGGGGAAGCCGAGCAGATGGCGGCCGTCGTGCACCCACTCGTGGACGCTCTCGCCGGAGAAGACGGAGAAGGCGCCCTGTTCGGCGCCGACGAAGTACAGCAGGACGAGCATCAGCAGTCCGAAGAAGGCCGCCCAGGGGACGATGGCCCGGATCGGTAGCTTGGCCACGGCGGGCGGGGAAACAGGAACTGCGACGGGCGTGATGGCGGACTGGGCCATGCCGGTACCTCCTCGGGAACACGCGTCCCGCATCGTGTGGAGCATGCGACGACGGCCGCGGGTCTGACTCGCCCTGCGGTGCACCCGTGAAGGGTGGGAGCCGCCTGGCACACAGTGGCGCGACCGTGCCGGTTTCTCACCGGTCTTCCGTGAGCGCCGTCGTCCTTTCGGGGGAGAGGGTAGCGGCCCCCGGTTCCCGCGCCAATACCGCCTGTGAGCAGCGATCTTCATCACAGTGACGGTGCGGGGTGCCGTCGTAGGATCCGGGCGGGCACCCGGTGCGGTGCCGCTGCCGCACGGGGAGGTTTCCGGCCATGTCCATCCGGCTCACACTCTGGTGTGCCGCGGCGGGGCCCGCGGTGCGTGAGGCGCGGTTCGGGGACGGTCCGCTCGACGCGCGGGGCAGCGGCGAGGCGCGTACCGCCGCGGCGGCACTGCCCCCGTACTCCACGTGCTTCCGCGGTCCCTCGGTGCGGTGCGGACAGACCGCGCAGGCCCTCGGCCTGGCGGCCACGGCGGAAGAGCGCCTGCGCGACCTGGACTTCGGGACCTGGCAGGGCCTCACGCTCTCCGAGGTCGCCGCAGGCCACCCCGAGGCGCTCGCGGCATGGGCCACCGATCCAGGGACCGCACCGCACGGCGGCGAGTCGGTGCGGACGCTGTGCGGACGGGTCGGCGGATGGATGGACGCGCTCGGGGACGACGCGGGTCGTGTGCTCGCGGTCGTCGAACCGGCCGTGGTCCGCGCCGCGGCCGTGCACGCGCTGGCCGCACCCCTGACGGCGTTCTGGCGCGTCGACGTACCGCCGCTGTCCGCGCTGACCCTGACCGGCCGGTCGGGGCGCTGGAATCTGCGGCTCTCGGCGGCTGCCTCTTCCGGATGACGAGGCGACGAGCCGGTGACCGCACGTGTCCGGTTCGTCATGTCTGGTTCTGATTTCAATCAGACAGGACAGACGTCCTCCGATCAGGCCTACTGGAAGGGAGAGGTGTTCGGCTTCTGCCGTGTGGCCCGACAGGCACGGCTGTGCCCGGACACGCAGACATGACCGACGATGGACTGCAGTGACTGCAGGTGAAAACTGATGTTGTCGTGGATCGACGAACAGAACAGCACTTCTGACCTTGCGATTCCCGGGAGACGCGCCAGGGCCGTCGGCCGCCGCGTCCCGGGAGAAGTGTCGTGACCGGCAAGAGCGCTGGGGCAACGGTCAGTACCGAGGAGCGGCTCGCCGAGGTGCTGGCCGGTGTGGTGGACACCGAGGAGGTCCCGCTCGACAGCGACTTCTTCGCGGATCTGGGGGCCGATTCCCTGGTGATGGCGCAGTTCTGCGCCCGCGTCCGCAAGCGCGACGACCTGCCCACCGTGTCCATGAAGGACATCTACCAGCACTCCACGATCGAGAGCCTGGCCGCCGCCCTCCCCGACACCACCCCGGACCCACCACCGACCGGCGCCGCATCCGGCGCCCCTACCGGCGTGGAATCCGACGCCCCTTCCGACGCAGCGTCCGGCGTGGAATCCGGACCGCAGACGGGTCGGACGTCCGGGACCGGTGCCTGGCGTCACGTCCTGTGCGGGACGGCCCAGCTGCTGACGTTCCTCGGCTTCTCCTGCTTCGGCACCCTCGCCCTCCTCCGCGGCTACATGTGGATCGCGGCAGGTTCCGGGACGGCCGACGTCTATCTGCGGGCGGTCGCGTTCGGCGCTGTGGTCCTCCTCGGCCTGTGCGCCCTCCCCGTCGCGGCCAAGTGGATACTCATCGGCCGATTCACCCCGCGGAGCATCCCGGTGTGGAGCTTCGCCTACCTGCGTTTCTGGTGGGTGAAGACGCTCATCCGAACCAGCCCGGCACGCCTGTTCGTGGGATCACCGCTGTACGTGCTGTACCTGAGAGCCCTCGGTGCGCACACCGGAAAGGGCGTCACCGTGCTCACGCGCTTCGTTCCGGTCTGCCCCGACCTGCTCACCATCGGTGACCGCACGGTCGTCAGAAAAGACGTGCTGTTCTCCGGCTACCGGGCGCGCGACGGCCGGATCGAGACGGGCCCGCTCACGCTCGGCAGGGACGTGACCGTCGGTGAACAGGCCGTCATCGACATCGGGACGTCGATGGGCGACGGATCCCAGCTGGGCCACGCCTCCTCCCTGCACTCGGGGCAGAGCGTGCCGCCCGGTGAGGGGTGGCACGGGACACCGGCACGGCCGTCGAGCGTCGACTACCGGGCCGTGGGCCCCGTGGAGTGCGGCACCCTGCGCAGGGGCCTCTACAGCCTGTGGCGAGTGATGGCGATCGTGCTGGTGTACCTGCCGCTGACGGTGGCCGGTGTGAGCCTGCTCCTGACCGTCCTGCCGCAGCTGAACGCGGTGGTGTCCGCCGGACCGCCGGTCTTCACGAGCCTGGCGTTCTTCCTGGAGACGCTCGTCGCCTCCCTGGTCGTCTTCTTCGGCGGCCTGCTAGTCGTCCTGCTGACGGTGAACACGGTGCCGAGACTGCTCAGCCGAGTGAACGAACGCGGCAGGATCTATCCGCTCTACGGATTCCACTACGGCGTCCAGCGGGCGGTCACCCGGATGACCAACATCAGGTTCTTCACCACACTGTTCGGGGACAGCTCCGCGATCGTGCACTACCTGAGGTCCCTCGGCTACGACCTGAGCCGTGTCCAGCAGACCGGGTCGAACTTCGGTCTGCTGGTCAGGTACGACACCCCCTACCTGAGCCGGGTCGGCAGGGGAACGATGATCGCCGACGGCCTGTCGGTCATCAACGCCGACTACTCCAGCACGTCGTTCCGCCTCTCCCCCGCCACGATCGGGGCGAAGAGCTTCCTCGGCAACAACATCGTCTACCCTCCGCGCGCCAGGACCGGCGACAACTGCCTGCTCGCGACGAAGGTCATGGTCCCCGTCGAGGGACCGATGCGCGAGGGCGTCGGACTGCTGGGCTCACCCAGCTTCGAGATCCCGCGCACCGTGCTCCGCGACAGCAGGCTCGACCACTTCGCCCGGGGCGAGGAGTTGCGCCGCCGGCTCGCCGCCAAGAACAAGCACAACGCCCGGACCGCCGGCCTGTTCCTGCTGACGCGATGGCTGCACTTCTTCGCGCTCGCGCTCATCGCCATGGCCGCCGTGGATCTCTACCACGTCCTCGGCGCCGTGGTGTTCGCCCTGTCGGGCCTGCTGTCACTGGCGTTCACCGTCGGCTACTTCGCGCTGGTCGAATGGGCCTCCATGGGATTCCGCCGGCTCAGGCCGCTGTACTGCTCGATCTACGAGCCGGACTTCTGGGCACACGAACGCTTCTGGAAGCTGGGGGCGATCCACGTCTACATGCAGATCTTCAACGGCACCCCGTTCAAGGCCGTGGTCTGGCGGCTGCTGGGGCTCAGGATCGGCCGCCGGGTCTTCGACGACGGCTGCGCGACGGCCGAGCGCACCCTCATCGGCATCGGGGACGGCTGCACCCTCAACGCCGGGACCGTCATCCAGTGCCACTCGCAGGAGGACGGCGCCTTCAAGTCCGACCACATCAGCATCGGGGCGAACGTGACGCTCGGCGTGGGCGCGTTCGTCCACTACGGGACCACGGTCGGCGACCACGCCCAACTCGGCGCCGACTCCTTCCTGATGAAGGGCGAGGAAGTGCCCGCCCAGGCCCGGTGGAGCGGGAACCCGGCGACGGCCCTCGTCGCGGGTGACCGAGCCAGGCCGGAGAGGCACCAGGGCGAAACAAGAGAGGGCGTCACGGACTCATGAGGCAGGCGCGGGGCACCGGGCCGCGGATTCAGGCGCTGTTGCGGCCGATGCTCGCACCGCCGTCGACGCGCAGGACCTGGCCGGTGATGAAACCCGCCTTCTCGGAGAGCAGGAAGGCGATGGCGGCGGCGAGTTCGTCCGGTCGCCCGAACCGTCCCATGGGAACACCGGCCAGATAGCGGGCGGCTCCGGCCGACCCGGGCGGGTTGTTCTTCCGGAACAACTCGGTGTCGGTGGGGCCCGGGGCGACGGCGTTGACGGTGATCCCGTGCGCGGCAAGCTCTCCGGCCCAGCCTCGCGTCAGGAACTCCATGGCGGCCTTGGCCGCGCCGTAGGACGTGCGATCGGGCAACCCCAGGGTGACCAGGCTGGTCACGTTCACCACGCGGCCCCAGGAGCGTTCGAGCATGCCCGGCAGGACGGCCTGGACGATCTGGACCGCGGTGCGCACGTTCATGTCGAGGACCGCGTCGAGGTCGGACAGGGCGACCTCCCCGACGGGCGCGGGTAGCACCGTCCCCACATTGTTGACCACGGCGTCGACCGGCCCCGCGCCCAGTACATCCCCCAGGACCTGGTCGGTGGCCGCACGGTCGGCAAGGTCGGCTTCGTGGAACTCGCCGGGAAAGGACTGCGGTGCGCTGCGGGCGATGCCCACGGGAGTATGGCCGTCTCCTGCCAACTCCTCGGCGAGGGCGCGGCCGATGCCCTTGGACGCGCCCGTGATGAGTACTCGCCTGCGGGTCATGGGGTCACTCCGTCGCTGGGCCGGTCCGCGCATCGTTTGTGTGGGGGCGTAGGGCCTCGCCCTCGACGAATGGACACCTTTTCGTGTCGTTGTGCGGCACGTGTCAGGGTAGCCAACCGCGGTTCCCCGGCTGCGTGACCACGACGTCACGACGCTCCGCGGCCGTCTGGGCCCGCAGCGTCCCGGCGGCCGCTACGGTGCGGCCTGTTCGAGGATCCGTCTCGGGAGCCGCAGGCTCAGCAGCACCGTCAGCGCGATCCCCGCGAGCTGCACCAGCAGCGTCGTCACCAGTGCGTCGCGCATGCCCAGCGCGGGGACGAGGCCGAGGAACAGGGAGCCGAGGGTGGCGACGCCGAGGGCGAGGGCCGACTGCTGAGTGGTGATCATGACTCCGCCGCCCACTCCGGCCCGGGCCGCGGGCACCTCGGAGAGGATGATCCGGAAGAGGACGGGGAGCTGGAGCGCCTGGCCCAGGCCGGCCACCGCGACTCCCGGCATCAGCGGCAGGACACCCAGGTGCGGCCAGTCCCGCCAGGTGGCGAGGGCGATCAGGGCCACGCCGAGGCCCTGGACGAGTCCGCCGGCGGTCACCACCCGGGTGCCGTACCGGGCCACGAACCGCGGGCCCGCCAGCGATGCGGCGAAGAAGACGACCGCCATCGGCACGAGCGTGAGTCCCGCGGAGACGGGGCCGAGTCGCGCGCCCTGCTGCAGCGCCACGGCGATGACGAACATGAAGCCGCTGAAGCCGATCGAGAACGGCACGATCATGACGAGTCCGCGCCGCAGCGACAGCAGCCGGAACAGGCTCGGCGGCACCAGCGGTGTACGGCCCTTCCGGTCGGCCCGCAGCTCCACGCGGTAGAAGGCGTACGCCGAGAACGGGAACGCGGCGAGGGACAGCCAGGTCCACAGGGGCCAGCCCGTGGCGCGCCCCTCGGTCAGCGGTGCGAGCAGCGTCAGCAGTGTGGTGGCCAGCAGCAGGGTGCCGGCGACGTCGACGGGCTCGGGCCGCTGGGAGCGGGTCTCGGGCACGGCGCGTGCGCCGAGGAACAGGCCGGCCAGGACGACGGGGACGTTCACGAGGAACACGGAGCGCCAGCCGGTGCCCGCGATGTCCCAGGCGACGAGGACGCCGCCGAGGATCTGCCCGGCGACCATGGAAAGCCCCGCCGTCGCCCCGTACAGGCCCATGGCGCGGGCCCGCCGGGTGCCGGTGGTCGCCGCCTGGATGGTGGCCAGGACCTGCGGCAGCATCAGCGCGGCCGCGGCGCCCTGGGCCACTCGTGCGGCGACCAGGGACCACGCGTTCGGGGCGATGCCGCAGGCCAGGGAGGTGATGCCGAAGGCGGCCATGCCGACGAGGAAGAGCCTGCGGCGGCCGAGCATGTCACCGAGCCGGCCGCCGAGCACCAGCAGCACGGCGTACGAGACGCCGTATCCGGCGACGACGAGTTCCAGGACCGCCGCTCCCGCGGCGAGGTCCCGGCCGATCGTCGGCAGGGCGACGTTGACGATGAAGAAGTCGATGAGGGGCAGTGCCGCTCCCAGCAGGACGGTGAACAGTCCCAGCCGGTCGAGTCCCGGTCCGGCGAGGGCATGCGTACGGGACGCACTGCCGTGGGTCTGGAGGGTGTTGGTTCGGGTTTCACTCACGTGCCTCAGCCTGCTCCGCGGCTGAGCCTGGTACCAGAGCGTACTTATCCTGGTAGAAGGAGTACCTGGAAACAGGATCGGCGGTCCGGCAGGCTGGACGTATGAGCACCACGGCAGCGTCCCCCACGTCTGCGGAGCATCCCGCACCCCTCGCGCCCGCCGCGCCTCCCGCGCCCGCCACGGAGGACTCCGAGATACGGCGGCACGAGCTCGCCGCGTTCCTGCGCAGCCGGCGGGAGCGGATCAGTCCCGAACGGGTGGGGCTGGAGCGCGGCCGCCGCAGACGTACGCCCGGGCTGCGCCGTGAGGAGGTCGCCCAGCTCTCAGCGGTCGGCGTCACCTGGTACACCTGGCTGGAGCAGGCCCGGGACATCCAGGTCTCGGTGCAGGTGCTCGACGCGCTCGCCCGCACCCTGCTGCTCGACACGAGTGAGCGCACGCATCTGTTCAACCTGGCGGGCGCCGTCGACCCCTCGCCGCGTACGCCGTGCCCGTCCCTCACGCCCGCCATGCGCGGCCTCCTGGAACAGCTGGAGCCGTTCCCCGCCTGCATCCAGAACAGCCGGTACGACATCCTCGCGTTCAACCGGACCTACGGGCGGCTGCTGTGCGACCTGGACGACGTGCCGCAGGAGAACCGCAACTGCATGCTCCTCACCTACACGAACGAGCAGTGGCGCTCCTCGGTCGTGGATCTGGAGGGGTCGGCGCGGATCATGGCCGCCAAGTTCCGCGCCTCCATGGCCGAGCATCTCGCCGAGCCGGCCTGGAAGGTGCTCCTGAAGCGGCTGCAGGCCACGTCCCCCGAGTTCCGCGAGGCGTGGGAGCGGCACGAGGTGGTGACGGCGCGCAGCAAGCGCAAGCAGATCCGCAACGCGTACGTCGGTCTGCTCACGCTCGACCACGCGGATCTGTGGCTCGGCCCGGACAACGGCCCCCGCATGGTCACGTACGTCCCCGTCGACGAGGAGTCGCGGCTGCGTCTGGAGCGCCTGCACGAGCTGGCCGTCGCCCCTCACCGACGACCCCGCCGGTGAGGGGCGCGCAGGGCGTCCGCCCCGTCTACCCCTCGGCGGCGGTGCGCAGGTGCGGGCGCGCGAGGTTGTCCGGCAGGAGGATGCGCCGGAGTTCGTCCTCGGTCAGCAGGCCCTTGTCCAGGACGAGTTCCTGGACGCTGCGGCCCGTCCTGAGTGCCTCCTGGGCGACGGCGGTGGCCTGCTCGTAGCCGATGTGCGGGTTCAGCGCGGTCGCCAGGCCGATGGAGTGGGCGACGAGACCGGCGAGGTGCTCGCGGTTGGCCGTGATGCCGGTGACGCAGCGCTCGGCGAGGGTCAGACAGCCGGCCCGCAGATGGGTGAGGCTCTTCAGCAGGCTGTGGGCGATGACCGGTTCGAAGGCGTTCAGCTGGAGCTGGCCCGCCTCGGCGGCCATCGTCACGGTCATGTCGTTGCCGATGACCTCGAACGCGATCTGGTTGACCACCTCGGGAACGACGGGGTTGACCTTGCCGGGCATGATGCTCGAACCGGCCTGTACCGGGGGAAGGTTGATCTCGGCGAAGCCGGCCCTCGGCCCGCAGGACAGCAGCCGCAGGTCGTTGCACGTCTTGGAGAGCTTGACCGCGATCCGCTTCAGCACGCCGGACAGCTGGACGAACGCGCCGGCGTCCTGGGTGGCCTCGACGAGGTCGTCGGCGACCGTCAGCGGCAGGCCGGTCACGGTCCGCAGGTGCCCGGTGGCCAGTGCCGCGTAGCGGGGATGGGCGTTGAGTCCCGTACCGATCGCCGTACCGCCGAGGTTGATCTCGTGGATCAGCGCGCGTGCCTCGGTGAGCCGCCTGTGGTCCTCGCCGAGCATGACGGCGTACGTCGCGAACTCCTGGCCCAGGGTCATGGGCACCGCGTCCTGCAGTTGGGTGCGGCCCATCTTCAGGACGTCCGCGAACTCCGCCGCCTTCGCCTCGAACGCGGAGCGCAGCACGTCCATGGCGTCCAGCAGCCGGTGGGCGGTGAGGTCGAGCGCGACCTTGACGGCGGTCGGGTAGACGTCGTTGGTGCTCTGGCCCGCGTTGACGTCCTCCAGCGGGTGCAGTCGAGTGTAGTCGCCCTTGCGGTGACCGAGGAGTTCCAGGGCGCGGTTGGCGATGACCTCGTTGGCGTTCATGTTCGTGGAGGTGCCCGCGCCGCCCTGGATCACGTCGACCACGAACTCGTCGTGCAGCTTGCCGCCCCGGATCTCCTCGCAGGCGGCCACGATCGCGTCGGCCTTGCGGCCGTCCAGCAGCCCCAGTTCACGGTTGGCGAGGGCCGCGGCCTGCTTGACGCACGCGAGGGCCGTGACGAGGTCGGGGTAGGAGGAGACCTTGGTGCCGGTGATGGGGAAGTTCTCCACCGCCCGCAGGGTGTGGATGCCGTAGTAGGCGTCGGCCGGGACGTCGCGGTCGCCGAGCAGATCGTGCTCGCTACGGAACTCGCCGGGTGCTTCTGACTGGTCGTGGTCGTGCCTGGGCATGGCGGTACGGACTCTCCTGTCGGGCGCGTACGCGAAGGGGCGAGGCGGAGGGTGCGGACGGAGCGGGGCGCGGTGGCGGGGCGGGGCGGGACGCGGACGGCCGGCGTCCGGAACAGCGGTTACGCCTCGACGAGTTCCGCCGCCGGGTGGGCGCCGGAGGGCATCTCCTCGCCGAGCGCGTGGCGCAGCACCCGGTCCCGCTCGCGCGGGTCGGTGGTGGCGAGCAGGGCGCTGAGCACGGCGATACGGGCCTGGCCGGCGCGGAGCGTTCCGGTCGGTACGGCGCCCGCGGCCACGAGGTCGACCGCGCCGCCGTGGGTGTAGATCTCGGTGACGGGCCCGGCCTGGACCCTGGTGGTGAGGGCGACGAGCACACCGCGGGCGGTGGCGGCGGAGACGGCCTCGACGAAGTCGGGGGTCGCGTTGCCGGCGCCCGTGGCCACCAGGACGATGCCCTGGGCCCCCGCTTCCACGGCCGCGTCCAGCAGCAGCGGGTCGGCGTCGGCGTGGTGCATCACCATGTCGACGCGCGGCGCGGTGCCGGGGATGCCGGGCAGGGCCAGCGGGGCCGGGCGCCGCGGCTGACGCAGTACGGAGACCCGGCCGAAGCCGATGTTCCCGATGCGGGCACCGGACGGGTCGCCGAAGGCGTCGGGGGCGAGCGTCTGTGTCTTGACGGTGCCGCGGGCCGGGTGCAGCTTGCCGTCGAAGGCGACGACGACGCCCAGACCGGACGTCGTCGCGGCGGTCAGCAGTGCGTCGTGGAGATTGCCCGGGCCGTCGCCGTCGGTCGCGTCGAGCGGGAGCTGCGCGCCCGTGAAGACCACCGGGCGTGGGTCGTCGTGGTGGAGGTCGACCAGGAACGCGGACTCCTCCAGGGTGTCGGTGCCATGGGTGACGACGATGCCGTCCACGTTCGGATCGGTGAGCACCTCGTGCACCGTGTGGAGCAGGGTCAGCTGGTGGTGGGTGGTGAGGCGCGGGCTGTTCACGCTGAACAGGTCGACGACCTCGATGGCGACGCCCTCGGGTACGGCGGCGGTCGCCATGACCTCACGGCCGTGCGCGTCGGCGGCGAACCCCGTCCCCTGCCAGCGGCTGGCTATCGTCCCACCGGTGCTGATGACGACGATCCGTCCCACAGTGCCCTCTCCTCGTCTCGTCCCTCGCCGCAGTGAGGCGGCGCATCCGACGGGGCACGCGGCCCGGCGGTCGCTCTTGGCGCCGGCCGGGCTGCGCCCCATGGCTGATCCGGAGGTGGCCGGAGCAGTCGTACGCAATGATAGAAGTTGCAGTACGCAATCGGATCGCGATTTCAGCCCAGTCTCCGGGGCAGCCGTGGTGAATAATTGCGCCATGGACGAGATCGACAGGGCTATCTTGCGTGAGCTCCAGGACGATGGCCGGCTGAGCAATCAGGAGCTGGCCCAGCGGGTGGGCCTCACACCGTCGCCGTGCATGCGGCGCGTCCGGCAGCTGGAGCAGGACGGTGTGATCCAGGGCTACCGGGCGGTGATCGACCCCGACGCGGTGGGCCGGGCCTTCGAGGTACTGGTCTCCATCGAGGTGAAGCGGGACCGCGAGGTGGTCGAGTCGTTCGAGTCCGCCCTCCAGGACATCCCGGACGTCATCGAGGCGTACCGGCTCTTCGGCAGCCCGGGATGCCTGCTGCGTATCGCCGTGGCGGATCTGCGCGCCTACGAACGGCTGTGGATCGAGCGGCTGACCGCGCTGTCCGGGGTCACCGAGGTCAACTCCCAGATCATCATGAAGCGGATCAAGGAGCCGCGCGGACTGCCGGTCGACGGCTGATCCCGGTCACCGCCCGGAGCCCCGCCGGTCACCGCTCAGCGCCCGCCGTCCGGGCCCGGCTCCGTCGGCGCGGCTCGCGAGAAGTGGCGGGCCGTGGGCACCAGGGCCGCGAGGGCCGGGACGAGGAAGCAGATCAGGGCGCAGGCACCGAGGACCGGTGCGGCGCCGAACGCGCCGATGGCCGGGGCGATGAGCGCGAGTCCGACGGGGGCCAGTCCGTAGGACAGCATGAAGTCCAGCGAGGAGACACGCGCCAGCTTGCCGGGCTCCACCTCGCGCTGAGTGGCGGTGAACCAGGGCACGTTGAACAGTTCGATGCCGATTCCGGCCACGGCGTAGGCGCCTACGACCACGGCGGGATGCACCGGCAGCATGAGGCTGAGCGGGGCGAACCCGTAGGCGGCCAGCCCGGCGAGGGCCGCCCTGCCCTGCGCGCGCGGCCGCCAGCGGGCGATGAGCAGAGCTCCGGCGAGGGCGCCGACGGTGTACGCGGTGGTGGCGGCGGCGAGGACGACCTCGCTGCCGTAGCGGTCCCGGCTGATGAGCGGCAGCGCGACTCCCGTGGCGGAGTAGCCCGTGGCGATGACCGCGGTGAGCGCGGCGAGACCGGCGACGAACCAGGGATGCCTGCGGGCCTCGCGTATCCCTTCCATGAACTCCGCACGGAACGAGGCGCGTTCCACCGATGACGCCGGTGCGCCGGCGAGACCCCGGCCGGGGACGAGCGCCGCCACGAGCCAGAGCAGCCCGATGCCCAGCAGCAGCGCCGCGATGTCGAGGACCACGGCGAGCAGTGCCGTCAGCGCGGGCCCGGCCAGGGCGCTGACCCGGACGGACAGCGTCATCGCGGCGTTGGCCTGCTGCCTGCGGCCGGCGTCGACGATCTCGGCGGTCAGAGCCTGGAACGCCGGCCGGCACGCGCCCTGACCGGCACCGGCGAGAGCCGCGGCGGCGGCCATCAGCGGCAGTGAGCGCCCGAGTCCCGCGGCGAGCAGCGGGGCGGCGACCGCGGCGGCGAGGGCCGACCACAGCACGACGGCGCGGCGGGAGTGGCGGTCGGCCAGCACTCCGCCGACCGCCACCGCCACGAGGAATCCGGCGGTTCGGGCGGCGAGCACCAGACCGAGTCCGGCGGGAGTGAGCGAGCGGTCGAGCACGGCGAGCCCGAGGACGAACGGCAGGGCCCAGGTCGCGAGCCCCGATGCGGTGGTACCTGACCAGAGCCGCAGGAACGCGGTGTCGCGCAGGACGGACGGCCGCTTCGGCGGTGGTTCCTGCCTGAGGTCGGTCGGTGCGGGCGAAGTCGGCACGGTGGGGCTCCTGTTCCGGCGTGCGGTCTGCCACAGCAGAGTGTTAATGAAAATGATTACCATTACAGTACACTCTGGCTCGACCGCTCCCGACCGGTGCGTGTCACCCCCTGCCCACATCCCATGGAGGACCCATGCGCCACCCCGCCCGCCTAGGCATCGCCCTCACCATCGCCCTCTCGACCGCGGGTTGCACGGCCTCGACCGGCGGTTCCGCCCCGCCGGACAGGGCGGACACGGCAACGGCCGGTGTGACCACCGTCATGAGCTGCGGCCGGAAGCTGACGTTCGACAAGGCGCCGGAGCGCGCCGTCACGCTCGACCAGAACGCCACCGAGACCCTGCTGGAGCTGGGACTCACGGGCCGCATGGCCGGCACGTCCAATCTGAAGACGCGGATCCCGGATCAGTACCGGGCCGCCTACGCCCGCGTCCCGGTGCTCAACCCCCGGATCCTCACCGGTGAACAGCTGCGCGCGGCCGCCCCGGACGTCGTCGTCGCGTCCTTCGCCGACCTGTACACGAAGGACCGTGCGGGCACCCGCGAGGAGCTCGGCGCACTCGAACTGCCCGCGTACACCAGCGCGGTGGACTGCCCGGAGCGCAGCGAGCCGGGCAGGACGCCGTTCGACCTGCTCTTCGACGACTACCGGAACTACGGGCGGATCTTCGGCGTCGAGGACCGGGCCGCCGCGCTCGCGAAGAAGCAGCGGACGGCCGTCGAGAAGGCCGCCGCCACCGCCGCGAAGGTCAGGGGCAACGGCGCGCGGAAGCCGACCGTCGTCTGGGTGTACTCCGTCTTCAACGGGGCGCCCTACGTCGCCGGCAGGAGCGGGATGCCGAGCGCGATGAGCGCGATCGTCGGCGCGAGGAACGCCTTCGACGACGTGAACGAGGACTGGCCGGAGGTCACCTGGGAGGAGGTCGCCCGGCGTGACCCGGACTTCATCGTGCTCGGCGATCTCTCCGAGCGCGGCAGGCCGGGTGACAGCGCCGAGGAGAAGCGCGCGCTGATGCGCGAGGACCCGGTGGTGTCCCAGCTGAAGGCCGTACGGGAGAACCGGATCATCGAGGCGCCCGGCATCGAGATGGACCCGTCGGTGCGCTCGGTCAACACGCTGGGACTGCTGGCGAAGGGCATGAAGGACCTGGGCCATGCCCGCTAGCCGGGACAGCTCCCCCGGGGGCGGCGCGACCGTGGCGGACCTGCTGCACCCGGCGGCCGTTCGGACGGCGCCGGACCGGAGGGCCCCAGCGGCGCCGGGCCGGGAACCCGCGGCGGCACAGGGCCGCGAACCCGCGGCGGCACCGGTCCGGGACGGCGTGCCGGCGGGTCCCGGCACCGTGCCGGTCCCCGGCCGCTCCGCCCTCGCCCGGGCCGTGCTGTTCCTGTGCGGCGCCGCGGCGCTCGTCGCGTCGGTCGCGGTGTCCGTCCGGATCGGCACCACCGACATCGGTTACGCGGATCTGGCCAGGACCTTCGGCTTCCATCTGGGCCTGGACGTCGAGCCGTTGCCCCGGCTCGTCGACTCGCTCGTCTGGGATCTGCGCGTCCCCCGCGTACTCATGGCCGCCCTCGTCGGTGCCTCGTTCGCGGTGTGCGGCGCCGTACTGCAGGCGGTGACCCGCAACGCGCTGGCCGACCCTTACCTCCTCGGGGTGTCCTCGGGCGCGTCGACCGGGGCCGTCGCGGTCGTCGTCCTCGGGGTCGGTGCGGGCACCCTCGGGGTGGCCGGCGGGGCGTTCACCGGCGCCCTGCTGTCGTTCGCGCTGCTCGCTCTGCTGCTCAGGCGCAGCGGTCCGGACTCGACGCGGATCGTCCTGACGGGTGTGGTGGTGGGGCAGCTCTTCACCGCGCTGACCTCACTGGTCCTGATGGCCTCCGCGGACGCCGACACCACACGGGCCGTCACGCACTGGCTGCTGGGTTCCATGGCACCCGCCCGCTGGGACTCGGTGGTCCTGTGCGCGCTCGTCACGGTGTGCGGGCTCGTCGTGATCGGGCTGTACGCACACACCCTGGACGGGCTCTCGTTCGGTGCCGACACCGCCTCGTCGCTCGGGATCGACGTACGCGCCACGCGCCGGGTGCTGCTCGTCGTCACGGCGGTGCTCACGTCCGTGGCGGTCGCCTCCGTGGGCGCGATCGGGTTCGTGGGGCTGATCGTGCCGCACGGGACCCGGTTCCTGGCCGGCCCGCTGCACCGGGTGCTGCTTCCGTGCACGGCGCTGGCCGGTGCCGTGTTCCTCGTGTGGACCGACGCGCTCGCCAGGATCGCGTTCGCCCCTCGGGAGGTCCCGGTCGGGGTCCTCACCGCCCTCCTCGGGGTGCCGCTCTTCCTTCTCGTCCTGCGCAAGCGAGGTGAACTGTGAGGATCACCGCCGAACGCCTCAGCTGGTCGGTGTCCGGCACGACCGTCGTACGCGACGTCGGTCTGGACATCGCGGCGGGCGAGACCGTCGGCCTGCTCGGGCCCAACGGATCGGGCAAGTCGTCGCTGCTGCGGTGTCTCGCCGGGCTGCGCACCCCGTCCGCGGGCACGGTCCGCTACGACGGCGAGGCCATCGGGGACTGGAGCGCGCGCCGGATCGCCCGGCGGGTGGCGTTCGTCGAGCAGACCACGGGCACCGACAGCGAACTGCGGGTCATCGACGTGGTCGGGCTCGGCCGGACGCCGTTCCGGGACGGCTGGCGCGGTCCGACCGCGCAGGACCGGGCCGTCGTGGCCGCCGCGCTCGACCGCACCGGGCTCACCGCGCTGGCGGACCGTCCGTGGAAGGCCCTTTCGGGCGGCGAGCGGCAACGCGCCCACATCGCACGGGCACTGGCGCAGCGGACCTGGTGCCTGCTGCTCGACGAGCCCACCAACCACCTCGACGTGCGCCACCAGTTGGAGCTCATGGAGCTGCTGGCCCGCACCGAGCAGACCGTACTGGTCGCGCTGCACGACCTGTCACTGGCCGCACGGTTCTGCGACCGCGTCCTGCTCATGGACCAGGGGCGCCTGGTCGCCGCGGGCGCTCCCGACGACGTGCTGAGTCCCGACCGGCTCGCGGAGGTCTTCCAGGTCGACGCCGTGGTGGGGCCGGACAGCCTGGGCTACCCCGCCGTCGCCTACCGCGGCGTCGCCGCGCCGCGGGTCTACGGCTGAGGACCCGGATCCCCGGACCCCCGGACCCCCCGGGCCTGTCTCCCCGTCCCCGAACACCACGTCCCGCCAACCGATTTCCCGTCCCGCCGACCGATTTCCCGTCCCCGCACCCGCACCCGCACCCGCACCCGCTTCAAGACTTCCGAGAGAAGGAGTACCCGTGGACACAACCGACCGCGGCCCCGCCGTGACGACCGTGGACGAGCTGCTCGGCGCCGTCCTGGCCGCAGAGCACGGCCCCTGTCCCTCCACACTGACCGCCACGAGCGTCTTCTGGATCCATCACGGCACCCGGCTGGCCGGCGGCGAGGTCACCTACCTCAACCAGTACGTCCTGGTGCGCCTCGGCGGTTCATTCGGCGGCTGTGCCTTCGAGGCCGGTGAGATCGACCCGGCGATATGCCGCGACGCCTCGGGCACCAGCCTCGACGTACTGCTGCGGGACGGGCCCCGCCCGCTGCGGATGGCCGCCCTGGACGCGTATCTCGCCGAAACCCTGCCGCACCGGGACGCCGCCCGGTCCTCGTGGGCCGAGCCGGTCACCCTGCCGGCTGGTCCCCCGGAGGTCCGGGCGAGGGCCCGGGACGCCGCGATCGCCGGGCTGCTCGACATCGAGGACGGCGCGCGGGTGGCCCTCATCGGCGTCGTCAACCCCCTGCTCGCGGCGATCAGGGAGCGCGGCGGCACACCCCTGCCGTGCGACCTCAATCTGCGGACGACGCAGTGGGGCGAGCCGGTCACCGACGACATGCACGCCGTGCTGGACGCCGCCGACGCCGTCGTGGCGACCGGAATGACGCTGAGCAACGGCTCGTTCGACACGATCGTGGCCCACTGCCGCGAGCGCGGCGTCCCGCTGGTCGTGTACGCACAGAGCGGCAGCGCGGTGGCCAGGGCCTTCCTGGGGGCGGGAGTGACCGCACTGTCGGCGGAGCCCTTCCCGTTCTCGCAGTTCAGCGCCGAGGAGACCGTCCTCTACCGCTACCGTCAGCGCGCCGCGAGCGGCTCGTGACGGCGCGAACCCGCCGGGCGAGGGCCGACGCGGGCACTGCCGGGGTCGGCACCGGGCACGCCTGCTGCCACCACGGGGAGATCCTGCAGGGCGTGTTCCTCGACGGACGCGGGCGGCGCTGCGCCGGGCTGGTCACCCTGCCGATGCACGGGCCGGGCACACGGGCCCGGTTCGTGCGACGGCCGAAGGCCCCGCCCGGCGCGTTCACGGTCACCCCGCCCGGCCGTACGAAGGCGCTGCGCGCCGTGGCCCTGGCCGTCGACGAGTGTGCCCGGCGGTGCCGCGAGCCGGTGTGCGGCGGGGAGTTGCGGCTGACCGGCGACATCCCGGTGGGGCTCGGGATGGGCTCCTCCACCAGTGATGTCATCGCGGCCGTACGCGCGGTCGCCGACGCCTACGGTCTGCGGCTGCCGCCGGGGACGGTCGCCCGGCTGTCGGTACGGGCGGAGCTGGCGTCCGACCCGCTCATGCTCGGCGCCCGTCCCGTGCTGTTCGCACAGCGGGAAGGGCGCGTCCTGGAGATCCTCGGCGACGCCCTGCCGCCGGTCGTCGTCGTGGGCTGCGCCCTCGGCGGCGGCGGGCCGGTGGACACCCTGTCCCTGCCCGCCCGGGTCCACGACGACGAGGACGTACGCGCCTACGAACGTCTGCGGGCGATGCTGCGCCGGGCCGTCGCCACCGCGGACCCGGGGCTGCTCGGCGCGGTCGCCACGGAGAGCGCCCGGCGCGCCCAGCCCGTCCTGCGGCACCCGGAGTTCGACGCCCTCGTCGCGATCGCCGGGCACACCGGCGCGGTGGGCGTCCAGATCGCCCACAGCGGCACCGTGGCCGGCCTGCTCTTCGACCCGGCGGCCCCCGCGCTCCCGCACCGGGTGGAGCGCTGCCGGCACGACCTGGAACGCGAGGGCATCCCCGCCACCCGGACCTTCACGACGTACACCCCGACCGAGGAGTTCACGAATGGACCAGCACATCGCGGAATCGATCGGCAGGCCGGACCTGATACGTCTGGACGACCGGCTCGTGTGTCTGCGCTTCGAGACCATGAAGGTCGTCTCGGCCTCGGCGGCCGTCCGCCATCTGCTCGACACCGGAGCGGTACGGCCGGGTGACACGCTGCTGGACAGTTCCAGCGGCATCTACGCCTATGCCCTCGCCCTTGCCTGCCACCGCCACGGAATGCGCTGCCACATCGTCGGCTCGACGACGGTCGACCACACCCTGCGCACCCAGCTCGCGGTGCTCGGAGCGACGCTCGAGCAGATGGAGCCGTGCAGCGACCTGAAACTCGATCAGAAGCGGCGCGTCGCCCGCATCCAGGAGATCCTGACGGAGCACCCCGACTACCACTGGATGCGCCAGTACCACGACGACATCCACTACCTGGGCTACCGGGACGTCGCCGAGCGCGTCCGGCGGGAGACCGGGGACGTCCCTCTCACCGTCGTCGGCGGGGTCGGTTCGGGGGCCTCGACCGGTGCGCTCGCCCGCCGGCTGCGGGAGGACGGGCACGGCGTGCAACTCGTCGGCGTACAGCCGTACGGCAGCGTGACGTTCGGCGGCGAACACGTCGCCGACCCGGACATCATCATCGCCGGGATCGGCAGTTCCATCCCGTTCGCCAACGTCGACCACGGGCTGTACGACACCGTCCACTGGCTCGCGTTCGAGGCGGCGCTCGCGGGCAGCGTCGATCTGCTGCGCCGGCACGCGGTGTTCGCGGGGCTGTCCACCGGGGCGGGCTATCTCGCCGCCCGCTGGGAGCGCGAGCACGACCCCGCGCGCACCGTCGTGTTCCTCGCCGCGGACACCGGCCACCGCTACGTGGACACCGTCTTCGCCCGGCACCGGGAGGCCGCCCGTGTCGAGGACCTCGCGCCGCGCACGGTGACCGCACCGGCCGAACTCGCCCTGCCCTGGTGCCGGATGAGCTGGGACGGCGCTCCGGCACCCGCCGCCGCGGTGGCGTCGGCGGGGTCGGTGGCGTCGCCGAGGCGGGCGGAGTCGGCAGGGCCGGTGGCGTCGGTGGCCGGTGGCGTCCGTGATGCCGTCACGGGCCCCCCGCACCGGGTGGGCCGGTGAGCAGGGTGATGTGCGGGACGCCGGTGCGGGGGTGTTCCACCACCTCGGCGTCGACGCCGTAGACCTCGGCCAGGAGCGCGGGGGTGAGGACCTCGCCGGGTGCCCCGGTGGCCACCACACGTCCGCCGGCCATCACACAGATCCGGTCGCAGAACGCGGCGGCCAGGTTGAGGTCGTGCAGGGCGACGACGGCGGTGACGCCGAGCCGGCGGACGAGGCGCAGGGTGTCGAGCTGATGGCGCATATCCAGGTGGTTGGTCGGCTCGTCCAGCACCATCGTCCCCGCTCGCTGGGCGAGCGCACGGGCGATCAGCACCCGCTGCTTCTCGCCCCCGGACAGCCGGCCGAAGGGGGCGTACGCCAGGCCGGCGGCGTCGAGTTCGGCGAGCGCGTCCATGATGACGGCCCGGTCGTCGGCGCTGTCCCCTTCGAAGGCCCGCTTGTGCGGTGTGCGGCCCATGGCCACCACGTCGTACACCGTGAGGTCGAAGTCCCCGGCGGACTCCTGAAGGACGGCCGCAAGCCGGCGTGCCAGGGACTTGCCGGACATCCGCCGGACGTCCTCGCCGTCCAGCAGGACCCGTCCCGACGTGGGGCGCAGCGCCCGGTACACCGTACGCAACAGAGTGGACTTCCCGGCGCCGTTGGGCCCGGCGAGCCCGACCACCTCGCCGGGCGCCGCCCGCAGGGACACCTGGTCCACGAGCACCGTGCCGTCGACGACGACCGACACGCTCTCCAGGGTCAGCGTGCCGGGCGCCGCCGCGGTCGTGCTCCTGCCCGCGTCCGTGGCCATGTCCGTGGCCGTGTCAGTGTCCGTGGCCATGTCCGTCATGAGGACCTCCGTCGCATCAGCCACAGGAAGAAGGGACCGCCGACGAGGGCGGTGAGGATGCCCACGGGGATCTCCTCGGGGCTCATGAGAGTGCGCGCGGCCAGGTCCGAGGCGATGAGGAAGGCCGCGCCGAGCAGGGCGGCGGCGGGCAGCGCGCGCCGGTGGTCGGCACCGACGAACAGCCGTACCACGTGGGGCATGATCAGGCCGACGAAGCCGATCTGCCCGCTGACCGCGACGATCGTGCCGATCATGAGGGCGACCAGGGTGAACAGCGCGGCACGGAAGCGGTGTACGTCCAGGCCGAGGGCGACGGCGGCCTCCTCCCCCGCGAGCAGCAGGTTGAGCGGACGGCAGACGCCGAGCAGGATGGCCGTGCCGAGCAGGACCGCGCAGGCGGGGATCCACACCACCGTCCAGGTGGTGCCGGCCAGCCCGCCGAGCATCCAGCGCAGTGCCGCCTGGGTCTTGTGCGGGTCGTCGGAGGTGACGATCAGGAAGCTCGCCACCGCGGAGAGCACCTCGGCCGTCGCCACCCCCGCCAGCACCAGCCGCACCGTGGTCATCCGCCCGCCCGACCGGGCCAGGAAGTAGACGGCGACCAGGGCGACGAGCGCCCCGAGGAACGCCGCCACGGGCAGTGAGAACACGCCGAACAGGCTGACGTTGAAGACGACGACGAGAACCGCCCCGACCGAGGCGCCCGACGAAACCCCGAGCAGCATGGGGTCCGCGAGGGGGTTGCGGACGAGCGCCTGCAGCGCCGTTCCGGACACGGACAGGCCCGCGCCCACCACGGCGGCCAGCAGCACCCGGGGCAGGCGGACGTCGATGACGATCGTCTCCCGGACCGGGGTCCAGGTCTGCTCCGCCAGTGCGGGATGGACGTGATGCAGCAGGATGCCCCAGACCTGCTCGGCGGGCACGCTGATGGAGCCTGCCGCGATCCCGGCGGTCGCCGCGGTCACGACCAGGGCGGCAAGCAGCGCGAGCACGAGCGGGTACGGAACGCCGGGACGCCGGACTGCGGCCGTACGCTCCGCCCGGCTCACGCCGGCCGGCCCCGTCGCCGCGGTCGCCTCCGTCGGCTCGGTCGTTCCCGTCGTGCCGGTCACCGGAAGCGTTCCGGGTGGAGTTGGCGGGCCAGGGAGTCGACGCCCGAGGGCACCCGGACGCCCAGCACGGTGGACGACAGCGGCAGCACCGCGAACCGCTTGTTCCTGATCGCGGGCACGTCCTTCAGCGCCGGGTTCGCCAGCAGGAACTTCTTCTTGTCCTCGACCGACTGGTCCCCGTAGTCGTAGATGACGATGACCTCGGGAGCACGCTCCGCCACCTGCTCGAAGGACACGTCACCGAACGCCTCGTCCAGATCGGCGAAGAGGTTCACCCCGCC
>NZ_JBIVUF010000025.1:0-87391 GCF_044757085.1 Streptomyces sp. NPDC091376 | reverse complement strand
CAACGTGCTCTTCGCGATGCTCCGCGACGGCACCTTCTACGAACCCAGAACCCCACGCCTCGCTTGACGAAAGACATAGAGGCACCCCCCCCACAACGAGGAGCGGTGGGATTGCGCGGGTACCACCGCTCCTCTGCCCATATCTGGCAACCTTGCAGGTCGCTGAACTATCTGGGAGGGGACCCCGCTGTGACCGAAGTGCTGCCTAGCCTCGACAACGCCGGCGACGACGACGCCGACCGCGAAGCTGTCGAACAGGAGCGGGCCAAACTGCGGGAGTTTGTCGCAGGGCTGAGCGCGGACGACATCAAGTCGGGCGGCTGGTTTACGAAACTCTGCACCCAGGCGCTGCGGTCGTACGCCGAGAAGGCCACCTGGGAGTATTTCCAGCAGAAGTACAAGGGCGTGCCCGCGGACGGCATCGTCGGGCAGCAGATCAAGCTCGCGGTAAAGAACGCCATGATTGAAGGCGGGATCACCTCCAGCCTTTACAACGGGACGATCGCTGCCACCATCGGGTCGTTGGGTGGCGCCAGCCCTGCCACTGTTCCGGCCGGTGTCGTCACCTTTATGGTTGACCTGACGTACATTACCCAGCTGCAGATGCGCCTGGCCTACGACATCGCGGTGATCTACCGGATTCCCCTGGACGTGGACGATCCCGAAGACACGATGAAGCTCGTCCGGGTGGCACTCGGTATAAAGGCCGGAGAAGTCGCCCGCGTCAGCCTGAAGTTCGTACCCGGCCTGGTCCGGCAAGTTCTCAAGAAGTACTACTCCGGTCCGGTCCTTGCTGCCGCGAAAAGCCTTCCGTTCGTTGGGAAACACCTCCTGCAACGCAATATCATCAAGTTCGGCATCCCCGGCGTTGGCATCCCCTTGACCATCCTCGTGAACCGCTACACGACCTTGGCCGCAGGACGCTATGCCAAATCCGTGTTTCGTGACGAGGCAGAGGTGATTGAACTCGCCGACACTTTGATCCGACGTACGCAGCACCCGAGGCTGATGCTGTGGGTCGCGTGGCTCGTCATCAACGCGGACGGCGAGATCACTGACGCCGAGCGCCTGCTGTTCCAGCGGCTGACGCGGCTTGCCTGGGAACGGCATCAGGTCGATGACGAGCAACTCGCCAACGTCGTCAACATTGACCCGGGCGAGGTATGGCACCGCATCGATGCCGAGCCTGGGGAACTCAGTGACGTTGTCTACGCCGCCGAACGGGTCGCCGCCGTTGACGGGGATCTCAACACACACGAGAGGGCGGTCATCGCCGAGCTACGGGATCGCTGCCAGCGACGCTAAACCCGTGGTGCGCAGACCCCACACGAAGGCCGAGGTCTGCCAAACGGCGGGGTCGCTGCCGGGGCGGCACCACCGGTTGCCCGGAGCGGCTGGCATCGCGCGAGGTGGATACCGCGGTGACGGCCGCCCTCGCGTTGACGTCCTGGTCCCGGCTATGCCGGGAGCCAGCCGGAGTTCATGCGCACCTAGCCCGATCCAAACGATCACGCTCAGAAAGCGGATGGCGTCTGAAGTCAGAAAGCCAGGATGTTCATTCGCCTGCCGGGTGAGTCGACGGACGTCCATCCTGGGGGCATGACGCAGTTCGCGCCTACCCGGCGCCACAGAGCACGCAGAGGATCACGACACTCGCGCGACGCGACATCTTCGACTACCTGTGCGGTGAGGGCGGCCCCTGGTGGGGAAGGCTCGACGAGGTCGACTTTTTGGGATCCCTGTACGACCTCGACAGGCTGGCGTCGACGGACTCCCGGTTCACGGCGGCACCTGAAGACATTTTCCAGCACCGGATCAACAACCCACTCGACTGGTCTGACGACTGGGTCTTCGAATACCCCCAGTTTCAACTCCTCGATGGCCCTGACGAGGTTCTGCTCGCCTTCCTAGCGCGGTTCGTGCATCCCGAGGTGCAGCCCGACGTTGACCACTCATCCCAACGGGTCGCGAAGCTGAACCGCCTCCTCGGGCCGGGCGGCTGGACCCTCCGCCCCTTCAAGTTCATATCGGGGCGGCCGGTCTACGGATCAGCCCCCCGCACCGGACACCGGCCCGCTAGTCTCACTGCCGCTCAATGACGACGACACCGGCAAACTCGACCTCGTCCTCGGCCAGACCTACAGCCTCCTCGACCGCGACGGCGAGGAAGTCGCCCGAGACCTGCTCCGCCCGACTGTACTGACGCTGCGCCGCGACGGCGGCTTCTACCACCCCATTCCCGGTGACGGATGGACGGACGCCACGTCCAAGGCAGTCCTCACCGTGCCTTCTGCCTTCCTGCCTGCATTCACGGAGGCCGTCATCAACGCGGTCTGGCAACGACTGGAAGCCGTACTCACCCGTCTCCAGCACGAAGACGTCCAGTCCCTCGTGGTCGAAGGCGACATGGGGCCGCTGCCGGCCGTCTCACCGGACTGGAGGAACCAGACGGCCGAGTCCGATCTCCCTGTCCTGTCGTCTGGTTCAGTGGCCCGTCAACAGGAATGTGACGTATTTCCGGACACCGAGGTTGCGGCGGGTCTCCGACCGTGCGGTGCTGAGTTCGCCCGTCACCCTCGCTCGCTCCACCTCGGCGCCGCTGAGCTGCTTCTGACGTTGCAACAGGTCAGCACGTTTGCGCTGGGTCTCTATGGCGCGCTGCTGGCGGTCGGCCGTGAGCCGCTGCCGTTCGTCGGTGATCTGCTTTTGGAGGACGTCCCTGTCCTGCTGGGCCTTGCTCTCCGCCTGCTTTACCTCCCGGTCGTACTGCGCCCGCAGCGTGGCGATCTCTGCGCGGATCCTCGTCAGGGCTTGCCCAGGCAGCTTGGCGGGTGCGGAAGCCCTTGCCCGTTGCTCCAGGGACCGGCGCCATGCATCGAGGGCGGTCGCCCGCGCTTCGCCCACGCCGGCCACGCGGACGTGGTGGCCGCCTGGGCGGACGAAGTAGGCCACACGGCTCCCGGAACCCTGGCTTTGGGAGTAGGACACCCCCGTGAAGTCGGCCGCGGTGCGGATACCAGCCTGCACCAGAGCCCCGACCGTCTTGGCGCCCATGTTCGATAGTGACCGCGCTTCCTGAATCGAAGTGGCGCGCAGCTTCGCCTCGACGTGCTGGCGCACCGCCGGTTCCAGCGCGGCGGCGATCATGCCCTGCTCTCTGGCGGGAAGCTCCGCCTTGCGCTGGCGGGACTGGTCGGTGCGGCGGTTCAGGTCCATAGTGATGCGAGCCAGTCCGTCGCGCAGGTCGGTCTGCAGGGTCTGCATGCGCTTGTCAGTGGCCGCGTCATCCTTGGCAGTGGCGGCATCCAGCTTCTGGATCTCCTGCTCCAGCCGCCTGTGGGCGCCGGCCGGATCCTTGAGTTCGCGGGCCCGACGACGTAGTCCCCGGACCCGTTGGCGGGCGGTTCGATACTCCGGCCTGAGCCGCCGGCCTACGCCGATCATGGCGGCCGAGGCGAGTAGGGCGGCCCCCTGCGCGGCAGGCAGGTATCCCTCCGGCTGTCCGACAGTGACCGCGAGCACGGCGGGGGCGGCGGTGCTCAGTACGGCGGTGGCCGCGGCCGCCAGGTCGCGAGGGCGGCGCCCGGTGAAGCCGGCGGAGGCGGGGGCCGGCGCGCTAGTCGGCACCGCTCTGGCGGGGGCGGACGCCACGCGATCCACCAGCCAGGCTGGGATGCCACCGGAAGGTGCATTTGCCGGGGCGGCGGCACCCGTCGTACCGCTGGTCGCCGTCGGAGCCGCGGCGCCGCCCTTTCGCTTGCGGGGTGGGGCGGGGAGCGTGAGCGCGGCGGCGGTCAGGCGGGGCAGCCCGGAGCAGGGTTGCCCGAGGAAGCCCTGGACGCGGGCGGCCTCCGTGCGGACGCGTTGGTCGGAGTGGCCGAGGAGCAGGGGCCAGGCCAGGGAGGTCGCCGGGTCCTTGAAGTCGGGCTCGGAGAGGATCAGGTACTCGCCCTGGGTGTCGTGGAGCTGGGTCCACAGGCCGGGGTCGGTGGCGACGGCGATTAGGGAGAGGTGGATGAGCCAGGCCGAGAAGCGGTCCATGGTCGGCCCGAAGTTGGCGGCGCTGCGCTGCGGCGACTGGTAGTTGCGGTGGCCGTTCTCCGTCGCCGCCTCGCCCTTGAGGGCGGGGACGTACATGCCGTCGTAGTCGACGAGCCGGAGGGTGTTGTCGTCCGCCACAAGGATGTTGCCGTGCTGCAGGTCGCCGTGGGCGATGCCGTGGTCCTCCAGGTCGCCCGCCAGCGCGAGGAAGCGGTCGGCGAGGGCGAGGACGGCAGCCGAGTCGTGGCGGTGGCGGTCGATCCATGACATGAGGTCGGTGCCCTGCACCCACGCCATCCGCACCACCGGGAACCAGTCGCCGAGAGCCAGCACGCCCTGCTCCAAGAACTCGAAGCGCACAGGCCACGGCTGGGAGAGGCCACTGGTGTCGAGCGCGCGCAGGGCAGAGCTAATCGCGGTGTAACGGACGCCGATGGCGGAGGTGTCTCGGGTGAAGCACTTGAGCGCGTAGCGCTGCCCGCCCCGCGCGGTGACGGAGAAGACGCTGGCGAAGTTGCCAGAGATCGCCTTGGGTCCGAGGACGGGGCTCTGCTGGACGGTTCCCTGCTGGAGATCGGGATCGCGGAAGCAGAGTTCGGGGTGCTGCAGGGCCTCCGCGTAGTTCGCGCCCGTGGGGAACTTCCGGACCCCACCGGTTCCGGTGGCGGGGCGACCGCCGCGGGACACAGCCATCACGCCTCCGTTCTCACCCGAATCCGGATCAGGGTCACGTCGTCGTTGCGCATGAACCCGCGCGCCCGCTGGTCCTCCACCCACTCCGTGAAGGGCTCATCGCCCACCTCCGCAAGCGTGGCCAGCACGGTGCCCGGTGCCCGGTGCCGTTGGTGCGGGGACAGCAGCCAGGCCGCGAGCGCGTCGCTGGCCAGCAGCACCTCGTCGCCCGGCGCCAGGGTGCCGTGGGCGAGCCGCAGCCGCTCGGCCACCAGGGCCGTGTCGTGGTTACGGCTGCCGAGGAGCTGGGGGGTGATGCCGAAGCCCTCGACGTCCTCGATGGGGAAGGCCCGCCGGACGACACCGTCCCGCAGGTGGAACAGGCAGCTGTCGCCCAGGGCGAAGGCGTGCCAGGACCAATCGGCCGTACCGTCACCGGACACGGTGGCTCGGACCTCCGCGCCCAACACGGTCGCGAACGCGCCCTTCTCCAGGCCGGGTTGCTCGTACCAGGTGATGGGCCGGCCACGGGCGTCGCGCTCCGCCCGGTACCACTCGAGGTACGCCTCCCAGCGAGGCGCGGACCGCTCCATGAGGTCGACGACGAACGTGTCCACGTCGTCCCACCAATCACGGCCGAGGGACATCGACTCGACGGCGTCCGCGACGAGACGCTCCGCCCAGGCGCCCGCGAGCAGGCTCTCCGAGGCGCCGTCGGACACCGCCGCGTACAGCGGGAGGACGGTACGGCCCTGCTCGTCGGCCCGTGCGTCCCCGACCCAGGACCGCCCGGCGTCCTCGCACTCCTTGAGCGTGTTGCCCGCCTTGGGCACCCGCAGCAGCTGGCATTCCGGCAGAGCCGAAACGTCCTCCATGGTCAGCGCAGCTCCGTCTCGGTGGTCAGCGCAGCTCGGTGGCGCGGGTGCCGATGTCCAGGAACTCCACGATGGAGGTGATGTCCGCGTTGTAGACGAAGCCCCGGGTAGTCTCGCTGACCCGGTGCCCCTGCGAGGCCGCATAGGAGCGCATGTGGCTGGGCAGCACACTGGACATCTGGAACAGCAGCCGGGCGTACGTGTCTGGCAGCCCCTCCTCGCTGTCCGGGAAGGTGACCGGTGTGCCGCCGCTGCCGGACACGTGGAGGTTGAACAGGAGGACCGCGCCATCCGCGGTGGCGTGCGATGCCAGCGCGATGGCGGCGCTGGTGGGGTCGCCGTCGGTGGACTCGCCGTCGGTGAGGTTGAGCACGATCGGCGGGAAGCCGCTCGGGTGCGTCTCGACCCAGTTCGCCACGAGGCTGTCCGCGTAGCCGAGGGCGCGTGTCATGGGCGTACCGCCGTTGGTCACCGGGTCCATCCACACCGGGAACTGCACCGAGGTCTCGACCAGGCCGCCGGCGCCGTCCGGCACCTTCTTGCCACGGCTCTCCACCCGCGCCGGGTTGTTGGCGACCTCGCTCAGCGGAACGAGGTCGCGCCCGGCCAGCGCCCCCTGGAACGCGGAGCCCACGTGATTGTGTCCGTACCCGATCACGGCCACGTGGAAGTAGTCCCGTACGCCTTCCTCTTTGGCACACTTGACGGACAGTTCGGTCAGCAGCCGGTTGATCGCGTCGGAGACGACCTCGGCCCTCCGCTGCGTGACCTCACCGGCGCCCATGGGATCGCTCATGGAGGCGGACTGGTCCACGAGGAAGATGAAGCAACCCGGATTGGTTCGGCTGATCTCTGCGGTGTACGGCACTGCGCCCCCCTTGCTGTGAAGGGGATCACCATATCGAATGACCAGTGCTTTCACACTGCCTTCACAGTCTCGGTGTCGGGGAAGTGATCGACACTCACATGCCGTTCCACCGGCCGCCGGCATGAGCCCCCGACGGTCTGCTCGACGACGTTTGGATCCAAGTGCTGCTCGGCGTCGTGGAGGACGTTTTCGATGTCTCCGGAATCGAGGCTAGTGCCTTCACCCAGGGCAGATTCCCATGATCAATGACATGCGAGGCAGTCTGCTGGTTTCGCCTCGTGTAGCCACTGGGGCTGCGCGGCGCTCGGAGTGATGAACACCGCAAGGCAGCGGAACTCGCCACTTGAACCCTCCAGTTGGGTGTACTGACGCCAGGTGAGCGTGTAGGCACCCCGCAGCACTCGGGTGTTGTCCGGGAAGGAACCGCCGGCCCACAGCAAGGTGCCGCTCAGTTCGCGCCCGTGGTGGATGCGGAACTCCTCGTTCCTGGTGGGCATCCTGCGTTGCCTGGGGCGCCACAGGGCCGCCTCGTTTGTGATGAGCAGGGCCAGCCCGTTCTGATCCTCGCGGTCGCAGAAGCGTTCCAACCTTGCTACGTCCCGCAGGAAGTCCCTACGTGCGACGTCTGGGGCGTTGTGTCCGCGCAAGGCGTACTCCTCGGGAGGCGTCCCTGCTGTACCCGACCACTGTCGGGTCACGTACTTGAACTCGATTGCCGTACGGCTCGCCGGCCCCAGGCACAGTAGGTCCAGGTACTCCGAGGCGTTGCTTCCGCGTACCGGGATCTCGAGACGGCACCTGACATCCGGTGCGACCTCGCCTACAGCGAGCGCGAAACTGTGCTGGAGATCGGCCTCGGAGTGGAACACCGGCCGCCGCGCGCGTAGACACTCCAGGACTTCGTCCAGCGTGGCGCTACCCGCGATCGTCTCCAGGGTGGCGGGCGGGGGCGGGGGTGTTGGCATCGGCGTGGCCATGACGCCATTGAAGACTGTGCGGCCTGCCCATGTCAGCTAACGTCGACTACCGGCGACAGGACGTCGGCCACATCGCTGGACGCCGAGGCGCTCATGATCCGCCGAATGCATCTTCAAAGGGGCCGATACCGAGGATGCCGTCGGGCAGCGATCTCCTAAAGAAGGTTGGTACGACGGAACCCGGGCTTGCTCGACTACTGGGTGCAGCGGCGGCGTGGCTCGTGAGCGACGGGTATCGAGTCGCGCCTCAGGAGCACGTTCCGCACGCGGTACGGCCTCCTCTGAGGCTGGTCAGGGTGAGGGTGATGGCCGTGCTGCACCTGCAGCGGCAGCGCCACCGGTCGGTGGTCTTCCCCGGATAGGGCTCCAACGGCTCGAACCCGGCGGCGCGTGCCTCCGCGGCGGCTGTCGCGGGATCGGTTCGGCCACCGGATCGGGGGCACTTCTTGCAGCCGGTGGTTCCCGACCGGACGGATGACAGGCGGGTCATGACCTCGTTTCCGCAGGAACAGCGGCAGCGCCAACGGTCCGTGGTACGGCCGGGGTACGGCTCCAGCGGCTCGAACCCGGCCGCTCGTACTTCGGCGGACGCACGCTCGTCGGTTGCCGAGTTGAGGGCACAGAACCGGCAGCCCTTCGAACCGCTGTTGACGTTGGAGTAGGTGGGGCTGGTTTCGAGACCGCATGTGGTGCAGCGGCACCGCCACGGTGTTTGGCTGCCCGGGTAGGGTTCAAGCGGTTGGAGTCCGGCCGCGCGCATGGTTTCTTGGGCCTTCGGCGCGTTCGTGGCGGCGCGTTTCGCCTGGGTTTCCTTTGCCCGGCAGACGCGACAGCGCTGGCCCGCGTTACGGACGGCATTGAACGTCGGACGCCCCTCGTGCCCGCAGGTCATGCAGCGCGAGGGCCAAGTCGCGTTGGTGCGGCCGGGATACGGCACGAGTGGCTCGTATCCGCAAGCCCGCATCTCAGCGGCTGCGGCCTCCGCGTCGATGAGGACCGCGGCACGGGGTCGGCCGCCAGTTCGGGGCGCATAGGGTTTTTCTGCGCTCCGTGTTTCCTCATCGACCATGGCCCAGACCTCGGCCGCCGTGATGCGGGCTGCGGAGCAGGTCTCGGTCCAGCCGTTCGGCATGATGTCGCTCGTGAGGAAAGGAATGAGTCCGGCCTGATGCAGGCGGCCCAGCACGGCCTGCTCGACGTCGTAGGCGGCTGCGCCGGTGGTGTAGTCACGGGCCTGATGCAGTTGCCAACCCTGGCGTTCGTGTTGGATGAGGCGAGAGGTGTAGCCGGTGCAGGCACCGATCCCGATCTTGACGGCTTTCCACTCCTGGTGGGTGATCACGTAAACCTTCGACGGTACTGACAGGTCGATGCCGTGGGTGGCACAGAACTTGCACCCTCCACCAGCACGAATCTTCATGAGCGTCGGGGAGACCTCGTTGCCGCAGGTTACGCAACGGCACCGCCACGCAGTCACCGAGGTGGCATAGGGCTCCAGCGGCTCCAGCCCAGCCGCGCGCATGGCAGCCACCGCGATGTCCGGGTCGGTTTTTCTACCCGCTGCCGCCCTCACGTCGGCACAGTGCCGACAGCCGCCCTGGCCCGCCAGAATGCCGCCCAGACTCGGTGACGTCTCACGCCCACAGCCGTTGCAGCGACACCGCCACGCCTTGTCACGACGCCCGGCGTACGGTTCGAGCGGTTCCAGGTCGGCGGCACGCATGAGGGCCTCGGCTTCGTCCGCGGGCCAGCGGCGTCGGCCACCCAGGGAGGGAGGGCAGTATGGGCAGGCCCGAAGGCCGCGCCTGAGGTTGCTCAACCTGATCTCGACGTCTCGGCCGCACGCGAGGTGGCGGCAGTGCCACAGCCCGCTCGGTCCCGGGTAGGACTCCAGCGGCTCTAGGCCGAAGTCCTTCGCCTCAATTGCGGCCCGGTCGCCGTCCGTGCGGGGCAGTTCGCGGCGACGCGACCATGCCCGGCTGATGCCCCGCCCGGCATTCTTGCGCCCGCATGGGCCGCAGCCCCCTTGTCCGCCCTTGACCGACCCATGAGTGGGTGTCCCGATCGTGCCGCAGGTTGTGCAGCGGCACCGCCAGGGGATGTCGGTTCCGGAATAGGGCTCCAGTGGTTCGAGACCGGCCGACCTCATGAGCGCGGCGGCTTGGTCCGGGTCGACCGGCGCGTTCGGCGCGCACCATCGGCACGGTCCCCCTCCGCGTTTGATGTACGAGTAGCGCGGCTTGACCTCCCGACCGCACGGCACATGCCGGCAGCGCCAAGGGGGTGTCGCTCCGGGATAGGGCTCCAGCGGTTCCAGGCCAGCCGAGCGCATCAGCGCCACCGCCTCCTCCGGAGGAATCGGAGCCGTGCCGGAGCAGTACCGGCAGCCGCCTTGCCGGCCCGCGGCAATGTTGCCCAGCCGCGGTGACACTTCTCTCCCGCACGCTTCATGGCGGCAGCGCCAGGGCTTATCACTTCCTGGATAGGGCTCCAGTGGTTCCAGCCCGGCATCCCGCAGAATCAGCACCGGATCACGTGGATCCTTCCGCGGACGTCCCATCGCCACCCGGCCTCCTCGTCAAGTGCCCGATATCCGGGGTGAGCATCGCACGCGGCACTGACAACAGCCTTGTTCACGTCAGGAGCTTAGCCTCGCCGTTTCGGTTGGGATGAGGTGGCGTCGCTGATCACCAGCTGTTGGGTGGCCGACCCGATTTCGGTTCTTGGGCAGGGCGGAGTCCCGGCGCGGTGGTCGGGTTCTCCGGGGTCTTTCGGGTCGTGGGCGGGCAGGGTGGTTGCCGGTCAGCCAGCGGGGCGGGGCAGTGCGGCGAGGCGGTGGAAGGCCGTGGCCAGTTCGTGTCTCCAGGGCCAGGTCGCCGATATCCGCATGCGCAGGCGTCGCCCGCCGCGGGTGAGGCGAGCGACGACGTGTAGCAGCCGGTAGCGGAGCTTCTTCGGCTCGGCAGTGGCGAGTTCGCCGTCCAGCAGCAGGACACGGGTCCAGGCGAGCAGGTCGATCGCCGCGAGGCTGAGTTCGAGCCAGACAGCGTTGACGCCGAAGTTGCGGGAGGGGAAGCGGCCGAAGCCGGTGGTCTTGCCGCACCGGATGTGGTCCTCGACGCATGCATGCCCGCGGTGGCGGACCTCCAGAAACTGGGCGGAGCCGCCACCGGAGTACGGGGTGTCGGTGAGGAACACCTGGTGCCGCAGGCCCTCGTCCTGGTCGAACAGGGACAGCTGGGCTCCGGGGTGCGGTCGCTCGCGGCGCACGATGATGCGGGTGCTGGCCGGGTAGCCGGTCAGGTCGACCATGCCGGTCAGCTCGGCGACCTCGGCGCCATCACGGAGCGTCCCGTTCTGGTCCAGGGCAGGATGCCAGAGGTGGTCGGGCATGGCCCGGACAGCGCGGCGGACCGGCTCGGTGATGGCGTATCCGACCGAGAAGAAGGTACGGATTCCTCGTTTCCGCGCGTCGCGGACGTAGGCGAGGAAGGCTTTCGCGGATCCCGCACTGTCGGTGCGGATGAGGATGTCGGTGCCGTGGCGGTGGGCGTCGGGGATCTGCGCGAGGGCCTGGTCGAGGACCGTGACGTGGTCGCTCGCGGTGTTGGCTCCGGCGTTGCCGGGCCGCAGCCGGCCGGACAGTGCCTCGCCGGTATTGGCCAGGAAGCACAGCAGCGGGTGGAAGCCGAAGCCGCCCCTATAGGTGGGAGCGGCCTGCTCTTTCTCTGAGTGGCAGGTGATCAGCGTGGCGTGGAGGTCCAGGACCAGACCGGGCAGAGTGCGTCCCGCGGCGCGGGCTGCGGGAATGCCCTCGCCCTGCTCGGCGGCCTGCAGCCAGGCGACTTCCCGGGCTTGGGCACGGGCCGAGCGCAGAGCAGCGAGTGCCCTCTCATCGGTATCGGCGAGCAGCCGCCAGGCCGTTGGCGTTGAGGCGACCGAACCGAACACCCCTGCCTGGTCCCGCAGTACGGCCAGATCCGCGATGGCCTCGCCGCCATCGGCGAGCATCACCGCCAGATCGGTGGCGATCCGGCCCGGATCATGCCCGGTCCCGCGCGGCCGAAGCGGCCCGAGCGCGGTGGAGTACGCGGCGGTGAGCCCGGTGGCATCAGCGAGATCAGCCAGCAACCGTGCCCCGGCGTGACCGACCACCCCCGAACCATCGGCAGTGACCTGGATCTTGGGACGCAACACCATAGCCTGCACGTAGAAAGTGCCCTCCGCCTGGACCGACAGAACCCCTCAGCAAGGTTCATCGTCCCAGGTCAGGAAGGCACTTTCGCGTTTCCGCCCCATAGCCAGCCGTCCCCAAGCGAAATGGCGAGGTTAGGGCTAGCTTCCTCGCGGTGGCCTACTTGCCCTGCCCTTTCCGGGCTGCTGTCCTCTACACGGTCTTCGGCAGTTCATGGAATTCGGTAGGCCCGTTCCGCCGCGAGGAGCCTTCGCTCGCGATACGGGTTCGTTCAGGACGGCTATGAGGCGGAAGAGCCTTCCCAGTGCTGCCGGCGGTTCGGACACTGCTTACGGGTATCGGCGGGTCGCTGCGCTCGTGAGCGGGCGGCTCGTGAGGCGATGTCCTTCAGCGCCGCTTGGTCCGCGACTGGTCCGGCGGGAACTCTCTCGGATGCCAGACGGTAACGCGAAGAACCCTGATTACAGCAGGTACCTACCGTGTCGGGTTGCCTGGAGCCCAACGATGCCTCCAGGCAACCCGACTTCGGGCTCTAGAAGAAGCCAAGCTTCTGAGGGCTGTAAGAACAAAGAACGTTCTTCGTCTGCTGGTGGTACACGCTCTTAATCACTTCTGACCTGCAGCTAAGGGTGAAAGTGCATGGTGTGACGTCGAGTTGGTCCGCATCTGGTCCGGATCTTGGCGCGTTGTTCGGGGTGCTGACGAGTGAGCCACCGAGGTACCACATGGCACATGTTGTAGAAACCGTCCACGGGCGTCCAGTTGATCCAGGGTGAGCGCGTAAGTCCAGGTCTGAGCTCTGTGATGCGAGTGCGTCCGCGGGGTTGGTGACCCGCCCGTGATCGCTTGTGATCGCTCGTGACAGGCGAGGACCCCCGTCGGATCGCTCCGGCGGGGGTCCTGCGTAGACGGGGACCTGATACGACGACGCCCCACCGGGAGGGCGGATTCTCGGGATCCTCGCAACACCTGATGGTTTATGCGGCCGTCAGTAGATCACGCAGGCGCTCGGCTGGGGGTTCTCCAGCCGAGCGTTTTGCGTGGTCGGCCGTTGAGTTGCTGGGCAACGAGTTCGAGGTCTGCGGGACTGTGCGCGGACAGGTCGGTGCCCTTGGGGAAGTACTGCCGCAGCAAACCGTTGGTGTTCTCGTTCGAGCCACGCTGCCAGGGCGAGTGGGGGTCGCAGAAGTAGACCGGAACGCCGGTGGTCACCGTGAACTGCTTGTGAGCGGCCATCTCCGCGCCCTGGTCCCAGGTCAGCGAGCCACGTAGGTGCTCGGGCAGGGCCTGGATCAGCGGCACCAGCACGTCGCGGACCTCCCAGGCCGTGTGTCCGCGAGGCAGATGTCCGAGCAGGACGTAGCGGGTGGAGCGCTCGACCAGGGTCACTATCGCGCTCTCGCTGCGGGGGCCGACGATCAGTCGGGTAGCGGGGACGCATTGCTGCGTCCCCGCCCCCTCAGAACCGTGCAAGCAGCTGTTCACCGCACACGGCTCAAGCAAGCCCCGAGGGCTCGCGGTCAGGAGAAGCGTGCGGGGCTTATCGAATCGGCGGTTCTATTCCGCCGTTGACAGTGGGTGTGGAGGAGACGGATTCGTTGATCGCCCGGTGAGACTCCGCCCGGGAAGGCGACGTACTGCTTGGAGAGTGCCTTCCTGAGGACGGCTCGCCACGCTTCCCATTCCTGTGGGCTTCGCGGCGGGTGATCGGCGTGCAGCAGGAGTCCTCCGCAGATTGGGCAACGGCCCTGTTGTGCCTGAAGCAGGCGCACGGTCATGCCGTCGACCGGCGGGGGTGGTCCTTTGCGACGCCGCTCGGCCCAGTACGACTCCAGCGCCGGGTCGTCCGGGGACGCCCTGCCCTTGACCAACTGGTGCCGGACGATCTTCGTCCAGGAGAACTTGAGCAGGTAGGCGCCGCTGACGCGGTCGCCGAACACCCACCGGTCCCTCCTGGCCTTGTTGAACTGGCCGAAGTACTTGGCGGATATCCAGTGCTTCGGCTTGTTCGGGTGGCTGCGCTTGGCCCACTTGTAAGCGAGCTTCCACATGTGATTGTCCAGCGCGGTGAACACCTCGCTCGACACCACCGTCCGGTAGTAGGCAGACCAGCCCCGAACGATCGGGTTGATCTTCTTGAGCACCGCACCGGCATTGGCCCCTCGCAGGGCCAGCATCTCGGCACTCAGCCGTTCCCGGATCCGTCGTTGCGCCGCTGTGCTCGGCTTGATCAGCAGCTTGCCGTGATAGCGGCGGACATTGAACCCCAGGAAGTCGAACCCGCTCTCCGCGTGGACGATGCGTGTCTTGTCCTCGTGGAAGGCGAGCCCCCTGGGTGTCAGCCATGCGGCCAGCCGTTCCTTGACCTGTTCGGCCTGCTCACGACTGGTGCACATCGCGACAAAATCGTCTGCGTATCTCACCAGCACCGGGCTCCCGCTCTGCGCACTTCCAGCGTCTCGGCCAGTTGTGTAGTAGCGGACGCCTGCGGCTTCCTCCATTCCGTGCAGGGCCACGTTGAAGAGCAGCGGGCTGATCACTCCACCTTGCGGAGTTCCCGCCTCGGTCGGAGCGAACCGTCCTCGATCCACGGCCCCGGCTTTCAGCCACTGCCGGACCAGCTCCCGGGCGGGGAAGGAACCGAGCTCGGCCAACAGTCGGTCATGGTCGATACGGTCGAACGCCGCCGTCAGGTCCGCGTCGAGCACCCACACACGCTGCGGGTTCTTCCCGTTGAGCGTGGAGTGGATGGCCCCGATCGCGTCGTGACAGCCGCGGCCGGGCCGGAAGCCGTACGACTTCGGCTCGAACCGCGCCTCCCACTCGGGCTCCAGTGCGCCCAGCGCCACGGCTTGCAGGCACCGGTCAACGATCACGGGAATCCCGAGGCCGCGCTTCTTCGTGGTCCCCGGTTTGGGGATGAACACCCGCTTGACGGGCTTGGGAATCCACGGTCGGGCGCGGTGCTGAACCCAGTCGGCCAGCGCGGCCTTGGACTGGGACATCAGCACCACCTTCCCGTCGACTCCCGCCGTCGCGCGTCCCGCGTTGATCTCCGTGACCCGCCGCACGCTCAGGAGCGTGTTCGACCGGGAACGGAGCATCAGCTTCTGCAAGTTGCGGACCTTCTTCAGGTCCCCTGCCTGCGATGCCGCGAAGATTCTCTGCCGCAGACGTCGTACGCCCTCCTCGACCCGGTGCCAGTCGATCGACGCCCAGTCCAGGTCTTCGTCCTCGGGTCCGTTCGCCGTCGCCGCAGCGTTCAGGACGGTCGAGACCGCCCCGTCCGTATCCGTCATGGCGTCCAACTTGTCCCTCGGTTCCGTCGTCTTTGTCCAGTGAGTCCGCACAGGCTCACCCGGCCCACGTCAGCACCCTTTCGGGTCCGGGCAGTGCACCCGTATCCGGACGGTTATGCGGGGCGATCGGCGGAGAGGCCGGTCATGCTGCCCCGGGTTCCCGTTTCCTTTCGGCTTCCGGCATTGGCTTCTTGGGCCATCCTGTTCCCGCTGGGGAGTTGAGCCTTCCTCACGGTCAGCCGACCAGGCCACGAAGGCCCGGACCCCAACGGGGTTTCCACGTTCCACACGAATGAGATACGACCGGGGTGGGTGCTCCCTTGACCCCGAGGCGGCGGTGTCCACCTGGCCGGAGTGACCTCTGCCGGCCAGCGCCTGCCGCTTCTCAGCGGCCAGCCTTACACCCCACTGGAACCTTCCATCGGCGGGGCTTGGGATCACGAGGCATCATCGGGAGTTCACTTGCGTTCACCCGTCCGGTCTTCCCCTTGCCGGTGGCTCCCGGATGGAACGGGAGCCCTTGGGCTTCCCCCTGAGCTTCGCACCACGCCGTTACCGGCATCGCACGTCAGAGGCGGGGACGGGTCATACGGACACGGACCCGTGACCGCACCTACGGCCTCATCATCAGCCGCTTCTCCTTCCGGTCAGTCCACTCGTATTCGTGCGGCTTCGTGTCGCACGGTCGCCTTCCCAGTGGCCAGGAACCGCCCGGTCCTCGACCTCCGGTGGCCGCTCGGAGATCATCACCATCTCGTCGACGAAGCGGCGGGTGCGCTGCTCCGGGCTGCGGTGGGGCTTGCGGCGGGTGCGACCGGTGCGCAACGCGTCCGCGACTTGGCGGCGCAGTCCGCCTCGGGCCTGGACGTAGATGGCCTGGTAGATCGTTTCCGGACTCACCCGCATGCTCTCGTCGTCGGGGAACTCCATGACCACAGCGTGGCTGATCTGCTCCGGGGACCAGCGTTCGCGCAGCTTGTCCTCAACGTATCGACGCAGCGGACCGTCTGCGGCGAGCTTGGAGGCTTTGGGCCGTGACCGGCTCTCGGCCCAGGCTCGCTGGGCCCGGTGCGGCCGGTAGACGCCGTTGACCGCCCGGGCGTCGATTTCCCGCTTGATCGTGGACGCCGGCCGCCCCAGAGCCCGTCCGATCGCCCGCAGCGAGTGGCCGGCCCGGTGCATGTCAGCGATCGTCTCCCGCTCGGTCACGTTCAGGAACCGGGGGTGCAGCTGCGCGTCGACCGCCGCGAGGGGCGGATTGATGATGGTCACACCGGTCCTATAGACGATCAAGCGGCCGTCAGGACGCAGTCGCGAATGGCCGATCTGCCGGATGCCCTGATCCCAGTCCTCGGCGGTGCGCTCGTGGACGCCGACCTGCGCGGCGGCATCGCGGCGCCGGACTCCAGCCGCTCGCAGCCGCTCGTACTCCGCCCTGCCGGGATGTCCAGACGTGCCGGGCTTGCCACGACCACGGACACCAGCCTTGCGGGCCCACGCGAACGCCGTATTGCGGTTCACACCGACTGCGCGAGCGGCATCGGTGATGCTGCCGTTCTCCCGGTCCAGCGCCTCGAAGAACCACGCCTTCAGCACCCCGAAATCCACGATCCCCGCAACTCCCTGAACTCCAGGGTGTTGCGGGGATCAGTAGAACCAGCCGCTGCGGTGGGGCGTCGTCGTGCGCATATTCCGTTGATGTTGCGGGCGTCAGGCACTCAGGCCGGGCGGGTGTCAGTCCGAGAAGTCGAGGCTCTCCTGACCAGGGCCGGGGGTGCGTCGAGACTTCTGCGGCGGTTTCGGTTCCTTGGTTGCGTAGGCAGGTACGGGCAGGATGCCCTCGCCCCGTAGGTCGTCGGTGGTGATGAGCGGGCCGCTGCTCACGGCGTCCAGCAGCCGGGCCTGTCGGGGTTCGAGGGCTACGAGGAGCCCGAGCGCGTTGATGAGGTCGAGCAGGTCAACGGTCCACCGGGCAGGCCAGGTCGGGGGCAGGATGTCGTTCAACGGGGTCTGTCGTTCCACGTCTGGCTTGCGCTTGCGGAAGCTGAACCACTTGCGGATCACCTGCACCCCGCCGATCCGATAGTCCCAGACTTCTGGCGCCACCGGACGTATGCAGCCCGTGCCCACCGTGAGGGTTCGCGTGGACGCGTCGTAGGAGATGTCCTCGGGTAACCCGTCGTCCTCTCCGATCACGACGACGCATTCCGGTTGTTCCTCCTGGGGAAGCCTCGGGGACGAGCCAGGTGAACTGTCGTGGTGGGAGGCGAAGCGCTGGCCGTACGTGTGGATCCATACCGTGTGCCTGCCCACTTCCACGAGCTCCGCCCATAGAGCCGGGTCGCGTGTTATAGGGATACGGGCACCGCGCTCGGCGAGGTTCGCGGCGAAGCGGCGGGTGTAGCCGCTGTGGCCGGCTGTTCCCGCGATGTACGCGAAGAGGTCCTCGGCGGTGACCGTCACGCCGTGTGTCTTGGTGAGCAGCCGCAGCAGGCCAGGGGTGACGTTTGGTTCAGCCTGGTGGGGGTGGCGGTAGAGAGGGGCGACGCGGCCGCCTTCGGTGCCTTTGAAGTGATGAATGTCGGGCAGAAGGGCGGTGAAACTCACCGCTGGCCCCGGACGGCCTGATTCCGTGTGGAGTTCGGACAGGTAGATCTGACGCTGGTCGTTGTGGGCGAACCACAAGGCCGGCCGCGGTCGGTCGATCACTCTTCGGTCCGCGATGATGTACTGCCGGTCGAACGTCATCCGTCCGTACTTGACGATGACCGGAACCCTCTCTTTCTCTGCGGCAAGACTGCCCGTCTCCTGCTGGCCGGGCAGTGGTGGTTCCAGCTTGTCCGGACGGCGGTCTCCGGTGCTCTTCATCAGCTCCGCTTTGGCGTCTGCCGGAGCCTGGACGAGCCTGTGCCAGCGCCTCTCCAGAACGTCCCGGCTGGGTGAGACGGGCCAGTTGCGGTTGTTCTTGTTGCCGGAGCTCGTCCAGGGCAGCAGGGCGTCCACCGGTGGCATTGCCGACCACTCGGAGTCGGACGTGACGTGAAAGGGCGCGGTCCACTGTGTGGGGCAGAGCTGCCAGGAGGTCCCTCCGCGATGGCCGTCGAGGCCAAGCCCTTCCAGCCAGTCGAACTTCTCCTCGCGTGTGCCCGCGGGGACGTCGAGTCGCCAGACCCGCGCCGGTGTACCCGCGTCCGGGGCGCCATGGCGGACGAAGATGGCGATGCAGATCTCCCGCTTGACATCCTGGAAGACACGGGTGCGCGTGTCGGAGTAGGCGCCCTCGGGGGAGAGACCGATGACCCAGCCCTCGTCGGCGACCTCGCGCAGGTAGTGGCGCATGCCGGCCGAGCCCTCGCTGTCCAGGTATCCGGAGTTGGTGATGAGGGCAACGATCCCACTGGGTGCCTTCGGCGCTCCCGAGGCAGTCAACTGGTCAAAGACCTTCCAGGTGGACCACGCCCAGAAGTAGACGTAGAGGTTGTCGAGGGCGTATCCGACGCGTCCGTTGTCCTCTGGGTGGAAGCGGGCGAGGATCGGGCCCTGGCCGTTCGGGTTGCCCTCGGTGACCCAGCGTCCGACGCCCGACTGCCTGGCACCCCGCAGGTAGGGCGGATTGCCGATGACCACCATGACCTTCTCGTCCGCCTTGATCTTGTTCGCCATTCGGCGGTGGCGGGCGATCGCCTCGTACATGAAGCCCAGGTGGTGCTCGACGGTGGGATCGTCGAGTGTGTCGGCCACCAGAAGCCTCGGCGGGCGGCGCGTGATGTCGGCGTCGTGGGACCGGAAGGCGTGGTGCACACGGAGTTCGGCAACGGCGTACGGCCCGGTCTGTTTCTCCAGCCCGACCAGTCGGCCCGAGAGTTCCCGGAGAAGCCCGGACTTCAGCGTCCTGCCGTACTTCAGTGACAGGGACTTGGCGACGTGGTCGATGATGTTGATGAGGAAGGTCCCGGTGCCCATGGCCGGATCGACGACGGTGACGTCCTCGCTTCCGTACCCGTCCTCCTGGCCGAGCCGGTCTCGCAGCACCTCGTCGGTGGAGCCGACCATGAAGCGGACGACCTCGCCGGCCGTGTAGTAAGTACCCGTCCGCCGTCGCAGTTCCGGGTCGTAGGCGCTCAGAAAGCCCTCGTACAGGTGGAGGTAGGCGTCTCCGGTCTCGTCCTTGAACATCTCGGGGTCGACGGCCGATAAGACGTCGATCAGCGGGTCGATGATGCCCCGCAGATCGTCGAGGGCGTCGTCCGTCAGCACCGCGAGCGCCTTGCCCATCAAGGAATGCCGCTTGCCCAGTCGGATTGCGACCTCGGGGAGTGTGAGCCTGCCCAGATCAATGTGCTCAAGGCGAGCCAGCAGCATGGCAAACGTCAGCGTCTGACTGTATTGGTCCGCGAACTCCTCCGGGCGAGCGTCGGGGAAGAGCAGGTCCTTCCAGTTGTCGGCCAGGATCGAGAACGCAGCGTCAGCCTCCCCGTGCTCCTCGCGGATGAGGCGTTCGGTGACCTCGTCACGCAGCAGGGCGCAGATTCCCGCGATGCGCTTGACCAGTTCGTTGATGCTGTCGTGGACGATGGGCGCCGGCAGGAAGAATTGCGTGAGGGCGCGCTCGAACCCGGTGTCCGCGGCGACGAGTTGTCGGCTGCCGGATTCAAGGTCTCCGACCAGGATTCCGGTCGGGCCGACCTGTACGCCGAAACGGTAGACCGCCCACTGGTATCCGTCGGTGTACAGCACATTGTGGAGTGCCTTGATCTTCTCCCACTGCTTCCGGTCGTGGCTCTTCACCGACCACTTCTCCGGATCGGCCCCCGAACCCGGCTGCTTCAGCTCGACGTGCCCTATGGTCCTGCCGCCGCAGGCGATGGCGAAGTCGGGCCGGATCCCGAGCTCCTCGACGCGACTCTGACCGTGGACGATGAGCTTGAGGCGTTGCCGCGACGCCATGCCGCGCAGCAGATGTTCCACCGGCGCGGTCAGGCTGTCCTCCTTACTGCTGACCGCCCCTGCGGGACCTTGCAGCTTGGCCCTGACCTCCTCGCCGAACTGAGCGACGAGGTTCGCGACCGATCCGGTCGTGCCCTTTCCCGCCCAGACGTCCCCTCTTGCCATCGGCCCCCCAAGGTTGCACCCACGCCGACGATCGGACCCATACAGAATGCCCATGACATTCCAAGCAGCAAACGCCAGTGGAAGTAGGTTGATTGGTGACATGTCACCAAGGACCCGCGTCGGAAATGGGTTGGAGCGTGAGCCGGGGGTGCATCCCGGGCGTGCGTCAGCGTGCGGAGCGCAGCCGGGGCCGGCGGATGTCCGCTACCGAGCTGAACGGCGGGCCGGCTGGGCCCGGACGCCGTTCAGTGAGTGCGGCAGGTCAGCGGTGGCGCCAGGTTTGGCGCAGGTGCAGGACTTCGGTGGCCCAGTGGGCGGGAAGGTCTGGTTCGGGTATGCGTTCGCGGCCGAGGCTGAAGCGGACGTGGCGGTAGAGCCAGTGCAGCGAGGCGTCCGAGCTCGCGACGAGTGTGGACAGCAGCGGTTCACCGACCGGCGTCTCCCGGTCGACGGAGACCAGGAGTTCACCTTGGTCGTCCGGGTGCAGCTGCGGCAGCCCGCCCGCCATCCGCAGGCGCAGGTCACCCCACGTCAGAAGTGAGCCGCCGCTGCGCGCCGCGTCCTTGAGGACGTCCCGGGCGATGGCGGCCAGCTTGTCGATGGTCTCGATCGGCAGACGGTTCGGGGGAGACGGTGCGGTGGCCTTGGGACCGGGGACGGCTGTGACCGGGTCTGCCGCGCGCGGTGCGGCAGGACGCGGCGCGCTCGAGGTGCGGGCCTTGAGCTGGCGCTTCCACCGCTTGACCTGTATCTCTTCGAGCACCGGTAGGCGCCGGTCCAACTGACGGCGCAGCGAGCTGATCTCGTCGAGGAACGCGGCGAGTTGCTCGGTGGCCAGGCCGTTGCCGGCACGGCCGAGTTCGGCGAGGACTTGACGGATGCGGCGCAGGATCGGGTCCGTGTTCGGATCTTGTTCCTGGCACCATGCCTTCACCTCGCGCATCAACGGCGTGTAGGTGGCCCGGTCTTCGGGCGACAGACGTCGGCCGTAGATGGGTCCGGCCAAGTGGCGCGCGGTCTGGACCGCAGCCAGGTCGCCGGCCTCCTGCGCGGCACGGATCTCCTTCACGAGCCAGGCGAACTCCGCTCGGGCTTCTGCGAAAGCGGCAGACTCGGAAGGTGGCGCGCCGCTGGGTGACGGGTGGGTCGCCGACAGGGGGGCTCCGTCGTCTGGAGTCACCGATTCGCCGTTGACCTGGGCTTCCAGGCGGGCGAGCGCCGTGTCGAGGTCCTGCGGCAGGGGGCCGGGGCAGCGTCGTTTGAGAATCTTCGAGTGGGCCAGGGCACTGCGCAGGGCGAGAGGCGTGGGGGCGGGGCCGGCCGTCGCGAGGTCGGCGAACAAGGTGCGCAGCGCCGCGTGGGCGGCTGCTGCTTCACGGCTGTTGATCCAGGTCTGCAGGTCGGTGCGGAGTAGTAGGAGGTTCTGCCGTGGCTCACCGGACAGGCGATCCGTGGCGATCCGTGAGACCTCCTTGCGGATCCGTCTGGCCTCGTTCAGGTCGTCGGCATCACGGGCCTGCTTGAACAGCTGCCTCAGACGGGCGATGTCTGCTGTCGCCTGCGCCTGGAACGTGCGCTGGTCCTTCCCCGGCGAGACGGGGTTCTTCGCGGCGGCGGGCGGGACAGCGGGCGTGCTCTTCTTCGGGGGAGCAGACGCCGGCAGAGGGTGGCCGATGAGGCGGTCGAGGTCGTCCAGGAGCCGCTCGCCCTCGCGTTGCCACGCGCGCAGCTCCTGCCTGCGTTGCCGGACAGTCTCGTAGAGCCGTTGGTGCTGTTCGCCGTCCTTGACCGTGGTGGCCAGGCGGGCGGCGCGACGGCCGGTGGCGTGGGGCAACGTGGCACGGCCCACGTCCAACTGGGCATTGAGGAGCGTCAGTTGTTCCTGGGAGGCCCGCGCTTCCGCGGGGCGGGGCGCCTCCGCAATGGCAGCCGATGCCGGTAGGGGAGGAGTACGGTGGCCGTACGCCGTATGCGCAGCGCGGATCCGCTCGTCGCTCCACCGGTACAGCGCGGACTCCGAGGCCGGGGAGGGGACTTGGAGCAGGCGCAGCACGGTGGCGAGATAGGACAAGGGACGGCCGGAGGGCGCGCGGACCAGGACGCACAACAGCGACCGGTTCCGATCTCGCGGCTTGTCGACCTCGACGAGGAGGTCCCGGCGCTTGGGATCGGGCAGGTGCGCGAGATCCAGGCCGACCCGCTCGGCCAGCTGTTTCCACGTGGTGGTGGCCCCCTCCCGCGCAACGTCTTCGAGAGCCCGCCGCAACAGTGTGGCGGTGCGGCTGCCCTGGGACTGCACCGGAACGGTGGGGGCCGGGGCGGGCCGCGTGGCGGGCAGGGGCTCGTCCAGGGCGACGGGGGGACGCCACAGGCCGGTACGTTCCGCGTCCAGGCCCTTGAGCTGGATGAGGCTGTCCGCGCGCAGCGCCCAGCGGGTGTTCTCACCCGGCCGGTCGGCTTCGGTGACCAGCAGGCGCACGGCGCCCGCCAGCCGGTACACGTACTGCTCGGTGGGGCGGGGTGTGTCGTGGGGCAAGGAGAGCTGGGCCTTGAGGATCCGGTGCCCGGCCGGTTTGATGAAGCCGGATATCAGGTACCGGCCGCCCTCCACGAGGGGCGAGTCGGTGTCCGGCCGGGCCTCGCCGTCGATCGCGAAGACGATCTCGGCGCCGCGCAGCGGCAGGCTGCCGGCCACGGCGTCGTGGCGCGCGGCCCCCTCGCGGATCAGCCCACGGTTACGCAGTTCCTCGAGGTCGGGGGTGATGAGTCCGTCGCCGGTCATCCGGCACTGCTCGAGCGGAGACCAGGCGACGGGGCGGTTCTCGGTGACGGTGCCGATCAGAACCCGGCGGCTGTTGCCGTCGGTTTCGCACCGCACCCGCAGGGCATAGCCGTAGCGGGCCGTCATATCCCGGGTGATGGCGCTCTCCAACCCGAAGGCCCACTCGACATGCCCTTCCTTGGCGGCCAGGCTGTCCGCCGTTCCACGCCAGCTGCGGTAGTCGTTGGGCCTCAGCTCGAAGCGCAGGCGTTGATTCGTGGCACGCAGCACGAAGTCCACGGCATCCCCGGGGCCGTGCCCGAGGCTGCACAACTCAGCCTGCGCCGCGTGCCCCTGGCCCGCCAGCCACTGCGTCACGTGCGCCTTGATGAACAGGTGATCGGCGCTGTCGACGCCATTGGCCGTGCGATGACAAGCCGCCCGGCTTCCGTCGCGGTCCGGGAAATGGGAGAAGTGACAGACCTTCGTTTCGTAGCGCTTGGTCATCAGCCGCTCGCCGCAGCCACCGAGCAGCGTCCCGCACCAGAAGTCGTCTTTGCCGAACTGGCGGCGGAACTCATCCAGATTGTGCGGCTCCTCGGGCAGGATGACCGGCTGGTCCGAATCCCGGCCTCCCATGACCGCGGTCTGGACGAGACGGAAGTCGATCTGCGCCACCAGCAGTTCCTCCGAAAACAGCCAACACCCATGCACCCAAGGAGGCGCACACCCGGCGCGGACACCGCGCCCCGGAGCACCACCCCTTGCGGCTGCGTAGTCACACACGTCCCGACGGTGCAGCGACGCCTTGGGCCTGCGCGCACGATGAGACTATCTGTTGCGTCGGACAATGCGTCAGGTTTGGTGTGCACTGCCTCCCGGAAATCCCTTGGCGGGCTCCGGTGAGTTGACGTGCGTGGCGCGGCGGGATTCCGAGGCCGAGAAGGCCCGCAGGTTTCTGGCTGAACCGCCGAGAGGCGGGGCGGCGGCCCCGGCCCTCCGCCCCCACCGGTACGGCGCGATCGTCGCCTGCGCGCCTGGTACCGGCCGCGGCTGGAGGGGGATGCGCGGCACCTGGAGCCTACGTCTTCTCCTGGTAGCCGGATAGCATCATCGCGTGTCCCTGTGTCGGAGCAGCAGGCTCATCACCTTGAGGGTTAATCGGTGCATGTGTGGGTCGAGGGTGTTCTCTGCGTGGCGAGGACCTGGCCCAAGGTGGGCCACTTGATCGCGTCGAACTCGGCTTCGTCCGGTCGAGCCTGGCACCGTGCGCCTGGCTTTGCTGAAGAACGACGTCCGATTCACCCCGCCAGGTGCTTCGCGCGCCGCCAGAGACGGGGGTGAGGCTGCCTAGGGCAGGCTCACCGCTGCCTACGGCTGGCCTTCCGCGGACGTCCCGTCGCCACCCGGCCTCCTTTGATACTGCGCCGACTTGTTCCCAGCATTCGGATGTGGCGCCACACGTGCGCGTAGCTGCGGTGTACCGCGCGCACCCAGACTGGAACAGAGGGCCAGTCGGCGGCCACCTCGCGCTCGCCCCACGCCACTTGCATGATCTGGCGATCACCGGCGAAGTCCTCGACCAGATCACGGCGCAGGAAGAGTAGGTGGCCGCGCCAGGGCTTGTCCGCGTGGAAGGCTGCGGAGGCGCGCCGGCCGTCCAAGCCCACGAGGTCCACAGTGCCGGGTAGTTGGCGCAGGCTGAATCTGGCAGCGAATTCGTACGACGGCACGTCGTAGCCCCCGCCGAGCCCGGTCTCCGAAGTGTTGTCAGGCGCGAACTGCACGGCGACTTGATCGAGCCGAATGCCGTCGTCTTCCCAGTCGCGGCGCAGTGCGCGGTGCGGATAAGCGCCTTGGGCATCGTCGTCGAAGGTCAGCTCAAACCGAGGGCTCCACGGCATCTCAGCGGCCAGCACATCGCGGACCATCGGCAGCGGAGGGAAGAAGTCGTTCCCCGGATACTGGCGCTCGCTGGCCAGCTGTTGGGCGGGTCCCGCGTCCTCTGGGTCCAGCAGGAAGGTGCGGAAGAATCCGAACACCGTCCGCCCTTCGTGGCGGTGGTCCAGATATCCCTCGACCAGAATCCAGCCAACGTCCTCTCCGTGGATCTCCACGGGTGACCACAGCTGATCAGGCACGGCCACCGTCCCCTCGGTGAGCCAGATTTGGTCCACTGTGGGCTCCACTGGTGCCCACAGAGGAAGGGACATGGGCGCCACCGGGGGCCTGTCGGGGAAGGTCGGGTCGATGTCGGGCATCAAGCGTTCCGCCTGCCCGGAGGGGGCCGGTGCGCGGCCGATATCCACGAGGCGGCCAACCATTTCGTGGTAAGCGATCCAGCCGTACTTCTTGCCGTACCGCTCCACCCTCCTCTTGGAGCTGTAAGGTCGCTCGGCGTTCGCAGCAATGGACTGGTCAACGCTGCCGAAGTCCTTCTCGCACCAGCCCAGTTCCCAGACCCGGGCCATGACCTCGGCGCGGGCCCTGCGGTAGTCCGGGTGGGTGAAGTCGTAGTTGTGCCTGCCGTTGATGGCGGCCCCGATGATGTAGTTCTCGAAGTCCATACCGAAGGTGCGGGCGCACTCTTCGGCGTTGGGGTCGTCGTCCTCCATCACCTCGGCGGGCGCCACGGCAGCGAACCTAGGCGCGAAGGCGTCAACCCCGTCCGGGACGGCGGCAGGGTGGAGAGCGCCGGCGAATTCATAGGTGGCCCGTACGTGGCCGCGCAATTGCTCATGGGCGGTAGGTGTGGTCCCGCCGTCGAGGAAGCGGTCGCGCAGTTGCACCAGCCAGTCCCGCAGCGCGCCTTCGAGCGGTCCGCCGGGATCGGGCATCTGGTGGGCGCTGACGGCGCCAAACGCTGCGGCGACCACCCGGTCGATGACGTAAGGGTCATCGATATCGAGCATCCGGGCGGCGAGGTCGAACAGCCGCTTGGGTTCTGGCCGGCCGTAGCGCTGCAGAGCTTTCGTCGCCAGGTCCCGCAAGCTCGTGTCCGTGGAAGTCAGTAGCCAGGCGATGGCCAGCGCGTCCAAGTCGTCGCTCTTGGCGCGATTGCTGCTTCCAGACCACCTGTCGATCGCTCGTTCCAGGTCTGCCGTCAGCCGGCCTGGAGCCTGGCCTCGAGCCCACTCGGTCCAGCGCAGGTCACGTTCCGGAAGGGTCAGCTGGCGCAGGACGCGGTCGAGGAATACGGCATTCAGGCGGTGCGGGGCGGACCTGCGGATCTCCCACAGACGGCCGAACGCTGGTCGGCCCTTCCTCTCGCTGGGATGCGCGGTAACGAGCGCGGTTGCGAGCGCGTCGACGGTCTCGTCGTCGAGGAATTCCGACTCGGTGGTGAGTTCCTGGGCGAGCACCAACGAACGGTGCTCATCCGGGGCGACGCGCCACAGGTGGTGCCGGGTGAAGCGGCGCGGCAGCAGTGAGATGAGACCGATGAGGATGTCCTCGCCAAGGGGGTGCGCTTGGTCGCCCAGGAGGGACTGCCAGAGAGCCGCATCCGCGAGCTGCTCGTTGACGTCCGCGGGGGGAATACGCACCAGAATCGCGTCGGCGATCAAGTATCCAGCGAGGCGGTCAAAAACGAAGCCGCACTCAGTGTCGTCGGAACCCCTGATCTCCTCGCGGAGGATTACTCCCTCCTCTACGAGGCGCCGGAGGAGGCTTTCGTCCCAGTTCGGCTGGTCAGCGTCGAGGACTCTTCGCGCTTCGTCGAACGGAAGCCGACGGACGTTGTGCGTCCACACGCGTCTCGCCAGAACCGTGAGGCGGCGCTGGATCTGGTCGGCCGGCACCGGGATGCGAGCCGGATCCTGGGCCAGCCGCTCGATGACGCCCTCGCGGTACAACTCGAAGACGCCGATGAGAGACTGAGGCAGCGCCTCCACGCCCACCGGCACTCGGCGGTCGTGGTTTGCGGCCTCGCAGTACATGCGGACGAAGAGCGGGTTGTGGAACTCTCCCATCGGTAGCCAGGCGCCGGCCGGGTTGATCAGGTAGTGACGGAAGTAGACGCGGAGGATGTCGTCGACTTCCGCGCGCTGCCACTCCAGTTCCAGGTGCACCGTGTCCTTCGGGAGGGCCTGGTCGGCGAGCGCCTCGCGGAGGGTGACGATCACCGCCACGTGAGGGTAGGCGCCCAGGGCAGGTGCCAATCCGGCGAGCAGTGTCCTCCACTCCGAGGGCCGTTCGGCCTCGTTCAGGCCGTCGATGATCAACGGAATCCGGCAGCCGGCGCGGTTACCGGCTGAGTTGAGAGCTTCCAGCAGGTCCTCGAAGTAGTCGACCTTAAGTCCGGGGATCCTTCGCGCGAGGTCGTGGAGGGTCCCGCCGGCGCGCAGGTTCCCGCCCTGGATGAAGACTCCTGCCGTGGGCTGGTCGTTCGGTGAGGTCATCTGCGCGGCAAGGTGCGTTTTGCCCTGTCCCGCGGCGGCGATGACGGCGAGCAGGGGGGCTTCGGTGTCCGCCCGTGTGTCGTGCAGCCACTGGACGATGTCGCGGATCTCCGCGCCGAGACCGGTAACCAGCAGCGCCTCAGGCAGGCGACGCTGCCTCAGTTTGAGCACCAGGCGTCGCAGCGTTCGGGGAGAGGTTGCGGGCGGCCGCTGTTCGGCGAGGCGCTCGCGGATCTCCCAGGGCCGGAGGCTCCTTCCGGCGTCAAGGACCTCCCGCAGGTCGTCGACGAATCGGTCCAGGTCGTCGGCAATGTCTACTGCGTCTTGGCGGAAGGTGTTGTCGAGGCCGTCGATGGCTGCGCGCAGTGCCTGGATCCGGGCTGCGATGTCGTCGGTGCGCTGCTGCAGCCACTCGAACGACGCCGGGCGCAGCAAGGCCCGGTTGATGCGATGCTCCACGTGGTGGGAGGTGTGCAGCCGTGGCGTCCACCGTGCCTCGATGGGTGCAACAGATCGCTTGTGGGCTTGCGCCAGTACTTCTGCGGTGAGGGCGAGTTCACCGAAGAAGGTGGAGCGGAGCTCCTCGTGTCCCGCGAGTTGGTCGTCGTAGTTCTCGGTGGACCAGAGTTTGACGCTGACCCCCTGCTGACCGAGTCCGTTGATCCATTCCTCGTCCCCCTTGGCGGGCCGCTCTGGAAGGCAGAGCACGAAGTCGGTCAGCCCTACGACGTGCTCGATAGCCTTGGAGAGCGAGTCCTCGATCTGCTTGCGCTGGCCTGCGCTGAGCTCATTCTTACTGTTGAGGATGAACCACTTGCACGACCAACCCCAGACGCGGCCGGGGTCGCCGAGAGCACCGGCGTGGTCGACGTGCAGGTAGAACTCGACGCCGGGCTGGTTGCGGCGTTCCCGCATCGTGCCCAGCGCGCCATAGCGGCGGGAGACGATGGCCCGTGTGAGCGCTTCGAAGTTCCGGTCGGCGGCGCCGGGCAGACGTTCCAGATCAGTCAGATCCACTGTCGCTCCGTGTGCTTGCATCCGACCGAGTGATCGTGTTCTCGTCCCATTCGTGACGGGAGAAGATCTCGACTTTCGCGCCGTAGTGGAGAAGTGCCTTCAGGAATCCCTGGACGTCGGACTCGTCGGTCCAGATCCGGACCGTCCCTCCGGTGCGGGTGACGGTGTGGTCAAGGGCGAAGACATCGACGTCGTACCTCCCCATGTCGTACAACTTCATTCCGGCGAGTGCTTCGCCGAGTTCGCGAGGCATGCGCTCGCCAGGGCTCTGCCAGTCGTCATCGGACCACGCGTCCTCGGCAAGAGCCTTCAGAGCCTCCATGCGCTCCTCTGCTGCCTTGGCACCGGTGACCGTCTGAAATCGGCCGATCAAGACCAGGTCCATCGAGTGCTCCGAGCCGTAGCCGTTCCAGATCCTCATCGTGCCTCCCTCAACGCCTGCACGGCTTCCATGATGGAACTTCCGACTGACAATCCCGTGGGCGCGTAGGCGTGAGGGCGCAGGACGCCGGCCGCGTCGACGTGCATGTGGGCGTCGAGGGGGCGCTCGCCCGGGATGGCCTCCGCCGTGGGCAGTGCAGTATCGAGGCCGGTACGGGATATAGCGAGTCGAACCCCGTTCCTGGCGGTCGCGGCCCATTCGACGAGGCGCTGAGCGTCGCCGTCGCTAATACCAGCAGTTGCCGCGGTTGGCTGCTCCGGCAGCAGCAGGAGTTCGGACGCGCCGACCGTGTCGGCGAACTCGGCGAGGTCATCTAGTTCGCCGACGGTGTCGGCATTGATGACGGCGTTGATGCCGAACGGGGCGAGGGAGCCGAGCAACCCGGTTGCCTGAACCACGGCCGCGAACGGTCGGCCGCGGAGCCGCTCGTAGGTGGCTCCGACCCCGTCGACTGACAGGCGGACGAAGTGCACGGCCCCGCGCAAGGATTCGACGAGTTCGGGTGTGAGCCGGTGCCCATGGGTCGTGAAGGTCACTGCCATAGACGTGGACTGGGCTATGTCCGAGCACAGCTGGGCGAACCTTCTGTATGCGGTCGGTTCCCCTCCTCCGAAGCCGACTCCGAGGCACCCGGCAGCATCGAGTTCGACCGCCCACGCCAACACACGCCTCCTGTCCAGCGTGGCGGCGTGCTTGGGTGCGTAACAGTAGGCGCAGTGGAGTTCGCAGGCGTTAGTCAGCGCGACAGACAGGTACCGGGGAGCCCGGGAGAACTGCTCAGCGGGAACAGACACCTCGTCGAGCAGCACGTTCATCCCGGAGACGCGGTCGAATAGGTGAACACCAGCCGCGGACAGGCGAATCTTGCACGTCATCGACAGCATGATGCCACTGCTACCGATGATGCCGGGAGGGACTGTGCAAGGTCGTCGGTGCGGTGTTCATAGCGGGATGTCGGGTGCGCTGTCTGTGAGCGCGGAAATGTGAGGGGCTCCACGGCGAAGTCACGCCTCGTGCGGAGGCTGGGGCTGTGCTGAGGTGCTTCTCCACGGGCGCTGTGTGGCCCGTGGTTGGCCCGGAGCGAATGTACTTGCAGCCAACGGGGTAACTTATCGTCCCTCAGGGACCGTCGGCAGTGCTTTCCAACGCTGGCGCTCGTTGACCGTTCCCGCGGTCGAGGCGGGGGCTGCGGCGTGACGCTTTCGGTGCCCGCAGAGCACGCTCGGCGTACCGAAAGTGCTGCCTGACCTGCGCATATGACAGCTCCCCTTCCGGATGACGCTTTTCCGATGACGGAGCGTGGAAGCCGGACCGGTTCCGGCCCCCCTCGCCTACTGAAGCCCGCCCCGAGTGCAGCGCCGCGAAAGAGCTGTTGAGGGCGCCCTTGCCTACATGTAGTAGGCGTAACGGGTGGCGATGCGGGCATTGGGCGGAACGTGCCTGAGGATCGAACCGACTCGGTAAGCGGTGCGCAAGGTGAGGGGGTCACGTTCGTCGAGTTGGGCGTTGTTCCAGTTCATCTTGGTCAGGGCGAGGATGTCCATGCCGGCGGTCAGCAGATCCGTGCCGTGTGTTGCGGGCCGGATCAGCAGTGGCTGGGGGACGTACAGGCCGGGGTAGGTCCGGAAGTACGGCACTGAGCCGCGGGTGTACAGGAGCAAGGAACGAGCGTCCAGTTGGACACTGGTGCCGCGCAACGGGGGGAGTTGACCGGTGCGGTACAGGTGTGGGGCGCCACGCCGCTGAATCCACAGCAGGTCGACATGGTCGATCTCACGCAGGTCGGCGGCTTCGTGGAATCCGTCGACCTCACTGGCGGTGAAGTTAGAGGTCTTGTGAACGACGATGCGTGCCGGCTGGTGGCCGTGGGTGGTGCGGTACTCGGCCAGGGCGTCCAGCAGCAACTGCCGGGCGTCCGAGAGCGTCAGGTGGGGCTGGCGGTCGGTCTTGGAGATCTGCGCGGTTCCGCCGCGGACGACGACGCCGTCGCCGCGTTCGTTGAACACCTGGGCGACGGCCGTGTGCAGCTCGTTTCCGCTCGCGCTGCGGTAGAAGCTGACCCCGACGTAGCAGGTGGCCAGGTCGGAGCTGTGGCGCTGCATGCGCCAGGGGGTCCCGCCGGCCTTGTAGTACAGGGCGGTGTGCAGGTTCCAGGCCCGTGTTGCCTCGTCCTGCAGCGGGCGGACGGTTTGACCGTTGTTCTTGGCCGGGATCCCGGTCCAGGTCTCCTTGCGCATCAGTTGCAAGGGGGCCGACAGCGTTAGTGCGGCGGCCTTGAGCAGGTCGTGGAAATCACCTCCGGCCCCTTGTTCGCCCTGTTCCTCCTGGCGGTCGGTCACGGCCTCCTCCGAGGGAGGATGGTCTTCTCTGTCCCGCAGTTCTTCAGGGCGAGCGCAGATGATGACCCGGCAGCGCCCGGTCTCGGCCAGCGACCGGGCGGCGTCGGCGTAGAGCTCCACCGCATCGGCGGTGCCGGAGGCAATGTTGACGCGGGCAAGGCGGCGCAGCTGGCGTTCGGGGATCTCGCGGACGAGGGCGTCGTCGAAGACGAGCTGGGCACCGAACGGGGAGGCGCCGCTGAAACCGGGGAACGGCTGGTGAAGATTCTCCTGTCCGGGCTTCGTCTCCTTCGCTTCGATTGGGTCCTGGCAGCGCTGCAGCCAACTCCGGATGCCGTCGACCGCCTGGGCGGGGCCGACCAAGGCGATGGGGATCTGACGGGGTCCGGTAGGGGAGTCGGCGTCCGCCGGGCCGAACACGCTGATGCCGTAGCGGGGATCGATGTGACGGTTTCCGGCCCGGAACTCTAGTTCCGGCTCATGAAGCACTGGTGCTTTCATTGCGGTAGCTCCCACAGTCTCTCGGCCAGACCGTTCACGCTCGGCTTCGGCGCTGGTTCTTGCGGAATCCAGACGCTTTCGTCGATGGCGGCATCGCAGTCAAGATGCAGGAGCTGGCCGAAACGGATGCGCTCATCCCGGCTCCTGAACAGGGTGTCATCGCCCTGCAGATAGTCGGCCCAGGCGCGTACGAGCTGGTAGACGGCGTTGTTGCGTTCCAGCCGCTTGATCTTCTGGACGTACTCGGCGTCGAACAGGGAGTCACGGTGGCCGTCGATGGTGAAGTGGTAGGTGGGGTTGATCTCCAAGAACCACTGCTCACTCCAGCGGCGGAAGTAAAGGCTGGCAGCGTAGTGACGGCAGAAGCTGATCTTGGTCTGGTCGTCTTTGCCGAAATACGGGGTGAAGAAGGTGCGTCCGCGGCTGCCTCGGTAGCGCCCTTTGATCTTCCGGCGGGACCGGTCCGGCGGGGCCTGCATATAGACGACCTTCTTGGTGGGATGCCAGACCAACTCGGGATGGTGGGCGGAGCGCAGCGTGAAGTTCAACAGGGACACGAAGCGCCGCTGCAGGTCGGGGTCCTTGGTGGTCGCCCACTCCTCACTGGGGACGGAGGTGACCGGCCCGTCGCAGAGCACGGCCAGCGGGCCCTCGTCCAGTCGGCACAGCGAGAAGATCCGTCCGGCAGCCAGGACGAAGCCGCTCTCGAACTGGTTACCGTTCGACCGCATCCGCTCCCAGGCATCGCCGCGGTCACGACAGGGCGTGGACGCCTCGTAGATGAGTGGGGCGAAGCTTTCAACCTTGAGGAGGTTCGAGACCAGCTGTTCGCTTCCTTGGAGCCGCGGCAACGGCTCCCCCACGGGTACGCCCAGGGCCGACAGCCGGCTGAAGGCATCGGGGTCGAAGCGGTCTGCGGCCTTGTCGAACTGAACGACCCGCCGGGCCTTACGTTCAGGGTCGGCGAACCAGGTGTCGACGCGCTTCCACCATGCTTGTTGGATACGTAGGTCGACGCATATGAGCACGACTGGTCGTCCCAGCCGAAGCCAGTAGGCGATGTGGTCGGCCTTGCACGTGAACTTGAATCCCGTCGGCGTCTCGCCCCGAAATCCGACCTCCGTGCCTTTCACTTGAGCCAGGACGGCGACACCGGTGACTTCCCGGTCGACGTCCACGAACTCGATCTGCCCGTCGACGGCGAAGTCACGTTTGGTGTCGTTCCATACATGGCCGGCATCGGAGACGGCCTTGTCGACGAATGCCTCACCCCGGTACCCAGCCCGCTGCTGGACACTGCGCTTCGGCATCCGATCAGTGCTCCGGGAAACGCACACATGTGTGCTCCGCAGCCCTGCTGAATCTGGGCGGCCGACGGCGCGCCTTGTTGTCCCACCCCATGCAGTGATCCTCCGTCGCTCGCGCGCGGTCCGAGTCAACTCAGGATAAGAGGCACCACTGACAATGACCTGTGCACGTCCTTCGGGAAGAGTGAACCCGGAGGCTGGGTACCTGAACGTTTCGAGGTCCACACGGCAGCGGGTGAAGCTGCGGTTTTATGCATGCGCATTATGTGCGTTGTGGGCGTTACGGGCGATATCTTGACGCTGAAATGACGCTCATTTGACGCTCGTTCTGATGGGGTGGCAGGTGGGCTGGCGGGCTGGACAGGCCACTGAAGAGCGGGGTTGGTGAGCGAGGAGATCTTCTTCTTGCCTGGCGCCGGCGGTGGCCGCCGGCGCCGGTAGAACTTCGTCGTCAGGCTGCGGACTGGCCGACGGCGAGGGAAGTCAGTTCCTCAGACCGTGGACGCCCAGGGAGCGTTGGTGCCTCCTGGGCTGTTTCTCACACTCCTGGAGGATCGGGCAAGCCAGGTCAGGATGTCCGCGCTTCCGCAGGCGTGCCGTCCAGGGAGTCGAGGAGTTCTCCGAAGGTGATCTTCTCTTTGTCGTACTCGAAGGTCATGGCGGCGGCGAGCGCCGCCCACCTCTCGGTGCTGCGCCCGCAGTGGTCCAGCAGGATCTTCAGGGCGATCTCGGGCTCGTGGCGGGAGAGGATCTCGTCAGCGGGGATTTGGCGCAGGTGCTTCAAGGCGTGGTGGCGGGAGGCGACGATAGCCCGGTAGACCTCGGAGCGGGAGGAGTACTCGTCGGTGGCTGGGGAGTCGAGCCAGGACTGTAGGACGGCCGCCGGGTCGGGGTGCTGGGCGAGTTGCTCGTCGCTGAGCAGCCGCAGCACACCGTCGCCTTCGTCTCCGGCGGCAGGGACGGCGGCTGCTGTGTTGAGGAACCAGTCAGGGTCTTCCAGGTTCTCGGCGATCCAGGCCAGCTCGGCAGGGTGGAGCACGCTGAGGGTGTCGGTGACGGCGGCGTGTGGGGTGTGCGGGTTGGCGGCGAGGGCGGCCAGGGCCTGGACCCGGCGGTGCTCCGAGTGGCGTTCCAGGAGCCTGGCCGGGCGGTCGTGGTCGGGGTCGATGTTGTCAATGATGCGGATCAGGGTCCGGCTCGGTGTGGGGGAAACGATGGCCGGCTGATCCATGGAGGCGAGCTGCGCGCAGGCGCCTGCGAGATGGCCAGGGTTGGCGCTGAGGAGGGCTAGGTCTTCGGCGAGGCTCAGAACGCGTCCGTCAGAACCGAGGTCGTCGGCTTGCCTGTCAGGCTGGCTGAGCAGCCGGCCGCGGGTCACGAGTGCGTCGGTGGCTGCGTGCACTGGCTCGGCGGCGAGTTCGGCCAGGCGCGGGTTGTTGTGGACGCGGTGGGCGATGTGGTGCAGGGTCCTGCGTGCCGTCACCTGCGGGTTGGGCAGCTCGGCGAGCTCGGGAATGCACAGGGCTGGGAGGCAGGCCCGCAGCAAGTCCTCGCTGAGGGCGGGGCTCAGGTCTTCGGTGGAGGATTCTTCGCCGGGCGGGTACGCGCCGACGGCGTGGAGCAGGGCGTCTTCCCGAGCGCGGATCTCGGCCTGGTCCAGCAGCAGGTGCTGGACGGCGGCCCCGAACGTGGGATGTGAGACAAGCTCCGCCCACCGCTCGGGACACCTGGCCAGCATCGCCCAGGCACTAGTGTCGCCCAGTTCCAGCGACCAGTCTTTCGAGAGCTCGGACACGGCCCCCCAGCCCCCTTCGGGCTGGGGGTGGAGAAGGTACGCGGCGAGTGGGGTGAGGCAGGCTTCCAGGACGGCGTCGAACAGTGCCCGCGGCAGGGGAGGAATCGGAGCGGCCCGTTCGGTGCGGGTGTAGCGGTCGGGATCCCAGTCTCGGACGACCTGCTCCACTTCGTGGCTGGGCAGGCCGGGCAGGAGGGCGATCGCTGCTTCGACCTGGTCGGAGTGTCGTGCGAGACAGGCGATCAATCCGGCCCAGACCCGGCGGGTGCGCAGGATGGTGGGCAGGTCGGTGGCGGTTACCGTGCCTTCGGCCGCCAGGGTGGCCAGCATCTCCTCGTCGGCCTGGACCAGCAGCCGGTTCCGCAACCGCTTGGCAGACGTCCGGGCCAGTAGCGCGGGCAGTGCCGTCTTGAGGGCTTCCTCCCGCCACCGGTCGGCCTGGAGGTCGATGCCGTGAGGGCTGACCGCCGGGGTGCACAGGGCCTCGATCACCGTCCTGAGGGCCTCCTTGGGGAGGTCCTTGCTCATCGCAAGATCCCGCCACAATGGGTACGTACGGGCACTGACCATCCTCGGATCCCTCCCATGCCTGACCCGGCGTCACCGTACGGTCACATCCGCAGAATCGACCGTACGGCGCACCCGGGCCGAGCGGGCGCGATCCACGAAGTCGACTGCCCTTCACCAAGGGAGACCCCTCCTTTACGGCGTAAAAACGCCGCCGCATGCCCTGATGTCTCCCGACAGAGTGTCCACGGCTGACGACGGACGCCGGGCTGCTGGCTGAGGTGGGCTCGTTCAGCTGCCGCCCTCCGGCTCGGAAACTCCGGCTGGCCGGCTCACGAGCGGTGCGGGGGCTCCAGCGCCGGCCGGGTGGACTTCCAGGCCGCTGTCGGCGTTCAGCACGGGACGACGGCCTGGGTAGGTGCGCCTTGCGGTCTCCAAGTCACGCTCGTCGTAGTCGCCGGCGAAGACCAGTACGCCGTGGAGGAGTTCTGCCTTCTGTGCTGCGGTGAGCCAGCGGGTGAGTAGGGCTTCCGTGGTCATGGGGACTTCCGGTGGCGGCAGGTCCGATCCAGGCATGCGCGGCCTCCTCTCGTTCGGTGGCAGACGTTTCGTTACCGCAGCCGCTCCGCCTGCTGGTGCTGGTCGTGGTGCTCGACTGCTTGCTGGGGAAATGCGCGGGCCATCCAGTCCTCTGGGGCGCCGACCTGGCGCAGTGTTGCGATCTGCCAGTTGTAGTCGTGTCCTTCGGGGCTGGCGTGGATGCGCAGGTAGATGGGGTCGTCGTTGCCGGTGGTGTGGCCGTCGAAGTAGAAGGCGCAGGTGTGGTTCCACTGGTAAGGGGTGTCCGGTTCGGCGCAGTGGCAAAATCGGTGGGCCACGTGCACCGGCAGGCCCCATCGTGGGTGGCACAGCCTCTGCAGGAGCTGGTCGTGCCAGCGGGCCCGGGGGTGGGCAGTGCGGGCGTCGATTTTCCAGCTGTCGCCGTCGTCCCAGCACTGGACCCGGTAGAAGGCGGTGACGGTGTGGAAGAGCGCGATACGCCGGAGCAGCGCGCTGCCCACCGCGGCCCGCCTGGCCCGCGAGGCTTCGAGACTGGGATAGGCGCTGAGGTGGCCGATTCCACGGGATCGAGCTGAGGGGCCGTCCACAGCGGCCGCAGACCGTTGTCTTCGCACCAGCGCCGGTGCCGACGCTCGATGTCCTCCCAGCTCGCCGCCAGCCCACTGGGCAGAGCGAGTAGGAGCGTGGCTGTCTGACCAGGGTCTTTCACCATGTACAGGTGCAGCTGCCGACCGCCGGCCTGAATGCCGCATACCCGCAGGCCGGGAATCCCGTGCGGATCGTCAGCGCTCCCGGGCGCGGGAGCCGCGGGCAGCAGACGGCTCAGACAGTGCTCGGGGAAGGAGTACCGATTCTGGCCCATGTAGGCGTCGAGGTGCAGTGTGAGGGACGTGCCGACGCCGCTCAGCGAAGCGATGCCGAAGGGGTGCGCGCACAGGTCCGGAGAGGTGCCCAGTTGCTCGAGGACGAGGCTCTCCAGCCGTGCCTGCGCCGGCGAGGCTGCAGGCGCCGGGTGGCTGGTTCGAAGGCCGGCGCGGCGGGACTGCCCACTGCACTCGGACCAGTAGCGGAGTTTGCGGGACTCCCACGAGGAGCGGTCGCTCACGGCAGTGCCTTCCTGACGCGCACTGCCCGATCCCGCACGTCAACAAAACACGACGAGCTGCTGTCTGTGATCCCCATGTGGTGAAGGCCGGTGCAATGCCACGCTCCTTGCGTTCCGGTACACCGGATCGGGCGGCGCTCAGAACGTGGCCCGCCTGGGGCCAGGCAGCCCATCATCCAGCCGGTGACCGGGGCAGGACGGGCGACACGTCACGGGTTCACTCAGACGGGCTGGTGACTCAAGCCTGCAGGGGGCAGGTGAGCGGCAGGACGCGCTCGGTCAGCTGCCCGGTGCGGTGGGTATCGGTGAGGGCGGCGTCGGTGAGCCAGTCCGCTTGCGCCAGCTGGTTGACCAGGTGCTGCAGCTTGCCGGGGCCGACCGGTCCCAGGCAGCGAGAGTATTCAGGGCGATTCCCTGGCTGCCGGGACCAAGGCGTCCCGAGAGGTCGGTCTGGGTGGCCAGCGCCAGGGCGAACAGCCGGGTGCCGGCGGCGGCCTTGCCCTTGCGGAGCTTCTTGTCCGAGACGACCCTCTGGGCCCAACCGGAGAGCTTGGGCCGCATCTTCTTGCCGAACGTGAACGGACCCGCCCCGTCCTCGCGGGGCATTAGGGAGGGGACGATGATCGGGGTGGGGTTCTCCGGCCGGGAGGCGAGCAGGTTCCCGGCGGTGCCGGGCAGGGTGAGCCAGCCGCAGCCGGTCAGCTTCTCGACCAGGCCCTCCGGATCGTTCAGGCTCAGCGCAGTGAGGTTCTGGCCGACGAGGTTGCCGGTGCCTGTGTGCGCGGTGCGCAGGGTCAGCAGCACCAGCAGTCGTGCTTCCGGTCCGGGCAGCGGGGTGTGGTCGGCTACGTACGCGAGGGCGGAGCGCGCGCGCTCCCGCGTTGGCGCGATCAGCAGCCGCGCGACGGCCGGGCCGTCGGGGCGTGATCAGCGAGCTGTCCTTCAAGGAGCCACCAAGCATCACGGGGTTGGAGCCGCTGTTCGTGTGCGTGGCCGCCTGGGTGAGCAACGGGCAGGTACTCTCGGGCACCGGCCGCAGCGTGGGAAGGTCCGGGCGCGCCTCGAAGCGGCGAAGCAGCTGCTGAGCGAGTGGAACGGGCGGAACCCGCGCTCCCTGTCTGGCCGGGGGCAGGAAAACGTTCCGGCCCTCAACGACATGACTGCCCTCCAAGTTCGACCCTGTGCGGGTTGACGCGCGGGAGCTTGTATCGCTCCGTGCAGCGGCGCTCGGCCTCCGCGACGGCCTGCAGGTCGTCTTTGATGACGGCCGGGCCTTCGAGGGGGCACCGGCGCCGGCCGTGAGCTTGGCTCACGGCAGCTCGAGCCAGGTCGCCGGCGGCGCTGGGTGCGTACCGTACGGCTGGTCCAGGAACCCAGTCCCTCTCTTTCTGTCGGCCCTGCTATCCAAGATCTGGGGGGGGAGCCAGGTGTTCCTGCCTAGGAGGCAGGGCCGCGGAGGAAAAGGCTCGGACGGCCTGACCAGGTGATCGACAGCTGCTCGCGGGCGCGCGTGGCGGAGACGAAGAGTAGAGACTGCTCGCGGCGGAGGTCTGCGGCGTACTGGAGGCGGTCCTCGGTCTCTGGGGTGACAGCGCTGGGCAGCGGCATGTGCTGGGTGCCGGCTCCGACGATGGCGACAGCCCGATACTCGAGTCCCTTGATGCGGTGCATCGTCATGACGTGGACGCCTTCGGCGGGGTCGGGGACGCGGTAGTCCTCGACCTTCACCGCGGCGAGCGTGGTGTCACGCAGTGCCTGAACAGCGCTGTCGGCGATCGCGTGGGTTCGGGCTACGACCGCGATCTCGTGGGGCTTGATCCCTTCCTGCTGCCAGATGTCTACGCGCTTGGCCAGCGCTGTCATCTCTTCGGAGGGGGTGCGATAGCCGGTGGTTTCAGGTCTGGCCCCCGCCAGGACGGAGCGGTATCCGCGCAGCTGCTCCGGGTTTCCGTCGAGGTCGTCGAACTTGGAGTCGCCGAGCAGGTTCAGGGAGGCGGCGAGGATTTGCCGGGTGGTGCGGTAGTTGAGGGTCAGCCGCTTGGAGCGGCCACGGATCTTGATGCCGTGGGCGCTTAGGGACGTCCGGTTGTCGTAGATCCGCTGGTGCGCGTCGCCGACGATGAACAGGTCGTCGTCGCCGTCGGGGACCAGCGCGCGCAGCAGTTTCCAGTGGGCGGCGTGCAGGTCCTGGGCCTCGTCCACGACGATGTGCCGGTACGGCCGCTCTTCGTCGGACCAGCCGGAGGCGATCCGGGCTGCCTGAACGGCGAGCTGGGTGACGCCGGCGGCCTTTTCGCGATCGAGTCTGCGCTCGAATTCCTCGACGAGGGACCAGACCTGGGCGCGTTCGGGGCGGTTGAGGCGTCGTCCGCGCCCGGCGCGGCTGGCGGCGAAGTACTCGTCGCGGCTGCGGATGTCCTGGGCCAGCACGACCTGCTTCCACTCGGCGTCGAGGAAACGGCCGTCGAAGCGGGGCGTCTGGTGCTCCTGGGAGAGTTCGATCCAGCGGTTGAGGATCTCGCCGTCCTTGAGCCTGCTGGGCGCTTCCGCGCCGAAGGTCTCCTTAACGGTGCCGTAGGCGACCTTGTCGATGTTCCGTACGTCGACCTTGGCGAGCAGTTGGGCGCCGCCGAGGTCCTTGAGCATGGACTTGAGCAGGTTGGCCAGGTTGGTCGTAAAGGTGGTGAGCAGGATGGCCTGGCCGGCGGGCAGGCGTTCGGCGAGGGCCTTGACGCGGTGCAGCGCCACGACGGTCTTGCCTGTTCCGGGGCCTCCGGTGACGCGGACGGAGCCCTTGTAGGGGGTCTTTCGCTCAGCCAGCGCCCGCTGTGCCGGGTGCAGGAAGATCCGCCAGGCGGACAGGGGCTCGGTGAGGATCCGCCCGAACTCGGCGAAGTCGCCGGTGACCACGAAAGCTTCCTTGGTGGCGGGGCGTTCGATCGCGGCCTCATAGTCCTGGGTGTCGACTTCGTCAGCGGTGGCCGCCAGGGAACTGACCTGTTCCCAGACCTCTTCGACGGACATGCCGTCAGCGAGGCACAGGATCACGTCGCGAGCCAGCTTGGGCAGGGTCTCGACGATGCCGAGGACCGCGTCCTCGCTGCGGATCTCGCGGAGCGCCGGAACGATAGAGGTGTGGACGCCCAGTCGTTCGAAGTCAGCGTCGGAGACACTGGCGAATAGCGACGGGGTGTCGGGCGCGGTGTCGGCGGCCTTCGGCTGTCCGCTGAGCGTGCCGTAGAGGCTGCCGAGATTGATCAGCTCGATGCCGCCGGTGACCTTGTTGATGTCGAAGAGGATGTTCGCGGCGAAGTCATAGGCGTCGTCGTGCGGCAGCACAGCGACCAGGTAGTAGATGCGGTCGGCGTAGTGCATGAGCACGGCCCGGTAGTTGTCCGTGACGCGTGCGGTGCGGACCCTCTTGTCCTTGGCGCCTTTCGGCGGCTTCAGGTTGAGGCCGTTGGAGTCCGGGTCGCGCTGCATCTTCATGATGAACTGCAGCACCTGCGGCTGGACGGAGCCGTCCAGCGCGTCATAGGACTTTCCGAAGACGTCCGCCATGATCACCTTGGCGCCGGACATCAGTTCCCCTCCAACTTCTTGATGAGCTCAGTTACATTCACGGCGCCGGCTCTCGCGACATACCATCCGTCGCGCGCGAAGAGGGCGTCTCGCTGCTCGTCCAGGTCGATGAAGACGGCGACCTTCCTGTCTGGCCAGGCGAGTTCGGCCTGGATCGCCTGGTCTCCGTACTCGAAGCCGATTTCCGGCACTTCGATGCGTCCATTGCGGGCTTGCTTGACGAGAGCGCGCAGGACGTCCTCGACCTGGGACGAGGCCCATTCGATCGCTTCGGTCCATGCCTGGGGCAGCGCCTGCTGGGCCCCTGCCTCCGTGGGCAGCGCACTGGTCAGCAGAGCCACAGTGTGCGGATCGACCTGGTCACTGGTGGACACTGCGACCTGGTGGAAGGAACGGGGGAGTTCGTCGCCGTCGGCGGGCTGCAGGAACTGCAGCAGGTTCGACCAGCGCAGCCAGTCCGTCCAGCGGTCCTTGTGCTCGTTGTCTGCGATGGCTTCGGCCCGGTCGTCGAGCACGGCCAGTGCGGACCATGCCCGCATGTCCGGTTGCTTGCTGCGCGGCTCGGGGCGGCGGTCCAGCAGGCCGATGATCCGCGTCTGGCCGGTGGTGCGGGCGTCGAACGCGACAGCCTCTGCGGCCGAGGCGGAGGCCGACAGGTTCGCGCCTCGCAGTACGTCGGGAAGCGCTCGTCCAGTCTCCTCGCGGTCCACCGGCTGCGGGCGCGCCGCTGCTCCGAAGCCGCCCAGCAGGCCGGCCGCCCGTCGAGCCCACTTGGCCCAGTCAGGGTCGGCGAGGAACTCCAGCATGGTCTCGACCGGGTTGCGAAGCACCGGGTCGAGGGTGTCGTCGGGGCGGGCCTGGCCAACCAGGCTCTGGTGGATCTGCCGGGCGAGCTGGAGTGCGGTATCCGTGTGAAGCGGCCGGGCAGGGGCACGAACCTGCCGGCCTTCCGGCGCGCCGCTGACTCCCGCTGCCCACGTCATGACGTCGTCCCAGGTCAGCTGCCATACCAGCACCCCGTCCGCTCGGAGGGCCGCTCGCTTGGCGGCGTCGTCGGCGATGCGGTTGACCCTCTCGCTCGCGTGGAAGGCGAAGCCGTCGAGGAAGACCGCGACCCGTTCCGCGCGGCCGTCAGTGCGCTCCAAGAGGAAGTCGGGTTCGCTGGGCACGGAGGTGTTCATCCGTACGTGGTCCCGCATGCGCCAGCGCGTGGCCGCATCACCGCGGGTGAAACGGAGTTCGTGTTCCACTCCGCCTTGGCCGGCCTTGGCGGCGACCGATCCGTCCTCCTCGTCCCGGCGGCCCCAGGTGATGAGGGTGCGGACGAACCGGTCCTCCAGTTCGCTGTCGACGAGCTGGTCGATGCGTACGCCAGAGAGAGTGTCGACGGCTTCGACCGCCCAGTCCTTGAGGATCTCGTCCAGGAGATCCTTCGCGATGCGCAGCGAGACGTGCGGGTGTTCGCTGCTGGATACGAAGGGGAGCAGGCAGCGGTGGCAGGGGGTGCGCTGCTCCTCCTTCTGGCAGGGGCAGTCCCGTAGCGCTGTTTGTGCGAGGGTCAGGACGCGGTGCAGCACTGTTGCGTCCGCCAGGTGTTCCAGGTAGCCGGTGCCGCCGGGCATCGAGTCGTGCAGGACGAGGAACCGTCGTCGCAGTTCCTGGCTGTCGCCGGGCATGCTGTCGGTGATCACACGGATGTGGTCGGGAGCGCCGCCGAAGTGCTTGGTGATGCCCAGGAGCAGGGCCGCCTTGAAGGAGATGAGGCGGTCGGCGAGGTCCATCGTAGAGACGGGCAGCAGGATGCGCAGTGCCTGGGTGGTGAGCTCGTGGGCGAGCAGCAGCTTCTCTGTCGGCTCGTGGGCGACGCCGTCGTCGCGGTGTGAGCACCAGTACGCGTGGCGGGTGCCGATCCGCTGGGCCGAGGGGTCCCACGCCTGCGGGTGGGTGCCGCGCACACCTCCGCATTCCAGGCATGTCTCGAAGCCGGAGACCTGGACGTCTTCGCCGCGGATCGCGTGGGTCGACCCGGGTGCGGTTGATGGTCCGAGGTTGATCGTGCGGATCGTCGCCACGCGGGCGAACTCGACGCCGAAGGGCAGGCCGCTGCCAGAGCGGCGCCACGCCCTCAGCCCTTGCGGCTGGTCCTTGTCGATGTCGACGAGCGTGATCACGTCGAACTGTTTGCGCTCGCGTTCGTCCCGCTCGTCGGTCAGCCGGGCGTCTTCGCGTCGCTCGCGGGCGAGGACCCGCTCGGGCACCAGCACCTTGTGTACGGCCCCCGGGTCGGCGATCTGCGGTGCCTTGCAGCGCGGGCAGGCGGTGATGTCAAGCCCGGTTTCCTCGGTGGCCACGAATCCGCATTCGGGGCAGAACCGCCACAGGGCGTACGCGTTCTCGCCGCCGCCGACACCGGTGCCGAGGTCCACGGTGCTGACGATGAACTTGTAGCCGTCGCTGTGGAAGACGTTGCCGGGGGCAAGTTCGGTCAGCGCGAGCCGGGAGCCGCGGCCGTAGTCGGTCGAGCTCTCGTCGAACTCCCCGTCGCTGCCCTTCCACCACAAGGTGGCGTCTAGGACGGTCGCGTCGTCGTGGAGGGTGTAGTTGGGCAGCAGGCCAAGCCGCACCAGGGCGTTGATCGAGTTCTCCGAGACGAGGGCGTCCCGGCGCTTGCGTACCGTCCGCTGCTCGGCGAAGAGCTGGCGCCGCTGCTTGTCGCGTTCGGGATCACCGGAAGCGGTCGCCAGCGCGTCGAAGGCCCGGCCGATCTGCCGCATCCTCGAGCGCAGGGCAGCCACTCGCTTGTTCCACGCGCTGGCCGCGGCTCCGACGGCTTCCTCCAGGCCCTGGGCGGCGAAGTGCTGGACACCCTGGGCCGCGGCCGGGGTCATCGCGGGGAACAGAGCGATGAACGCGGCGGACAGCTGGGCATGGCGGGTGCCCGCGACATCGAGAAAACGCCTGAACCAGCCGTCCTCGGCCAGGCCATGTCCGAAGAGCTCGCCGATGCGCGGCGGCATGGGGCGTTCAGGGATCGCCGTGCCTTCCCACAGGCTGCGGTCCGCGGCGCGGTCGAAGAGGAAGGCCAGGTACTGGCGGCGCAGGATCTCCGAGGCGTCCAAGTAACAGTCCGGCGGGATGATCCGGCCCGCCAGCATCTGCTCCGGAACGTGCAAGTAGTAGTGGCTTCGGGCGCCTCGCGGTACGAAGGTGACGGTGAGCGAGTTGCCGGTGCTGCGGCCCGCCCGGCCGATCCGCTGCGCGTAGTTGGCAGGTGCGGGCGGCATGGAGGCGAGAAGGACGGCAGACAAGTCGCCGATGTCGATGCCGAGTTCAAGGGTGGGCGTGCAGGTGAGAACGTTCGGGTCGAAGGCCGAGGCCCGGTTCTTGAAGGCAGCTTCGACATGCTCACGCCGCTCGCGGCTGAGCGCGCCGGTGTGTTCAGCGGTCAGTACGTCGCCCGGACGGTCGATGGTGTACAAGTGCCGGTAGTAGTCGGCGGTGTAGTCGCGGTCGTCCTCCACGAAGTGGCCCGAGCAGTGGAAACGCAGGCACGCGGTGCCCAGCCAGTCCGAGCGGCGGTTCGGTGGCACGGTCTGCCGCCAGGTGCAGGTGTCGCAGCGCACCCCGCACGCGTTCACGCCGTCTTCTCCGCCTGGTGCGGCAGCGTCGTCGATGCGGTGTATGAGGACGTTGCGGGGCCTGAGCGCGTAGACGAGCGCGCCGCCCTCTGCGTGGTAGGTGGCCAGGATGTCACGCTGGGCGAGGAGCTTCATGGCGAGCTCGGCGACCGCGCGTGCCTCGCGCCGGTCGCAGCCCAGCGAACGGTGGCCCCAATCGGCGAACCAGGTGTTGTCGCGGGTCAGGGAGTCGAAGCCGGTGGTGCGGGTGCCGCCCGATACCGGGAATGCGGGGGCGGCGAGGCCCCTGGGGAAGGCAGGCATGCCGGTGGGACGGCCGCCCCAGACCGGCCAGCGCCTTGCGCCGGCCTGCCGGATGTACTCCTGCAGCCAGGGGTGATACAGAGCCCCGCGCAGGCGGAGTCGCTCGGCCAACCCGCGCACGAATACCGCGTACGCCTCGTCGTCTGGAGGCAGTGAAATCTGCCCGGGCAGGCGCTGGTGCCGCTCCCGCAGTTCGGCGCAGAGTGCGGGCAGATCCTTGAGGTCGACCTCCGCGGCAGCGGTTCGGGTCAGCTCCAGGGTGCGGCCCAGGCGGGAGCGCAGACCGAACTCCATGAGGGTCTGGAAGACCATGCGGCTCTGCAGCATGTCCGCGCCGGCATCACTGAAGTTCTCTGTTTCGTCGAGGAGCGTGAGGATGTCCGGGTTCTCTCGCACATCGGGCGGGACGATGGAGGCGAGTTCGCTGCGCTTGCCCGCGCCTGCGGCCGTAACGACAGCCTCGGCGGCGTCAGCAGCGAGATCATGTACTGCGACAGGCCGGCCCGCGGTGAGGTGCTTGGTCAGCAGACCGCGGAAGGTGAAGCCGAAACTGCGGTTGGCGATGAACGCGGCGCGGTGGGTGGCGTCCTGCACCGAGTCGGTGAACACGAGCAGCTTCCGCTCGTCGCCGGCGAGTCCCCGGTCGGAGAACAGCTGCGTGGTGGTGACCGAGGCGAGAGTGGCGGTGCCGGCGCCGAGGAAGCGCATGCCGTCGTCGAGACCACACGCGGGACACTCCTCGTCAGGGGCCACAGGCAACGGTCCATGGGGCGTGATGACCGCGACCGTGTCCTCGGTCGGGTTGGTCGTCAGCCGCTCATTTTCGGCGTGCAGGTGCAGTACGGGGTACTCGTCCGGGCGAGCCCGCAGCATCCAGCGCACGGACCGCTTCTTCTGCGCTGAAGCCTTATAGATCTCCAGGGTGTTCGTCTTGAGCTGCTGCCACTCCAGTTCCGTGGACAACGCAGCCCAGCCAGACCGCCCGCAATGACGGCAGTACACGGCAGGAAGATGCCGCCGATAGGGCGGCCCTACAGGACGACGCGACGCATCGGTCCGCTCCCCGCCCTCCCCGGCGCTGTCAACCTCCGCTGGCTGATAGATGGCGAGGTTGGCGGGGTTCGGCCGGGAGTCTCCGGTCGGCCCGTCATCGTCGTACCAGCGGAAGTGGGGCTCGGCAGTCGCCGCACGGATGACGCGGCGGACCTCACGCACCCAAAGCTGAGCCTCAACCCGCAGGAAAGGACCGGGCTTTCCCGTCACCGGGTGCGGGCTGCGGGCGTGCGAGATCAGTGCGAGGATCCGCGCGAAGGCGAGCTCGACAAGCCGAGGATCGCTGCGCCCTGCCTCATCCCAGGCTGGTCCGCCGCCGCGCTGGGCGAACTCGCGGGCGATGTCGGGGATGGTGACCGGGCTGTTCCCGGCGACGTCGAGGATCGCCTTGACCAGGATGTGCTGCTTGAGCTTGGCGCCGATCTGAACCGGATCGCTGAGGGGTTGGCCGAGCATGAGCCGGGCCAGGTCTACGAGCGCCGCCTCGTCGTCCAGGGGGTCGGGCAGCGCCGCCAGAGCCGCGGGGGCCGGCGAGGGGAGCAGGAAGTCGGGGTCGGTGACGACCTCTCCGGGCAGTAGCCGGTTCTCGCCGATGAGCGCGGCGTCGGGAAACGGTGTCCCGAAGACCTTCTCCGCGAACTCACGCAGCAGCTCCCGATCGGACCTCTCAGGCCCGTCCAGGGCAAGGGACGAGGAGCCGCTGGGCATTCCCCCGCCGAGCGTCGCCGACGTCGCCACGGGTGTGATGTCGCCGAGGGGGCGGCCCTCGCGGGCTGCCCCGGTGGCTGCGCCGAGGCGGCGCAACAGCATCGCCACGTCGGTGCCCTGGGCGCCGTCGTAGGTGTGGAACTCATCGAGGACGACGAAGGCGAGGGAGTCTGTTTTCCAGAGCGGCGCATCCGGAACGCGCTGGAGCAGCAGGTCCAGCATCTTGTAGTTGGTGAGCAGGATGTCCGGCGGATCGGCGCGGATCGCGTCCCGATCAGTGATCAGGTGCTTGATGGTGGGATCGCCGACGAGAGACGTCGCACCGGTATCGCGACCGTACGAGCCGGGCTCGTTCTCGTCCTCGTCCGACGCCGAACGCGGGCCGGAGGCACCACCGATGTAGATGCCGGCGGTGACGTCCTTCAGCGCCGCCTCGGTACCGAGGAAGTCATCGATACGGCGCGCCTGGTCATCGGCCAAAGCGTTCATGGGGTACAGCAGCAGGGCCTTGACACCCCGCTGTCCTGCGGCGCGAGCACGAGCGCAGTGGTCCAGGATCGGTACGAGGAACGACTCGGTTTTACCGGACCCGGTACCGGTGGTGACGATCGTCGGCTCCGGCTGACGCCCCCCCTTCGAGGACAGCCGCTGCCAGGCCGCAGCCTGGTGCGTATACGGCGTGAAGTCCTTCGGGCACCAGTCGAGCGCGGCCTCCCAGCCTGAGCCTGCCTCCCGGAAGGGAGTGCGCACACGCAGATACGGCCCCCGGAACAGCCGGCTCTCCGGCCGCTCCAGGAACGCGTCGAGCTCATCGCGTACGTCGTCATCGGCGAGAGCGAAGCTCGTCGTCAGGTAGGTGGCGAGGGCGCGGCGAAGGTCCTCGGCGACCAGAGAGGGCAGCATGACGGCGTCTTACCTGCTTTCTGCCGAGACGTCGGCGAGGGCCTGATCGGCTTGGGCCGAGCCGAGGAGGTTGCCGTGATCTCCGTGCTCGGCGGCGTAGGCGGCGTAGTCGCCGTACTCGCCGGCAAGCAGCCGCGCGGTGAAGTCCGCATGGGCCTGGGTCATCTCGGCCTCGCGGTCAGGCTTCACCCAGTCCTCGGGCACCTCGGGCGTTGGGTCACCCGCGCGCGCGGCCTTAGCCCAAGCACGCACGAGGTTTGTTTCAGCGACACTCTGTCGCACGCCAACATTATTCTTCTGAGCACCGATCTTGCGCCCATCCCGAGAAAAGAAAGTCTCCCATTCATACATTCGCAGCACACGAAACCGCGAAGTGTACATTGCGCACAACTGGCGAGCTGAAATTCCGAGCATGATCGCGACCAGGGCGTCGATCTCGACTGTAGCCGCCCGCCGGTCCTGCTCCGTACGAAGTGGCAGGGAGCTGCTCCATACAGACTCCACATCCCCTATGAAGGTCTGCCTTCCCTGCCATGATGCCCACCGGTCGGATCGCCACGACTCGTCGTGCAACTCCTCCCAGAGGGGAGCGTATGATTTCGTCAAACAATTGAGCCTGAGGGTTCGCAACAAAAGTGGCGACACGAGAGGGTGTGACAGAGGGAAGGGGAAGCGTCGAATCGTCTCGATCCTAACGTCGCCCTTTTCCAGCGCTTTCACTAGATAGTCAAAAGGCAAGCTCGCAAAGAAGCCCGCCGCAATCGCTGTGCCTCTATTCGATGCTAGGGCAAGCGTATTCACCAAGTCGATATGGTCTGGGCCGGGAGGAATCAGGGAAGCTTCGAGCGTGCGTTCGGTGGCAACGTCGACCCTTCGTCTCCAGATGGTTCGCCATCTGGCCACCGAAGGCTCCCCATTCCAGTACTTCGATACCCTGCGATCGTCGTCGGCTGGAATGCAGTACTGAAAGTTAGTCCGGGGTACCAGATTGTCTGGCAATGAGAGGGCGTCAAGTGCCGACCAGTCCGCCTTACCAGTACAGCCTTCATTTGGCTGTTTGGTAAACGGTGTCGCAACCGTGAAGTGCGGACCTTGAAGGATAACCTCGCGCAGGCTTTGAGGTGTCCGCGTCACCTGCTCCAGGATCCCATCCCGCTCTGCGTCCTTCTCGCGCCATCCCTCTGCGCTATAAAGCGCCGTGCTATCGCCCAAGCGGTTCGACTGTTCAGAGATGGCGGCAAGAGCTCCGAGTTCACCCGTGGTCAGTGGCCTGAAGAGTTTCGCCTCCAAAGGGTTAATTCCCGGCTCGTCAAGAACATCGGCGAACACCCTGAGCAGCTGCTCATTGATGGGGATGATGCGATGAGAATGTGGGCGCAAGTCCGGCTCGCCTGTCACGAAACTGCGCCCCGGAACTTCTCCTGAACCGTCGTGTTTGAGCGACAAGTCCAGCATGTCCGTGGATCGCATATTTGTCGCCAGAAGGAATGACGGATTTTCCTGGCTGGGTCCGTAGCAGCTAATGCAGAAGGACTGGCTGGGGCTCTCAACGCCGTCAAACCACTCCCTTGCGTGAGGGAATCCAGCGTGAAGCCTAAGTCGAAGGTATGTTTCCCTCCGGAGGTAACCGCCACTCTTGTCGCTCATATGTGTCTCAGGGTGAAGAAGCGCAGCCCTGCCTCTCGGCCCGAGAGATCGCCACACTCTCTGCATGAAGTTTCTGTAGAAATTTGTCTGCAGTCCGGCGAGGACCGGCCACTCGATAGTGGAACCCAGGAAGTCGCTACCGCCGGCCCAGGAATTGAGGTCGCCGAGATAAAGGCGAAGTGCTTCGTTTTGTGAAAGGATCTGAGTGCGGCGCAGTGCTCGATTTTCTTGAGGCGCCTTTTCGGTCAACCCGAACCACGGATCGTGCTCAGCAAGAGCCAAATCATCATCCCAGATCGGACGATGCCATGGAGGGTTGCCGACTTGCAGATCAAACCCTCCACGATCGAAGACCTGACTGAACTCCAGCTCCCAGTGGAAGAACCCTTCCCTACGGCTAATCGCATCGACCTCGCCCAGCCATGGAAAGCGAAGCATTACCGTCGGCATATCCACGCACTGGCTTAGGGTGCGGTCCAACTCATCGTCCATGGCCAGCTGCTCGAAGTCGCCAGTGTCTGCGAACAGCCCGAACTCGTCGTCCAGCCCGGCGCCAGCGCCTCGCTTGGTCGACTTGACCTTGGCCTTGGCTGGAGGCACACCGAGGACAGCCTCACAGAACTCCAGCCACTCCTCGAATGTCGGAGGTTCCGGGGTGTTGGGCTGGCCTACGGGCCAGAACCAGAGGGCGCACCAGGCGTCCATGACCAGCCTCAGGCGTCCCAGCGGGGCGCCCGGCTGCTGGAGTGCCTGCTCAACCTGTTCGCGTGAGACCGCGCCCGAGGACCGCGGCAAGGGCCGCTCCCGGTCGACTTCCCAGACGTCGATGTCGCGACGGACTTCGGCCTCCGACACGACAAGTCGGCGCTTGGCCAGTTCCCACAGCCGCTCAACGCGCGTCGCGAGCGCCAGCAGTCGCTTCGACTGCGTGACCGACGGCGTGGCCGTGACTTTCTTGCGCCACTCCGTGAGTCGGTCGCGTTCGTCCCGCACAAGCTCCTTGGCCTGATTGGCATCCGCAACCGCGCCCCAGCCCTTAGCCGGAAGCAGGAAATGGTGGACATCCTCGCTGGCGCGGAAGGCGGCCCCTTCGGCGCCCTCGCGAAGAGGTCGGTCGGTCGGCACTGTGGCCAACCATGTCTTTCGCTTCAACGCCTCCTTGTCGTACACCGCGCGGCGAGCACCGATGAGCGAGTTGCCACGACGCAGGTGGAGGCCGAACCAGGGGGCCTTGAGGCCCTCGTGCATCGCGTTGAGCCACAGCGACACCTCGGCCAGCTCGACTGCGGTGTGGTTGAGGTCCACGCCGTAGCAGTTGTGGAGGGCCAGGTACGCCTTGACCTTCTGCAGCTCTGCCTCGTACTGGTCCGGCGGCAGCTGCATGTCCTGGCCGCGCTCGATTGAGAGCTCATTCATACGGCGGCGCAGGTACTCGGCGGCGAGCTGGTTGATGGCCTCGTTGAGGAACGCTCCCGAACCGAGGGCCGGCTCGCACACCACCAGGTCCAGGATGTCGCGAGCCTTCGTGATCTCGCCATCCTGGTCGAGCAGCTCGGCCAGCGCGTGCTTGACCGTGCTACGGGTGAGCACCTCGGGGGTGTAGTACGAGGCGGAGCGCTGTCGCTCGCGGCCGGAGAGGCGGTAGACGAAGGAGCCCTTCTTGTGCTCGACTCGCCTGGGTACGCCCGTGATCTCGTCGGGGCGCTTGACGAAGACTTCGTCGTCGTAGTTGTCGGCTTCGCGCTGGGGGATGACCCATGTGCCGGCCAGCCCGTCCGTGTCCGGCTTGGCTACCTCGTACAGGTCTTCGGAGGCGAAGAAACCGGTGTACGACATCAGGCCCTCGTACACCGCGCCGAGTTGGTTGATGCCGAGCTGGGCGTAGGAGATGAAGCCCTTGCCGGTGCCGTGGCTGAGCATGAGGCGGTTCAGCACCCGCCACAGCACCTTGTTGCGCAGCCGGGTGTCGACGCGCTGGCCGTCGATGCGTACCGATCCGATCAGTGGCGTGGCATTCGCGTGGAACAGGTCACTGCGCAGGGACTCGAAGCGGATGCCGTCCGCGTCCAATCCGGTGTCGCTCGACTCCATCTCTTCCAGTGTGCGGTGTCCCTGGTCGACGAGACGGAACAGCAGATCCAGCGACTCGTGGAAGTGGAAGCCGTCTTGCGCCTCGTCCGGAAGGTCGTACGAGACGAGTTCACCAAGTCGGCCGAGTCCGTATCCGTCTTGGTAGGCTTCGTCCTTGCTGGGCAGGATGCCCAATTCCGGTCGGGCTTCCGCGTACAACAGGAACAGAATGCGGTACAGGTAGCGCAGTGATTCTCGGGTGAGCCGGTTGGCGAGTTCGGTGCTGCCGCCGAGTTCGGAGGGGTCGGCGTCCTGGTCGTGGACGCGGTCCAGGATCTCCTGGGCGATCAGCTCGACGGACTGTCGCAGGCCCTCCCGCAGCTCTTTGGAGACGCCGACGGCGTGTTTGCGACCCTTGTCGACGAGGCTGTCCAGGAATCCGGCGGCTCCGCCTTCTGTCAGCAGGGACTCCGCGCCGAACAGGGCCGAGACGGCTTCCAGTTCGCCGCCGTCGGCGGCCAGGTTGCGGTCAAGCGCGGCGTCGATGCTGACGCCCAGGAATCGGCCCTCGTGCCACGCGGTGCGGTCGGCGAGGAGCGCGGCACCGCCGGCGAGCAGGAGTACGAACCTGGGCGCGTAGGCGTCCTCGCTGCCGAAGAGGAAGGTGACGGCGTCCGCCGCGCTGGTGATCTCGTTTCTGCCGTCGAGGGCGATGGCGGCGAGGAGCTGCGCGCCGCCGTCTTCGACGTCGGAGGTGACGAGTTCGGCGTCTGTGCTCCAGGTGACGTCCAGCGCGATCAGCTCGACACCCCCAGGCCCCTTCACCGCGAAAGCGACGGGGACTTCTCTGGGTTTGTCGCTGTGCATGACCTCGAAGACGCCCCGCCGGATCCTGGTGTGGGTGTCGTCCTCGCGCTCTGGAGGCTCGTCTCCACGGTGGATGTAGGCGAGGGCTGCGAGCAGAGCGTCGTTGAGCTTGCGCAGCTCGGATCCGCCGAAGTCGTCTTTCTCGGTGATGCGGACCTTGGCCTTGAAGTAGTCGCGGCTCAGGTTCCTCACGCCGGAGCGGGATGTGGGCGCTCCGGCCCGGTCCGCTGCAGTCCAGTGCTTGCGCAGGTCAGCGAGGTCCTTGGCGAAGAGCTCGGCGAGGTAGTGGGCGGAGATGTACTCACCGCGGTTGATGATCGCTTCGAATGCCACGGTGGTCACGCACCCTTCTGTTCACTGGCTGCGGCGGGGGCGAGGATCCCGATCACGCGGATCATCGGGTCGCCCTGGGTGGCGAGCTGCTCGATCAGCTGCTCGACTTCTATTGCGGTGGTCTCCACCCGCTGTTCCTCATGCTCGCGTCGGATGCCGAGGGTGAGCTGCTCGAAGGTCGACTGGCTCGCCTTGCGCCAGGCAGCAAGGCGCTTCTCGTACTCAGCCAGTTGCTCGATCAGCGGTTCTTCCTGGCTGCTACGTAGTGTGAGCAGGTGCTGCCGCGTGGCCTCGACCGCCCGTGGCACCAGGGCGCGCAGGGCATCGATGTCCCCGGCGAAGGGCCGGTTGAGCATTTTGGGCTTCACGCCGGCGCGCTCCAGGACACCGACCAGATCGTCATCGAATTCGGGGGTGCCGCGTTCCAGCCCGGTCACGCAAGACCAGGCGAGGACTGTCGGGTGGCCCTTGGCGTTGGAGTACATGCCTTGCATTAGGAACACCGGCGCAGGGACGTCGGCCGTGATGACGGGCGCGGCGTTGCGGGTAAGCCGGACTAGGACCTTGTCGGTAAGCCACTCCACCACCGGGTGCTGGTCGGTGAGGTAACTGACGTCGGGCCAGCCAGAGGTCTCGCGCCGCTCCTGCTTCGTGATCGAGCCCTTGGCCCTCTCTCCGCTGCGCTCGCGGGCGCGGTCCAGGCGCTGCTGAGCGAACCCGGGATCGAAGGTGACCCTGAGCTTGTCGAGCACACCACGCTCGTCCAGGTAGGTCTGCGGGAGGACGAGGAGGCGCCGCTGCAGTTCACGGTCCGGGGCGAAAGAGAGCATCTCGGGGTAGTCCTTGTCCCACGCCTTCCCGATCTTCTCCTCGGGGTTGCCGTAAACCTCGTCGAGTGCCTCCTCGACGAAAGCCCGTGTCGAGGCGAACAACTGCGGTACGCGGTAGTGGGCGCCTGACCCGTCGACGGTGTGGTGGGCCATGAAGAGGTTGAAGGGGTCGATCGGCTGTTCGGGGACGATCTCGTCGAGCATTCTCCCGTCCGCGAGTCCCGACTTGATCGCGGTCTCCTCCGCCTCCTCGTCACGCAGCCCGAGGATGGAGGCGGCCTCACCGAGCGTGCGGTGGACCTCGTCCTCGCGCTCCAGCAGCCGCCGGGAGACCAGTCGGTCCGCGGAGGGCACATCTGGGTCCTCGTCCTGGCGGACCAGGAGCAAGGCGCGGACCTCTGGGGACGTCTGCTGGCCGTATCGGTCGATACGGCCGTTGCGCTGCTCGATGGTGATCAATGACCAAGGCAGGTCGTAGTGGATCATCTGGTGGCACTGGCGATGCAGGTTGACGCCCTCAGACGCGATGTCACCCGTGAGCAGGACACGCAGCTCACTGTCCGCCAGGCCGAAGTCCTTGACGGTCCGCTGCTGCTCGTCATCGGGCAGGCCACCATGCAGCTGGCGGATAGCCCCGCGCCCCTTCTCCTCGCTCACGTCGAAGCCGAGCTCACCGGGCAGGAAGTCATGGAGCATCTGCAAGGTGGCCCGGCGCTCGGAGAAGACGACGACGCGCTTGTCGGACCCCGGCCCGATCCCCAGGCCCTTCAGCTCGTCGACCAGGCGGCGGAACTTCGCCGCGTCCTCCACAGTCGCCTCGCCGGCGAGCTGGCCCAGCCGCGTCAGCGCCGATCGCTCTTCGGCCCGCTGCGCACCCCTTTCCGGGTGCTTCTGTGCCTCCTCGTCGATGCGCTCGATCCGATTCTCCACCGTCTCGGCCAACGCCTTATGCGAGGAGAGGAAGGCTTTCAGGAGCGTATACGGGAACAGCCGGGCACCCTTGCCGCTCACCGGAGCCGACTGGCCCGCTGCTGGCCTGATCCAGACGTCGTACAGCTCCTCGAAGATCTTCTGTTCGGTGAGGTTCGCGACGCAGTCGAAGGCCACGGGCGGCTTGCGGGTGGCCCACTTGTGGCCGATCTCCGCCGAGACGTCGGGGGACATCTTGTGCCGGCGGACGTACAGGTGGTCGAGCTGGGTCTCGTCGTAGTCGCTGGTGTCGGGGATGGCGGTCGGGTCGAGCAGGCTCAGCAGCTCACCGAACGACTCGCGCTGACCGTTGTGGGGTGTGGCGCTGGCCAGGATCAGGGCATCGGTCCTTGGGGCAAGCAGCCCTGCGAGCCGGTTGTTCTTGGTCCCGGTGTTGATCAGCTTGTGTGACTCGTCGATGACGACGGCGTCCCAGTTGACCTGCATGAGGTGGCTGCGCCAGCGGTCAGAGCGCAGGGTGTCGATGGAGATGATGGCGCGCTTGTAGTACGAGAAGGGATTGCGGCCGGCCGGGATGTTCTGGCGGATGCGCTCGATGCCGGTCGAGTCCAGGCGTACGAGGGGGATCGCGAAACGCGTCCACAGCTCGTGCTGGAACTGCTCCAGGATGTGCTTGGGGGTGACGACGAGGATGCGCTCGCCCCTGCCCCGGCGGATGAGTTCCGACAGCAGCAGCCCGATCTCCAGGGTCTTGCCCAGTCCGACGGCGTCGGCGATGAGCAGCCTCGGGCGCAGGCCGCGCAGCGCCGCCCTAGCAGGCTCGCGCTGGTAGGCGAGGTTGTCGAGGAGGTGTGTACCGACGGTGGCGAGCCGCTGTTCGGACAGCGGCAGCGGGGTCTTGCGGATCAGTGCATCGATGAAGAGCCGGGAGCGGCGGCACTCCGGGGAGTCGTCGACGACAAGGTCGGTGTCCTCGGGCCGCAGAGGGGTGACCTGGTCCAGGGAGTCGTGGGCGAAGAAGACAGCTCGCTGGTCGCGTACGAGAGGGGAGATGCCGCGGACATCCAGGCGCGTGCCGTCGTGTGAGGTCTTGGACACCTCGACGACCAGCCAGTCCTCGTCCCGTGCACGGACCTGCATGCCCGCGGCGAATTTGGCTGTGCCTGGGGCGCTGGTCACCGGGTTCTCTCCTTCAATCACTGTTGAACTGCCTCGTCGTGCTCTACTGCCTGTCCCGCTGTGCACCCGGCGGAATCAGCCGCCGAAGTCAGACCGCCGGTCGCGGATCTTTCCGCGCCAACGGTCAGCCCATGGCGCGCCCCCGCCACTGGACGCGCTTGCGACGGCGGGCTCCGCCGGCGATACCTCGTCCCCGAGCTCCGGACTCGCAAGACCCTCCTGAGCCGACACTGGCTCGGGAGGATCCGGCGGCACCGGAGGCGCACCTTCCACCTGCAGGACGTCCGTGAGGAACGCACCAGGCAGTGGCGGATACAGCGGACCACTGACGGGCACGGCGTGCTCTAGCAGCCGGTCCATGGCTGCCTCCAGCACACTGTGGGCGGTCGGCCGGTCCTCCGGAGCGTAGGACAAGGCACTGACAACCAGCCCTCGCAGGCTCTCGGGCAACCCCGAGAGATCGGGCGGAACGTCCAATATCCGCTGTACCGGAATATCGGCGTAAAACGGGGGGTGCCCAGTCGCCGCATGCACGAGTGTCGCGCCCAGGCTGTATACGTCCGCGGCTTCACTCGCCTTGCGGGAGTCCATGGCCTGCTCCGGTGCCATGTAGACGAGAGTGCCGACCGGCGCGTCGCCGGAGGTGAGGCCGGTCGCACCTCCGACATGGCAGACACCGAAGTCGATCACGCGAGTGCCCTGTGTGGTGACCAGCACATTGCTGGGCTTCAGGTCGCGGTGGAGGAGCCGGACAGAGTGGATGTGAATCAGAGCATCGGACAGACTCGCGGCCAGCCACCACGCCCCAAGCTCACTCACCGCGCCATGCTGGTTCAGCAGTACATCGAGCGAGGGCGCGTGGACGTACTCGGTGGCGATCCAGGGCTGCTCCGCGTCCGGGTCAGCGTCCACGAGCGCCGCGGTGTGGAATCCACCGACGCGCCTGATCGCCTCCAGCTCCTGGGCGAACCGCTGGCGGAAGTACGGCTGGTCTGCCAGGGCAGGTTTGATGACCTTGATCGCCACGGGGCGGGGACTGCGGTATCCGAGGTAGACGACGCCCATCGCGCCTTGGCCGAGACGCTGGGCCAGCCGGAAGCCCGCGATCTCTCGGGGGTCGTTCTCCCGCAGCGGCTCGAACACCATCGCCCCCGTTCCGCGACCGGGCAGATGAAGGCGAAATGCGCCGGACGCGATGCGTCACACGTCAACAACGCTGAGGTTATCAGTGGCACGAGCTACTTCTTGTGCCTCGCTGGATCTCCCCTGTGACTCATATGACCAATCGGCCAGGAGGGTGTCGGTGACTGCCTCCTCATAGACAGCGCGGTTCTCCCTTTCCATGGCCTCGGCGAGCTCTGGCTCCCAGCAAGTGTCCTGCCGCTTTCCGCTCAGCCGGACGTGATCGCTGTCGGCGCGAACACCACTGAGGTAGTCCGCAGTGCTCATACGCCAGGGTTTGGCCTGATAGCGGGTACGGAGCTGATTCGTCATATCGATGCCGGGCCAGTCGAAGTCCCCGTGGTAGAGCAAGGTGCCGCCGGCTTCGACGATCAACCGGGCCAGCCGGTGAAAGGCAGTCGAGGGACGGCCCTCGGCGCAGATCAGCGGCGGGCTGCTGGCGCCGAGCTCACCGGCGGCCCGACGGAGCACGGCCGGGTTCTCGCAGATGTACACCGTTGGCAGGTTCACGATGATCGGCAGGGTGATGAGCTGGTGGAGGGTGATGTGGAAGGGGGTGCCGTAGCGGGCGGCGTCGGTGAGCCACTGACCCAGCCCTTGTCCGGTCGCGGGGAGGTTGAGGACGAGGACGCGGCTGGCGAGGTCGTCGACGATGACGTCGAAGGCGTCCCACAGCTCGCGCCGGGTCTCGGCTCCTGATCCGAGTGGGATTCCGCGTGCCATGGCCAGGGCCCGCAGGACCAGCGTCGGCAGAGAGCCCCGGCCGGGGTTGAGGGCCTTGGTGTCTCCTGCGGTGGCGTCAGCCAGGGCGGGCAGCATGACCGGTGGCGAGCTGCTGGGTCGGTTGTTGAGGTATTCCAGGACGCGGATGGCCTGGCTGAGGAGGTGGGTGTCCTTCTTGTTGATCAGCCCGGTGATTGTGCCGTCGGATGCGAGGTCGGCCAGCCATTGCCGGTACCAGGGGTGCTCCGTGTGCAGCGGGCTGGCCTCGCCCTCGGCCAGGATCTTCTGCCGGGCCTGATCGAGTGTGGTCCGCTCATCGGCGCGGAAGCGCAGCTCCGGGCCGATCCGTTCCAGGACATCGCGGAGCGACATGCCCGCGACGTTGCGGACACTTTCCTCCAGGGCCGAGAGGGGGATGGTGATGTGGCGGACGTCGGCCGAGCGATAGGTGCCGGTGATGCCGATGACGGCGTTGCGTTCGGCAGCGGTCGGGTTGGTCAGGCCGATCGAGCCCTTGACCTCGCCGCCGTTGCGCTCGAGCGAGCGCCGGGCAGCGGCCAGGAGCCGGCGAAACTCGGGGCCCCGGTAGCGCTCGTATGCCTCTGCTGACGTGGTCATTCTGATTCCTCGACATCGTTCATCGGTTCGTCCTCGGGGACGTCGGCGAGCAGTCCTGCCTGCGTGGGCACGTGGCGACGGGGTGTGAAGCCGAGGAGTTCGGCGGCCAGGTCGTCGGATCCGGGGAATTCGAGGTCATCGAGGATTTGTTCGCCGTCCCAGACGAGCAGCATGGCGGAGACGGTGTGGGATGCCTCGTCATGCTTCATGTCGTAGTGCGAGATCTGCGGCACGTCGGGGTACGTGATCCACAGGTCGTAGCCGGTCATGAAGAGGTCGAGGTCGAACTTGGCGGTGAGGGCGAGAAGGTCGGGGCGGTACTTCTCGTCGATGCCGGCGAATGCCTCGTCGAGGGCGATCAGCCGCGGGCAGGTGGGGTACGCGGAGCTGTACTGCGCGTGGGCGGCCGCGAAGAGCGGCAGGTGGATGGAGGCGGACTTCTCGCCGCCGGACATCACGCTGTGCTTGGCCTTGGTGAGCAGTTCCCCCTTCTTCCGCTCCGCCTCGCTCATGCCCGGCCGGAACAGACGGAGTTCGAACCTGCGCCAGGCGCGATAGTCCAGGACCTCGGCGATCACCTGCTGGTAGCTCCTCTTCTTATCGGCAGCGGCCTTGGCGCGGATCTGGCTGCGCAGGTGGGAGCGGAGTTCGGCCAGGCCGGCCGGTCCAAGACCGGAGGCGTCCTTGTCGAGCAGTTTGTTGACGGCCTGCTGAGAGTCGGTGAGCGCGTCGGAGACGACCCAGTTGATGCCCACCGTCGTACCGGAGGACATCGGCTTGGACCGGGTGTCAGCGTCCATGCTCTTAACAAGGTCGCGGGCGGCGACGGTGCGGTCGTGGATCTGCTGGGCCAGCCCCGTCAGGAGTCCGTCTTCCAGGACGGTGCGTTCCTTGTCTTCCAGTAGCACACTCTGATCGGCGAGCTGTTCGGCCAGGCGGCGGGCGAAGTCCGCTACGGGGGCGGGTCCTTCGCTGTCGGTGACCCGGGCCAGGATGATGTCGCCGACCGGTTCCCACTCGAAGAGGTAGCCCTGATCGGATTCCAGCAGGGCTGACTCCAGCGTGGTGATCGCGGTGGAGATCTTGGTCGTGACGGTCTTCAGGAGGCTCGCGGTGATCGGGCGACCAGCGGTCGCCTCGTCGAGCGCGTTGATCAAGGAGGCGACGGATGCAGGTACGACGCTTCGGGCGGCCTCCACGCCTGTGAGAGAGGTACCGGGCGAGGCGAGGCTGTCCATAAGGGCCTTGACTGCTTGCTCGGGACTCGGCCACATGTCGTGCGGCAGCCAGACGGTCTCGGCCTTCGCTTCGAGGAGGCCAAGAAGGTCGGGCCGGGCGTACGGCTCGAGCGTGAGCGTGGTGCGGACCTGCTCGGCCACGGCCGTGGCCAGTGCTGTACGGCCGAACTCCAGGGCATGGTCAGCCTTCAGAAGCCGGTCTCGCTGCTCTTCCGCGTCCTTTTTCGCACGGTCGTATGTCTTCTGTGCCTCGGCGAGCTGCTCCTGAGCGTCCGCGATCTGCTGCAGAAGCTCCTGCAGAGGGGCTTCGAGAGTCGCTTCCTGGGTGCGCAGGCGCACCTCATGAACGGCGAACTCGTCCTTGCGCGCCTGGAGCGCCTCAGCCTGCTCTGAGCAGGACTCGGTCTGCGCTTCGATGATCTCCCTGCGGCCGGCGATGTCGCGCTCGGCGGCATCGGCCTGCTCGCGGCAGGTGGAGAGCGCGTTGCCGGCGTTGGCGAAGTCGTCGATGGCCTGGGCGATGCTGTCCAGTTCCTCGCGAAGGGTGGGCAGTCGTGTGGCCGTGGCGGCATGCCGAAGCTGCCGGTTCTTCTCATGGGCGCGGGCGATCGCCCCGTCGAGCCGCTTGCGGGCTTCGGTGAGGCGGCGGCGGGCGCTGGCGACCTTCTCCGCCACCACGGCCACCTCGCCCACCACTTGGGTGATCGGCTGGGTTCGGGGGAGCTCACGCCGGGCGCGGTCGAAGTCGTCGAATGCTTCTTGCGCGTACCGTTGCCGCTCTTCGATGCCGCCGAGCTGAGCGTCCAGGGCGGCGATGGATTCTTCGAGAAGGAGCAGCCGTTCCCGCCGACGCGCGGCTCGCGCGGTGGCCCCGATGTACTCCGGCTGAGCCTTGGGATGAGCACCGGTCTGGACGCCGAGGCAGAAGTGCGAACCGGTGGTGACCGAGGGAGCGGACAGCGCGTCGTCGGCCGCTGGGGCGTCCTCTGTAACGGCGATGGACGCCAGGACATCCCGCACGGCCGCAGCGTCGACGAGCTGCTGGTCTTCGACGACCAGTACATCGGCCAGGGTCCGTCCGGTGGGCCGCTGAGAGTGAGGCAACGGGCGCAGATAGGCGTCGGCGACCTTGTCGTGCAGGGCCTGGTCGGTCAGCGCGGGGTCGGGGTGCAGCCAGGCAGTGAGCAGGCCGGCCGCGTACAGGGCGCCCTCCACCGCAGCCGCGTGATCGTCGGGAACGTCCTCGGCGAACCGCACAAGCTGCCACAACGGGGCACCGGGCCGCTCATCGCGGCTGGCGGGGCGCAGGTCACTGGGCGGGGGCGCGTCGTCGCCCTCCGCTGCCACGGCGTCGCGCTCTTCCCGCCTGGCTCGCAGCGCGTCCGCGATGTCGCTGTGCTCCCGCTTCAAGGTCTCGACGCGGGTCAGAGCACTGGTGCGTCGCTGGTCGGTGAGGGAACGAAAGCCCTCTGGCAGCGAGGCCGCTTCGGGTTCCCCCACCGCGGCGACGGCCGCACGCAGCACGTCACCGTCGCCGGCGACCAAGACCGCGGTGTCGTCAATGCCGCTCCAGCGGCTGATGAATTCCTCCAGCTCTTGGTCGGCCGTGGCGCGGACGATCTCGAGCTTCTCAGTTACTGCGGCGGACTGCCGCTCGGTCTCGGTCAGCTCACCGCTCGCCGCGTCAGCGTGCTGCTGCTCGCGTTCCTGGTCTTTTGCGGCGTCCTCGGACGCGCTGAGGTGGGCGCGTACGTCCTCCACTTCGCTGCGACGCGCGGCTACCCGACCCGCCACGTCCGTGTCCAGATCGGCACCGAGATCCAGCGTGTCGTCGTCGTGCAGGATGCCGCAGCGGCGTGCCGCGTCCACGAGACTGTGGGTGTGCCGGGAAGCGGCCATGTGTAGTTCATCGTTGCGCAGGAGAGCGCGCTCAGCCTCCCGCTTGAGGGCGGCCAAGCTCTCCTGGGCCCGGTTGAGGTGGCGGCCACTCTCGGCGATGCCCTGGCGCTCGTTGCGTACGCGGTCGCGCAGCTCCTTGAGCCCGTCCTGCTGCTTGATGGCGTCGTGGTTTTTGTACTCGGCCAGGCGAGCGCCGATCTCGTTGCACCGGCGATCGGAGGTATCCCGCTCGTGCTGTGCTGTGGCCAGCTGCCGCTCGGCGGTGCGGCGGTTCTCCGCCGCTTCCATGATCGTCTCGCACTGGGCGGCCGTGTCCTGGATGCGCTCGGTGACGTGGTCGACGCGGTCACGGGCGTGAGCGCGCAGGTAACTGGTGTATTCCCGCAGGAAGTTTCGGACTGCGGTATCCGCCCCTGTCAGGGCGTTGAGGAGCGCTTGGATCTCGGCGAGGTTCTCGAAGTCGCGAGCGGCCTGTAGGACGAGGGCCTCGTCGACGGGGCGCAGTCCGGCGGTAAGGGTGTCGGACAGCTTGACCGGGTCGAGGTCCTTGGCCAGCAGAGGGCGCCGCAGCTGGAGCAGAAGGTTGACCAGCTGGCTGTAGCGTTCGCGGCCCAGCCCGAACAGCCGGTCATCGATCGCCTCCCGGTACGCCTCCGCCGTAGCGTAGGTGGCTCCTTCGCCCAGCAGCTTCTTCAGGGCGTTCTCCCGCAGCGGGCGCGAGGCGGTGTCCAGCAGGCCGAAGTCGATGCCGACTCGGCCGTGGGTGACGAAGAAGAAGCGGGCCGGCGTGGACATCAGCTTGGTCACCCGCATGCCGATCCCTACGGTGACGGCTTCGAGGACCTCACCGTCCGGTCCGGTGCGGGCGAATTCCATCCACACATAGCCGTATGCGGACTCCTGCCCTTTGTAGAGCAGGTTCGACTTCATGGTGCGCTCCTCGCCGCTGAACGGATCGAGACGCCTCGCGTCGAGGACACCGTCCAGGACCAAGGGGAAGAGAACCTCCAGGGCCTTGGTCTTGCCGGAACCGTTGTGCCCGCGCAGGACCAGGCGGCCGTCGGCGAAGACGAACTCCTCGTCGGTGTAGTCCCATAGGCCGATCACTCCGGCGCGGGTGGGCTTGAAGCGAACCTCCGACTGGTCAGCGGTACGGGAGTGAGGGATGAGCGTCATCGAGAGGTTTCCTCAGCGGGGAAGTCAAGAGCGAACTGGCCGTCGTGCGCGGGGCGCGGTAGGACGGCGGTGATATTGCGGTAGCGGCCGGCCGCAGGCCGGACCAGAATCCCGCCGGGGACGATGTGGACCAGGCGCAGGTCCGCCAGGAGCGCGACCGCCTCCGCCAGCAGCCCGCCGGGATCGGCCTGCCATTTGTTGGTGAAGGACGAGGGGCCGAAATCCTCATAGAGCTCGGTGATCATCTGCTCCAGCGTGCCGTGTTCCACGAAAGGCAAGCCCGTCTGCCCCTCACGCTCCGGGGCGTCCGGATCGGCTTCGGCCGCGTGCTCGCCAGCGTCCGCGTGCGGGTCGTGCGCCAAGGCTTCGAGCGTGCCCGCCTGCGGCAGGGCCATATCGATGCGGCTGAGCAGGTCCGCGTGTGCCTCCCCTGGATCGGCGGGCAGGAGGTACTGCAGGCTGCTGGCCCGGTCCGGGTCTTCCCGCAGGTCCGCGATCTTCGCGAGCATCAGCCCGGCAGTCCGGTTGACGGCTCCGCCGCGGCCCGGGAACCGCTTGTCCGTAAAGTGCCCTGTCGTGTCGACGAGCATCATCCCCTCGGCCCGGCGCTCGACAGGCAACCCGGTCAGCCGTGCGATGTCCTCGGCCAGGGTGGGCTGGCGCAGCGCTGTCGCGGTCTCCGCGTCGGTATCGCTGAAGTAGACCACCGGGTACTCGATCAGCAGCCGACGGGCTCGCTGGGCAGCAAAGCGCCGACGGGGGTCCCGCCCGGTGCCAGCGGTCGGAGTGTCCAACAGCCCAGCAACGCTGACCAGGTGCTGCAGCGGCTTGTTCGGCCGGAAAAGCGCCGCGCAGGTGTCGTGGTCGATGTCGAACAACGCGTCCCCCCGGTCGTGGTCACGGGCCCAGTCCTCCATGGAGCCATCGGAGATCCGCAGCGCACCCCGATCGACGAGCCAGTCCATCACGTCAACGACCGCGTCCTTGTGGCCCGGTGCGGTCGCATCGAAGCCCAAGTGCTCGATCGCGTTCGCTGACGGCGTGAGCAGTTTGACGAGATCGGCGAGATTGATCTCGATGCGTGACCTGTGCAGGCAGGCCAGGATCAGGCAGAGGTAGGCCAGCCGCCGCCGGTCGAACGGTCTTTTGCTCTTCACCGTGAGGAACGCCTGGCTGGCGTCGAAGGCGTCCAGCCGCCGCAGCAGCCGTGCGTGACGGGCGCTGGTCTGCAAGGAGTAGCCGAACAGGTCACGGAAATCCCTGGCCAGTTCGTCGGCCCATTGCAGCACCAGCGCAAGCGCCTTGGCCCGCGGGTAGCTCTCGGTGACGACGCCCTGCAGCAGCATGAGCCGGGCCGCTTGCTGGTACGAGCCGAGGTCCGCGGTCTCCACGGAGGCGGCTACGCGATGGGCGGGCATCAGGATTTCTCCGTTCGGTGTCGGCGCATCGCACCATGGGGCTTGATCTCCAGGGCGAAGCCGGGCAGGTGCAGCGTGCCGGTCTCGGTCCGCAGCCGGCTGCCGTGCTCGTTCGGAACCAGGCGCAGCGTCAGGGCGTCGCTGCTGCCGGTGCCGGAGCGCAGTCGGCCCGCGACGACCGTTCGCACCTGCAGGGCACGGGTCAGCAGCTTGAGCACGGCTCGGGTCTCCGCCTCGTTCAGCACCCGGTCGTGCGGCCCATGGTCCAGAAGATCCTTCGCGGCCTCCCGGTCCGCAGCCCGATCCGCCAACTGCTGCTCACGCAGCCGGGCATGGGCGCCACGGCGCGTGCGGACTGGTTGCGGGCCGCCCGGTGCCGGCCGCTTGCCATGCCGGAACAGGCTGATGCTGATCTCCACTCCGGGCGCATCCCACCAAGTCGTCCGCGGTGAGATCTGGTCATCGTCGTCGTGGGCACCCGACAGATGCCGCACCGAGCGCAGGTCGAAGGCTGCGGACACCAGCGCGTTCGCTGCCTGCTCATCCGGCGCAGCCGCCGCCCAGGCGGCAAGATGCCGGAGCTGGGTGGTCCGGCTCACCCCTCCTCGACGTGACTCCGTCACCTGCCGCAGCAGGGCGATGACACCGGAGATGGCGGTGCGGGTAGCGCCTTGCAGATGGGCGGCCTTGGTCTCCACAGGGCCGTCCGCCAGGAACCACTGGCGCAGCCCCATCCAGCGCCGCCGCCAGTCCTCGCGTCGCGCGGCCGGGCGCATCATCGGCCGTTCATCCACTGCGGCGGCCCGCTCCAGCAGGGTCTCCACCCCGCTGTCTTCCACCTCGTACACTGCCTCGGCCAGCCGGGGCGCGTAGCGCTCCAGTTCCGCTGTGAACTCACTCATGTGCGCCAGCAGCGCGTGCTTGTAGCGCAGGAACGTCTCGGGAGAGACGTCCGTCGTGCGCGCCACGTCGTTCAGGGTCAGATAGAAACGCGCCGCCCTTTGAGTCAAGTCCTCCAGCACGCTGTCGAGGCGTGCGAGCTTGCGGTACACCTCATCCCCGTCGCCCTCCCGGTTCGCGGTCGCCAGCGCCTTGAAGTCTGTCAAGATGTCGGCGAAGACCAGCCGCGACAGGTTCGCATCCTGTACGCGGGAGCCGATGACCTCCTCCACTGCGCGGTAGACGCGGTAGCCGATCTCCGTGAACTGGTAGACCGATTGCCGGTTCCGGTACGCAGCAAGGTTGCCGCATCGCAAGGGATCTTCCACTCGGTAGAGGACCTGCTCGTCGTCCGAGGAGAGGTTGTCGAGCATGCCCCGCAGATTCAGGTCCGCGGCGGACGGTACTTCGTCGCGCTCTGTGGCGAGATCGTTCAGCGCGTTCGCAACGTCGTCAGGGTGAACCTGCAACTGGTGTACGGCACGTAGCACGTTCATCGCCCGCAGCACCCACAGATATGCGACAGGATCCTCGCGCTGCGTGAAGTTGAACAGTCGCAGGCGGTCGCCCACCGTCAATGAATCAAGATCGAATGACTCGGAGACTCCCGAATCATCACGTTGTAGCACCTGTGCTCCCTCGGGTCCGCTGCACACTGCGTCCTACCCTGGCAGGTGCCACTGACATGCGTTCCATGCGCGGGAAGTTGCGACTTTCGCTAGCAAGCCGTGTACGTGAGGCCCGGGACGTGAGTTGGCTGGAGGCTCACCATCGCTTCGCGTTGCGCCGATTGCTCTCGGGGAGACGAGTGAGCGATGGGACGCTGACATCGATCCCTGCTGGAAGCAGTACCACTTTCAATTGCGTCGCCTTCTGCGGCGGTAGTGCGGAGCCCTGAGCGGCTACTGCTGCGGTAGTTACGTTCCGGAAGGTGGGAGCGGTGCTTGGTATCCAACTGCCAGTAAGACGCCTGCAATAACCGGCGCTTAGAAGGTACGTGCTCCATCGTCGACTGAGCTAGGGGGCTGACTCGTGTAAACGCAGTGCTCCAGGCGCTCGCCCCTGGTACCTCTAGGGCGTATGTGGGACTGGGCGCCGATCCCAAGGAACCGCGAGATGCTCGTGCCCTCGATGGCCCGGAGATTGCTCCCCACACCATTTTCACAGGATCGAAGTCCCTTACGGGAAACAAATCTGTCTCTGCCCGGCGTTTTCGATCTCAGAGTCGAGGAAGGGAAGGTGTCGGGCCTGAGGTTGTTCCATACGACGACGATCGGTGTAACCGAGGTTTCGCCGTGTCTTGCTGAAGTCGAGGCGGACGTGCAGAGCCTCGTGGAGGCGCACATGGAGCCGCTGCTCGGCGTGCGGTTCCTGGCGAGTGAGTACGGCACCGGGCCGGTCCACGGAGGTCGGATCGACTCGATCGGGCTGGACGAGAACGGATCGCCCGTCATCGTCGAGTACAAGCGGGGCGTCGACTCGGGTGTCATCAACCAGGGCCTGTTCTACCTCAGCTGGCTGATGGATCACCGGGCGGAGTTCGAGCACCTGGTCCGCCACCGGCTCGGGGGCATGGCCGCGGCCCAGGTGCTGTGGAGCGGCCCGAGGCTGATCTGCGTCGCCGGCGACTTCACCCGCTACGACGTGCATGCGGTGCGCGAACACCGGCGCAGCATCGACCTGGTCCGCTACCGACTCTTCGGCAGCGACCTGTTCGGCCTTGAGACCGTTGCCTCGGTCAGCGGCCGGTCGCCAGTCACCCGACGCGTTCGTCGGCAGGTGGCCGGGCCTGGGGGTGGCGGCCAGAGCATGGCCCTGGTTGAGCTGGCGCAGGCGGTTGATGAGTCGCTGCTGGGGCTGGGCGACGGCGTGAACTATGTCCAGCGCAAGACGTACCGGGCGTACCAGCGCCTTCGGAACTTCGCCTGCGTGTGCCCGCCCCAGAGGACCAAGCTTCTCGTCTATCTCAAGGTCGACCCGAACCAGGTCGACCTCGTCGCTGGGTTCACCCGGGACGTGACGGGTCTCGGTCACCACGGCACGGGCGACCTGGAGGTGCAGCTGCGCACCCTCCGGGATGTGGAGCGCGCCCAGGAGCTGTTCCGCATGAGCTACGCGGCGGCGTGAAGCGCTAACGGGTCCTGGCCGATCACGTTTCCACGCGTCGATTCGATGGTCATCTCGGTGATGCCTCTCGACGTACGGGCAGGTAGTGGCGGTGGACCATCAATCATCCGCGGGATCGCCGGTTTGGCTGGCCGGCGATCCCGCGCTATGTTGCCCCGCCTGACGGGGCTCCGATGTCCTGCCTTTCGCCGCCATGATGAGCGCCGTGGTTGTCACTCTCGCCCTCGCTCACACTCCCGGTCGATGAATCACACCCTTCCGCCCAGCTCAGACCAGGCATTCGTCCAGGCGGAATCAGGCCCTCGCCTCCTCCCCTGAGAAGGGGCGAGAACCTCCTGCAGCACTGTCCGAATCCCGCCCTACTGCCATGCGGTGGACGCGGGTTAACTCAGACGTTCGCCCAGAGCTGGGTTGGAGAACTGAGGGGAGAGCTCGATGGCAGACAGGGCATCCACACAGGTGGCGGGGACCAGCCCCGCGCTGCTGATCGCGGTGGAGGAGCTGGCGACTGCGCATGACCGCAGCGAGTCCGAGCGGTCCGACATCACCAGCTCGCAGAACAGCGCGGGAGATGACGGCGACAACCGCGACCTGAACCTCCCGAAGGAGTAAGGGGAACCCATGGAGCACCGGCTCGTCAGCCACATCGAGAAGGCTCTTGGCTGGGACGGGCCGGGTTCCGTGGGATCCGCGTTCGCGCGCGGCCGTCTCACGGACCCGGAGCTGCCCGCACGGCTGTTGACCCCGCTCAGACTGCTGGACCTGATCAAGCGCCGCCATCTGGCCAATCCGCAGCTGCGCTGCTATGCCGAGGGCGAGGAAGTGCACCCGTCCACGTTCGTGTCTACCAACGTCAACCGGCGCAGGCAGGCCGTGAGCCAGGCGGACATGGCGGCCCTCGGACGAATCCTCAACGACGGCGGCACCGTGGTCCTGGATCACGTGGACTTCTTCGACTCGACGCTGGAAGTCGCCTGCCGGGCCCTGGGCTGGTGGTCCGGCGAACTCACCTCTGCCAACGCCTACCTCGCGGTGGGTGACACCGACGGATTCCATCTGCACTGGGACGACCACGAGGTCATCGCCGTGCAGCTTTCTGGCGAAAAGTCGTGGGAAGTACGCGGTCCCTCGCGGCCGGCGCCGATGTACCGCGACGCGGAGCGCAACCGCACGCCCTCCGAGGAAGTGCTGTGGAAGGGCACGATGCGGGCCGGGGACGTCATGCACATCCCACGAGGCTTCTGGCACACCGCGACCCGCCTCGGCTCGGGGAGTGGTGGACACTCCCTGCACGTGACGTTCGGGTTCACCAAACGGACCGGTGTCACCTGGGCCAACTTCCTCTCTGACGCCGCCCGCGCCGACGACGCGTTCCGTCACGACCTGGAGGGCGTGCAGGGCACCGCACACCAGGTGCTGACGGACAAGCTCAGCGCCCTGGCCGCCACCTACAGTCCAGAGCGATACCTGGACGAACTGCGGTCCAGCACCCCGCCCGCACGCCACATGCCGCACGTGGCCGCCTTCGGTCGGCCGGACGGAGTCGCGGCCGTCACCGAGTTCGCGCCCTCTATCGTCCGCTCCGGTGACACCGTCCAAGTGTGCGGTGGCGGTAAGCGGCTGACCTTCCACGAGCGTGCAGAACCGAGCCTGCGTGCGCTCCTGTCAGGTCACCCGGTCTACCTCGACGGTGCCCCCGACGACATCATCACTTTGGCCGACTTGTTGATCAAGGAGGGGCTGTGCGAACCGCTGACGGAACTATCGTCCTCGGGCTACACCGGTCTGGTCACGCCCGTGACCTACTCGAAGCTGCCGCCGACCTCGATGTAACACGCCTCGACACCGCGTCCAACTACCTGCGTCATCGCTCCCACGAGGTCCTGAAGACGACGGCAGGCGATCTTCTGCCGAAATTCTCGGTCTCCACCAAGGTCGGGTATTTCCCCGAGGGGCACAGCCTCGCTCCCGCCCGGCTCCGCGTAGCCGTCGAGCAAGCCATCAAGGACCTTGGGCGGGAGCCTGATCTGGTATTTCTGCACAACCCAGAGCACTCGGCACCCGACGCCGAGACGCTGGAACAGGCGTGCACGGTCCTGGCTGATGCAGCGCAGGCGGGGCTCTGCCGTTCCTGGGGCGTCTCGACCTGGGATCTGCGCTCGCTCATGGACTTCGACGTGCCAAGCCCTGATGTCCTCATGGTCCGAGCAGGGTTGCTGGTCGGGGTCGACGTCCTCGAAGCGGCCGAGGCCCTGGCGATGCGGTGGTGCCCGTCGCAGGTGTGGGGCATGAGCCCCTTCGGCGGAAGTACGGCCGAGGCGGTGTGGGAACGCTTCGATCCGAGGATCTTCCTGCGAGGCTCCCCGTCCGCCACGAAGATCCAGTCTGCCTTCCGTTCCTCGTACGCCCTCCCTCGGGTCGACGCGGTCGCGGTCGGCACAGACGACGTCGCCCATCTGCGGGAGCTGACCGAGGCCCTGGCGTACGAGGTCGACGAGAACGTGGTCCGGGAGTACAGGCAGCTCCTCAAAGCCCGTCAGCGCGCCTGAAGTTCCTGCAGCAGCTGCTCCGCCGTCTTCCTCGCGGGGACCAGGCGGGGGTCCTCGGGATCGGCGTAAGGGCCGAGGATCTTCGCGGCGACGAACAGGGTCATCAGCATGCCGTCCCGGCTCTCCAGATCCTCACGCCGCTCGCTGCGGACGCGGTCTGCCAGAGCTGGGACGGCGAGCGAGGCCCCCCACAGACTTGCCGCGTCCAGGCCGCGAGGGGCCATGCCCCAGTCCTCCCAGTCGAACACACAGAACACCGGCGCCGTGATATTCGCCCAGTTGAAATCTGCATGGGCCGGCCGCCATTCGGCTACGGCCGCATCGACACCCGGGAAGACGCTGTGGATCGTTCCCCTGACCAGGTCCTGAGTGAGGGTATCGGTATCCGGTGTCGCGATACGGTTTGTGTGCTGCGCGGCCAGGGCATCCAGCGAGGCGTTCAGCGCATTCCACCACCCCTCGGGCAGCTGTGGATCCTCCGCCACTACGGCGCTGTTCACTGGCGCCGCCGGCAGCATCTCCGTCTCGTCCGCTCGCCACATCACCGGCTCCGTGTCGTCCCGCCACGCGACGCCTGTGAGCCAGGCCGGTTTCGCGATCCCGCGAAGGGCCTCGGCGGACGCGGTGCCATCCCCTCCCTGGACCCCGATCCGATCGAGTCCGCGCCGCTCGATCCGCACCCACGTATTGCGGTCCGTACGCGCCCCCAGAGACCGGCGCTTGCGCACTACAGCCTCCCGGCTAAGGCGTACCTCCAGCGACCGTTCGACACGGTCCAGCACGGCTTCCACAGGCTCCTTGCGCAGGTCCACTGAACGCGGTGTCATGCGCCCGAACGTACCAAGTCCCAGCCACATCGCGAGGGAGATTCGGGGCGAGGCGTACAGGTGCAGCTGACGAGGAGATCGATCCCGTGCTGCCCTCTAGGTGAGGACGCGCCCCGAACGGGGACAGGTGCGATACCGGGCTTACGGGGCGCAGGGCTACCCGTCGGGCGGCATCAGCGACATAAGTCGCTCGTGTCCGGTTCAGAGACCGGGGCTGATCGTGCGCCCGGTCGTTGGCGGGGAGATAGCTGGCGGCGAGGGTCGGAGTCGGACGCTGTGGGGGCGCCTTGCGGTATTGGTGCGCCGGGTGCCGGTTCCGTGGGCGAGGGTCTCGGAGAGGTCGGCCAGCAGCGAACTCGGGGTGTGCGGGGACGCGGTGAGGGCCCAGGCGGGTCGGTCGAGACCTGGACCGGCCCAGACGGTCCAGGTGGCGAGGTTCTGGCTCGGATGCTGGGCGGCGACAGCGTCGAACTGGACGCCGGTGTCACCCGTGGGAGACGTCCACCGGATCCATCGCCCGTCCACAGTGTGCTTCCACCCGGCCTTACTCAGGGGCTGTGTGGCTGCGGCGACGGTCTTCTCGTCGACCTGTGCGCCGACGACCGTGTCCCAGCCGTCGCCGTCGGCGAGGTGGTCCAGCAGCCCTTGGAGCACCGGGGCGGGGGTAGCGCCGGTTGCGGTCAGCACCCACGTGCGATCGGAAACGGGAGTCTCGTAGGCGGCCACGGTCCAGGCGGTCTCGCGTGGGTGAGTTTCGTGGACACGCTCGATGCGCAGGGTCTGGGACTCGTGGATGGCGTGGGTCGTCTGGTCCGACCAGGTCCGCCACTTTTCCCAGTCGCCGTGTGCTGTGAAGAACGTGTCGAGGAGCGCGTCATGGTCGCCGGCATCGGCCAGGTAGGCCGGGACGGTCTCCGGTTCCGGGCGGGCTGTTTCTGGTTCGGCCGCGGTGCGGGCGAGAGAGGTTCGGGCTTCTGCGGCGGCGCGTTCGGTGTCAGTCAGGGGCGCCGGGCCGCGGCGCATGTCGGCCGCGTGGGCCTTCTCGAAGGCGAGCAGGGCCCCAGCGGGTGAGCCGAAGGTGTCGACGACCTGCCGCAGGTGGTCCTCGCCGTGGAGGTAGACAGACTTGCCGTTGCGGCCGAGGTAGGTGCCGACCGCGACGGTGGTGTGGCCGTCGTGGGCGTGGGCGTGGATGAGGAGCTGGCCGTGACGGATGTCGTCGTGGATCTTCTGGGCCGCGTTGGAGACCTCGCGGACCTCGCTGCGTGTGCACCAGGGCATCGGGTAGCTCGCCCAGGTCCATTCCTCGTCCATGGCTTCCCCGAGCCGGGGTGTGATCTCGACGGTGATCCCTCCAGCGGTCAGGTGATTGGCCGCCTCCTCGGCCCAGTAGGGCTCCTCGTGATCGATGCGGACCAGGACCAGGACCTTGTCGGCCACGGCGGTCCAGTCGGCTGCTTCCAGGCCCATGTGGGGAATGCGTGCCTGGGAGCCGGTCAGTACGGCGATGACGGCGCTGGGATGAGTGGGGTGGGTATCAAGGCGGACGTGCGCGTCTATGGGCTGGGCGGTGGTCACGTGGGGGTGTCGTCTCCTGTGCCGGTGGCCGGGCCTTCGGGCCCGGCCACCGGCGTATGCGGGGGGGCTATCGGGTGGCGCGAGCGGTGCGGGCGGCCGTGGTGGTCGGGGGGCCCGCGCGGGTGGTAGGCGCGGGGTGCGGGCGCTGCGGAAGAATCCGTCCGGTGGCGTGCTGCCAGCGGGTGCGGATGGCGCCGAGGTCGGCCAGGGACCGGCGGGCACCGACGACGAGTTGGAACGGTGTGTTCGCCGGGTCGCCGGCGTACGCCTCGATGCGACGGCCGACGTGGTCGGCGGTGGCCAGGAGGGAGCGCTGCAGTGTGCGTTCACCCCAGTGCTCGACGGAGCCGACCGGTTCGGCGAGAAGGCGGAGCACGTCGACGGGTTCGCTGCTGTGCTCAAGAAGGCCGCGCTGCTGGGCTTCCCACAGGACGGTGACGGGGTCGACGGGCTCGTGGCGGCGTTCGAGGGTGGTGAGGCACTGCCACAGGCCGGCGTGCAGCGGTTGGGTGAAGTCCTCGGAGAGCAGCCACCGTACGGACTCGATGCCCGCGGGGTGGGCGGTGGCGGTAGCGAGCAGCAACTGCTCCTCCTGCGCCGCCTCGGCATAGTCGGGTGCGATGGACGGCGGGGGTGGCGGGGTGCGGGGCAGGACGCCGGCGCGTGGCGGGAAGCGTGCTGCGATGTCGTCCACGACTGCGGCGAGCGTGTCGGCCTGGGCGAGCACCGTCTGGACGGGATGGGGGAGGGCGGCGTCGTGGACGGTCTGGAGAAGGTGCTCGGCGGCGGCTCGCAATCGCCGGCGGGCGTGTTCGGCCTCGACCATCCGAGCGTAGGCGGGTGCGTGGCGGGGCCAGGGGCAGACCTGGATGAGGGTGTGCAGATAGGAAGCGGTCAGTCCGCGTGCGTGCTCCCGGCCTGCCGCAAGTACCTGGTTGAGCCACGTAGTGTTCTTCGCGTGCTCGGCCGGGTCGGGCGGCGGCAGTGTGCTGATCGCGGCGAACAGGGCGGCGTGCGCGGCGGTCGAGAACGAGCCGGCGGAGACCCCGGTCACGTCGCCGAGACGGTGCGGATCGAGAAGAAGCGCGCCGAGGAGGGCCTGCTCGACGTGGAACACCGGCTGCGGCGCCGGGATCGTGTCGAAATCGTCCTCGTCCTCGGCGGGTTCGGGGCTGAGGGGCATCAGGCGGCCAGGGTGAAGTCGTTCGGGTCGAGGGTGACGCCGAGGTGCGGGGCGAGGAGGTGGCCGGCGAGCAACGGCGGGACCGCGTTGCCGATCTGCGAGAACTGCTGGCCCTTGTTCCCGGCCCACGGGTAATCGTCGGGGAAGGTCTGCAGGAGGCCGGCCTCGCGAGCGGTGATCCGGATCGGCTCGGGCACTGCCGGCGCGTCCGTGTCCTTCGTCGGCGCCGAGACCGGTGTGGCGACCCAGGTGCATTCGTTCGCGCGGTGCCCGAAGAACAGCGTGCCCGCCGGCTCTCCGATGGACCGGACAGTGGCGTTGGCCTGGTTGTTGCTGCGCAGAGACCACGACCAGCGATGCGCCTCGGCGGTGAACGTCGGCGCCGGCGCGGTGGCAGCACGGTTCTCGCGGGTGCCGTGCCGCGCCGCCCACCCCGCGCCTTCGCGGCGGGACTGAAGGACCACTCCGTCCGGTCGCGGCATCCAGGTTCCGCGCTCCCGGGCGTCGGAGAGCGTCTTGCGGGAGCCCGACGGGAACGGTTCGGGGCCACCACCGGGCCCGCCCCCGGCACAGACGGTGGGAACGGGCCGGTCGGTCGCCCCCCACCCCAGAGCTTCGGCCATGCTCACCCAGCGGGCACGTCCCGGACCGAACAGCGATTCGGGCTCGGCGACGCGGGCATGCGTCGGCGTGGGAGGCTGTGCTGTACGGACTCGCGAGGCAAGCAGGATCGCCCGCTTGCGCGTCTGCGGAACGCCGAAGTCGGCCGCGTTGAGGATCCCGTACCAGACCGATAACCCCCAGCCGCGCAGGATCGCTGAGTACTGCTTCCACAGCGGCAGGACGTCCGGCACCTCCTCCATGGCGACCCACTCGGGCTCGCCGACCGTGTTCAGAGCGTGGAGGTAGCGCATCGGCTCGGCCGCGAGCAGGGAGCGCTCGTCCCGGCAGGCGGCGAGGAGGCGCTCGCGAGTGTCGCGTCCGGCGGCGAGGTCCTCGACCGCCGCATGCACCAGCGGCTGGTCCACCAGGCCAAGACGTTTGCCGGCCATGCTCCACGCCTGGCACGGCGGAGAGGCGATCAGCCCGCGCGTCCGGCCGAGGAAGGGCCACGTCGGATACATCGCCACGTCGGTTCGGATCGTCAACTGCCCAGCGGCAGCACGGGTTCTGCAAGCCCACTCGTCCCACTCCAGCCCCACGTCACGCACGCCGAAGACACCCAGTGCCCTGCTCCAGCCGCCCGGCCCCGCGAAGAGGTCGAGTATCACGTGGCCAGCCCGAAGTCCTCCTGCGCCAGCGCGTCCGCATCCCCGCGGCACGCCCAGGGCGAGCAGCCGTCCGCGATACCCCGCTCCAACTCGTCCTCGTCGGGGAGCTCCTGCTGGAGGGCCGCCCACTCCGCGGCGGTGACGTGGTCGATCGGGGCCCGGCTGAGGGGGACGCGGGAGGGGTGCAGGAACGCTTCGCCATTGCCGCTGGCGTTGGCACGGGCATGCGGCGGGGGGATGCGGTCGGTGAAGTCCTCGTGTAGCCCGTGGGGGATCACTGGGCAGATCAGAACCCGTCCTCGCCGGTGCTCGACGAGGTAGAGCTCCAGGTCGTCCTCCCGCCGCAGGGTGATTCCGTTGCTGCGGAAGGAGATGGGCGGCCGGGCGTCCAGCAGCGTCCACACGCGGGATGTGTCAGCAAACTGGTCGGCGGCGCGGGGGTACTGGCGGTGGAGGGCCGTCCAGGTGCCGGGTAGACGGTTGGCGAGCTGAAGGGCGAACAGGTGGAAGGGGTGCAAGAGGTGTCCTCGGCGGGAGAGAAGGTCAGCGTGTCCGGCTTGCGGTGGCTTGCGGCGCCAACGCCGTACGCGGGGTGTGCGGGACGCTGAGGGGGCTGTGGTGGGGCCGGTCGTCCGCTGCACGGACTTCGTTTGTTCTTGTGCGGCGGCGAGGTCGCGGGTGATTCCGGTGGCGACGTAGTGGCTCCCGATCGCGCTCAGGTCGAGCTGGTGGGCGGCATCGGCGAGGTGGCCGGTTATGCGCGGTATGGCCTCGGCGTGGCGAGCGGTGCGTATCGCCTCGTCGTCTGCCGGGTAGCCGACGAACGGCGCGCCTTCGTACGGGTTGGCGTACAGCGCGCTGGCGAGGTCGTTGCCGGCCAGGGAGGAAGCGACCACGACCGAGGCCAGACACTCCAGGCTGGCGCGGCTGCCGGCGATGTCGGCGTACACGCCGCCGTCGAGCGCGCCCAGGCGTACGAGGGCGGTGGCCATCAGGTCCTGGACCTTGAGCAGGAGCGGGCTGATCCGGCGCAGCGCGTCGGTGCCCGGGGTGTAGGAGACGTCCCGGACGCGTGCGTGCAGGGCCTCGAACTCGCGAGCCAGGTCACGGAGTTGTTCTGCCTGTTCTGCAAGGTTGAGCGGAGGCATGGGGCGGTGTGCTCCGGGAGATCGGGTTAGAGATGGAGGCGCAGCGGGAGATTCGGTCGGTGACCAGCTGGGCGTGCCGCAGTGGCAGTGCGTGGGTGGCGTCGGGGACGGTCTCAAGCTGGGCGCCGGGCAGACAGGCGGCGAGACGACCGGTCTGCTCGGGCGGGATGTGGGCGTCGAGGCTTCCGGCCAGAAGGTGGACCCGGCCGCCGAGCTGCTGCAGCGGACTGGGGTCGGGCTGCTGGTTGGCGAGGTCGTGCCACAGGGCAGCGATGTCGCCGGTCGCCATGGTGTGCAGGCCCTGCCGGCACGGCAACGGCAGCGCACCGGACGTCGGCTGTGCGGGGGAGTGCAGGGCCCACCGGCTGGTGGTGGGAAGGCGCCGCCGGACCGCGTCGAGCAGGTACGGCGCGTGCGTGCACGCGGACTCGAGAAGGTTGCGGCCCAGTGTGAGCAAGGACTGGGTCGGACCGGTGCCCGTGCGGGTGCTGATGCCGCCGTACGGGGGCGAGATCAGCACCAGCCTGCGGATCCGGGGCGCAAGGTGGGGGTGGCGCGCGACGAGGCGCATGAGCGTCATCGCTCCCATGGAGTGGCCAGCGAGCACGAGCGGGCCGCGTGGCGCTGTCGTCTCAAGAACCTGGGCGAGGTCGTCGGCCAGCTGGTCGAGGCTCAGGGCGGCGGTCCCGCGGGTGGAGTAGCCGTGCCCGCGCTGGTCGTAGCGCACGACGCCCATCCCTTCACGGAGCAGGAGCGGTACGTGCGAGCGCCACAGGGCAGCGGTGACCGAGAGACCATGCACGAGCACTGCCGTCATGGGTGCTTGTGCAGGACCGTCGATGTAGGTGGCGAGCCGGGCACCATCCGGGAGCCGTATCGATCTCATGCTGCGGTCCCGAAGTCGGTCTGCCGCGGTGTGTGCTTGGCGACGGCCCGCTTGGTGATGCCGTCGGAGGCCCGCTTCGAGGCGGCGGTGAGTTCGGCGGCGCCGGGCTCCAGGTACCACGGGCGCAGGTCGAGCATCGCCGCGCGCATACCGGTGGCGAAACACAAGGCAGTGCCCTTGGGAAGGGCGCGGATCGCGTCTGCGGGCAGGATCCGCTCCTGCCGCATCGACACGGAGGTCGACTTGCCGGACTCGGAGTGCGAGGTGGAGGTCGTCTCGACGTCATGGTCGCCAATCAGCCGGGACAGCTTGTCGGCGAAGTCCGGGTCGTCGATACCGGAGCCGATCACCTTCACGGTGGAGGCGGACCACATGGCGTCCATGCCCGCATCCCCCCAGACCTTCTGGCCCTGGCGGTAGGACTGCAGGATCGTGATCGGGATGATCCCGCGGGAGCCGAGGTGGGAGTACAGGTCCGGCAGGTCGCTGATCTTGCACACGTTGGCGGCCTCGTCGAGGATCGCCAGCATCGGCGGATCCAGGCGTCCGCCAGCGCGCTCCGCCTGCGCGGTGGCGGCCCGCATCACGGAGTCCGCGCACGCGGCGATCAGCGCCGAGGCACCGCCGCCGCCATCCTTCGACAGCAGGTAGAGAGTGTCGGTGGAGGTGACGAACTGAGACGGGCGGAACTCGGGGACCTCCTTCTGCGGGGTGACCCACGCGGCGATCTCGCTGTTCAGCAGTGCGGCGGCGTACTGGCGGGCCGTCTCGTAAATGCCGTCCCGTGTCTCCGGCGGGCCTTCCACAGTGCCCTTGAGCTGCGCGGCGACCGCGGCGAAGCCGTGGTCGCGCAGGATGTCGAGCGGGGTGCGGTCGGCGGGGAAGGCCAGCCACTGCATGACGTCCGTGATCGGCCGGTCATCGAGGGCGGCGGCGAGGAAGAGCTGGGACAGGATGTTGCTGCCGGCCTTGGACCAGAAGTCGCCCTGTTGGCTCGCGTCCACGGAGGCGGCAAGGAAATGGCCGGCCAACCGGCCCGCCCCGTCCAGGGTCTTGGCGTCGGCGAGGGGATTCCACCACATCTCCCGAGCGGCGTGCGCGATCTGCTGCGGATCCATCGACCAGACCTGACCCACGGCCGCTCGGGCGTCGAGGGTGGCGGTATAGGCGTCACCGGCGGCCTTATTGGAGGTGAGCAGGACCGGGCCGGGGGCAGCGAGGATGGACGGGATCGCGAGGCTGGTGGTCTTGCCGGAGCGGGGCGCCATGATCGCGACGGCGACGTCCTCGTAGCCCATGCGGACCTCGTGACGGGTGCCTTGCAGGTTGCCGAGGAGGATGCCGGTGTCCTTGGCGTCGATGTGCTTGGCGGTCTTCAGGCTCGGGCGCAGGGAGCGGGCCTTGGCGGTGATCGCCTTAGCCATCAGCGGTTCGATGTCCCTGGCCTTGGCCATGCCGGTGATCTTCTTCCGGCCGCTGCTGCTGGTCTTGTGGCGGGACCACAGGACGGCGGTCGCGGCGCCGAGCGCGAGCAGGGCTGCGATCGGGACGATCCGGGCACCGATGAGCAGGGACGTTTCTCCCACCTGGGGCCAGAGCTGCTCAGGGTGGAGGAGGGCGGCGGTCGGCTGGTAAGGCGCCCAGTGGTCGACGGTCAGCCACGAGGTGATGTTGCCGGACAGCCAGGCGAGATGGGACAGCGGGAGGACGACGCCGAGCACTCCGAGAAGGAGACGGAAGACGATGTCGTACCCGTCGGAGGAACTGTTGGAGGAAGGTGGCAAAGGGCTACATGCTTCCGGGTGGGGGACGAAGGGGTTAGCGGCTGCGGCGGTTCTTGTCCGGTGACCGTCGCAGGGGGCTCGGACTCGCCGACGTGCTGGCGCGGCGGGCGGCGAGCGCGTGGACGCGTTCTTCCAGGGCCGAGGCGACCTGCACGGCGGGAACCTCCCGGCGCGTGCGGGTGACCGCGTCCGGGTTACGCGTCGGGAGACTGCGCATGCTGCCGGTGCGCAGCACAGGGTTCGGATCGGCGAGCGCGGTGGTGAACGCGGTGATCAGGTGCGGCGGAGTGTGCTCGCCGAAGCGGGCCTGCCACACCGGCTGCCGGTCCGGGCCGAGCGTGGCGGTGACAAACCAGGCGCCTGGTTCCTGCGCGCTGCCCAGGCGCTCGACGTACGCGGTGTCGTCGGGCGACACGAGGCCGTCGCCCCCGGTGGTGGGAGGCGACCAGGCGAGCCGCTGGAGCGGTTCGTACGGGTCGGCCTCGCCGGAGGCGGTCGCGGCGGGGTCGGTCAGGGCGTCGATGAATCCAGCGGTGATCTCGACCGGGGTGCGTGCGCCGAAGCTCGCGTACCAGGCGGGCCGGTCCGGCTGCTGGGCGTGATGGAGCGTCCACCACTGGCCGTCCGGGTCGGGCTCGAGCCGGAGGAGGGCCTTCTGGTCGGGGCTGGAGAGGATGACGCGCGGCATCAGGGGGTCGTGGCCGTAGCTCCAGCCGCAGGCCCGATGGAGAGGGACGGTGACCCAGGCGGGATCTCCGCCTCCGGCCAGGTGGCGAGGGGCGACGAAGTCGACATCGACGATCTCGGGGGGCTTCGGCATGGTCACCTCCGCACCGTGCTGGCCCGGCCGGACGCGGGGACCGTGGTCGCGGTCGGTGGCGGGGCCAGGGTCGAGGGGGCGTGGCGGGCAGCTGTGTTGATGTCGAGGACGGCCTGGCCGTGGGAGGCCCAGTCGTCGAGGTAGCTCCAGTCGAGGTGACGCAGCACCTCGCGATGTGCGGCGGGGGCGAGGGGAATGGTGGGGTGTCCTATCGGGATCAGCGGCGAGCGGTGGAACGGGTGGTGTTTTCCTTCGCCGGGGGCGTCACGGCCTCTGGCTGGCGCCGCACGCCGCGGGCCTGCCTGCGGATGCCGGCGAGTCGGGCGGCGTGTGCCTCGACGACCTGCTCCGGGGTGAGCGGGCTCGGCTTATGCACGGCGCCGTGGGCGGTGCGGTGGTACATGCCGCGCTGGAGCGGGGCGCGGTCAGCGAGCGTGGTGATGAAGGCGGTCACGAGGTGCTCCGGTGTGTTGCCGTCGCACCAGGCGTGCCAGATCCGGGGGCCCGCAGCGGAGGGTCCGGGGTGGTCCCGGACCTCGATGTGCCAGGACGTACGGTCTGGTTCGCGCCACGGCACGGTGCCGTCACCCTTCTCCGGTCGGCGCTCCACCCTGCACCCCGGTGGATCGGAGGCGGCGGCCCCACGGCCGTCGATGAGCCAGTCGGCAGCTTCCAGCCCCGGCAGGGGGTTGGCCGGCTCGGCGGGTGCAGGTGCGACGAGGGCATCGGTGAGGGCGGCGAGGACCTCGGCGGGGACGAGTTCGCCGAACTCGGCGTACCAGCCCGGCTCGCTGCCGGTGGGCTCGGCCCGCAGCCGCCACCACGCGGAGGTGGCCGGACTGCGGGTCGAACTGCAGGCTGTGCCGCTGATCGGGGCTGCGCAGGACGATCTCGGCGCTGAGCGGGTCGGAGGTGGGTCTCCATCCGGCGGCGGCCAGGCCATGGGTGACGTGGCGGGCGTCTCCGGGGCCGGCGAGGTGGCGGGGGCTGGTGTCGAACGGGATCCGCCAGGCGTGCTTGTCGGCGAAGGCAGCGAGCTGCCGTTCGCTCAGCGGCACTAGCCGCAGTCCGGCTCGGTGGCGACGGCGCTGCCGTACAGGCCCCGGAGGCCGTCCAGGACGTAATGGAGGGTGTGCTGGTCTGCCTGCTCCCATGCGGCGGTGCGCAGGTCCGTGATCAGGAGTCCGACCTCGAGGGTGCGCGGGGTGTCCGGATGGTCCTGCACGGCGCGGGCGAGGGCCCGCAAGGTGTCGGCGAGCTGGACGGGCAGGCCCGTGTACTCGTCGAGCAGAGGCTCGACGAGGGCGAGCGCCTCTTCGGGGTCAGGGCTCTCACGCAGGTAGTCGGTAAGAAGGGACAGGGTCTCGGTCGCCGTGCGGACCATGTCAGGGGTGAGTGCGGGCATCAAGCTCCTCGGTTCGTGGGGGGTGGGTGATCAGCGGTAGGTGCGGGCGCCACCAGCGTTGGCGTGGGGGCGGGCCGCGGTGCGGGGCCGGCTGCTCCGGGCGGCGTTGCGAGCCCAGGTGGCGGCGCGGGCAGCGGTGATCCGGGCCTGCTGCCAGGCGCCGAGCTCGGAGGGCAGCACGGACACGGACGTGGTGCGGATCTGGGCGCTCTGTGGAACTCGTCCGAGCGGCCGCATCACGGGTTCGGGGCTGGCGAGCGCGATCGAGAAGGCTTCCACCAGGTGCATCGGGGTGCTGGGGGCGAACTGGGCTGTCCAGCCGTTGCCTTGCTTGTCCTTCGCCCCGGACCACCACATCGCCTCGCCGTCAGGGCCCTGGTGGAACTGCATCCAGGCGCTGCCGTCGGGGCTGGTCGCGGTCACGTGCTCGGCGTTGGGCGGACGGTCCCACCCGTGCTCCCGCAAAGGTGCCCACACGTTGGGGGCGTGCGCGGAGCGGGGCCGGGTGAGGGCGTCGGTGAGACCGGCGACGATCTCCACCGGCGTTTGCCGCCCGAGGACTGCCCACCACTGCTCTTGATGTCCGCTCGCGGCACCGTGGATCGTCCACCCGCCGGGCAGCACGAAGGGGTCGTAGGTGATACGGACCGCGCGGTCCGGGCTTTCCATGGCGAGAGGACCGCCGGCCTTGGACTTGTCCCGCCAACCTGAAGCGCGCAGGAACTCGGAGACGTGCCGGAGGTCACCGCCGCCGGCGAGGGCGCGGGGCTCGACAAGGTAGTGCTGCTGCGCCTGCTCGCCCGCCCCCCAGCCCTGCCACTGCTTCCTCTTCACCGGCGCCGCCGTACGACGAGTGGAGCAGGGGCCGGCGGCTTCGCCGGTGCGGTCTCGGGCCGGTTGCCGGCGTGCTGGAGGATCTCTCGGTGTTCGTCCAGGTCCCCGCCGATGGCGTCGAGTTCGTTCGTGGCCCGCCCCAGTGCGAGCCACACCTCAGCGGGCAGGGCGCCGCGCTCGGCCTGGACCTTGGCGAAGGTGCTGCTGACGGAGACGAGGTGGGTGACGCCGGCGAGGACGCCGTCCGCGGGATCAACAACGCGTGCGATGACCTGCGTTGCTTCATGCGGGGGGAGTATCGCGAGGTGGTCGCCGAGCTGGCCGAGCTGGCGGGCGATCTCGTCGGCCAGCCGCACCGGGTATGGGTTGGAGTGGGGCATGCTCCTCCAGGACGGGGGTCGGTTTCAGTGGTGGTGGCGGTGGCCGATCCGCCGGGCTTCGCCGGGGACGGCTTCGGGACGGGCAGGTGCCGGCGGGGAGGGGCGGTGGGGGCTGGTGGTGATGCAGGCGCGTAGGTAGCGGCGGAACAGGGCGGTGGCGAGGCGCGGTGTGAGGCGGTGGCTGATCGGCGGGGGCTTGCGGGGTGTTACTGGGTTCTCCGATAAGGCTGTCGGTGCAGGGCGGGCGGCCCCGAGCATGGAGCCGGGGCCGCCCGACGGGCGTTATGGGGTACGCCGGGACGGTGTGGGGCGCGAGGCGGAGGCAGCCCGTGGCGGCTGCTGTCTGACGGGGCGCGGCTTCTTGGCGCGGATCTCGCGCACGGCCTGCTGGTAGGCGGTTTCGTCGAGCAGGTCGGGGTCGATGTTGACCTTGTATCCGGCCATCAGCAGCGTCGGGACCGCCCGGCTCGCCAGGTGCTTCTGCTCCTCGGCACCGAGGTGGTCGGGCACGGTGTGCCAGATGTACAGGGGCGTGCCGAGGGGGTACTCGTGGCGTTCCATCCCGAGCTGTTCCAGCAAGTCGTGGAGCTTGGCCGGGGCGCCGGTGGGAGTGGCGGCATGGATGGTGGTGGTCAACGCTTTGACGTAGATCTCGACGTCGGTGCCGTAATCATCGGCACGATTGCCCATGGGCGGTTCTCCAGTTCATCGGCGTCGGGGTGCGGGGGCGGACGGCTGCCTCGCGGGGCTCGGCGGCGGTGTTGTGGCTGTCGACCGCTCGGGAGCCCGCGCGGCGTGATTGCGGGCGGCGAGGATCCGGTGGGCGGCGCGCGATAGCGCGCTGGCGGTGTTGCCGAGGTCGGCGACGGGGTCGGGGTCGGGGTCTGCGCTCTCGGCGTCCGGGGCAGGGGACAAGGCGATCCAGGCCCTGACGACAACGTCCCGGGTGAGCGGCAGCAGGCCGCTGGCCGGCCCGGCGATCTCGGTCAGGACCTCGGCGACCTCGGTGCTGCTCTCAGCGCGGGAGGCCCGCTCGGCGAGCTGGGCGAGGTAGCGCAGAGCCGCGTCGCGTTCGCCATTCGGCGCGGTCAGCGCGTTCAGGGCGGGGTCGAGGTGGACGCTGTGACCGGCGCAGAGCAGGGCGTGCGATGCTGCGGTGGCCTTCAGGCGCTGCTGCTCGATCGGGAGGCCGTGGGGAAGACGGTGGTAGTCCCCGCGGGGGCCGGGAGTGGTCAGGACGCCACCGGTGCGCTGGAGAATGTCCGCCGCCCGCTCGGTCCCGCCGATCGCGACGACCAGCCCGGTGCGTGGGTCCTTGGTGATGGTGACGTACTCCAGCACCAGGAAGTCGGGCTCCCCTGGCTTCATCGAGCTCTGGAGGCCGACGTCCGTGTGGCGGCCGGGGCTGGCGGCAGGACGGCACTGGGGGCGGTCCGAGCTGCGGGGTGCTGGAGCGCCGTGCCGATGCCGAGCGCGTCGAGCTGTGGGCCGATCGCGCGCAGGGCGCGGGCCTGGGCCCTGGTGTCGTCTGCGCCGAGGCGGTAGATACCGGTCTGCGGATCCTGGATGAAGCCGTGAGCAGCCAGGACGGCGCCGGCTGCGTCACCGACGGGCGCGGCGGCAACGCTGCCGTCCTGCTGCCAGGTCAGGACGACCCGATCCGGCTGGGACGGCTGGATGCCGCCGAGGGCGTTGTGCCGGACCTGGGCGAGCGCGGCTTCGTAGCGGGCGAGCAGGTCGCCGGCGACCTGCTCGGCGCCCAGGAACGGATCGTCCGCGAGCGCGATGCCGTTGGGCTCGGGTACGGCGCGGTACGCCTCGTCGGGCAGTGCGCGCGGGGCGACGGCGACAATGAGGAATCCGTCGCGTTCGTCGTGCCGTTCCAGGACGACGAGCTGGGCTCCGTCCGGGCGGCTCAGGACGGCTGCCTGCTGGAGTGGGTGCTCAGGGAGTGACGCGGCGACGAGGTCCAGGTCCCAGATGCGGTCGGACAGTTCGGCGAGGTCGTCCTTGTGCTCGGGAGGGTGGTAGGAGCTCGTCCAGGTGCCCGGGAGTTCGCCGGCGAGGACGTCGGCGTACGAGGCGAGGCGCTCGGAGTTGGCGTGATCGTGCATGGTGTCCTTGGGCGAGATGGGGTCAGCGGCGCAGGCTGGCGGCCACGGGAGGTGGTGGCGGGGCCGGCGCGGTGCGCGGTGGTGGCGGGCAGGCGCAGACGGCGGAGCGCTCGCGCTCAGTGGCGGGGACCTCTTCGGCGCAGATGCTGCGGCCGGGGTGCGGGACGTGCCGGTCGGCGAGGGCGTTACGGGTGTCGGAGAGGTCGCTACGGATGGCTTGGAGACGCTCGTCGGCGAGGTAGCGCAGACGGCGGGCGATGTGCGGGTCGGCCGCGTCGCCAAGGCCGTCGTGGAACTCGGCGGTGGCGATGAGGACTTCTTCGAGGGCGGCGAGGATGCCGTCGTGGGAGGCGGTCAGTTCGGTGAGTGCGCCGGCCGCATCCCAGGTGGTGGTGGCTTCGCGGATGCGCTGGGCGAGATGGGCGACGGTGGCGCCCAGCGGCAGATCGTGGACCGGTCGGCGGTCGGTGTCGAAGTCCTCGTCGCAGTCGACGTGGTATCCGACGGCCCGAAGCCGGGCGACCGCTTCGATCCCGAGGCGGGTGTCGTCGCCCTCGATGAGGTTGGTGGGGGCGCGGTGGTAGGTCTCGTGGACGCGGACCACCGGGACGAAGCCCGTACGCTGCAGGACGCTGTGGGCCTCGGGGTCTCCGCCGCGGGCGAGGACCTCCTCGGAGTGCGGGTCGCGGCGGACGGTCAGGAATCGGTCGGCCAGGGGCAAAGAGACGTTTCTCCTACGGTGATCGCCGTGCGGCTGCCGTGATGGTGGGCAGTGCCGGGAAGGCTGTGCGTGGCCGGGTGGGTGCGTTCAGGTGGTCGCGGTGGTGTCGAGGTCCTGCTGGATGCCGTAGAGGCGGCGGGCGATCAGCTCCAGGCAGTGCGCCGTGGCGGTGCTGGCGGCATCGGGCTGGTGGGCGATGCGGTGGGCGGTGTGTTCGACGAGTCCGCGCACTGTGGCCAACGGGCCGGTCTGCTCGTCGGCGAGCTGCGAGAGGATGGCCGCGAGCTGGGCTGATGCTGTGGAGGCGGGCCGGGCGAGGGCTGGCGGCCTTGGAGTGCTTCGTACGGGCATCAGGCGCAGGTCCTGCTCGATGCGGCGGGACTCGGCCGAGAGGCGTCGCAGGACCTCGGCAGGTTGCGTGTGCCAGGAGCCGTCGAGGCGGATCAGGTTGGCGATCAGGTCGAGGCGTCCGGGCTGGGCCTGGACGGCGATCCACCGGCAGTCGTTCGGCTCGCCGGGGACTTCGATGCCTGCGGCGCGGGCCAGCCGGTGGGCGGCTTCGGCCCATTCGGGGCCGGTCAGCTCACGGTCGTCGGGGTGGAGCCGGACGTCGAGGTGGAAGATCGCGCGCCGGTCGCCGTTCACGCTGGCGGCGAACGGGTGCTCCATGAGCGGGACTTCGAGGTGCTCAGCCCACTGGAGGGACGTCCAGATCTTCTGCTCGTCGTCCAAGGTGTAGTAGTCGAGGCGCGGCCAGTGGGCGACGACGGTGTGCTCGGTCAGCCCCTCGTCCGGCGACACCGGACGTCCCAGCGCCTCGGTGAGCACGTCGTTCGGCGTGTGGGTCCGCTCGTGGAGACGGGGAATCACCGGCTGCTCCGGGCGTCGGCTATGTGCACCAACTGGTTGAGGGCGGTGGTGGTGTACCAACCGCAGTCGATCAGGGCGTTGTCGTCGGTGTACTTCGGCAGAAGGGCATCTTCCATGGCCCGGAGATGGATCAGACAGTCCGGGCAGCGACGCGAGAGGTGCACGAGGTAGCGAGGGTGGGCGGTGATGTACGACTGCGCGCCGCCGGTCGCATCGCGCAGCCGCCATCCGTCCACGTCGGTCGGGGTGTGCCAGGACGGGGCGACCACGCGCATGGCGTCACCCCACAGTTCTCCGCCGGCGACCCCCTTCAGGACGACGACCGTGTCGCCGGCCTGGAAGTGCTGGTGCGTGATGTCCCGATCCGGGGTGAGCGGGTCGGGTGTCGGAGCGAACACCGGTGTGGGCGGGGGCTGGGACATGCGGTTCCTTTCCACGCGAGGCGGGTGGCGGTGGGAGGAACAATGGTCCGGAGGATCGCCGGTTTGGCTAACCGGCGATCGTCGGCTATGTTGCGACGCGATCAACCGGATCGGCAGCGCAACTGACGGCATCTGACGAACCGTTGGTACGAGAGGCGGCGTCCGCAATTCGCTGACGCGATTGACCTTGTACCAGGCTGCCGCACGTTGTCAGTGCTGCCCGCTAAGTTCCTCCCGAACACGGGGGGTGCCTTGGGCCGGAAGAAGCAGGACATGTGGATCAGGCTGATGGTGCTGTTCACCAACATGGGGCGTTGCGTCTACTGCGACGCTGCCGAGTCAGCGGAGATCGATCACGTCGTCCCGGTAACGCATGCCGGGTGGGACCACTGGGTCAACATGGTCCCGGCCTGTGGGCCGTGCAATCAGGGCAAGAGCGACAAGGGGTTGCTGGCGTGGGTTGCTCAGCTGACGTATCAGCGCTACGGCGCGGAAGCCAGTACGTGGCCGCACGGGGACAAGGGCCTCTGGTGGATGCGGGAAAGGATCGAGCGCGCATTCGATGAGGTCACGGCGCGCATTGAGGACGTCAAGTCGGAGCTGGACGACAAGGAGCGCCGCGACTGGTTCTTTGACCGTTATTGGTTCCTCGGGAAGAACGATCCGGTCTATCTCTGGCGTGCCTGGGCTTCGACCCGCGTGGAGAAGGCCCGCGAGGAGGGCTGGCCGAAGCCGCCCCCGCCACCGCGCATGAGGGTCATACGAACCCGCCTGGGGCAGGTGATGGAACCGATTCCGGAGGACGAGACAGCGTGACGGTGGCCCCCCTACGAAGGGGGCCTGTCTGACGCACGACCCCGGCCGTGCACTGACGGCTGGTCATCGGAACGGGTTCTCCGTCCCGCGGTCGTCCTCGCCGGCGGCGTCGAGGAGTTCGAGCAGGTCGGTGCCCTCCGCATCACGCTGGTCGATCCACCATCCGGCGCGGGTGATGGAGCGGGCCTTCTCCTCCAGCTCCGCCCAGTCCGCCTCGTCCCAAGGCCCCTCGTCGACCAGTGCGGTGTGAGCGGAGGTCATGAGCTGGTGGCGGGACCGCTCGCCCCAGGCCAGGGCCTTCTCCGGGCCCTCCAGTTGCGGCATGTCGAACTTTTCCGCCCATTCGACGGCAGCCTGCTGCTCTTCGGCGCGCTTGGCGGCGAGCCACTCCTTCGTGGACTCCGTGTCGGCGTCGCGAGCTGCCTTCCAGCAGTCGGTGCAGTCCCGGCCGGCGAGCCAGCGGGCGAATCCGGCGCGCTTGTCGGCGGGACGGTTGGACAGGTCATGGACGACCTCGTGGGAGCAGGAGTGCTCGACAGTCCACTGCGTACGGACAGCCATAGATGAATCTCCTCAAATGGGTATGAATGTCAGAGGCTTGCGGGGTTGTTCTGGGCGGCCTCGTGCCGGCCTCGGGGTGGGCGGCGGTGTCGACCGGCCCGGGAGAAACGTCCAGCCGGGCCGAGGTGCGGGCGCGCGGCGAGCAGGACGGTGAGGGCGAACGCGGCGCCGGCGGCGGGGAGCGCGGCGCTGGCGAAGGGGTGCTCGGCGAGGCGTCCGGCGAGGGCGGTGCCGGCGGACTGGCCGGCACCGATGGACAGGATCAGCCACGCGTACGCCTCGCTCGTGCGGGCCGCGGCGGTGAGGGCGTCGGTGGTGACGTAGGCGCAGGCGACCACGACGGTGAGGAAGGCGCCGGGCACGATGACCGCGCAGGCGGCCGCGTACGGTCCCAGGAGGGCGAGAAGTGGGAGCCACCCGGCCAGGAACGCGGCCCCGGCAGTGATCATTCGGTCGGTGGTGGTGCTGGTCCAGGTGCGGCGTCCGTAGACGAGGCCCCCCAGGAAGCTGCCGGTCGAGAATGCGGCGGGCAGGATCCCGGACAGCATGTCCTCGTCGTGGTGCTCGGCCATGGCGATCGACCACACGTTCATGGATCCGCTCGCGAACCCGATGCCGGTGAGAGAGACGAAGAGCAGCACCAGGCCGGGGCTGGTCAGCCGCCGTCCTGGCCCGCCGTCCGTGCTCGTCGGCTGCGCGGGACGCCAGCGCCGGGAAGGCGGTGCGCTCGCGACGGTGGCGGTGCCGACGAGACCGAGGGCGGCGGTGACGGCGAGAGCGAGGGACGGGCTGTGCGCGGAGGCGAGCGCGGCGGCGAGCAGGGGGCCGACGATGTACAGCAGGCCCTGCGTGCCGGTGTCGAGGGCGAGCGCGGCGTGCCGCAGTCGGCGATTGGGCAGCACACTCGGCCACAGCGCCCGCAGCCCGGCCTCCAGGGGCGGCGTGGTCAGGCCGGCTGCGACGACCACCGCCGTGGCGAGGGCCGGACTTAGGCCGTGTCCTATGTGGTGAGGCGGACGAGTCGCTTGTAGCAGCACAGAGCGGCGGCGAGGCCGAGAAAGGCCAGGTAGTTGCGGGGATGGCGT
>NZ_JBIVUF010000024.1:0-90711 GCF_044757085.1 Streptomyces sp. NPDC091376 | reverse complement strand
CGTGAAACTCGCCATCGCCCTCGACCGCCAGATCACCCTCAAAGACGTCACCCGCCACCCCGTCCTCGCCGACCTCGCCACCCAACTCGACAGCGCAAGCCCACAGCAGACGCAACCCAAGGCCGACACCGCCCTCCTGGAACCGCTGTCGCAGTCACCGTCCGCGTCGCACGACGCACAAGCCGGCGCCCTGGTCTGCTTCCCCTACGCCGGCGGCAACGCCGTGAACTTCCAGCCGATGGCCCGGTCGCTCGCGCCCGGCGGACCGGCGGTCCACGCCGTCGAGCTGCCCGGTCACGACGTGGCCGCCGCGCGGGAGCCCTTCGCCCCGCTGGACCAGGTGGTCGAGCAGGTCGTCGCCGAGATCATCCGGCTCGGCCCGACCACGGTCTCCCTGTGGGGCCACTCCTCGGGTGCCGCCCCTGCCCTGGAGACGGCCAGAAGGCTCCAGGAGCGCGGGGTGGAGGTCCAGCGCGTCTTCCTCGCCGCGCAACTGCTCGGTGACGCCGCCGGGCGGCGCGCCGCCGTCGCCGAGCTGACGGAGCGGAGCAGCGCCGAGATCGCCGCCGGGCTGAGCACGGACGGCGGCTACACCGAGCTGGGCGAGCTGGACGCCGAGCGCGCCGAGCACGTCGGTGCCGCGTACCGGCACGACTGCGTGAGCGCGCACCGCTACTTCGCCGACGCCCTGGAGTCCCCACCCGCCGTGAAGCTGTCCGCGCCGGTCACGGTGGTCGTGGCGGCCGACGACCCGTTCACGGCGGAGTCCGCACACCGCTACCGCGACTGGCAGTTGCTGGCCGAGCACGTCGATCTGTACGAGCTCACCGACGGCGGCCACTACTTCCTCCGCACCCGTCCGGCCGAAGCGGCACATGCCGTGCTGCGGGCCGCCGTACTCCCGGCTTCTTCGTGAGCCTGTGAGCCGAGACCGAAAGGAAACGAGATGTCGTCCTCATCCCAGGCGTCACTGCTCGATGTGGAGTCGCAGCCGGGCAAGCCACCCGTGCTGCGGATCGAGTCCCCCGCCGATGCGGCGCGTTGGGCGGCCGAGCAGCGTGAGGCGCTGCGTGCCGTCGTCGCCGAGCGTGGTGCGGTGCTGGTCCGCGGCCTGAACCTGAGTGATGCCGATCAGGTGGGCGGTGTCTTCCGGCAGCTGGCCGGCGGCGAGCTGATGAGCGAACGCGAGGCCTTCGCCCCCCGCCAGACCTACCCCGGCGGTGTGTACTCCTCTACCACCTGGCCCGCCAACCAGCCCATGTGCATGCACCACGAACTCAGCTACACCCTCGAGTTCCCCGGCCTGATGATGTTCGCCTGCCTCAGCGCCCCCACCCAGATGGGCGCCACCGCCGTCGCCGACGCACCCACCGTGCTCCAGGCCCTGCCCCCGGAACTGGTCAAACGGTTCGAACAGGAAGGCTGGCTCCTCACCCGCAGCTACAACGACGAGATCGGCGCCTCCTTCGCCGAAGCCTTCGGCACCGACGACAAAGCCATCATCGAGAACTACTGCCGCATCAACGCCATCGACTTCGCCTGGCAGAGCGACGGCACCCTGCGCACCCGCCAGCGCCGCAGCGCCGTCGTCCGCCACCCCGTCACCGGCGAGCGCTGCTGGTTCAACCAGATCGCCTTCCTCAACCAGTGGACCCTCGCCGAAGAGGTCCGCGAGTACCTCGTCGACGTCTACGGCGAGGACGGCCTGCCCTTCAACACCCGCTACGGCGACGGCGACCCCATCGGCGAGGACGTCGTCCAGCTCCTCAACCAGACCTACGAGGCCCACACCGCCCGCGAACCCTGGCAGGCCGGCGACCTCATGCTCGTCGACAACATCCGCACAGCCCACAGCCGAGAACCCTACGAAGGCACACGCGAAGTCCTCGTCGGCCTCGCCGAACCCGTACGACTCACCGACTGCTCACCCACCATCGAGGTGAGCGACCAATGACCCCCATCCGGACCGAAACGGCCCAACCGACCGCGCGGCCGGCGTTCGCGGTGATCTCGGGTGAGCAGGTGCAGCGAACGCTGCAGGGCCGCGAGAAGCAGCTCGTCGAGCTCATCGAGTCCACCTACCGGCTGCACGGGACCGGCGATTCGGTGAACCCGCCGTCGTACTTCCTGCGGTTCCCCGACCGCCCGGCGTCCAGGATCATCGCCCTGCCCGCATCGCTCGGCGGTGAGGTCCGCGTGGACGGCCTGAAGTGGATCTCCAGCTTCCCGGCGAACGTCGCGGCGGGCATTCCCCGGGCCTCGGCCGTGCTGATCCTCAACGACCACGACACGGGCTATCCGTTCGCCTGCCTGGAGAGCTCCATCATCAGCGCCACCAGGACGGCCGCGTCGGCCGCGCTGGCGGCGGACTGGCTGAGCCGCGGAGGGCTGCGGCCGCTGCGCGTCGGGTTCTTCGGTACGGGTCTGATCGCCCGCTACATCCACACGTTCCTGGCGGGCACCGGCTGGTCGTTCGACGAGATCGGCGTCCATGACGTGTCCGCCGACAGCGCGGCCGGCTTCCGCTGCTATCTGGAGCAGTCGGGCACCGCCGGACGGATCAGCGTGCACGACAGCGCCGAGGAACTGGTCCGCTTCAGCGACCTGGTGGTCTTCGCGACCGTGGCCGGTGAGCCGCATGTCGGCGACCTGTCGTGGTTCGAGCACAATCCGCTGGTGCTGCACGTGTCGCTGCGCGACCTCGCGCCGGAGATCCTGCTCGCCTCGGCCAACATCGTCGACGACGTCGAGCACTGCCTCCAGGCGAACACCTCGCCCCATCTGGCCGAACAGCTCACCGGCGGCCGCGACTTCCTCACCGGCACGCTCGACGACGTGATGTCCGACCGGGTGGCGGTGCCGAGGGACCGGCCGGTGGTGTTCTCGCCCTTCGGCCTCGGCGTGCTCGACCTCGCGGTCGGCAAATGGATCTACGACGAGGTGCAGCGCTCCGGCGAACTGCAGGTCGTCGACAACTTCTTCCACGAGCTGCGCCGCTACGGCCCAGCTGACGGAAGCCCGTGAGGAGGCTGATCGCAGGACTGATCGCAGGAGAGATCACCGGTCAGGTCGCCGCAGGTCAATGCGCACGACACCGCGGCCGCTGACGCAGGGACCCCGCGTGGTCCACTGCAGATGAGGAGGCCATCGTGCCTGTCATATCCGCTCCCTACGACTTCAACGAAGACGAGCTCTACATCGACCTCGCGTCGATGTTCGGACACTCGCTCTTCCTGAAGTGCGAGGGCTTCAACTTCGCCGGCTCGATCAAGCTCAAGGCCGCGATCGAGATGGTGGAGGCCGCCGAGCGGGACGGTGTCCTGAAGCCGGATTCGATCCTCGTAGAGTCCTCCTCGGGAAACCTGGGTGTGGCGCTGAGCATGATCGCGGCGAGCAAGGGCTACCGGTTCCTCTGCGTGACGGACTCCCGTTGCAACCTGACCACCAGGTTGATGATGGAGGCGCTGGGCAGCCAGGTGCACGTCATCGCCGGTCAGGAGGCGAACGGCAGCTTCCTCGGCGCACGGATCGACTATCTCCGCGCTCTGTGTGCCTCCGACCGCCGGTACGTGTGGCTCAGCCAGTACACCAATCCGAGCAACTGGAAGGCGCACTACCGCAGGACGGCGCCGGAGATCGCGCGGCAGTTCCCGCAGCTGGACACCCTGTTCATCGGGGCCGGCACCACCGGCACCCTGATGGGCTGTGCGCGCTACTTCCGCGAGTGGCACCGGCCGGTGCGGATCGTCGCGGTCGACAGTGTGGGCTCGGTGTCCTTCGGTGGCGAGGCGGGTCGCCGGATGATTCCCGGTCTCGGCATGAGCATCCGTCCACCGCTGCTCGACGAGTCCTACGTGGACGAGGTCATACGCGTCGAGGAGAAGGACACCATCCGCGCCTGCCACTCGCTGGCCCGGAACGGATTCCTGTTCGGTGGCTCCACCGGAACGGTGGTCAGCGGCGCGATGGGCTGGCTGGCCGAGCACGAGACGACCGGTCACACCGCGGTGGCCCTCGCCCCGGACCTCGGTGAGCGCTACCTCGACACCGTCTACCAGTCCAACTGGCTGCAGGGCCTCTACGGCGACGACGTGATCGAAGCCGACGAGCGGGCCTCCGAGTCCTGGGCGATCCAGCCCGCGCCGCCGGCACCGTCTCCGTCACCGGGCGGCCGTCGTCCGCATATGCGGACCGGCGACCGCGGTGGCCGACGGCGTCACCGGCGTCGTACCGGAGACCCGTGAAGAGTGAAGGATTCCCGCAGACGTTCGTGAACCAGCCGCGGTCGGCGTCGGGCTGATGGCTCATCAGCCCACGTCGACGGCGGTGCAGAGGGCTTCCGCCCCGCCGCTCACAGCGGCGCCAGCCGGTGGCCGAGTCCCGGCAGGTCCGGCAGCTCCACATGACCGGTGCCGGCCGTCGCCGCGAACGCCTCCGGGGCCAGCGGTTCCTGTTCGACCAGGAGCGGTCCGACCAGGTCCGGCGGGACCGTGGCGTGCGGGAGGGCCGCGGACAGATGGGCGGCCGCCAGGGTGGCGACACCCAGCTCCGGCATGCTGCCGATCTTCACGGCGAGGCCGGCGGCCTCCGCGAGGGCCGCGATCTGACGGGCCCGGTGGAGTCCGCCGACCTTGAGGATCTTGATGTTGAGGACGTCGGCCGCGCCGCGGCGGGCCAGCTCCAGCGCGTCGTGGAGCGACTGGAGGGACTCGTCGGCCATGACCCGTACGCCGCCGTGGGCGCGCAGGGCGGCGAGCCCGGCCAGGTCCCAGCGGGGCAGGGGCTGTTCGATCAGGTCGAGTCCGGCGTCGGCAAGGCGTTGGACCGTACGCAGAGCGCCGCCCGGCTCGTAGCCCTCGTTGGCGTCGAGGGACAGCTCGACGGACTCGGGGATCGACTTGCGTACGGCGGCCACGAGTTCGGCGTCGCGCTCCGGGTCCTCGCCGCCCTTGAGCTTGATGTGCGGGAAGCCGCGCTCGGCGTGGCGGGCGGCCTCCTCCGCGCTCTCTTCGAGGCTGCCGAGGCCGACGACCCAGGTGGTGGGGACGCGTCGGGTGACGGCGCCGCCGAGGAGGAGGTGCGCGGGCCAGCCGGCCGCGCGGGCGGCGAGGTCGTGGAGGGCGAGGTCGAGAGCGGCCTTGGCCAGGTGCTGGCCGCGGATCGCGGCGTCCATCGCGGTGTGGGCTCCGGCCAGGTCGCGCGGGTCTCGGCCGAGGAGTGCGGGCGCGGCGTGCTCGGTGACGGCGGCCCGCAGCCCGGCGAGCGTCTCGCCGGTGTACGCGGTCATCGGGGAGGACTCGCCGAAGCCGGAAGCACCGTCGGTGGTACGCACCTCGACGAGCAGGCTGATGAGTTCGGGGCTGGTGCCGCTGCTGATCGCGAACGGGCGGCGGTAGGGGGCGCGGACGACTCGGGTGTGGAACGACGCGATCTTCACGCGGCTCAGCTCCTTCGCTGTGACGTCGTTTCGGTCGGGACCGTAACTTCCCGCCGGGCGGCCGTCCGCAAACGGCACACCGCGTCCGGGCACCCCCGCACCCTCGCGTCCCGGCAACTCGGCGGCCCTGTGGCATGGCAGCCGTTGTCCCGGCTACAGCCGGACCCGGTACACGATCGGCGGCCGGCCGGTCTGTCCCTCCTGGCGGCTTCCGGTCGGGACGGCCACGCCCGCCCGCTCCAGCCGCTTGAGTATGCGCCGGGCCGTGCGCTGCTGAACGGACAGGTGCTCGGCGACGACGTGGGCGGTGAGCCCCTCCTCCGGGTCCGCGGCGGCCAGTTCCCGCAGCCGGTCCAGGGTCTGGGGGTTGATGCCCACCCGGCGGGCCAGCAGCGCGGCGCTCTCGGGCGCGGCGGGTTCGCTCGCCGCGTCCCCGAGCGCGGGGTCGATGACGATGTCGACGTCGTCGGTCATCGACACGACCCCGGCGGCGGCGCCGACGGACCGCGCCCGGTTGACGGCACGGCGGGCGAGGGCCTCCGCCTCAGCGGCGGTGCGCCCGAGCCCGAAGCCGATGTGCGCGGTGCCGTGCCGGGCGGCGAGGCCGTCGAGGAACGGGATTCGGGTGAACTGCTCGGTCGCCTTCTCGAGCACGCCCCGGGTGGTGACGACGAGCCGCTGCCCGTCCGGCAGGGCGGCGAGGCTTCCGCCGAGGATCCGTACGTCCTCGGCCAGTCTTTCGTCGGCCGGCCCGCCGGCCGCGGCGGGCAGGTCGATGACGCCGAGGGCGACCTGCGCGTCGCCGCTGTGCTGTCCCGCCGTGGCCAGGACGAGGGCCTGGAGCGTCGCCAGGATCGAGTGCCGTGAGGGAGCGAGCCGTACCGCGTGGGTCCGGTGCTCCAGGACGTGGAACGCCGAGCCGAGGCAGGTGATCGCGACCCTCGACTTCCTGGTGTCCCGCGCGTCGAGATGGAAGTCGACGAGATCCTGCGAGGTGAGCCCTGGCCGGTAGGGCAGCACCTGTACGTGGTCCGTGGGCAACTTCGCCTCGGTGAGCGTCTCCAGCACCTCGTCGCGGCGCAGGGTGTCGATGGAGACGCGCGAGACGTCGTGGCCGAGGCGGAGCAGCTCGACCAGGGCCCGCAGGAGGGTGGCGCCGCTGTACGGGACGTACATCGCGGGGCGGTCGAGGACGCCGGCCGCGGCGGCGAGGGAGTGCGGGACCACTCCGGTGAAGAGCAGGGCGTCCGCGGAGGAACGCGCCGCGGCGACGACGTCCGTCGTCTCGTCCTCGTGGCGGTACGGCAGCGGCAGCAGCTGGGCCGGGCCCGCCTGGCCGCCGCCCACGGCGACCACCTTGTGGACCAGGTCCTCGGGGCCTATCACGCCGACCGTGAGCGGCATGGCCCGGTCTCCGTTCTGCTGGGGTCGACGCACGACCTGCGGGGTTGACGCACGTTCTGCCGGGGTTCGACGCACGTTCCTTCGAGGTTGACGCGTGATTGACGACCGACGACGGGAGTTCTACTTTCGGCCCAGGCCATAATCGTGTGCTGCCGAGAGGATAATCCCCCGATGCCGCAACGGGAAATGCCACTGCCCACAGTTCTCGAACCACGCGGCAGGACCATCGGCGAGGAGGAACGCGCCGCGGTGCTGCGGGTCCTCGACTCGGCCGTCCTGTGCGGTGCGTTCGGGACGGAGACCCGGGCGCTGGAAGCGGAGATGGCGGCGCTGTACGGGCGCTCCGGGGCCGTCTCGTCCAGCTCCGGCACGGCCGCGGTCCATCTCGCGGTCGCCGCGGCCGGTGTCGGCCCCGGGGACGAGGTCATCACCACGCCGATCTCGGACTTCGGCACGGTCGCACCGGTCCTCGCGCAGGGCGCGAGGGTGGTGTTCGCAGACGTACGGCCCGAGGACGGGAACCTGGACCCGGACGCGGTGGAGGCGGCGATCACGCCGCGCACCAGGGCCGTCATCGCCGTCCATCTCTTCGGCGGCGCCGCGGACGCCGGCCGGCTGCGGGAGATCTGCGACCGCCACGGGCTGCTGCTGATCGAGGACTGCGCACAGGCGTGGCTGGGCGAGGACGCCTCCGGCCGGCTGCTCGGCACCGTCGGGGACATCGCCTGCTTCAGTCTCCAGCAGTACAAGCACATCACGGCCGGTGACGGCGGGCTCTGCATCGCCGACGATCCGGAACTGACCCGCCGTATGCGGCTGTTCATGGACAAGGGCTGGGACCGCGCCGAGGGCCGTATCCACCGCACGATGGGCCTCAACTACCGCATGACGGAACTCGTCGCGGCGGTCGCCCGCGTCCAGCTCACCCGGGTCGCCGATGTCGTGCGCGTACGGCGCGAGCGAGCCGGGCGCCTCGCGAGCGCCCTCGACGGGCTCGGGCTGTCGGCCGCGGCCCGGATGCCGGAGCGGCGGGCCGGTCACGCCTGGTGGGTGATGCCGCTGCTCGTCGACGACAACTCCCGCTGGGCCAAGGGACTTCAGGAGGCGGGCGTCCCGGCGCTGCCCGGCTATCTGGAGCGGCCGCTGTACGCCAATCCGGCACTGTCCGGCCACCCGCCCGGCCTGTGTCCCCGTGCGGAGACGCTGATCGACCGTACGCTGCTGGTGCTTCAGTGGAACGAGGCGTACACCGAGGACGACGTGGACCGGATCGCCCGCGCGCTGGGCGAGGTGGGAGCGGGATGAGCACGAGCACGACGACCGCGCACGAGCGGCTGAGCGCCTACGACTGGCTGACGCCGTCCCCCGAGGAGACCATCGGCTGGGACGTGGACGTGCTGTACGGGTCGTGGCCCCGGCACCACCGGGACTTCCCGCTCGCCGAGGTACGACGACGGCTCGACCGCTCCCCCGTGTCCGGGGCGCTGGCGCTGTCCACGCGCGGACCGCTGTTCGACGACCGAGCGGGCAACGAGGAGACGCTCCGCGATCTGGCGGACTGCCCGGAGCTGTTGCCGGTCGGCACGATCGACGTACGGGACGCGCTGACCGCCGAGGACCGGCTGGACGAGCTGACGGCGGCCGGAGTGCGCTTCCTGCGCGTGTTCACTGTCGAGCAGGCCGCCGACCCCGGCTTCCCCGGCTACCGGCGGGTCGTCGACCTCGCCCTGGACCGCGGGATGGTGCTCCTCCACGACGGGGACCCCCGCCGCTACGGTCCGCCGCTGATGAACCGGGGCGCGGACGTGGTCTTCCTGGACCTGCACGCCTATCTGCTGGCGGACTTTCTGCTGATGGCCCGCGAGGAACCCGGATTCCGGGTCACCACGCGGATGCTGTCCGGGCCCGACTCCGTCGAGCGGGTCGTGGACTCGGTCGGTGCGCGCCATCTCGTCTTCGGCTCGCGCACCCCCTTCATGGACATCTCACCGCTGACGCTGAGGCTTCGGTACGCGGACATCTCGGACGACGACCGTGCCGCCATCGCCACCAGGAACGTCGAGGAGCTGCTCGCCTGATGCCGATCATCGATGTGCACGCCCATGTGGGGCGCTGGCAGTTCCACCTGACCTGCGGCGACGCGGAGACCAATCTGCGGCAGATGGACCGCTACGGTATCGATCTGCAGCTGGTGTCGGCGTCGGAGGCGGTGGTGTACGACGCGGTCGCGGGCAACGCGGCGCTGCTGAAGGAACTGGCCTCCCGGCCACGGCTGTACGGCTACGCGGTGGTGAACCCGAACCGGATCGAGGAGAGCGCGGCCGATCTGCGCCGCTGTCTGGACTCCGGGCGGTTCGTCGGCGCGAAGATCCACACCCACTATCCGGGGCGGCTGCCGGGCTCGCGCGAGATGGCGGAGGCCTTCGACGTCATCGCCGAGGCCGGGGTGCCGCTGCTGCTCCACACCTGGGGGCGCGAGGTCCTCCAGCTGGCCGACATGGTCGCGGCCCGGCCGGGACTCCGCGTCATCATGGGCCACGCGGGCGGTGACGCCTGGCGCGAGGCCGCGCACGCGGCGGCGTCCTGCGAGGGCCTGTATCTGGAGCACTGCCGTACGGCCGCGGACGCGGGCCGCATCGCCTACGCCCGTGAGGCCGGCGTCCCGGTCGAGCGCATGCTCTTCGGCACCGACGCCACCCTGATCGACCCCTGCTGGTCCCTCGGCGTCCTGCGCGACGCGCACTTCACGGAGGACGAGCTCGACAGGGTCCTGTGGCGGAACGCGGCCGAGCTGTTCGACCTGAAGGTGTGACGGGTGTCAGGGGTGCCGGGAGGGGCTACGCCGCGTCGGGGTCCTTCGCGAGCCGCTCCAGGCACTCCACCACCGTCTGCCGCTCCGCCGCGGGCAGCCCCGGCCCGTACGGATCGTGGGCCGACTCCTGCGGGATCAGGCCCTCCCACACCGCCGCCCACAGCATGCGCTGCACGTAGCCCTCGATCGGATCGAGGAACGTGGCCTCCGCGAAGGCGTCCAGACGGGCCGAGGCCCGCACGAACGCACCGTGGTCGCCGTCCCGCCACGCGTCGAGCACGGCGGCCGTCAGCGGCACCCGGGCGGCCGCGATGCCGACGAGGGCCGAGTCGGCGCCCCACATCAGCGAGGGTCCGAACATCCGGTCCTCGCCGGTGATGACGAGCTTCCCGCCGGGCTGTGCCGCGCGGATCGCGTCCTGGCAGGCCATCGCCCGGTCGAGGGTGGCGAGTTTGACGCCGGCGGCGGACGGGAGTGCGAGCAGCCGGCTCACCAGCCGCGGCGGGTACGGGTATCCGCCCGCCTCCCCGTGCAGGAAGAACCCGAGCACGGGGAGGCCGCTCGCCGAGGCGGCTTCCTCGTGCAGCGCCAGGGCCGCGTCCTCGTCGCCGTCGAGCTGCGCCAGCGGATAGACCATGACGGCGTCGGCGCCGCCCTCGGCCGCCTGCACCGCCATCGCCACGGTGGCGTCGACCGCGTCACGAAGTCCCGTGACCGACGTCGAGCGTGGTACCCCCACGCCGGCCACGACCGGCCGGTCGACCGCCGCGCGCCACACCCCCAGCACCCGTCGGCGGTCCGCCTCGGAGAGATACAGCCCGCGTCCCGTGTGCGCCCATACGGCGACCCCGCCGACGGGGTGCGCGGCGATGCGTTCCGCGTATCCGCGCAGTGCGTCGAAGTCGACAACTCCCCGTTGGTCCATGGGGGTTGCGACTGCCGGAAGTACGGTGCCGCGCAGCCGGCGCACCAGCTGGTCCGTCGCAGACATCGGCGTTCTCTCCCGTCCGTTGCCCGTCTGTTGCGGTCGTCGCCGCTACGCTAGCCTTTACGGTCCGGACCGTAAAGGAAGGGATTCCGCTTCGATGCGCCTCGGCCTGTACGTCAACCTGTATGCGGACAAGGCCGACCGGCCGCGGCTCGCCGACGCCGTGGAGCAGGTGCGGCTGGCGGAACAGGCGGGCTTCGCCTGGGTCGTGCTGGGTGAGCGTCATCTGCACCGGCCCGGCTACCACGAGGCGCTCACCTCGCTGGCGTATCTCGCCGCGCACACGGAGCGGATCGGGCTGGCGACGGCCGGGCTGATCGCTCCCGTCTACCAGCCGGTGTGGCTGGCCGAGACGCTGGCGCACATCGACGTGCTGTCGGGCGGGCGGCTGACCGCCGGGTTCGTGCTGGGCTACCGCCCCGAGGAGTTCACCCTGTTCGGCGCGCGGCCGGGCGAGCGGGTGCCGCGGTTCGAGGAGTGCCTGGAGCTGCTGACCCGGCTGTGGACCGAGGACGAGGTGACGTACAAGGGCCGCTGGAGCGAGGTGGACGGGGCCTATCTGTCGCCGAGGCCCGTGCAGAACCCGCGGCCGCGGATCTGGAACGGCGGGCGGGTGCCGGCCGCGCTGGAGCGCACGGCCCGGATGTGCGACGGATGGACGACGTCGTTCAACGAGACCGACGAGGAACTGCCGGAGAAGATCCGCGCCTACCGCGCCCACCCGCGGGGTCCGCGTTCGCTGGGGGCGGAGGTCATCGTCTGCCGCGAGGGGTACGCCGCCGCGACGACCCAGCGGGCGCGCAACGCGCTGGAGAGGCCGCTGCGGGGGCTGTACGACGCGTACGGCGACTGGAAGCGCACCTCGATGGACGCCGCGCGCTATGCGCAGCAGTGGGACGACATCGTGGCGCGGTCGGTGATCGGTTCGCCCGAGGAGTGCACAGAACGGATCGGGAGGTACGCGGAGATGGGCGCGGACGGGCTGGTGCTGCGGGTCCAGCCGCCGGGGATGCCGCAGGCCGACGCGCTGCGGGCGATCGAGGCGTTCGGGGAGCTCAACGCGTGAACGCGCGCTGGACGGTCAGCGCGGCCCGGGCCACGGCCCCCATCGCCGCCTCGTCCGCCATCAGCAGGGCCTGACGCACCCAGACGACGCTGTCCTCCGCGGCCTCGGCGACCGGGCAGGGCGCGGCGTTGCCGACGTACGGCACACGGGTCAGCGAACGGTAGCCGGGGTCGATCGGGACGCCCTCGGCCGCCATCGCCTTCAGGAACGCGGACTTCGGGCGGCCGCCGAAGGCGCGGGGGTCGTAACGCAGCATCGCCAGATGCCAGGTGTGGCGGGTCGTGCCCGGCGGGGGCGGGACGAGTGCGAGGCCCCTGACCTCGCCGAGAGCCTCGGCGAGCGCGCCGGCACAGGCCGCACGGTGGTCGATCCCACCGTCCAGCAGGGCGAGCTGGGGATGCAGCAGGGCCGCCTGGAACTCGGTCATGCGCAGGTTCCAGCCCAGCTCCGGATGCTCGTACCAGCCGCCGTCCGGGCTGCGGCCGACGTTGTGCATCGCCCACAGCCGCTCGTAGGTACGGTGGTCGTCGGTGACGACGATGCCGCCCTCCCCCGCGGTCATCGCCTTGCTCGACTGGAAGCTGAAGCAGGCGGCGTCCCCGAGGCCGCCCGCGGGCCGGCCGTGGCGTGCGGCTCCGTGCGCCTGCGCCGCGTCCTCCACGACGGCGGGGCCGAGGCCGCGCAGTGCCTCCGTATCGGCGGGGGCGCCCGCGAGATGCACCGGCATGACGGCCTTCGTACGCGGACCCACGAGGCGGCGTACGGCTTCGGGGTCGAGGTGCAGGGTGTCCTCCCGTACGTCGGCGGCGACCGGTACCGCGCCGGCCAGCACCACGGCGGTCGCACTGGCCACGAACGTGTAGGCGGGGACGATCACCTCGTCGCCGGGACCGACTCCGAGGGAGCGCAGGGCGAGGAACAGCGCGACCGTGCCGTTGACCGTGCACACGCCGTGAGCGACACCCACGCGCGCCGCGAAGGCCGCCGCGAAGTCCCGGGTCTCCGTGCCGTCGGTCGCGCCCCAGCGGCCGCTGTCGAGGACCCGCAGCAGTGCCCGCCGCTGCTCGTCGGTGGCGGGCGGCGGCCAGACGGGCCACTGCGGACGGTTCACCGTCGCGCCCGTGTCCGTCGCGCTCCGCAGCGGCGGTTCACCCGGTGGCCCGCGAGAGCAGGGCGGCCATGGTGCCGTGCAGGACCTGCTCCCGCTCGTTCTCCGCGAGGTCCGCGAGCAGCACACGTCCGAGACCGATCCGCAGATCGAGGAAGACGGCGTCCGAGCCGAAGGCGATCCGGTCCGCGCCCACCTCGGCGACCAGCCGGGTGAGGTGGCGGGCCGTCATCCGGGAGCCGCAGGTCTCCAGGACCAGGCTGGGGCAGCGCGCGGCGGCCTCCGCGGCCGGGCCGTAGCCCTGCGGGAACAGCCCCGAGTGGCCCATGAGCAGCGGCACACCCGGGTGGCGCGACGCGACGGTGACGAAGCGGGGGGCGTCGGACCAGCGGCTGCCGTGCTCGCTGTGGGCGAGGACGACACGGCCGTGGTCGGCGGCGGCCTCGAAGGCGGGGGTGTAGGCGCGGTCGTCGAGGGCCAGTTCATGGACCTCGGGATGGAGCTTGACCCCGATGACGCCCGGTACGGCGAGCAGCTCGCGCAGACGTGGGGCGGCCTCCGGGTCGTGGGGGTTGTGGACGGCGTAGCCGAGGAGCCGGCCGGGGTGGGCGGCGAGGGCCTTCAGCAGGAGGGCGTTGCCGGCCCGGGCGTCGGGGCCCACGGCGAGCAGATGGGACACGCAGGCTGTTCCGACACCACAGCGGTCCATCATGGCCACCAGGGAGGCGGCGGAGCCGTCGGGGATGGCGAAGGCGCCCCAGCGCCCTAGGTGGCCGTGGGCGTCGATGACGCGCAGCCCGCCGGGGGCGCGCACGCAGACGCCCGGCGCGAGCGGGTTCACGCCCCGCCGCCGAGGAGGCGTAGCGCGTTGGCGCCGGCGATGAGGGACGTGTCGTGGGCCGGCAGGTCGAGGGTGTCGAGGAGGTGGCGCGGGCCGGCGTCGTCGCTGACGGGCGCGCCGGTGCCGAAGAGGATGCGGTGGGCGCCGTACCGCTGGGCGAACCACTCGACCTGGCGGTGTCCGGCGAGCGTGGAGGTGTCCACGTGGAGCAGTTCGTGTGTGTCGAGGAGTTCGGTGAGTTCGCGCAGGCCGCGGTAGCCCGTGCCGGTGAGGACGATCCGCAGCCGGGGCCTGGTGCCGGCCAGCAGGTCCACGTCGGCCGCCGTGACGGCCCCCCAGTCGAGCAGCACCGTGACGCCGGCCAGGGACAGCGCGGCGGTCAGGCCCAGGGCGTACGGTCCGGTCGCGGCCCAGCCGTGCCGGTCGGGGCAGAGCCGTACCAGCGGGGCCCCGCCGCCCGTCCAGTCACCGGTGCCGAGCGGTCCCGGCACGAGCACGGGGACGGGGCGCAGCCGTTCGCCGGCGATGCGGCCGAGCCGGGCGTTGCCGTCGCGCGGGTCGCCGTACACGGCGTGGGAGTGGACGACACAGGCCGTGTCGATCCTCAGCCGTTCCAGCTCCTTGACGAGTCCGTCCTCGTCGCGGCTCGGTACGTCGTCGTTCGGCAGGGGTCCGAGGATCCGGTTGACGTCGACGACGGTGAGGGCGGGGCGGGCGGGTGCGGCGACGGTGGGCGCGGCGACGGTCACGACTTGAGCCCGGAGGTGGCGATCGAGTCCGTCAGATACCGCTGGAGCAGCCCGAAGACGAGCAGACAGGGGATGACGGTGATGGTGGCTCCGGCCATGATCTGGTTGATCGTCACGTTCTCCCCCTCCAGCGTGGCGAGCCCCACGGTGAGCGTGCGCATCTGCTCGGACTGGCCGATGACCAGCGGCCACAGGAAGTCGTTCCAGTGCCAGAGGAAGACGAACACGCCGAGGGTGGCGAGCACGGGCCGGATCAGCGGTACGACGATCGTGGTGTAGATGCGCCACTCCGAGGCCCCGTCGATCTTGGCGGCCTCGAAGAGCTCGTCGGGCAGCTGGATGATGAACTGCCGCATCAGGAAGACGGCCTGGGAGTTGGCGAGCGTCGGCACGATCAGACCCCAGTAGGTGTCCACGCCGCCCAGCTCGGAGACGAGGATGTAGTACGGGATGAGGGTGGCCTGGAACGGCACCATCAGGGTCGCGAGGAACGACCAGAAGAGCACCTCGCGGCCGGGGAAGCGCTTCTTGGCGAACGCGTAGCCGGCCATGGACGAGAACAGCAGGATGAGCAGCACCGACACGAGCGAGTAGATGAGCGAGTTGACCGCCCATCGCGTGACGTCGGCGTCCTCCAGCACGTCCGTGAAGTTCGCGAACGTGGCGCGGGTGATGTCGAAGGCGCCCGGAAGCGTCTGTCCGCCGGAGGGCGCGAACGACACCAGCACCATGATGACGAAGGGGGTGACGGTCACGAACGCGACCAGGACCAGGAGCACGGGAAGCCCGAGCCGGGCCGTGGCCCGCCGCGGCGCGGTGGGGGTCGCCATCAGTCCGTGTCCCTTCCGATGAGCCTCCGCTGGATGAGCGAGAAGACGAGGACGACGAGGAAGAGGACCAGGCCGACGGCGCTCGCGTACCCGAAGTCGAAGAACTTGAAGCCGGAGTCGTAGAGGAAGTAGACGAGCGAGTAGCTGGCGCGCACCGGGCCGCCGGCGGTCATGACGTACATCGCGTCGAAGACCTGGAAGCCCGTGATCGCCTCGATGACGAGGACGAAGAACAGGACGGGCCGCAGCAGGGGAAGCGTGACCCAGCGGAAGCGCTGCCAGCCGTTCGCGCCGTCGATGGTGGCGGCCTCGGTGACCTCGCGCGGGATGGACTGGAGTCCGGCGAGGAGGATCAGCATCGAGTAGCCGAAGCCCTTCCACGCCGAGGCGGCGGCGATGGAGGGCAGGACCAGGGACTCGCTGCCGAGGAAGTCGACCGGGCCGAGGGAGAGGGCGCCGAGGGTGGCGTTGAGCAGTCCGTCCTCGACCTCGTAGATCCACTTCCAGATGACGGCGGCCAGCACGATGCTGGTGACGTACGGGAGGAAGAACAGCCCGCGGAAGAAGCCGCGCAGCCAGAGCGTGCGGTGCAGCAGGACGGCGGTGCCGAGGGCGAGCGCGACGGTCATCGGGACGTACAGCGCGGTGTAGACGGCGGTGACGCCGAGGCTCTCCCAGAACAGGTCGTCCTGGAGGAGGCGGGTGTAGTTCCCCGCACCGGTGAAGGTCCACTCGCCGCTGAGCCGGTAGTCGGTGAGCGAGAGGAACGCGGCGCCGAGCGTCGGCCCGAAGCGGAACACGATGAACAGCGCGAGCATCGGCGCGACGAACGCGAGGCCCACCAGGGCCTCGCGCCGTCGCAGGATCCGGCTCCGGCCGGCACTCACGCCGGGCCCGCCCCCGCCCTCGCCGGGTTCCGGGCCGGCTTCGGGCAGGGGCTCTTCCGGTGCGACCTCGTCGGCGGCGAGCTTGCTCAACGCTGACGCGCCAGCAGGTCGTCGGCTTCGTCGGCCGCCGCGTCCAGGGCGGCCTTCGGGCTCTTCTTGCCGGTCAGCGCGGCCTGGATCTCGGGGCTGAGCAGCGCCATCAGCTGCCGGGCGGCCGGGTTGGGCTCACCGGGATAGGTGTGGTCGAGCGCCTGCTGGTACTCCTTGGCGTAGGTGCTGTCGTTGGGGACGGTGACGTCCGTACGTGGGGAGAAGAAGCCGCCCGCCTTGCCCATGGACTCGATCTGCGCGGGCCGGACCATGTACGCGATGAACTTCTCGGCGCCCGCCACGTTCTTGGACTTGGCGTTGATGCCGAGCCCGCCCGGCATGCCGAAGCAGACCTGCTTCCGGGGGCCGGTGAGCGCGGGGCCGACGATCACGTTGCCCTTGCCCCAGGCCTGCTCGGCCAGCACGGCGTCGGCCGGAGTGTTGGTGAAGCCCATCGCGACCTGCTGTTTGCCCAGCGCCTGGTCGGTGAAGAGGTTGGCGTTGGTCATCGCGGACTTCGGGACGGAACCGCCCTTGTACAGGTCGACGAGGAAGGTGAGGGCCTCGACGCCCTCGGCGCTGTTGAAGGCGGCCTTCTTGCCGCTGTCGTCGAAGACCTTGCCGCCCGCCTGCCACAGCAGCGGATAGAAGCTCATGTTGAGCGAGGCCTCGTTGCTCGCGGAGTAGTCGAGCGTGCTCGCGCCGGCCTGCTTCAGCTTCGGGGCGGCGGCCCTGATGTCGTCCCAGGTGGCGGGCGGCTCGGCGATGCCCGCCTTCTCCAGCAGTTTCTTGTTGTAGAGCGTGCTGGTGACGGTGTGGTAGATCGGCGCCGCGTAGACCTTTCCGTCCTGGGTCATGGCTTCCAGGGCGGCCGGGCGGAAGGCGCTCTTCGCGTCCTCGATGGCCCGGTCGACGGGCTGGAGCGCCCCGTTGGCCTGGTACTGGGGGATCTGGTCGGGGCCCAGCAGGACCACGTCCGGGCCTTTGCCGCTGCCGAACGCGGTGGCGAGCTTCTGGTCCCGGTTCTCCCAGGGGAGCTGCTCGACGGTGAGGTCGACGCCTTTCTCCGTCGCCTCGAAGCCTTTCTCGATCCCGTCCCAGTAGGCGGCGTTGGCCTTCGGATCCATGATCACCGGGTACATCCAGACGGTGACCTTCTTGGATCCTGCGCCACTGTCACCGTCGCCGCAGCCGGCGGCGGTGAGCGTGGTGAGCATGATCAGTGCGAGAGGAACGGTGGCGCGCTTGAACCCTGTCTTCATGGGGGCCTCCGGAAGCCCTGGGGACCTGGGGAAACGAGCGAAGAGTCCGGCAGTTTCGGCCTGGGCCGAAAGTAGCCGGGCTGTTTTGGGCTGTCAATGCTCCCTCAACACCTGCTCCGTACGGGTGCGTTACGCGTGTCGCCGTTACGGCATCGCCCGAAAGGCGTAGCACCGGCTCCGGAACGTGGACGGACCCCGCGCACGACCCCGGCGCACGGCGCCGACCACGCGCGGGCGGGGTGCGCGTGCCGCGGCCGGCGGAGCCGGGGCCCGATGGAGCCGGAGCGGGGCGGGAAGCGGCCGGAACGAGCTGGAACGGGGCGGGAAGCGGCCGGAAGGAGCCGCTCCCGGTCAGGCCGAGGCGCGTTTGCGGGGTGTCGTCTTCTTCGCCGCCGCCTTCTTGGACGCGGCCTTCGTCGCCGCCGTCTTCTTGCTCGTCGACTTCGCCGACTTGGCCGCCGTCGCCTTCTTGGCCGTCGTCGACTTCTTCGCGTCCGTCTCCTTGGGCGCGGCCTTCGCCCTCGCCGCCGCCTTCTTCGCCGGGGCGGCCTTCTTGCGGGACTTCAGTTCGGTGACCGGCGCGGCAACCTCCTGCGCCTCGTCCCCGCGCGCCTCCTTGGCGGCGCGGACGCTGCTCTCCAGCGCGGCCATCAGGTCGATGACCTTGCCGCCGCCCTCCGGGGCGGGCTGGGGCTCCAGTTCGACACCCTCCGCCTTCGCGGCGATCAGCTCCTCGACCGCCGAGCGGTAGTCGTCGTGCAGCGAGTCGAGGTCGACCTCGCCGAGCGTGTCCATGAGGGCGTCGGCCAGATCGAGCTCGGCGTCGCGGATCGTGACCTCGGCGTCCGGAGCGACCCCCTCCGGCCTGCGGACCTCGTCGGGCCAGAGCAGTCCGTGCATGGCGATGACGTCGTCCACCACCCGCAGCATGCCGAGCCGCTCCCGCCCGCGCAGGGCGAATTTGGCGACCGCGACCTTCTTGCTCCGTTTGAGGGCCTCGCGCAGCAGCGTGTACGGCTTGGCGGCGGGCACCCCGTTCGCCGCGAGGTAGTACGCGCTGTCCATCTGGAGCGGATCGATGTCCGTGGCCGGGATGAAGGCGACGATGTCGATCGTCTTCGCGGTGGGCAGCGGCAGCGCGGCGAGGTCCTCGTCCGTGATCGGGATCATCGTCCCGTCCGCGTCCTCGTACGCCTTGCCGATCTCCGCCTGCGCGACTTCCTGGTCGTCCAGCTCACAGACCTTGCGGTAACGGATGCGGCCGCCGTCCGCGGTGTGGATCTGCCGGAAGGACACCGAGCGGCTCTCCGTGGCGTTCACCAGCTTGATCGGGATGCTGACGAGCCCGAACGAGATCGCGCCGTTCCAAATGGATCGCACGTTTCATCCCTTTCATACGATACGTAGGGATTCATGGGATTCTCATCGTATGACGCCGATCACAGAGGTGGAGGGGCGGCGGCTGACCCTCAGCAACCTGGAGAAGGTCCTCCACCCCGCCACCGGCACCACGAAGGGCGAGGTGCTGCACTACTACGCCGTGATCGCGGATGCGCTGCTCACCCACCTCCGCGACCGCCCGCTGTCCTTCCTCCGCTATCCGGACGGGCCCGACGGCCAGCTGTTCTTCACCAAGAACCCGCCTCCCGGCACCCCCTCGTGGGTGGAGGTCGCCGAGGTGCCGCGCTCCTCCCGGGAGAGCGGCGAACAGGTGGTCGTCCAGGATCTGGCGTCGCTGATGTGGGCGGCGAACCTGGTGGTGGAGTTCCACACCCCGCAGTGGCGGGTGGACCGGCCGGCCTGGGCCGACCGGATGGTGTTCGACCTCGACCCGGGCCCGCCGGCCACCGTCGTGGAGTGCTGCGAGGTGGCGCTGTGGCTGCGTGAGCGGCTCGCCGCCGACGGCCTGGACGCGTACGCCAAGACCTCCGGATCGAAGGGCCTGCATCTGCTGGTGCCGCTGGAGCCGACCCCTTCGCAGGAGGTCTCGGCGTACGCGAAGGGGCTGGCCGTCGAGGCCGAGGCGGAGCTCGTGGGCCTGGTGGTGCACCGCATGGCCCGTGCCCTGCGACCCGGGAAGGTCTTCGTCGACCACAGCCAGAACGCCGCGGCGAAGACCACGGCCACGCCGTACACGCTGCGGGCCCGGCGGGAGCCGACCGTGTCCGCGCCCGTGACCTGGGAGGAGGTGGAGGGCTGCGGGGCGGCCGGGGACCTGGTGTTCCGGCTCGGCGACATCGCGGGGCGGCTGGAGCGGTACGGCGACCTGCTCGGCCCTCTGGCGGATCCCGCGGCGGCGGGCACCCTGCCATGAGTCCGGCCACCGGGCGCACGCTGCGGCCGCCGCTGAGAGTGGCGCTCGCGGAGCCGGTGTCCACGCTTCCGCGCGGGGAGCGGCTGGCGTACGAACCGAAGTTCGACGGCCACCGGATGCTCGTCTTCAAGCTGGACGGCGCGGCGGTGCTGCAGGCACGGTCGGGACGGATCGTGACCGCCGCCTTCCCGGATCTGGCGGAGGCCGCGCTCGCCCTGCCGGACGGCACCGTCGTCGACGGCGAGGTGGTGATCTGGACGGGCGGCCGGATCGACTTCGCGGCCGTACAGCGCCGGGCGGCCGCCACGACCTCGCGGGCCGGGATCCTCGCCCGCCGGATGCCCGCCTCCTACGCCGCCTTCGACCTCCTCGCGGAGGGCGGGACGGACCTGCGGCCCGCGCCGTACGAGCGCCGCAGGGAACGGCTGACCGCCCTGCTCGGGCCGCTCGGGCCGCCGCTGCAGCCGGTGCCGATGACGACGGACCCCGAACTCGCGACCACCTGGTACGAGACGCTCACGGCGTCCGGGATCGAGGGGCTGGTGGTGAAGCACCTGGGGCAGCCCTACCGGGCCGGCGCCCGCGACTGGCGCAAACTGCGGCACACGGACGTCCATGACGCCGCGGTGGTCGGTTTCACCGGACCCGCGGACCGCCCCGCCGCCCTGGTCCTGGTGCTGCCGGACGACGACGCCCCGGTGGTGTCGAGCCCGCTGCCGCCCGCGCTGCGCACCGCCGCCGCGGGGATGCTGGCGGGGCACGGGACCGAGAACCTCGCGGGGAGTGCGGCGGGAGGGGCGACGGCCATGGCGATCGGGGTGGGCGAGGTGCCGTTCCGCCCGGTGGCACCGGGGCTCGCGGCCGAGGTCGAACGCGGCACGACGCGGCACAGCGTGGTGACCGTCCTGCGGCTTCGGGACGACACCATTAATCAAGTTTGACTAGTTGAGAGAGAGGGGATACCTTCTCGCAGTAGTCAAGTTTGATGAGCTTCTTGAGGAGAGTGCGTGACACAGCTGCCCGACACCGGTTACACCCCGACCCGCGGTGAACTCGAAAGCGTCGAGGCGTGGTTCGCCGAGTACGACGCGGCGAGCGCGCGCCGCGACATCGAGCGGATGGCCGATCTGGCGGTCTTCCCGCTCAACCTGGTCAGCGACGACTCCGCGGGCGACAGCGCCTGCGCCCAGTGGGACCGCGAGCAGTTCACCGACACCATGACCCAGGTGATGGGAGACGGGTCCGAGGACATCGCCTTCGACTCGGTGCGCACCCCCGTCTTCCTCGGCCCGGCGATGGTCGTCGTCTTCACCGACTCGACCATGACGATGGACGGCGCCACCCGGCAACTGCGGTACGCCGACATCCTGATCAGGCGGGACGGGCAGTGGGCGTTCCAGACCATGCTCCAGGGAGGCTGGGGGGACAACCTCCGCTAGACCTGTCGACCTGGAGCTGTTCCATGTCGAGTCCGCGTCGAGCCGTACGGTCACGCCCGCAGCCAGGTACGGCGGTTGCGGGCGCGCCCGTACAGCGACTCGACGTCGGAGGGTTTCAGTACGCCGCCGAGACGGGCGAGGCCCGCCACTTCGCCCTCGGCGAGGATCCGGACGTCCGGCGGGGCCTGCTCGGCGGCGAGCCGCACGGCCCCGACGACCGCGAGCACCGGCCGTACGGCCGTGGCCAGCGCGAACGAGGCCCGCTCCGCCCCTCGGCGGGCCAGGCGCAGTTCCGGTACGGGCCGGTCACGGCCCGCCGCGGCCGACTCCCCCGTGATCCGCACGCGCCGTCCACGCGCCGCGAGGGTCCGCAGCGCCAGCACGCCCGCCGGGCCGACCAGCAGATGGTCGATACGGGCGTCGCCGGGCAGCGGCACCGCATGCAGCACCCGCCAGCCGGCGTCCTCCAGGCGCTCCAGCTCCGCACCGAGCAGTTCGTGCGCGGCCAGTTCGGCGCGGCGCGGATCGCGACGCCGACCGGGCCGGGACGAGAGACCGGACCCGGACGGCCGACCCGGCCCGGAGGAACCGCCGGACCGGTCGAGCGCCAGGTGCAGGCCCTCCCCCGGACGGTTCGGCGCCAGGTCGTCGTCCGGGTGCAGCGACAGCCGGGCCAGATCGTCGGCGGTCGGCACGGGCGGCGGGCCGACGCTCACCTCACCCGTGAGGTACGGGGCGAGCGCGGCGAGGGCCTCCTCGCGGAGTTCGGCCAGGGCCAGACTGACCCGGTTCGCGTCACTGTCGTACCAGGCCACGCACCGGCCACCGGGAAGGCTGACGTAGAGCCGTGAACGCCCGTACGTCCGTACCGGCGTGACGCGCAGTCCGGTCATCCCCATCACCACCCCGACGACCATGGGAACAGCCCTGGGGCGGCGCGGGCAATATCCCGGACCGACTCACGCGGGGTGGGTTGCCGCCGACCTGGTGCACACTCTCCCCAAGCACCTGGCTCGCGGGAGGGAACGGCGTGTTCACGGGGATCGACGAGGTCGACTGGGCCTCGATGGGACATGCGTACGGATCGGCGGACGATGTCCCCGGGCTGCTGCGGGGACTCGCCTCGGCGGATCCGGCGGAGCGGGAGAGCGCGCTCGACGGGATCTACGCCGCGGTGCACCACCAGGGCGACGTGTACGACTCGACGCTGGCCTGCATTCCCTTCCTGCTCGAACTGGTCGCCAGCCCCGAGGTCCAGGACCGCGGCGCGGTCGTGGAGCTGCTCACGAGCATCGGGGGCATCGACCTCGACGGCGACGAACTCGACCCGGAGGACGAGGAGTTCGAGGACGCCGCGAACTACGCGATGGCGGCGGCCGCGGTCGCCGCGGGCGCGGACGTGTTCCTCGGGCTGCTGGACGACCCGGACGCCGGGGTGCGGCTCGCCGCGCCGTGCGCGCTGGCGATGCTGCACGGCGACCCGGCCCAGGTGCTCGCACTGCTCCGGGACCGGCTGGCCGGGGAATCCGACACGGAGGTGCGGCTCGCGCTGGTCGAGGCGGTGGGGCGGATCGCGCTGCGCCATGAGTCGCTGCGTGCCGAGGCGGTCGTCTGGCTGACCACTCTGCTGGCGCCCGACCGGTCGCCGGGCCTGCGGCTGGCCGCGCTGACCCAGCTCGCGCGCTGCGCGCCGGGCCGCCTGCCCGACGACATCGCGTCCACGGCGACCGCGCTGCTGCGGGCCACCGACGGGCCCGGGGTCCCGCCGTCGGGGGACGGTGGCGGTTCCGGGCCGGGGGCGGCGCCCTGGGCGGACGACCTGCTGCGGACCCTGCACTCGGCGCTCGGCGACCGCGTGGACGACCGGATCGCGCTGCTCACCGGCCAGCTGACGAGTGCCGACCCGGCGCAGCGCACGGACGCCGTATGGATGTGCCACGGACTGATCCGGGCCTGGCGCGGTGCGTACGACGAGGTCGTACGGCTCGTCGGGGCTCAGCTCGGCGATCCCGATCCGCTGCTGCGGGGCGCCGCGGCCAGCCTCCTGGAGAGCCTCTTCGGGCTGGCGCTGCCCGCGGCCGACGCGCTCGCGACGCGGATGGGCGCCACCGACGACCACCGCGCGCTGGTCGCGCTCGCCCGGCTCGGCGACGCGCGGGCCCTTCCGGCGCTCGCCGAGGCGCTGGAGCAGCCGGACCTGCCGCGTGACGCGGCGTTCGCGGTGCCGTATCTCGGTACCCGGGCCGCCCCGCTCGCACCGGTACTGCGGCGCCGGCTCGGCGAGGTCGCCCTGGACGAGCAGCTCTTCGACCGGGCCGCGCCCCTGCTGTCCGCACTCGCCGGGGCGCGGGCCGCTGAGGCGCTGCCCGAAGTGCTGCGGGTGCTGCGCGGTGCGCCGGCGCGGGGCGGGGAGTGGGTGACCGAGTCGGCGCTGCGGGCGCTCACGGCGTTCGGGCCCGCGGCGGCCGCGGCCGCGCCCGACCTGCGTGCGCTGCTGCGGAACCCGTCCTCGTCGGTCGTGGCGGCCGCGGCCCGCGCGCTGTGGGCCGTCACGGGCGACGGCGCCGCGGTGCTGCCGGCGCTCCGCGAACTCCTGGCCGCCGACGGCCCCGACGAGCGCCGGTCCGCCGCGACCGCGCTCGGCGCCGTGGGCCCCGCGGCGGTCGACGCGGCGCCCGCGCTGCGCGGACTGCTCACGTCGCCGGAGCGGTGGCTGCGGATGGACGCGGCGGTGGCGCTGTGGCGGGTCACCGGTGGGGCCGGGGAATCCCTTCCGGTGCTGCGTACGGCGTGGGAGGAGAACCGGTACGGGCGGGTCGAGATCGCCGAGTGCCTCGCCGAGATGGGCCCCGCCGCGGCGCCCGCCGTCCCGCTCCTGCGCGCGGAACTCTCCCGCCCGCGCCGCCACAACGTCCTCGACGGCGGCTCGGGCAGCCATGACATCGAACAGGACGAACGCCTGCTGTCCCTGTGCCGCGCGGCGCTCGCGTCCCAGACCGACTGACCTGCCGGTCGCGGCACAGGATCGCTCGACGGCAGCAGGGCTCCCCGCCACGGGCGGCCCCGCGCAGCCCGCCGCTGCGGACCGGCCCGCACCGCCGGCTTCCCCGCCGTCGGCCTGACCGGTGCGGACTCCTCGCCGTCGGCCCGGCGGGTGCGGATGCCCCGCCATCGGCCCGGCGGGTGCGGGAGTCCTCGCCGCGAGCCGACCGGGGGCGTTTCCCTACGGGGGGTCTGCCTCCTGCCGTGTCCGGGCTGGGCACGGACCGGGGGCGTTTCCCCGCGAGGGGTCTGCCTCCTGCCGTGTCCCGGCTGGGCGCCGCCACCCACCCCAACCCATACAAATCAGACTTCCGTACTCTTGGGAACGGCCAGCGCCCGAACCGACATCCCCCAGGACCTCCCTTGCCCCGCCCCCTCATACGTCCCCGCGCCGCCGTCGGCGCGGCCTTCGCCGCCGCGCTGTTGCTGTCCGGCTGCGGCAACGCGGGTGAGCTGGAGAGCGCCGGCGCCACCCCGACCGCCGTCGGGCCGGTCCAGCTGTGGCCCGAGCTGCCGCCGATCTCCGCGCCCCCGGTCGACTACGGCGAGAGCGACACCGAACACATCGCCGGCATCGCGGCACCGGGCGGCGATGTGCACGCGCTGGACCCGGTCGCCGTCGTCCAGGCGGAAGTCGCCGCCCACCCCGGCCGGGTCACCGGCCCCGACGGGCTCTACGAGCGGACCGCGCAGCAGATCCGCGACTGCAAGAAGCGGCCGAAGGCATGCCCGGTGCTCAAGCCGTACTACCGGGACCTCACCGGCGACGGGAAGGACGAGCTGATCGTCGGCATCACGCTGCCCGAGCAGCAGACCGCGATCCGGGTCTACATGCCGGAGAAGGGCGGGCTGACGCGCATCATGTCCGACGCGGAGCCGATCGTCAGCGTCGAGCTGGCGGGCCGTGACCTGATCCTGCGTGCCGTCTCCGCGGGGATCCCCGGGTACGAGTACCGCACGGTCTGGTCCTGGGACGAACAGCAGCGGGCGATGCTCCCCGCCCGCGACGAGATCGTCCGGGTCAAGCCGTCCAGACCCGGCGCCACCGAGCCGCCGACGGACGCACGATGAGCCGTCGCCCCCTGACCCGCCGCCGGAGGCGGCCGCGCCGCCCTCGGCTGCCCGCCTGGACCGCCACGCTCACGTGGAAGGCCGCCGTCTTCATCGCCGTCATGTGCTGTGCGCTCGCGGCGCTGCTCGGCGCGCTGGTGCATGCGTCCGTGACGCGCCAGACGGTCGACCAGGCCCGCGAGAAGGCACTGTCCAAGCTGGAGGACACGACCGAGGCGTACGAGGCCGGCGAGCCGATGGGCCGGTTCGGCGCGGTGGACCCGCCGGGCCTGCCGGCCGGGCTGCGGGCGCTCGCGCTGCGCGGACAGCGCGGCACGGTGGTCTCGGACGTCGACGGGCGGCCGACGATGTGGGCGGCGGGCCCGGCGGACGGCCGTGCGCTCGCCGTACGGATCGACTACTCGCTGAGCGCGCAGACGATCACGGGTCTCGACCGGGCCATCCTCGGCTCCTCGGTGCTGGCGATCGGCGCGACGCTGCTGATGGGAGCGTTCGCGGTGACCCGGGTCACGCGCCGGCTCCATCTGACGGCGCAGGTGGCACGGCGGATCAGCGCCGGCGACCTGGACGCGCGCGTCAACGACCCCCGTACGAAGGACCCTTCGCGCCCCGAGGACGAGGTCGCCACGGTCTCCGGCGCGCTGGACACCATGGCCTCCACGCTGCAGGGCAAGCTGCTGAGCGAGCAGCGCTTCACCGCGGACGTGGCGCACGAGCTGCGCACCCCTCTGACGGGACTGTCCGCGGCGGCCGAACTGCTGCCGCCGGGCCGTCCGGCGGAGCTGGTGCGGGACCGGGTGCGAACGATGCGGGCGCTGACCGAGGACCTGCTGGAGATATCGCGGCTGGAGGCGGGCGGGGAGACGGTCGATCTCGACATCCACGAACTGGTGCCGCTGGCCGAGCGGGTCGTGCGGATGTCGCGTTCCTCCGGTGCGGAAACGGATCTGCTGATCTTCCGCGCGACGCGTGTCGAGACGGACAAGCGCCGCCTCGAGCGAGTGCTCGGCAATCTGATCGCCAATGCCCACAAGCACGGCGAGCGGCCGGTGGTGGTCTCGGTGGACGGGCCAGTGGTGTCGGTCCGGGACCACGGCACGGGCTATCCGGAGTACCTGCTGGAGCACGGCCCGCAGCGCTTCCGTACGGAGTCGGGCGGCAAGGGCCACGGCCTCGGGCTCACGATCGCGGTGGGACAGGCGGCGGTGATCGGCGCGGAGCTGGAGTTCGGGAACGCGCAGGAGGGCGGGGCGGTCGCCCGGCTGACGCTGCCCGAGTACGTCCACCTCACGGACTGCCCGGAATCCGACACCGCCGCCGACGACACCGCCGACGACGACCACGCCGCCGACGACACCGACATGGAGCGGGCAGAGTCGACAGATAGGCAGACATAACACCCCCGCTTGCTACGTTGCGTCGCATGACCGCAACGACGGCGGAGACTCCCCCGCCCGCACCCCGCCCGGCACACGGTCGGGGTGTCGAGCTCTCGCTGCTCGTCTGCGCCGTCCTCGTCTCCGTCTACGGCTACGTCGACGTCGGCCTCACCAGGAACGGCGCCGTTCCCCCGGACGCCCTCGCCTACGGCGCGGGCCTCGGTCTGCTCGCGCTGCTCGCCCATCTCGCCGTACGGCTCCGGGCTCCGTACGCGGACCCCCTGCTGCTCCCGATCGCGGTCCTCCTCAACGGCGTGGGCCTGGTGCTGATCTACCGGCTCGATCTGGAGACACCGGCCGACCGGGCCGCCCCCGCCCAGCTGATCTGGTCCACCCTCGGCGTCGCGCTCTTCATCGCGGTGGCCGTACTGCTGCGCGACCACCGGATGCTGCAGCGCTACGCCTACCTTTCGGTGGCCGCCGCGCTGGTGCTGATGATCGTGCCGATCCTCTTCCCGGCGGTGAACGGCGCCCGGATCTGGATCCGGATCGGCGGATTCTCCTTCCAGCCGGGCGAGTTCGCCAAGATCCTGCTCGCGGTGTTCTTCGCCGCGTACCTGGCGGCCAACCGCCACGCCCTCGCCCACACCGGCCGGCGGATCCGCAGCCTCCGTCTGCCCGCCGGCCGGGTGCTCGGCCCGGTCGTCGCGATCTGGCTGATCAGCGTGGTCGTCCTGGTGCTGGAGCGGGACCTCGGCACCTCGCTGCTGTTCTTCGGCCTCTTCGTGATCATGCTCTACGTCGCCACCGGCAGGACCGGCTGGATCGTCGTGGGACTGCTGCTGGCGGCCGTCGGGGCGTTCGCCGTGGGCGCGTTCGAACCGCATGTGCACAGCCGGGTCGAGGCCTGGATCGATCCGTACGCGTCGATCGCGGCCGGCGAGGGGCCGAGCCAGCTCGCCCAGTCGATGTTCTCGTTCGCCGCCGGAGGGTTCCTCGGCAGCGGGCTCGGCGCGGGCCATTCGATCCTCATCGGCTTCGCCGCCAAGTCCGACTTCATTCTGGCGACGGCCGGTGAGGAGCTGGGACTGGCCGGACTGACCGCGCTCTTCCTGCTGTACGCGCTGCTGGTGGAGCGCGGCTACCGCGCGGGACTCGACCTGCGGGACCCTTTCGGCCGGCTGCTGGCGGTGGGACTCGCCGCCATCGTCGCCGTGCAGGTCTTCGTGATCGCGGGCGGGGTGACGGGGCTGATCCCGCTGACCGGGATGGCCATGCCGTTCCTCGCGCAGGGCGGTTCGTCGGTCGTCACCAACTGGATCATCGTGGCGCTGCTGATCCGCGTCAGCGACTCGGCCCGCGCGCCGCACCCGGAGCCCGTCGAGACGGGCGTCATCGCGCCCACCGGCGTGGCCGCGTCGCCGGCCGCGCCGGAGGAGGCCCGATGACGCGCTACATCCGGCGCGCGGCGACGCTGAGCCTCTTCCTGCTCGCCGCGCTGTTCGTGAACGCCGTGCGGGTGCAGATCCTCCAGGCCGACACCCTGGGCGGCAGCCCGGCGAACCGGCGTCCGGCCATCGCGCGTTACGACGAACCGCGCGGCGACATCGTGGTGGGCGGTCAGCCGGTCACGGGCTCCAAGGACACCGGCCAGCAGCTGCGGTACGAGCGCACGTACCGGCACGGACCGCTGTACGCCCCCGTCACCGGCTACTCCTCGCAGACGTACGGCACGACGTTCCTGGAGCACGCCGAGGACGCGGTGCTGGCCGGTACGGACCCGATGCTCGCCCCGCTTCCGTTCTGGAACGAGTTCACCCGCTCCGAGCGGCCCGGCGGCAAGGTCGTCACCACCGTCAGGGCGCCGATGCAGCAGGCCGCGTACGCGGGCCTCGCCGGCAGGCGCGGGGCGGTCGTCGCGATCGAGCCGTCGACCGGAAGGATCCTGGCGCTGGTCAGCAGCCCCTCGTACGAACCCGGACTGCTGTCGGGGAACAGCGCGGACGTCACGGCGGCGTGGCAGCGGCTCAACGGGGCGACGAACCACCCGATGCTCAACCGGGCCATCCGGCAGACGTATCCGCCCGGCTCGGCGTTCAAGATCGTGACGGCGGCGGCCGCGCTGGAGGCACGGGCCGTCAGGAACGCGAGGACCCCGACCGACACCCCCGACCCGTTCACCATCCCGGGCACCAGGACCACGCTGCCCAACCCCGTGCCCGGCTGCAGGAAGGCGTCACTGGAGTACGCGATCAAGTGGTCGTGCAACACGGTGATGGCGAACCTGGGGGTGAAGGTGGGGCTGAAGGGGATGCTGGAGACGGCGGGCCGCTTCGGGTTCAACGACGGCGGGCTGCGGATTCCGTCGGGGGTGGCCCCGTCCAACTTCGACCGGCGGATGAGCGTGGACCAGCTGGCGCTGTCGTCCATCGGCCAGTTCGACACGACGGCCACGCCGCTGCAGATGGCGATGGTGGCGGCTGCCGTCGCCAACGGCGGCGAGCTGGCCCACCCGTATCTGGTGGACCGCACGACGACCTGGGACGGCGACACGGTCCGGGAGACACCACGGCGGTCGTACCGGCGGGCGATGTTCCCGGCGACGGCGCTGGAGCTGCGCCGGCTGATGATCGAGGCGGCCGAGAAGGGCACCGGGAAGCGCGCGCTGATCGACGGCGTGACCGTGGGCGGGAAGACGGGCACCGCGCAGCACGGCGTCGGCAACGCCGGGACGCCGTACGCCTGGTTCATCGCCTGGGCGCAGAAGCCCGACGCGCCCCGTCCTGCCGTGGCGGTCGCGGTGGTCGTCGAGGACCCGGAGGCGGCGGGCGGCGAGATCAGCGGCGGCGGCGACGCGGCGCCGATCGCCCGGGCGGTGATGGTCCAGGCGCTGAGCACGGCGGCCCGGCGCCCCTGACGGGTGCGCGGCCGGTCAGACGCGGGGCTTTCGCTGGTTGATCGCGGTCAGGTCGATCTCGACGGGGAAAGGACGATCGACCTTGAGCCGCTTGTGGAAGATGTCGACCGGCACATACGCCACGGTGGCCGGGTCGAGTTCGTACACGTACACCACAGGCAATCCGTCGCTCTGCTCGACGCGCCAGAAGTGCGGAACCCGCGCCTGTGCGTACTTTCGGGGCTTGACCTCACGGTCGCGCTCCAGTGAATCGGCCGACACGACCTCGACGGCAAGGACGACGTCCTCCGGCATGAACCATGCCTGGCCAGGACCGGTGTCCGCCTCGACCGGAACGACGAGGACATCGGGCTCCGGCCGGTTCCGCCGGTCCAGCTTGATCGTCATCTCCCGGATGGCCTCCAGGTGGTCCGGCGCCTGGTCCATGAGCGCGTTCTCCAGAAGACGCATGGCACGCGTATGGAATCGGGTCTGCGGACTCGTGAAGACGAGACTCCCGTCGATCAACTCCGTGTGCGGAGGAAGATTGGGAAGCTTGTCCACGTCGTCCGCCGTCCACCCGTCCGCCGGCGGGCGGGCCCACTCGTACTGGTCGTCCAGCCCGTACTCGCGTGCGGCACTCATGATGGCTCAGGTCAGGTGCCGCCGCCCTCCGCGATCGCCTCGGTCACCTCGGCCACCCGTTGCGCCTCCTCCGCCGCGAAGCGCTCCCGGTCCAGTTGCTCCGCTAGCTCCTCGTCCTGGCTCATCAGGAGATCGAGGTTGGAGTCGCCGAGTTCGAAGACGCCCATGTCGACGTACGCCTTCTGGAGCCGCTCGCCCCACAGGCCGATGTCCTTGACGCACGGCACGATCCGGCTGAAGAGCAGCTTGCGGAAGAGGTGCAGGAACTCGGACTGTTCGGTGTACTCCTCGGCCTCCTTCCTCGGGATGCCGAAGTCCTCCAGCACCTCGATCCCACGGATCCGGTCCCGCATCAGATAGCAGCCCTCGATGACGAATTCCTCGCGCTCACGCCGCTCCGCGTCCGTGAGCTGCCGGTAATAGTCGCGCAGCGCCATCCGCCCGAAGGCGACGTGCCGGGCCTCGTCCTGCATCACGTACGCCAGGATCTGCTTCGGCAGCGGCTTCTCCGTCGTGTCGCGGATCATGCCGAACGCGGCGAGGGCGAGCCCTTCGATGAGGACCTGCATACCGAGGTACGGCATGTCCCAGCGGGAGTCGCGCAGGGTGTCGCCGAGCAGGGCCTGGAGGTTGTCGTTGATCGGGTACAGCATCCCGATCTTCTCGTGCAGGAAGCGGGCGTAGATCTCGGCGTGCCGGGCCTCGTCCATGGTCTGGGTGGCGGAGTAGAACTTCGCGTCGAGGTCGGGCACCGACTCGACGATCCGCGCGGCGCACACCATCGCGCCCTGTTCGCCGTGCAGGAACTGGCTGAACTGCCAGGAGGAGTAGTGCCGGCGCAGATCGCCCTTGTCCTTCTCGGTCATCTTCGACCAGTGGCGGGTGCCGTAGAGGCTGAGGGCTTCGTCGGGGGTGCCGAGGGGGTCGTACGGATCGACCTCCAGGTCCCAGTCGATGCGCTTGGCGCCGTCCCACTGCTTGTCCTTGCCCTTCTGGTAGAGGGCGAGCAGCCGGTCGCGTCCGTCCTCGTACTCCCAGCTGAAGCGGGCGGCGCCGGCGGCCGGGACGGACCAGACGGGTTCCTGGGGCGGGTTGGTGTAGTAGTCATACGTCGACACGAAAGGCTCCCTCGCCTCGCACTGACGAACTGACGGTCTGTTGGCAGGCTCACACGTTGGTAGACACCCAGTCAACAAGTACTGCGCAAGGGATTGACGCCCTTACTGACGCGCAGTCTCATAAGTGGCATGACGACTGTGACCCAACGCGATCTCACGCTCCTCCGCGACGCCCTCGGGCCGCTGCGCGACCGCGAACAGGTCGCCGCGCGCCTGCTCGAATCCTCGGCCAAGCACTCCTTCGACCCGGACAAGGAACTCGACTGGGAGGCCCCGATCGAGGAGGGCAAGTGGTTCTGGCCGCCGGAGCTGGTGTCCCTCTACGACACCCCGCTGTGGCAGCGGATGTCCGAGGAACAGCGGATGGACCTGGCGCGGCACGAGGCGGCGTCGCTCGCCTCGCTCGGCATCTGGTTCGAGATCATCCTCATGCAGCTGCTGGTGCGGCACATCTACGACAAGCCGGTGACCAGCAACCACGTGCGCTACGCCCTCACCGAGATAGCGGACGAGTGCCGGCACTCGATGATGTTCGCCAAGATGATCCAGAAGGGTGGCGCCCCGGCCTATCCCGTCCCCCGGGTCTACCACAACCTCGCCCGCGTCCTGAAGACCGTCTCCACGACCCCCGGTTCGTTCGCCGCCACACTGCTCGGCGAGGAGATCCTCGACTGGATGCAGCGCCTGACCTTCCCGGACGAGCGCGTCCAGACCCTGGTACGGGGTGTGACACGCATCCACGTGGTGGAGGAGGCACGCCATGTCCGGTACGCACGCGAGGAGCTGCGCCGCCAGATGGTGACCGCGCCGCGCTGGGAGCAGGAGTTCACGCGGCTCAGCTGCGGCGAGGCGGCGCGGGTCTTCTCCGTCTGCTTCGTCAACCCCAAGGTCTACGAGAACGTCGGCCTCGACCGCCGGGAGGCCGTCGCCCAGGTGCGGGCGAGCGGCCACCGCCGCGAGGTGATGCAGACGGGCGCGAAGCGGCTCACGGACTTCCTCGACGACATCGGCGTACTCCGGGGCCCGGGACGCAGGCTGTGGAAAAGCTCGGGACTGCTGGCCTGAGGGCGGGCGGCCGTGACGGCGTTCCGGCCACCGGCCGGGTGACGGCCGCCCTGCTCCTGGAGGGGGCGGTTAGGCTGCACGTATGACCTCCAGTGCTCCCGCGACGAATCGCGCGTACCGGCGCCTGAGCGTGGAGGAGCGGCGCAGTCAGCTTCTTCGCGCCGCCCTCACGCTGTTCGCCCACCGGGCGCCGGAGGACGTGTCGCTGGACGACGTCGCCGAGACGGCGGGGGTCTCGCGGCCTCTCGTGTACCGCTACTTCCCCGGCGGGAAGCAGCAGTTGTACGAGGCCGCGCTGCGCAGCTCCGCGGACGCACTCGTGCTGTGCTTCGCCGAGCCGCCCACAGGGCCGCCGACCGAGCGGCTCGGCCGGGTCCTGGACCGCTATCTCGTCTTCGTCGACGAGCACGACGCCGGGTTCAGCGCGCTGATGCGCGGCGGCAGCGTCGCCGAGACGTCCCGCACCAGCGCGATCGTCGACGGGGTACGGCGCGCCGCGGCCGAGCAGATCCTGGACCACCTCGGGGTCCCGGACCCCGGCCCTCGGATGCGGATGATGGTGCGCACCTGGATCGCCGCGGTCGAGGCCGCGTCACTGATCTGGCTGGACGAGGACAAGCGGCCTCCGGTCGGCGAGCTGCGGGACTGGCTCGTCGACCACCTCATCGCCCTGCTGGCTGCGACGGCGGCCTCCGACGGGCAGACCGCGGACGTCCTCCGGCAGCTGCTCACCCTGGAGTCCCCGTCCGGCCCGGTGGGATCGCTCGGGCGCCGGGTGCTGCCCCTCGTGGGCGAGGCGGGCCACCTGCTGTAGCTCGCGCCCGGCTGCGCGAGACTGGACGGGTGAGAAGCGAGAACACCCCCTTCGTCGGCGGACCGCTGGACGGGCAGGTCCTGCCCGTCCTCGTCGGCCCCACCGGCAGTCCCCCGCAGTGGTACGAGGTGCCGGTCCCGGACGAGGACGGCGGTCCGCACACCGTGTACGCGTACCGCCGCGCCCCCGCCGGCCATTCGAGACGGCTCGGTCTGCCGCGCGGCTGGAAGTACGAGTACGTGCCCGAGGGCCGGGAGCGCCGCACCCTCAACTGGCCCTGGTCGAAGCCGAAGCGGGCCGAATAGGATCACGGGCGAGCGTACGACCACGGGGGGAGCAGCGCCGATGGAGCCACTGCAGGACGGCGACCCGCGACGGGTCGGCCCGTACACGACGCTGGGGCGTCTGCGGGTGACCGCGACCACCGTCCAGTACCTCGCCGAGGTCGCGGACAGCGACGCCGATACCGGAACCGGGGCGGAGTCGGGGACGGAGACCGGGACAGGGACCGCGACGGGGACCGGGACGGAGACCGACCACGGCGCCGCCGCCGTCGTCGTGTCCCTCGCCCGGGACGGTCTCGCCGCGCTCCCGGCGTTCCGCGGCCGCTTCGAGGCGGAGGCCCGTACGGCGGAGCGGCTGGCCGGGGGCTGGGTCCCCGCCCCCGTCGGCACGTCCACGAACGGACCCGAGCTGTGGACCGCGTACGCGTACGTCCCCGCCGTCACGCTCGGCGAGGCGATCGCGCTCGTGGGCCCCCTTCCGGAGCGGACCGTACGGGTCCTGGGCGCGGGTCTCGCCGAGACCCTGTCCCGGGTCCACGCCACCGGCACCGTGCTGCACGGGCTCGCGCCGGAGACCGTGCTGCTGGCGGCCGACGGGCCCCGGCTCACGGCCTTCGGTGCCCTGGGTGCGGCCGCCCACGCCGAACCGGCCCCCGGCGGCGGACTGTCCGTACGCCTCGGCTACCTCACCCCGGAGCAGCTCGCCGGCGAGAAGCCCGGCACGGCGTCCGACGTCTTCGTCCTCGGTCTGCTGCTCGCCTATGCCGCCACCGGCACCACACCCTTCCCCGACGGCCCGGCCATCGCCGGCGCCGAGCCCGAACTGGACGGTCTCCCCGACGGCTTGCGCGATCTGGTGGCCGCCTGCCTCGCCAAGTCCCCGGCGGCCCGGCCCACCGCGGGCAGCGCCGCGGCCACGCTCGCCCTGGAGGGCGCGGCGGCACTGGCCAAGAACGGCGACGGCTGGCTGCCGCAGGATCTGCCGGCCGCCCTCGCGGACCAGGCGGCTGCGGTGGCCCGTCTTCTGGGCGGGCCGTCGTCCGCGGGCGCCGCCGGTTCACCCAGCGCGGCGGACGCCGCCGGTGCCACGCCCGGGGCCGGAGACCCCCCGGCCATCGCCCCCGCACCGGGCGGAACGACGCCGCAGGACGCCGTGCCGGCCGGCTTCGTGCCGCAGGACACCGCGCCGGCCGAGAGCGCGAAGCCCACCGAGACGGACGCCGCGGCACCGGGCGAGAGCGAGCGGCGGCAGGACGGCGGTTCCTCCGGCGCCCGGGCCGATGACGGCCGCAGGACCCTGGCGCTCGGTGCCGTCCAACTGCGAACCACCGACAAGGCCACCGCCGCCCTGAGCCTGCCTCGCGCCCTGCCCCCGGCGGAATCGGGTCCACCGCCGCAGGCGGGCACGGCGGGAACGGCCGGATCTGCGGCCACGGCAGGCGCACCCGTGCCGACGGGCCCTGCCGGACCGGCAGGCGGACCTGCGGAACGCGGACCTGCGGAGGGCCAGGCGGGTTCCGCCACCGTCGCCGGCTCCCCCGGGACCGCGCCGGCCGTCCCGCCGCACGCCGGCGCGGGCGTCCCCGCCCACGCCTGGGCCGGGACTCCGCAGCCCGGTCGGAGTGAGACGCCGACCGCCGGCCGAGCCGCCGCCGCGGAAGGTGACGGGGCGCCCAAGTCCGTACTCACCGCGTCCGTGCTGGCCGCCAAGGCCGGGGCGGAGCGGCGTGCCGTGGTCCTCGGGGGCGTGGCCGGGGCCGTCGGGCTGCTGGTCGGAGGCGGGATCGGGGCCGCCCTGGCGGGCGGGGACGAGAAGAGCACCCCACCACGGCCCGGTTCCCGGCCCGCACCGGCCGCGAAGCCGCTGACCGGGGTGCCGCCCACGCCGCTGTGGGCGTACCGGCACCCGGGAAGCGGCGCACTGCAGGCGACCGCCTGGCGTGACCGTGTTCTGGCCGTTGCCGACGACCGGCAGTGCACGGGCGTGGATCTGCGGACCGGCCGGAAGCTGTGGACGCAGCCCGCCGCCGCGACGGCCGGGCACGCGCCCGTCGTGGCGGGCGACGCGCTGTTCGTCATCGGCGCCACACACTTCGTGTGGCTGTCGCCGCAGGACGGCGCCGTCCGGCATCGCGTCGCCGCTCCCGCCCATGTCAGCGCGGTGGCCGCCGCCGACGGTGCGGTGGTCTGGTTCACCGGTACGTCCGGCGCCCGGACGTACCTCTTCGCGTACGACGCCGTCGCGCGCAAGGAGCTGTGGCGCACCCAGGTCCCGAACGGACGCGGCCGGAACGCCGTTCCGCGCTACCAGGGCGTCGTGGTCCGGCCCGACGGCATCCTCGTACGTCAGGACAGCGGCTCGCTGACCCCGCAGCAGCAGAAGGTGAACAGGGGCCGCGCGCTGTTCGCCCTGTACGACCGGCCCGGCGGAAAGCGCCTGTGGGGCAAGTACTTCGGCACGGTCCACCAGGGCGCGTCCGTGTCCGGCGACCCCTCGGGCCGCCTGTACGCGGCGGCGGGTGACGACCTGCACGCGTACGACACCCGCAGCGGCAGGCATCTGTGGCGGGCCGCCGGCGCGTCCGGCGAGGCGGTCGTCCACAACGGCACGCTGTACGTCCCCACTCCGGGTCATCGGCTGTACGCACTCGACGCGGCGACCGGCGCGAGCCGCTGGACGCAGTCCACGGAGGCCGGCGGCGACGGCGGGCGGCCGCGCGTGCTGCTGTCGGCGGGCGGCCGTACCGCGCTGGTCCTGGAGTCGACGCAGGTCACGGCGTTCACCACGGCGGACGGCGGTCGGCTGTGGAAGTTCCAGGACGCGGGCGGCCGGACACCCGTGTCCGGCTATCGGGCCGTGACGGCGGGACGGACCGCCGTGGTGTGGCGCGACCGCGCGTTCTACGCGCTGCCCATCGGCGGTTAGCGGCGACGGACACCCGGGCGGACACCTGCCGCCGACATCCAGCAGCCACGCCGGGCGGCGGGCCGATCGGCCCGCAGCGGGTGACCGCGTTGGGCCGGTCCGGCCACTCGTGCGGCCGTCGTGGGGGAGCCGCCGCATCATCGCTACCGGAGCCGGCCGGAACCAACCGGGAGCCATCCGGACATCCGGACGACCGGAGGTGATGACGTGCCAGGCAGAGTGCTCGCCGCGTTCTGCACGGCGGTGATGGTGTTCGGGGCGCCCGCCGCGCCCGGGCCGTCGGCGGAACCCGCGCCCGGTCCGGAGGCCGCGCCCGCGGCCGGTGTCGCACCCGGTGTCGCACCCGGTGTCGCACCCGCGAGGGTTTCGCGGCTCCTCACCCAGCTCCAGGGGCTGTTCCGGCAGGCGGCCGAGGCGGAGGAGGCGTACGACGTGGCCCAGCACCTGTTCGTCGCGCAGACCGTCGAGACCGGACGGCTCAACACCGCTCTCGCCGACGCCCGCGACGCTCTCGCCCGCAGCCGTGTCGAAGCCGGCCTGCTGGCCCGACGGCAGTACCAGGGCAGGACCGAACTCCCCTCGTACCTCGGGCTCCTGCTGGCACGCGATCCTCGGCGCGCCCTCGACCAGGGGTATCTGCTGGAGCGCGCGGCCGGTAGCAGACGGGCGACGATCATCCGGCTGGAGCGCCGGGCGCTGCGTGTCGACGCGCTGGCGACGGCGTCGCGCAAGGCCCTCGACCAGCAGCAGTCGCTCGCCGAGGAAGAGCGTGGTCGGCGTGACACGGCGCGCGCCCGGCTGAAGGACGTGGAAGCGATGCTGGCGTCCCTCTCCGCGCGGGAACTGGCCGCGCTCGGCGCGCCGGCGCCCCCGACCAGGGCAAATGGCCCGTGAAGAGGCGTCGGCACACGCCCCGCGTACACCAGTCGGGTAGAAGGGTCACCTGACCGGATCATGCAGCGCGCCGACGGCGCGCGCGCCTCGGTGCCGGCGGCTGGGATGAGCTCGTGCGGGCAGTCGGTCCGCACGCTGTTCCCCTCGCACTCCTGCGGCAATCTTTGTGACCGCGGGGAAGGAAGCCAAGACATGAAGAATCGATTCCCGACCATGGGACTTCCCCGGGCGCGACGCGCGCGGGTTCTGCTTGCCTCCATAGCCGGCGTGGTCGCTGTGACCAGCCAGCTGCTCGTGATGGCCCCTACCGTTCACGCAGTCGATCCGGAACCGCACGACGACCGTCAGTCCCGGCCCTCCGAGGTGCAGGAGTCCCAGCCCGAGGACGAGGGCTCGGAGAAGAAGGACGAGCGCGACGAACGCCCGGACGAGGGCTCCGCGAAGAAGGACGAAGGCTCGGAGAAGAAGGACCAGCGCGACGAACGCCCGGACGAGGGCTCCGCGAAGAAGGACGAAGGCTCGGAGAAGAAGGACCAGCGCGACGAACGCCAGGACCAGGCCGAAGAGAAGAAGGAACACGGCAAGGGTCACGGCGAAGGCCGCGGTGAGGAGCAGGCCGCCCCGCGCGAGGAACGCGGCGAGGAACGCGGCGAGGAGAAGAAGGACGAGCACAAGGAGCACGGCAAGGGCCACGGCAAGAACAAGCCGAAGTACCCCGAAGTCCTCCACGGGCTCGTGCAGTTCGGCGAGGACGCGGTCTTCACGCCGCCCGCCGGTGTCACCTCGGTGTTCGTCCAGGCCTGGGGCGGTGGCGGCGGTGGCGGCGGCGGTGGCGGTGGCGGCGACGTGCCGGCCGCCGACGGCGGCAACGGCGGTGGCGGTGGCGGTGGCGGCTTCACCTGGTGCCTCGTCCCGGTCAAGCCGGGCAAGAGCTACCTGGTGGACGTCGGAACCGCCGGCGACAGCGGCCCCGGAGGAGGCGCGGGCCGGGACGGCCAGCCCGGCACCGACGGTGGTGCGACCACGTTCAACAAGCCGAACGGCACCGCGCTCCTCACCGCCGAGGGCGGCGGCGGAGGCGGTGGAGGGACGACCGACGACACCGACGCCGGTTCTCCGGGTGCGGGCGGTGACGGCGGGGACTCGTCGTGCTCCACCGCCGGTGCGAACCGCCCCGGTTCCGACGGCACGGCCGGCAACGGGGGCGGCGCTGTCGCCGACGGCATCGTCGGCCTGCCGAACTCCGCCGCTGTCGGCGGTGACGGTGGAGAGGGCGGTGAAGGCGAGGACGAGGAGTTCTTCGCCCAGTCCGGTGACAACGGCAGGGACGGCGGCGCCGGTTACGCCGTCATCTACTGGTAGACCCCTACCGCCCCCGGCCGCCTGGCGGCCGGGGGCGGTCGCACGTCACCCCCGGCCCGGTGACCGCCACCGGCGGATCGCTGAACCTCCTCGCTCAGGGGCGGATGCGGAGGATCCTCACGTGGTCCTCGTCGAACGCTTCGAAATGGAACCTCAGACCGGCGACGGGGCTGCCGGGGAAATCCCCCGCGACCGTGCAGGTCACCACCAGCCCATCGCTGACCGGTTCGAGGCCGGTGATCGTGTACTGGACGAGGGGAACCTCGGTGCGCCAGGCCCGGATGGCGTCGATTCCCACATACTCCTTGCCTTCGTCCTCGACGACGGCGTCGTCGGCGAACAGGGCGAAGTACCTCTCACTGTCCGGTGTGGCAGCGAGCTCGAAATAGCGCCGGACGATCCGGGGCGCGGTGGTTGTCATGCCTTTTCTCCTGTTCGTGTCGGTGGGTCACACGCCTTTCCTTCCACGGGTGCCTCCTGCGACAAGGGCGCGCTTGCCGCTGAGGGCGTCGGGGTCGCTTCGATCGGGGGTCGTGGCTGGTATTCGCTTCTTCCCGTACTCGCCGGACTGGGTTTCCGTAAAGCAGCCTATGAAGATCACGGTGGACGATCCATGCCTGAGAAGGGCGAGGTTTTATCCATTCGTCTTCAGCTTGGGGACTCATCTGTATGATCCGAGCATGGACGTAGTCAGCGACGCGGTCGCGGCCATCCGCACCGGTCGGCCGCATGCCGCGCGCACCCGCCGGACGGCGCCGTGGGGACTGCGGTTCCCGGTCACCCGCGAGATCGGCTTCCATGTCGTCCTGCAGGGCCGGTGCTGGCTGCTGCTCGCGGGACGGGACCCGGTAGCCCTGGGGGCCGGAGATGTCGTACTCGTTCCGCACGGGCAGGAGATCGCCCTCGCCGATTCGCCCGACAGCGAACTCGTCGACGTGACGGACGACATGGACGACACGTGGGTGTCGGCGCCCGGCCCCGCAGGGGATGCGGGCGACCTCACGCTCCTGATGTGCGGCTCGTATCAGCTCGATCGAGCCGGCGCGCACCCGCTGCTCGCCGAGCTCCCCGCCGTCATCCACCTCCCGCGGCGGGTGGGCAGCCGCATGGCGCTCACCTCGGTCGTCGACCTGCTCGGGGACGAGTTGGACCAGCGCAGACCTGGCACCGACGCGGCGATCCCCGCACTTCTCGACACGATGTTGCTGTACATCCTGCGCGCCTGGTACCAGGACCACGCCCCGCGCGGGACCGGCGGCTGGGCCGCGGCACTCGCCGATCCGACGATCGGCTCCGCGCTCCAGGACATGCACGCCGAGCCCGCGGCTCCCTGGACGGTCGAGGGATTGAGCCGACGGGCGGGTGTGTCCCGGTCCGCGTTCTCCCGGCGCTTCACCGACCTCGTCGGACGCCCGCCGATGGCGTACCTGACCTGGTGGCGGATGAGCACAGCCGGACGGATCCTCCGCAGCGATGACGACGCACCGCTCCAGGCTGTGGCCGAGCGGGTGGGCTACAGCTCGGAGTTCGCCTTCAACCGCGCCTTCAAGCGGGAGTTCGGTCTCAGCCCGGGCGCCTACCGGCGGCAGGGCAAGGGCAGGCAGGCCACCGCGCTCCCTGCCTGAGGTCCGTTCCCGTCCGTGCAGCACGGGCGGTGCCGGGACGAAGAGGCCCGGACAGTGCGTCCGGGCCTCTGGTCTCGTGCGGTGTGGGGTGAGTGCTGGTCAGAAGCCCGTCAGGCTCCGGCGACCGAGCCCAGGTACGCCGACGTCTTCTCGGGGTCATAGAAGAAGTTCTCGAAGTCCGCCGGGTCGTTGAAGCCGTTCGCGAACCGGTCGGCGACCGGCTGGAGTTCGCCCGCCGCGCCGATCAGGTTGAGGACGTGCTCCGGCGGGACGCCGAGCATCGCGTTGGTCCACTTGGTGACGTGCTGGGCGGTGTCCCAGTAGCGGTCGAAGGTGGACTGCATCCACGCCTCGTCGAAGGGCCGGTCACCGTGCTCGGTGATGGACTCGAGGTAGGAGGCCGCGCACTTGGAGGCCGAGTTGGAGCCCTGGCCGGTGATCGGGTCGTTGGCGACGACGACGTCGGCGACACCGAGCACGAGTCCGCCGCCGGGCAGCCGGCCGATCGGGTTGCGCACGGTCGGGGCGTAGCGGCCGGCCAGCGTGCCGCCCGCGTCGGTGAGTTCCACCTTCGTGGCGCGGGCGTACTCCCACGGCGTGAACTTCTCCATCAGCTCCAGCGTCAGGGAGAGGTGCTCGGCGGGGTCCTTCACGCCCTGGAAGACGTCGAGCGGGCCGCCCGGGACGCCCTCCCAGAAGAGGATGTCGGCGCGGCCGGAGGTGGTCAGGGTCGGCATGACGAAGAGTTCGCCGACGCCCGGCACCAGGTTGCAGCGGACCGCGTCGTAGTCGGGGTGCTCGGGGCGCGGGCCGAGGCCGTGGACGTAGGCGACGGCCAGGGCGCGCTGCGGCTCGGCGTACGGGGAGCGGGCGGCGTCGCGGCCGAACATCGAGACGAGTTCGCCCTTGCCCGCGGAGACCATCACCAGGTCGTAGGTGCGGGCGAAGTAGTCCAGGTCGGACACGGCGGCGCCGTGGATGACGAGCTGGCCGCCGCGCTGGGCGAAGGTCTCCATCCAGCCGGCCATCTTCACGCGCTGGTCGACGGACTGGGCGATGCCGTCGAGCTTGCCGACCCAGTCGATGACGCGCTGGGACTCGGGGCCGGCGACGGACACGCCGAGGCCCTCGATCCTCGGGGCCTGGGACTCCCAGAAGTTGATCTTCAGATCGCGTTCGTGCTGGAGCGCCGTGTGGAACATGCACTGGGTGGACATGACCCGGCCGGACCGGATCTCGTCCGCCGTGCGGTTGGACATGAGGGTGACTTCGTAGCCCTGTGCCTGGAGGCCGAGGGCGAGCTGGAGTCCGGACTGGCCGGCGCCGACTATGAGGATCTTCCGCATGGCGGGGCTCTTTCCTTGCGCGACTACGGGGACGTGCGGTGCGGGGAGGCTATTCGGGGGTGGCGTCGAGCGCGTGGCCCACCAGCGCGAGCAGCGACTCGATCACCGTGATCCGCTGACGCGCATCCATGATCACGACAGGGACGTGGGCCGGTATGGTCAGGGCCTCCCGGACGTCCTCGGCCTCGTAGACAGGGGTCCCCTCGAAGTGGTTGACGGCGACGACGTAGGGCAGTCCGCAGCTCTCGAAGTAGTCGAGCGCGGGGAAGCAGTCCTTCAGCCGGCGGGTGTCGGCCATCACGACCGCGCCGATCGCGCCCCGCACGAGGTCGTCCCACATGAACCAGAAGCGCTGCTGACCGGGCGTGCCGAAGAGGTACAGCACGAGGTCGTCGTCGAGGGTGATGCGTCCGAAGTCCATCGCGACGGTCGTGGTGAGTTTGCCCGGCGTCGCGGTGAGGTCGTCGGTCCCCTCGCTCGCCTGGGTCATCAGCGCCTCGGTCTGCAGCGGCGTGATCTCGGAGACGGACCCCACGAAGGTCGTCTTGCCGACGCCGAAACCGCCCGCGACCACGATCTTGGTGGCGATCGGTGCGCGGGTGCGGTCGTTCTGCCAGGCCTGGACGTTCTCGTCCTCCACGGCGGTGGGGAGGTCAGAGACGACGGAGTCCACTCAGCACCCTTTCGAGCAGCGCGCGGTCGGGGCGGCCATCGCCGTGCCCGGTCCCGTACACGCGTATCCTTCCTTGGTCCGCGAGGTCGCTGAGCAGCACCCGGACCACGCCCAGGGGCATCTTCAGCAGTGCGGAGATCTCGGCGACCGTTCGCATCCGGCGGCAGAGTTCGACGATGGCCAGCATCTCCGGCATGACGCGGGAGGTGAGGTTCCCGTTCGTCAGTTCCTTGCGCTCGTCGGCCGCCTCCAGCGCCGCGACGAACGTCTCGACGAGGAGGACGTGGCCGAACCGGGTGCGGCCACCGGTGAGCGAGTACGGGCGGACGCGGGCGGGGCGTTTGCCGTCGCCGCGCATCGGAAGCCGGGGGGCGGGCTGGGCGGCGGACGTCATTGGGCGCTCTCCAACGATTTGCGCAGCTCACTGCGGACTTCGGGGGTGAGTACGTGTCCGGCGCGGCCGACGAAGAGCGCCATGTGGTACGCGACGACGCTCATGTCGCAGTCGGCGTTGGCGTGCACGCCGAGCAGCGAGCCGTCGCTGATGGACATCACGAAGAGGCTGCCCTCCGCCATCGCGACCATGGTCTGCTTGACTCCGCCACCGTCCATCAGCCGGGCGGCGCCGATGGTGAGGCTGCCGATGCCGGAGACGATGGTGGCGAGGTCGGCGCTGGAGCCGCGCGGGCCGTCCTGGCGCTTGGTGGTGGCGGGGGCGGCGGTGTGCGCCGGGTCCGACGACAGCAGGAGGAGGCCGTCGGAGGAGACGACCGCGACGGAGCGGACTCCCGGTACCTCCTCGACGAGGTTGCCCAACAGCCAGTGAAGGTTACGGGCTTCACTGCTCAGCCCGAATGTGCCGGTCGCGGTCAACTACGTGCCTCCTCGACGGTGTCCCCCGAATCCTCGCTCTGAGCCTTCTGTTCCGTGGTCCCTGCAGGGGCGGAGCTCTCTGTCCGGCCGGTGGCCTCGGCGAACTCCGCCTCCACGTCGCGACGCCCGTCCTTCGCACCCTGGTGGAAGCCTCCGAGGCGGCGCCGGAGATCTTCGGCGTCGACGGACCGGGGGCGCTCCTGGGGCGCCCCGGCGGGGGCGACGACCTTGGGGGTGCGCTTGGGCAGACCCTTGTCGGTGACCGCCTCCCCGGCATCGCCGCCGGTCATGTCCGCGTGGTCCGAGTGGCCGGCGGCGTCGGCCACACGCTCGTGGGCGTCGGGCTCCGGCGCGGGGTGCGGCAGACGGACCTGGAGGGTGGTCTCCGGGGTGGGGGCCGGCTCGGGCTCGGCGTCGTGCCCGGGTACGTCGTCGGAGGGGTACGCGTACTCCGGCTCTGACACCTGCCCGGACACGTCGTCGGATGCGTACTCGGGTCGCGGCCCGGACACCTGTCCGGATACGTACTCGGGTCCCGGCCCGGACACCTCGTCGGAGACGTACTCGGGTCCCGGCCCGGAGACGCGCTCGGCCGCATCGGCGAAGGCCCCTGCTTCCGCCTCGGCCGTCGGCTGCGGCTCCTGCCGCGCCGCGGGCACCACCGGTTCGGGCCCGAACGGCGGCTCCGGCTCACGCCGGGGCGCGGGAATCGTCCTCCCGGGCTCGGCCGGCGCCGGCTCGTTCACGGCCTCCTGGTCCACCGCTCCCGGCTGCTCGCTCTCCGCCGCGCGGACGGCGTCCTCCGCCGCGGCGACGAGCGGGTCACCGGCGAGCGGGTCACCGGCGGACGGGCGACGGGCGGGCAAGGCGTTGGAGTTGGCCTCCGCGACCGAACCGGGGAGGTTCAGCGCGGGAGCGCCGCCCGGGACGGGCGCCGGCTGCGGAGTGGCGGTCGGCGGCCCGGTCGGCAGCAGCGCCTGCGGGAGGACGACCACCGCGGCGATGCCGCCCTGCTTCTGCTCGCGCAGCTGGACACGGATGCCGTGGCGGCGGGACAGCAGCCCGGCCACCCGCAGCCCGAGGCCCTCCCCGTCCAGACCGGGTTCGAGGTCACCGGGCCGCTCGGGCGCGGCGAGCTTCGCGTTGAGGTCGTCCAGCCGGTCGGCCGTCATGCCGATGCCCTCGTCCTGGACGGAGAGCATGACCTCGCCGCTCTCCAGCAGCCAGCCGGAGAGCTGGACCTGGGCGTCCGGCGGCGAGAAGGACGTGGCGTTCTCGAGCAGTTCCGCCACGAGGTGGCTCAGGTCGTCCGCGGCGAACCCGGCGACATGGGCGTGCGGCGGCAGCGACTGGATGGTGATGCGCTCGTACCGCTCGATCTCGCTGACCGCGGCGCGCATCACGTCGACCAGCGGCACCGGTCCCGGGTGGCTGTGCCCGTGCTCGGAGCCGGCCAGGACCAGCAGGTTCTCGCTGTGCCGGCGCATGACCGTGGCCATGTGGTCGAGCTTGAAGAGGGTCGCGAGCCGGTCCGGGTCCTGCTCCCGCTCCTCCAGCTTCTCGATGACGCCGAGCTGCCGCTCGACCAGTCCGAGGGTGCGCAGGGCGAGGTTGACGAAGGTGTGGCTGACGGTGCGCCGCATCTTGTCGAGCTGGTCGGTGACCTCGGCGGCGCGCTGCTGGAGCTCTGCGCGCTGCGCGGCGAGCTCCTCGCGGGTGGCGGTCAGCTCGCCGCGCTCGGCGTCCAGCCGCTCGGCCCGGGCGCCGAGGTCAAGCAGCTTTCCGTGCAGGGTGTTGAGGGACCGGACGACCTGGGCGAACTCGTCGTTGCGGCCGGTGAAGCGGACCGGCTCCCCGGCCTCGGGCGTCGCGGCGAGTCGGGCGGCGCCGATCCGGAGCACGGCGAGCGGGCGGGTGAGGCTCCGGGCGACGGCCGAGGAGATGCCGATGGTGACGAGCAGACAGCCGCCGAGCAGTGCGATGCGCAGCTCCAGGTCGGTCACGTCGTCGTCGCGGAGCTGCTCCAGGCGCTCGACCTGGGAGGAGGCGAGCGCGGACTCGGCGCCGCGCATCTGCTCGATCCGGGCGGAAAGCGCGGATTCGAGCTTCCCGCGGTTGGACTTGCGGTCCTTCTCGGAGAGTTCGGGCTGGTCGGTGAGACGGCCGAGGTAGGCCTCGGCGGTCTTCACCTCGGGGCCGGTGACGGTGGCGCTGAGCCGGCTCCGGGCCTCGCTGCTCGCGGCCTGGTCGAAGTCGGCGAGCGCGGCGAGTTCGCGGACGCGGGCCTGCTGGGCGGCGCCGCTGAGGACGTTGCGGGCGGCCTCGGCCTTGGCGTCGTCCTCGTCCTCGACGGGCAGTCCGGTGATCGGGTCGAAGGAGGGGCCGTCGTTCGCGGGGCCGGGCACGGAGAGCGCGGCGAGCAGCAGTCCGCGGGTGGCGGAGGCCTGCTCGACGGCGAGGCCGAGGGCGGACGGCGCGCGACCGGCGTCGGCGGCGCGGGCCGGGGTCTTCTCGGCCAGGTCGTCGGCGAGCGCGTGCAGCCCGGCGATGATGTCGGTGTAGGCCTTGTACGCCTCCAGGGCGCTGCCCTTGCCCGTGAGTGCGGTGCGCCGGACGGAGGGCACGGCGGCGAGATCGCGGCCGAGGTCGGCGTGGTCGGCCGGGACGTTGCCGCGGATCTCGTCGATCTGACGGTCGACGCGGGCGCTGCCGCTGCCGGAGATCTCGCGGCGGTCCTTCTTCTCGCCCTGCTGGTCCTCGCGGCCGGCCGCGATGTACGCGGTGACCTCGTCGCGTTCGTCGGCGAGGGAGTGGGCGAGGGTCACGGCCTGCCGGTTGACTTCGGCGAGCGTGACGAGCCGCTGGGACTCCGTCAGGTCGTCGGAGGCCAGGAGGATCGCCGGTGCGCCGGCGGCGATGACGACGAGGGAGACGGCGGCGACACCGGCGACGAGGCGGCGGCGTACCCGCACGGGGCGCCCGCCGGGGACGAGCGTCGGATCGGAGGCGGCACGCGCCTCGGCCGTCACCACCGGAGGCACGGAGGCCGGGAAAGTGGAAGGCGCGGAAGGCACCGGGGGCCCCGCGAAGGCCGCAGCCGCATGGGCCGCGGGTTCCTCGGGCGACGCCGAAGGAACCTGGGGCGCCGGGGGCACCTGAGGTGCCGCGGGCCCAGAAGACTCCGTACCGCCCATGCCGCCCTTGCCCCGAGGCCGCTTCTTCTGCACCGGTGCTCGCATTCTTGACTCGTCCGCCCATGAAGCAGAGGTGACGGCCGGTCATCACGAGAGTCCCCCACCCCTGGCACGGCCCATGACCTTTCCAGCGCCGTCAGGAGGGGGACGCGCATCGGCCGCTCCGCCACGCGAACGAGTGAACATCACTCGGGAGTTGACAAACAACTCGTTCGCGAAGGCTTTTCCAGCCCCCGTGGTGCGCCGGTTGGACCTTCCGCGCGGGCTTTGGCAGGATGCGCGCCCGCAGCTCGCCGGAGTCGATCATTCCGAGGGAAAGCCGCTGGTCGTCCGGGTGCTTTCGGCCAATCGCGCCTTCTGGCGGGCTTCGTGAAGGAGTCGTGGCGGCTCGTGCAGACTGAGGATCATGCGCTTCGAACTGGCCACTGTCCCCGGTACTCCCGAACACCCCAACGAGGACTGGACTTCCGTCGCCCTCCCCGCCTCGGGCCAGGGCGGATCACTGGTCGTCCTGGACGGGGTGACGCCTCCCCGGGGCGAGGACGGCTGTGTGCACGGCGTCCCGTGGTTCACCGCACGACTCGGCGGAGCCCTGATCGAACTGTCCGGTTCGCGGCGGGATATGCCGCTGGCCGAGGTTCTCGCGGATTCCATCCGGCGCACGGCCGATGCCCACCGGAACACCTGTGACCTTTCTCACGTGCGCACTCCGCAGGCGACGGTCGTCGTCGCGCGGTGGGACGAGGAGGAGGTCGAGCACCTCGTCCTGTCGGACTCGACGCTGTTGCTCGAGTCGCCGGACGGTGCCGTGCGGGCTGTCCTGGACGACCGACTGGACCGGATTCCGCGGGAGATCCTCCGCTCGCTCAGCGCGACGGACGCCCTGCGCAATCAGGAGGACGGCTTCTTCACGGCAGCCGCGGACCCCGAGGTGGCGGGCCGCGCGGTGACGGGCAGCACGCCGCGCGCGAGCGTGCGGGCGATGGCGGCGCTCACCGACGGGGCGTCCCGCTGGACCGATCTCTTCGAGGAGGGCGGCTGGGCGGACCTGATGGGGCTGCTGCACAAGGAGGGCCCGCACGGCCTGATCGAGCGGGTGCGGGCGCTGGAGAGCGCGGACGCGCGGCGGGGCGGCATCAGGCGCTGGAAGACGCACGACGACGCGACGGCGGTGTACGCGGAACTCCCGGCCCCGGCCCCGACTCCGGTCACGGACGCGACCCGGGCGTCGGCACCGTCCCCCACTCCGTTCCCGGACGCGACCCCGGCGTCGGCTCCGACCCCGTCGCCGGGCGCCGCTCCGGACCCGGACCGAGGAGGGCCGGCCTGATCCGGAGCGCGGCCTTCAGGCCGATGCGCCCTACCACTCGTCCGCGGTGTTGAGCTGCTGCAGCAGCCGGGCCAGCTCGGCGACCTCGCCCCGGTCCCAGTCGGCGAGTTTGCGTACGTACCGGTCGCGCCGGGCCTTGCGTACGGCCCGGAAGCGGGTGAGCCCCTCGTCGGTGAGCCGGACCAGCGAGGCGCGCCCGTCCGCCGGGTCGGGCTCCCGGACGACCAGGCCGAGTTCCTCCAGCGCGCGCAGCTGACGGCTCATGGTCGCCTTGCCGACGCCGAAGTAGGCGGCGAGTTCGGTGGCACGCTGGGCGCCGGACTCCTCCAGCCGTACGAGCAGTCCGTACGCGGCGGGTTCCAGTTCGGGGTGGACCTCGCGGGCCATCTCCCCGGAGCTGGCCCGTGCGCGGCGGAGGAAGACGGCCAACTCGCGCTCCAGGGCGAGGATCTCGCGGAACTCGTGGTCCGCGCCCTGGCCTCCCTTCGGGTCGGCTTCACTCCCCGTACCGCTTCCGTGCACGTCAGCACCCCTCACGCGCTTTCCCGGCGATGAAAGTTTCTTTCTGCGGCCGCCGTTGCCGCAGCTCGCCCAGTATTTCGCAGGCGTAGACCAACGGCAGGAACCGGCCCCTCTTCCGTCGGCGGCTTTCCCGCACCTAGCTTCGATATGGCATGTCCACACCATGTCGCTCTCCCCCACCTAGGCCTTTCGGAGGCACGCAATGCTCGTGCACAGATCCGGAACGACCGGAACCCGACGGACCACCACCACCCGCTGGACCGTGGCCGGCACCCTCCTCGCGGTCCTGGCCCTCCTCCTCACCCTCCCCGGCGCGGCGTCGGCCGCCGACGCGCCGGCCCGCGGTTCGGCCCGGATGGGCATGGGGGTCGTCGCCCACGACGGCCGGGGCGGTCCGCCGCGCGACAGCCGCGCCGTCCAGACCGAAGGCGTCGACGTCTCCAGCCACCAGGGCAACGTCGACTGGTCGGCACTGTGGAACAGCGGCGTGAAATGGGCCTACGTCAAAGCCACCGAAGGCACGTACTACGAGAACCCCTACTTCGCACAGCAGTACAACGGTTCGTACAACATCGGCATGATCCGCGGCGCCTACCACTTCGCGACCCCCGACACCACCACCGGCGCGGCCCAGGCGGACTTCTTCGTGGACAACGGCGGCGGCTGGTCCCGCGACGGCAGGACGCTGCCGGGCGTGCTGGACATCGAGTGGAACCCGTACGGGGACGCCTGCTACGGCAAGTCGCCGTCCGCGATGGTCACCTGGATCCGTGACTTCCTGAACCGCTACAAGGCCCGCACCGGACGCGACGCCGTCATCTACACGGCCACCAGCTGGTGGACCCAGTGCACCGGCAACCACAGCGGCTTCGGTGCCACCAACCCGCTCTGGGTCGCCCGCTACAACACCACCCCGGGGACGCTTCCGGCGGGCTGGTCCTACTACACGATGTGGCAGTACACCTCGACCGGCCCGATCGTCGGCGACCACAACAAGTTCAACGGGGCGCTGGACCGGGTGGTGGCGCTCGCCAACGGCTGACCCCCTGCCGGGGGTCCGGGGGTCGCCCCCGGGAAGACACAGCAACGGGGCGCTGGACCGGGTGGTCGCCCTCGCCAACGGCTGACCCCCTGCCGGGGGTCCGGAGGGCCGGGGGGCGCCGACGGCCGGCCTCGCGCGGCACCACGAAGGAGCCCCCGGCGCGGCCGTGCCACGCCGGGGGCTCCTGTCGTACGCGGTGACGCCGTGATCAGCCGCAGAGGCCCGCCGGGCGGCTACGGGTGACCAGGTCGGTGAAGCCGGTCGTGCCGTCGAGCCAGACGACCTGCCGTCCGGACACCGCGGCCGGGGACAGCTGCTCACCCCGGTTGCAGGACACCCGCTCCTGACGGCTGCCGTCCGTGGTCAGCTGCCACAGCTTCGGCAGCGTCTCGTTGCGCCACTCGGTGTCCGGCAGCTGGCTGTTGACGGTGACCGCGTCCTCGGAGACGGTCAGGTCGAAGGCGATCAGCGCCCGCGGCTTGGCCTCGGAGCTGATGTCGAACGCACCACGGCCGTCGAGGTCCGCCCGGCGCACGCCCATCTCACCGGCGTCGCCGGCGTTCTCGTCGGTCAGCCAGAAGACGTGCTTGCTGTTGATGCCGGTCTGGCCGAGGCCCTGCGGGTCGCCGAGCTGCTCGGTCAGCGTCTTGGTGCCCGTCTTCAGGTCGAGGATCTCGACGCCCAGCTTGTAGTCGGTCTCGCCCGGGTAGAGCTTGGCGTACGCGATCCTGCCCTGGGCGATCGAGGGCAGCGCCGTGGCGAGGAGGAAGCTGCCGCCGTCCGCGTACGTGGGCCGGCTGTCGCCGGGGCGGAGATAGGCGACATGGCGATCGCCGAAGATCCCGAAGGTCTCGAAGACGACTACACCGTTCTCGACCCGCAGCCCCGAGATGTCGCTGGACGACGTGTACAGCTTCTTGATGGGGCCGCCCGTGACCGGACGGGACAGGATGTCCAGGCTCGTGGCGCCGTACGCGGCCCACACGACGGTCTTGCCGTCCGTCGCCGGGTAGACGTGGAAGCGGCCGTCGTTCGGGCTGATCAGCTTGGGCGCCCCTGCGCCGTCCGCGCGTCCGGCGTAGACGGAGTACGGCTCGGAGCCGTCGTCGTTGGACCGGGACGAGGTCCACCAGCCGCCGCCCGCCTGGACTCCCGTGCCGCTGATGTTGAGCTTGTCGAGGAGCTGCTCGGAGTCGACCCCGAGGGCGTCCTCCCAGCCGGGCACGATGCCGTGGGCGCTGAAGGACCGCTTCACCACGTTCTGCTGCTTCGCGGTCAGACCGAGATCCTTCGCCGCGGCGAGCACAGCGGTGCGGCCCTCGGTGAAGCCGTCGAGCGGCGTCATGTACTCGGACAGCGCCTTGTACACGATCCGGTCGGCCATCTCCGCGCCGAGGTCCTGGCGCATGTCCCACAACGCGCCCGAGAAGATGGTCGAGTTGAGGTGGACGCCGCCGTTGTCGGTGCCGAAGGTCACCCCGAGGAAGTTCTTGGAGGTGGTCGCCCCGTCGTCGAGGTTGCGCAGGGCGCAGTCGCGCGGGCTCTTCGTCCGGCACAGGTCCTCGCCGATCAGACCCGCGGCCGGGTCGTCCATCGACTGGCCGGACGCGGTGACGTCGATGGCGTTGCCGAAGTAGTCGGCGACGGCCTCGTTCAGCGCCCCGGACTGGCCGGCGTAGACGAGGTTCGCGGTGCTCTCGACGACTCCGTGGGTCATCTCGTGGCCCACGACGTCGAGGTCGGCGGACAGCGGCTTGAACTCCTCGTCGCCCGATCCGTAGACCATCTTCTGGCCGTCCCAGAAGGCGTTGACGTAGCTGCCGCCGAACAGGGTCACGCCGACGAGCGAGTTGACGGTGGAGCCGCGCCCGTCGAGACCGTTCCTGCCGTGCTGCTTCTTGTAGTAGTCGTAGACCTGGCCCGCGGCCCAGTGCGCGTCGACCGCGCCCGCGTCGGTGGCGTCCTTGCCGAAGTCGGCGGCCGCGGAGCCGAACACCTTGATGCCGGCGGGCCACTGACCCGAGACCTCGCTCACGTCGCGGTCCGAGGCGTCCCAGGTGCTGAGGGTGTTCTTGCTGCTGTCGGCCATCCGCGCGTAGTCGGTCATGACGTACTCGCTGCGGATGCCGTCGAGGTACAGGTCGAGGCCGACCTTGGTTCCGTCGAGGCGCTGACCGCTGCCCTTGATGCCGGGATGCTCGGCGGACTCCGCGGCCGGGGCCCTGCCCGTCGCGGCGGCGTTGGAGACGCCGGCCTTCGACGCGGTGGCCTTCGACGCCGCCGGGTGACGGTCCGCCGCCGCATTCGGCGGGGTGACGGACTTGATGCCGCTGTACTGCAGCACCGGATAGCCCGACCGCGCGTCGACGTACACGTGCTGGAGCACGGGTTCGCCGGTCGCGGGGTTCGTGCCGCGCACAGTCACGTGGTAGGCGAGCACGCCGTCGCCCCGCGGGATGACGACGAGGCCGCCCGCGGTGCCGCTGAGCGCCTGCGCCTTCTGGGACTTCTCGCCCTCCTTGCGTACGGCGTCGGCCTTGGTGAGCTGCGTGTGGCCGAGCCGGGCGGCGGTGGCGCCCACGGCGCGGCGCACCGCGACGTCCTTGGTGACCGACGCCTCGGTGCCGGTCGTCAGCCCGGTGAAGTACTTGCCCGAGGTGCCGGTGACGACCCGCTTGCCGCCGTCGCTCTCCATGCGCACGACGTACTGGCCGCCGAGCACCGGGATTCCGCGGTGCTTCTGCTGGAGCCGTACCGTCTCGTCCGCACCGTCCTTGAGCGTCTGGACGGGCACGAGATCGCGCCGCGGTTGGGCGATGCGATAGCGGCTCTCCTTGGCTGCGAGGTGTCCGCGGGCCGCGTCCGCCGGAGCGGCCTTGGCGTCCACGGCCTCGCGCAGGCCTCCCACGAGCGCGGGTGTCGCGGTGTCCTCCCCGGGGACGACCTCGACGGACGGTGCCGGCGACGGGGTCGCCGCCTGGGCCGGTACCGCGGTGATCAGGAGTCCCGCGGCCGCCAGGAGCGCGGCGGTCGCCGCCCCCCTGGTTGTGCCGGACGCCGGTCTTCCATGGTTGTTGCTGGGCTTGCGCACAGTACGTACCCCTCCCACGTGCTTGGTCAGAGCCGGTTCAGGTGGTCATGGCCATGCAACATGTGGGCCGCCGGAGCAGCAATGAGCCAACTGCGTCGACAAGTGGGCATGCACACTTGTGTGTCTCGTGAACGCGGAGTGAGAATCCGGGACATGATCGAGGGGGAATTGCGCACCCTCGGCCTGGGGGCGGCCGAGGAGCGCGCGTACGAGGCCCTGCTGAAGGAACGCGCGGGCGAGGCGGACGAGTTGGCACGGCTGCTGGAGCTCTCCCGCGACCAGTTGGAGTCGGCTCTCGACCGGCTGGTCGAGCAGGGTCTCGCGCTTCCGCCGCCCGACTGCGGGGCGCTGCCCCGCCCGGCCGCGCCGGCCGCCGCGATCCGTACGCTCATCCACCGCCGGCAGGCCGAGCTGCATCTGAAATCGGCCGAACTCGAACAGTTACGCATGACCGCCGATCGGCTCGCGAGCCGGCTGACGCCCGGCCCGCCGGTCACGGCCGGAAGCGGCATCGAAGTGGTCACCGGGCAGCGGGAGATCGGCGAACGGGCGGATGTGCTGCTGGCGTCCGCGGAACAGGAGGTCGTCATCCTCGACCGGCCGCCGTACGTCAGGGGCCGGGTGGGGGACGGCAGTTCCCCGTCGCCCGGACTGGACATCGGGGCGCTGCTGGACCGCGGGATCGTCGTCCGCACCGTCCTCGACCCCGAAGGGCTGGCGACCCAGGACCAGATGCGGATGGTGACCGCGCTGGTGGAGCGCGGGCTGCGGGCCAGGGTGGCCCAGGGCGTACCGACCAAACTGATCGCCGTCGACCGGCGGATCACCCTGCTGCCGCCGAGTGACGCGGCCGATCCGACGGCCTCCGCGCTGGTGGTGGGCGACGCGCTGCTCGGCAACGCGCTGGTGCCGCTCTTCGAGACCGTGTGGGAGCGGGCCACCCCGGTGGGCGGCCCGGGCGGCTCGCTGGTCCCGGCGCAGAAGGAACTGCTGGCGCTGCTCGCCGCCGGGCTCAAGGACGAGGCGATAGCGCGCAGGCTCGGCGTCCATGTGCACACGGCACGGCGGCGGATCAGCAGGCTGCTGGAGACGCTGGGCGCGGAGACCCGGTTCCAGGCGGGGGCACAGGCGACCCTCCGGGGATGGCTCGACGGCTGAGTGAGCAAGGATGGGGCCATGCTCTGGAACAGGCCGATGCTGTGGTCCGCGGTCGCGGTGCTGACCGCCGCGACCGCGTGCGCGGCGCCGTCCCACTCGGCGACGCCGCACCCTGCCGCCGAACCCCGGCAGCGGGCCGAGGGCCCCTCGCCGCAGACGTCGGCCGTGCCGTCCGACGGGCTCCGCTCGGTGGGCGTGCTGCTCGACGGCGAGGACCACTGGTGCACGGCGAGCGTGGTCGACAGCCCACGCGGCAATGTCGTCGCGACCGCCGCGCACTGCGTCTTCGAGTACGGGACGTACGCGAGCGGCTTCTCCTTCGCGCCCGGATTCCACGGCGGCGGGAAGGGGTCGGCCCCGTACGGCACGTGGAAGGTCGCCGCTATCCAGGTCGACGACCGCTGGCGCAAGGACGAGGACGACACGTCCGACTACGCCTTCCTGACGCTGGAGCCGGACGCGCGGGGCCGCCAGGTGCAGGACGTTGTGGGCGCGGCCGAGCCCGACTGGTCGTCGCAGCCGAGCCGCCGGGTCACGGTCGTCGGCTACCCCAACCCCGAGCACAATCCGGCCAACCGGCCCATCACCTGCACCACCGACGCCCGTCACGACGCCGACCAGCCCGCGCGGATGGTGCGCATCGAATGCCAGGGCTTCTGGGACGGCACGAGCGGCAGCCCCTGGCTGGCGGACTACGTGGACCCGGGCCGGCCGGGGCGGGTGATAGGCGTCCTGAGCGGGGGCGACACGGACACGGAATCGACGGCGGTGCTCTTCGGCACACGTGCGCGCACTCTGTACGACAAGGCGGCCCGCGTTCCGGTCAAGGGCACGGCGCGCTGAGCTTCGTCCGGGGACCTTCAGTCGTCCGCTTCTTCACCGTGGGCCCGCGGGCCCACGGTGAAGAGCACACCGCGTCGCCGGGTGACGGCCTGCGGACGCGGACCGTCACCCGGCGACCGGGGAACCGGAACCGGGGCGGAGCCCCCGGCGCACCCGCTACGCCGCGGCCGCCACCGGCAGTTCCGCCGGAGAGAGGGCGATCTCCAGGACCTGGCGGACGTCCGTGACCGGGTGGACCTCCAGCTTGTCCAGGACCTCCGCCGGGACGTCGTCCAGGTCGGCCTCGTTGCGCTTGGGGATGACGACGGTCGTCGTCCCCGCCCGGTGCGCGGCCAGGAGCTTCTGCTTCAGACCGCCGATGGGCAGCACCCGCCCCGTCAGGGACACCTCACCGGTCATCGCCACGTCCGTACGGACCGGCCGCCCGGAGAGCAGCGACGCCAGCGCGGTGGTCATCGTGATGCCCGCGCTCGGGCCGTCCTTGGGGACCGCGCCCGCCGGGAAGTGGATGTGCACGCCGCGGTCCTTCAGATCGGCGACGGGCAGCTCCAGTTCCGCGCCGTGCGAGCGGAGGAAGCTCAGCGCGATCTGTGCGGACTCCTTCATGACGTCGCCGAGCTGACCGGTGAGGGTCAGTCCGGCCGCGCCGGTCTCCGGGTCGGCCAGGGACGCCTCGACGTAGAGCACGTCGCCGCCGGCGCCGGTGACCGCGAGGCCCGTGGCCACGCCGGGCACCGCGGTGCGCCGCTCGGCCGGGTCCTGGGCGGCCTCGGGGACGTGGTGCGGTCGCCCGATGAGACCACGCAGCTCCCCGTCGGTGACGGTGAACGGCAGCTCCCGGTCGCCCAGTTCGTGCTGGGCCGCGACCTTCCGCAGCAGCCGGGCGATCGCCCGCTCCAGGTTGCGTACGCCCGCCTCGCGGGTGTACTCGGCGGCCAGCTTGCGCAGTGCGGAGTCGTCCAGGACGACCTCGCCCGGCTCCAGGCCGGCCCGCTCCAGCTGGCGCGGGAGCAGGTGGTCCCGGCCGATGACGACCTTCTCGTCCTCCGTGTAGCCGTCGAGCCTGACCAGCTCCATCCGGTCGAGCAGGGCCTCCGGGATGGCCTCCAGGACGTTCGCCGTGGCCAGGAAGACCACGTCGGACAGGTCCAGCTCGACCTCCAGGTAGTGGTCGCGGAACGTGTGGTTCTGCGCCGGGTCCAGGACTTCGAGCAGTGCCGCTGCCGGGTCCCCGCGGAAGTCGGAGCCGACCTTGTCGATCTCGTCGAGCAGGACCACCGGGTTCATGGACCCGGCCTCCTTGACGGCGCGGACGATACGGCCCGGCAGCGCGCCGACGTACGTACGCCGGTGCCCGCGGATCTCCGCCTCGTCCCGGACGCCGCCGAGGGCGACCCGGACGAACTTCCGTCCCATCGCGTGCGCGACGGACTCGCCGAGCGAGGTCTTGCCCACGCCGGGCGGGCCGACGAGCGCGAGAACCGCGCCCCCGCGCCGCCCGCCGACCACGCCCAGCCCCCGGTCGGTACGCCGCTTGCGCACCGCCAGGTATTCCGTGATCCGTTCCTTCACGTCGTCCAGGCCCGCGTGCTCGGCGTCCAGGACCGCCTTGGCGCCCCGGATGTCGTACGCGTCCTGCGTGCGCTCGTTCCACGGCAGTTCGAGGACGGTGTCGAGCCAGGTGCGGATCCAGGAGCCCTCGGGGCTCTGGTCACTGGACCGCTCCAGCTTCTCGACCTCCTTGAGCGCGGCCTCGCGGACGTTCTCCGGGAGGTCGGCGGCCTCGACCCGGGCACGGTAGTCGTCGGACTCGTCCTCGCCGTCCTCGCCATTCAGCTCGCGCAGTTCCTTGCGCACGGCCTCGAGCTGGCGGCGCAGCAGGAATTCGCGCTGCTGCTTGTCGACGCCCTCCTGGACGTCCTTGGCGATGGACTCGGCCACGTCCTGCTCGGCGAGGTGCTCACGCAGCTGCTCGGTGGCGAGCTTGAGCCGGGCCACCGGGTCGCTGGTCTCGAGCAGTTCCACCTTCTGGGCGGTGGTCAGGAAGGGTGAGTAGCCGGAGTTGTCGGCGAGGGCCGAGACGTCGTCGATCTGCTGGACGCGGTCGACGACCTGCCAGGCGCCGCGCTTCTTCAGCCAGCTGGTGGCGAGTGCCTTGTACTCCTTGACCAGTTCGGTGACGGAGCCGGGCAGTGTTTCGGGCAGCGCCTCGTCGACAACGGTGCCCTCGACCCAGAGGGCCGCGCCGGGACCGGTCGTACCCGCGCCGATGCGCACCCGGCTGCGGCCGCGGATCAGGGCGCCGGGGTCTCCGTCGGAGAGCCGGCCGACCTGCTCGACGGTGCCGAGGACACCGGTCGAGGCGTACGTACCGTCGATGCGCGGGACGAGCAGCACCCGTGGCTTGCCCGATGCCGAACGCGCGGCTGCCTGGGCGGCCTCCACCGCGGCCCGTACGTCGGCGTCGGACAGGTCGAGCGGTACCACCATCCCAGGCAGCACGACCTCGTCGTCGAGCGGCAGCACAGGCAGAGTGAGCGGTGTGGACGTCGAAGCCATGATCTCCCCTTCGGCAGTCAAGTTGAGCTACATGGACTCAATGCGGAAGGGGCGGCCGATGTTCCCCCGTGGCCGTTCGCTGTGAGCGATCACCCCTGTCACTTCCCGTGACCCATCAGATGTAATAGGTCAATGACATTTTTATCCATTACCGAGACGATACGGGCCTGGGTGGACGGCTGGGTCGTCTCGCGCGGTGCCGCGGAACCCGTCGGCGAGCCGTGGGGCGTCACCGTCGACGTCGGACTCCCCCGGCACACCACCCGGCACGTCCTCACCGACAACAGCGAGCGGAGCGTCCGCGAGGTGGCCGCGACGGCCCGGATGCCGGGCCGGTGGCTCAAGGTGTTCGAGGAGCAGGAGCGGGTCCTGGAGTGGCTGGGGCCGGACTGGACGCCGGACGAACCCGGCTTCCTGATGACGGCGGCTCTGACCCGGAAGGAAACGGACGTAGGGGCAGGCCACCGGCTGCGCACCTGGACGCGTGACGGCGTCACCCGGGTCCTGGTCACGACCGCGGACGGCGCCTTCGCGGCCCGGGGCCAGATCGCGACGCGGGGCACCACGGCCGTCGTCGACCAGATCGAGACCGCCGCCGGGCACCGCCGCAAGGGCCTCGGCAGCCTGGTGATGCGCACGCTCCAGAACGCGGCGGTCGAGCGGGGAGCCACCGCCGGCGTCCTGGGCGGCACGCCGGACGGACAGGCGCTCTACACAGCGCTGGGGTGGCGCACGGTCGCCCCACTGGTCAGCGTGTACTACGACCCGGCGCCCGCCGACGTCTGACGGCACGGTCGTGGACGAGGACGCGGACGTGGACGCCCGGGGAGCAGCGGCCAGGTGGCGACGCCCGCGAGCAGGGCCAGCACATGGCCCCAGTTGCCGAGCGGGTCCTCGTACGCCAGCAGGTCCCGCGCCAGGAGCGCCGAGACGCACACCAGCAGCGCCGTCCGCGCGACCGGGGCGTACAGCCCGGCCAGCGCGCCGACGCTCGCCAGCAGGCCGAAGCTGATGCCGTAGTCGAGCCGGTGCAGGGACGTCTCGGGCAGCCGGCCCGCCAGGACCCACAGCCCGACCGGGATCTCGGTGGCGAGCGTGGCCACCAGATGTCCGCCCAGGAAGACGCCGGCCGTGCGCCGGCCGCCGATGCGCCGCTCCAGGGCCGTGAGGACGAGCACGAACCCGAGGGCGTACGGGGAGGCGAGCCCGCCGGCGATCCACAGGGCACTGGCGACCAGGACGAGCGGCGGTGCCGTGGCGAGGTGCGCGACGTCCGTGCTGGAGCCGCGCAGCAGGGCGGCCACCGTCGCCGGGTCGCCGTAAGCGGCGAAGAGGGAGGTCGCGACGAGCACGAGCCCGTAGCAGAACGTGAAGGGCGTTCCGGCGGGGTCCGGGAGGAGCCGCGCGAGCCGGACGGGCCGGCGGGCCCGCGTGTGGACGCACGCGTCCGCGGACCCGCGCGACCCGGCGCGCCGCGCCGTGCAGAGCGCCTTCATCCCGGGCCGGCCCCTCTCGCTGCGACGGCTCCCGACCCTGCCCAGCAACGCGATCACCACCCGTCGCGTCCATGACCTGCGCCACACAGCCCGCCGCGCGACGGCCGCCGCTAGCCTGAGGGCCATGGAGCCCTCCAGCCGTCCCGCCGGCCACCGGACCGTCGACCGCCGCGAAGGACCGTACGGCGAGGTCGTCCTGCGTGAACGGAGCGGCCCCGAAGGGGAGATCCACGAGATCATCGCCAACGGCTGCTTCCTGATGGACACATCGGACGGCCGCTCCGAACGACGGCTCCTGGACGCCGCGTACGAGGCGCTCGACGGCCGCCCGGCCCCGTCCGTACTCATCGGCGGACTCGGCGTCGGCTTCTCGCTGGCGCGCGCGGCGGCCGAGCCCGCGTGGTCCCGTATCGCCGTCGTGGAACGCGAACAGGCGATCATCGAATGGCACATGTCGGGTCCGCTGCGGCGGATCTCCGGCGCGGCGCTCGCCGACCCGCGGACCGTGATTCTCCACACGGACCTCGTCGATCACGTCCATAACGCTTCGGACACGTATGACGCGCTCTGCCTCGACATCGACAACGGCCCCGACTGGACCGTCACCGAGGACAACGGCAACCTCTACTCACCGGACGGACTGGCCGCCTGCGCACGGCGTTTGACCCCCGGCGGAGTGCTCGCCGTATGGTCGGCGAAGCCCTCCGCCGATATCGAGGAATCCTTGCGGAATGCCGGATTCAGCGGGGTAAGGACCGAAGAGATCCGGGTTGCCCGAGGCGTACCTGACGTGGTCCATCTCGCGGTTCGCCCTGCGTAGCCGGGAACTGGTCGGTGCCCTTACGCTGCCTACCTGACACACCGATCTACACGCAGCTCGCAGTGCGCGACAGGGGCGGGGCGATGGAGCAGACACACACCAGCAACAACGGCGCGGCGGCGCACTCGACCGCGAGTGCCCAGCGCCGGGTGCTCGTCGTCGAGGACGACACCACCATCGTCGACGCCATCTCCGCCCGGCTGCGCGCCGAGGGGTTCCTGGTCCAGACCGCGACGGACGGCCCGGCGGCCGTCGACGCCGCCGAGGCGTGGCAGCCCGACCTGATGGTCCTCGACGTGATGCTGCCGGGCTTCGACGGCCTGGAGGTGTGTCGCCGGGTGCAGGCCCAGCGGCCGGTCCCGGTACTGATGCTCACCGCCCGTGACGACGAGACGGACATGCTGGTCGGGCTCGGCGTCGGCGCCGACGACTACATGACCAAGCCGTTCTCCATGCGTGAGCTGGCCGCCCGCGTGCACGTACTGCTGCGCCGGGTGGAGCGCGCCGCGCTGGCCGCCGTGACGCCCCGCAGCGGCATCCTGCGCCTCGGCGAGCTGGAGATCGACCACGCCCAGCGCCGGGTCCGCGTCAAGAGCGAGGACGTGCACCTGACGCCCACCGAGTTCGACCTGCTGGTCTGCCTGGCGAACACGCCGCGCGCGGTGCTCTCGCGCGAGCAGCTCCTCGCCGAGGTCTGGGACTGGGCGGACGCCTCCGGCACCCGCACGGTCGACAGCCACATCAAGGCCCTGCGCCGGAAGATCGGCGCCGAGCGCATCCGTACCGTCCATGGCGTGGGGTACGCCCTGGAGACTCCGGCGCCATGAACCGGCTGAGCCGGCTCCGGTCCGAGCTCGGGTCGGTCGAGATCTCGATCAAGACCAAGCTCGGCGCCCTCGTCGTGGTGGCGGTGCTCATCACGACCGGGCTCGCCCTGGTCGCTTTCAGGACCGGCGCGGAGCTGCGCTACATCACGGTCTTCGCCATCATCACCACGCTGCTGATCACCCAGTTCGTGGCGCACGGGCTCACCGCGCCGCTGGACCAGATGACCACGGTCGCGAAGTCGATCTCCCACGGTGACTTCACCCGGCGGGTCCGCGGCGCCGGCCGCCGCGACGAGCTGGGCGACCTCGCCTCCACCATCAACCGCATGGCGGACGACCTGGAGGCCGTGGACCAGCACCGCAAGGAGCTGGTCGCCAATGTCTCGCACGAGCTGCGCACCCCCATCGCGGCGTTGCGCGCGGTGCTGGAGAACGTCGTGGACGGCGTCTCGGCCGCCGACCCCGAGACGATGCGAACGGCGCTGAAGCAGACCGAGCGGCTGTCCCGGCTGGTCGAGACCCTGCTGGACCTGTCCCGGCTCGACAACGGTGTGGTCACGCTCAAGGCACGGCGCTTCGAGGTGTGGCCGTATCTGTCCGGAGTGCTGAAGGAGGCCAATCTGGCCGCCGCGCAGCGCAGGCTGTCCTCCGGCTCCGGCAGTCACACCCGCAAGGACGTCCATCTGCACCTGGACGTGTCGCCGCCCGAGCTGACCGCGCACGCGGACGCCGAGCGGCTGCACCAGGTGATGGCCAATCTGATCGACAACGCCGTGAAGCACTCCCCGCCGCACGGCAGGGTCACGGTCCGGGCCCGCCGCGGCGCACAGGCCGAGTCGCTGGACCTGGAGGTGCAGGACGAGGGTCCCGGCATCCCCGAGTCGGAGTGGCACAAGGTCTTCGAGCGCTTCAACCGGGGCGGCGTCCCGGCGCCGCACGGCCCCGGCAGCGACGGCGGCACGGGACTGGGCCTGGCGATCGCCCGCTGGGCGGTCGAGTTGCACGGCGGCCGCATCGGCGTGGCCGAATCGGCTCGCGGCTGCCGCATCCAGGTCACTCTTCCGGGAATCCAGGCCTCACGCGGTTGACGTAGGGTTCGAAGCGGAAGCGAACCGGCCGCCCGGGTCATCCGAGTGGGCGTCCGGGAAGCAGTCAGGGGTGCGGTCCACGGGGCCGTAGCCGCGATGCGTCGTACCCTGTCCGCCGGGGAACCCCGCTTGTTTCCCGCCATTTCCTACGCCGAAACCGGCTGTCAGGTGTGACTTAGGCGACGATGACCACGCCCGGCCTGCATCTCCCGGCCCCGGAGGCGTAGCCTTTATTTCCGCTGTCCATCACCTTGTGAAGCGGAAGAGGGCGGTTGCCGCCGTGTCGTCTCAGTCCCCCAGTAACTCGAGCACTTCGACCGATCAAGACGGGCAGGGGAAGAACCCCGCTGCCGCCTTCGGTCCCAATGAGTGGCTCGTCGACGAGATCTACCAGCAGTACCTCCAGGACCCGAATTCGGTCGACCGCGCCTGGTGGGACTTCTTCGCCGACTACAAGCCGGGCGGTACGGCCGCCGCCGGCTCCGCCGCCGCGGGGGTGGCGGAGCCCACGAAGCCCGCTGCCCAGGGCACCACTCAGACGCCGAGCACCGCACAGGCTCCGGCGCCCGCGGCTCCGGCCGCCCCGGCCCAGCCCGCTCCGGCTCAGCCCGCCGCCGCGCCGCAGGCAGCCGCTCCGGCCGCCGCGCCGGCCCCGAGCGCCGCTGCGGCGCCCGCGCCCGCGGCTGCCCCGGCGAAGCCCGCTGCCGCCGCGCCCGCCGCCAAGGCAGCCGCTCCGGCGGCCACCGAGGGCCCCGAGCTGGTCCCCCTCCGCGGTCCGTCCGCCGCCGTCGCGAAGAACATGAACGCCTCGCTGGAGCTGCCGACGGCCACGTCCGTCCGCGCGGTCCCGGTGAAGCTGCTCTTCGACAACCGGATCGTGATCAACAACCACCTGAAGCGCGCCCGGGGCGGGAAGATCTCCTTCACCCACCTCATCGGCTACGCGATGGTGCAGGCGATCAAGGCCATGCCGTCGATGAACAACTCCTTCGCGGAGAAGGACGGCAAGCCGACCCTGGTCAAGCCGCCGCACATCAACCTCGGCCTCGCCATCGACCTGGTGAAGCCGAACGGTGACCGCCAGCTCGTCGTCGCGGCCATCAAGAAGGCCGAGACGCTGAACTTCTTCGAGTTCTGGCAGGCCTACGAGGACATCGTCCGGCGCGCCCGCAGCAACAAGCTGACGATGGACGACTTCACCGGCGTCACCGTCTCCCTCACCAACCCCGGCGGCCTCGGCACGGTCCACTCCGTGCCGCGTCTGATGCCCGGCCAGTCGGTGATCATGGGCGTCGGCTCGATGGACTACCCGGCCGAGTTCCAGGGCACCTCCCAGGACACCCTGAACAAGCTGGGCATCTCCAAGGTCATGACGCTGACCTCGACGTACGACCACCGGGTCATCCAGGGCGCCGCCTCCGGCGAGTTCCTGCGGATCGTCGCCAACCTCCTCCTCGGCGAGGACGGCTTCTACGACGACATCTTCGAGGCGCTGCGCATCCCCTACGAGCCGGTCCGCTGGCTCAAGGACATCGACGCCTCGCACGACGACGACGTCACCAAGGCCGCCCGGGTCTTCGAGCTGATCCACTCCTACCGGGTCCGCGGTCACGTCATGGCCGACACCGACCCGCTGGAGTACCGCCAGCGCAAGCACCCCGACCTGGACATCACCGAGCACGGGCTCACCCTGTGGGACCTGGAGCGCGAGTTCGCGGTCGGCGGCTTCGGCGGCAAGTCGATGATGAAGCTCCGCGACATCCTCGGCGTGCTCCGCGACTCGTACTGCCGCACCACCGGCATCGAGTTCATGCACATCCAGGACCCCAAGCAGCGCAAGTGGATCCAGGACCGCGTGGAGCGCCAGCACGCCAAGCCGGAGCGCGAGGAGCAGCTGCGCATCCTGCGCCGGCTCAACGCGGCCGAGGCGTTCGAGACCTTCCTGCAGACGAAGTACGTCGGCCAGAAGCGCTTCTCGCTGGAGGGCGGCGAGTCCGTCATCCCGCTGCTCGACTCGGTCATCGACTCCGCGGCGGAGTCCCGCCTGGACGAGGTCGTCATCGGCATGGCCCACCGCGGCCGGCTGAACGTCCTGGCGAACATCGTCGGCAAGTCGTACGCGCAGATCTTCCGCGAGTTCGAGGGCAACCTCGACCCGAAGTCGATGCACGGCTCCGGCGACGTGAAGTACCACCTGGGCGCCAACGGCACCTTCACCGGCCTCGACGGCGAGCAGATCAAGGTCAGCCTGGTCGCGAACCCGTCGCACCTCGAGGCCGTCGACCCGGTCCTCGAGGGCGTCGTCCGCGCCAAGCAGGACATCATCAACAAGGGCGGCACGGACTTCACCGTCCTGCCGGTCGCCCTGCACGGTGACGCGGCCTTCGCGGGCCAGGGTGTGGTCGCCGAGACGCTCAACATGTCGCAGCTGCGCGGCTACCGCACCGGCGGCACGGTCCACATCGTCATCAACAACCAGGTCGGCTTCACGGCGGCTCCCGAGTCGTCCCGCTCCTCCATGTACGCCACGGACGTGGCCCGCATGATCGAGGCGCCGATCTTCCACGTGAACGGTGACGACCCGGAGGCCTGCGTCCGGGTGGCGCGGCTCGCCTTCGAGTTCCGCCAGACGTTCAACAAGGACGTCGTGATCGACCTCATCTGCTACCGCCGCCGCGGTCACAACGAGGGCGACAACCCGCAGTTCACCAACCCGCAGATGGTGAACCTGATCGACAAGAAGCGCTCGGTGCGCAAGCTCTACACCGAGTCGCTGATCGGCCGTGGCGACATCACGCTGGAAGAGGCCGAGCAGGCGCTCCAGGACTTCCAGGGCCAGCTGGAGAAGGTCTTCGCGGAGGTCCGCGAGGCCACCAGCCAGCCCGCCCCGGCCCATGTCCCGGACGCGCAGGCCGAGTTCCCGGTGTCGGTGACCACCGCGGTCTCCCAGGAGATCGTCAAGCGGATCGCCGAGTCCCAGGTCAACGTCCCGGACCACATCACCGTCCACCCGCGTCTGATGCCGCAGCTGCAGCGCCGCGCGGCCTCGGTCGAGGACGGCACGATCGACTGGGGCATGGGCGAGACCCTGGCCATCGGTTCGCTGCTGATGGAGGGCACCCCGGTCCGGCTCGCCGGCCAGGACACCCGCCGCGGCACCTTCGGCCAGCGCCACGCGGTCCTCGTCGACCAGGAGACCAACGAGGACTACACCCCGCTGCTCTACCTCGCCGAGGACCAGGCCCGCTACAACGTCTACGACTCGCTCCTGAGCGAGTACGCGGCGATGGGCTTCGAGTACGGCTACTCGCTGGCACGCCCGGAAGCGCTGGTCATGTGGGAGGCCCAGTTCGGTGACTTCGTCAACGGCGCGCAGACCGTCGTCGACGAGTTCATCTCCTCGGCCGAGCAGAAGTGGGGCCAGACCTCCGGCGTCACGCTGCTCCTGCCGCACGGCTACGAGGGCCAGGGCCCGGACCACTCGTCCGCCCGCCCGGAGCGCTTCCTCCAGATGTGCGCGCAGAACAACATGACGGTCGCCATGCCGACGCTGCCGTCGAACTACTTCCACCTGCTGCGCTGGCAGGTCCACAACCCGCACCACAAGCCGCTCATCGTCTTCACCCCGAAGTCGATGCTGCGTCTGAAGGCCGCGGCGTCCAAGGCGGAGGAGTTCCTCACCGGCGGCTTCCGCCCGGTGATCGGCGACGAGTCGGTGGACCCGACGGCCGTCCGCAAGGTCGTCTTCTGCTCCGGCAAGGTCTACTACGACCTGGAGGCCGAGCGTCAGAAGCGCGGCTCCACGGACACCGCGATCATCCGCCTCGAGCGTCTGTACCCGCTGCCGGGTGCCGAGCTCCAGGAGGAGATCGCCAAGTTCCCGAACGCCGAGAAGTACCTGTGGGCCCAGGAGGAGCCGGCGAACCAGGGTGCCTGGCCGTTCATCGCGCTCAACCTGATCGACCACCTGGATCTCGCGGTCGGCGCGGACGTCCCGCACGGCGAGCGCCTGCGCCGCATCTCGCGGCCGCACGGCTCTTCCCCGGCGGTCGGTTCGGCCAAGCGGCACCAGGCGGAGCAGGCTCAGCTGGTCGCCGAGGTCTTCGAGGCCTGATCAGCGACTGTACGAACCGGAGGGCCCGGCCCCGCGATCACTCGCGGGGCCGGGCCCTCCGGCATGCGTACGGCGTTCAGCCGTCGGCGGGCTCCTCGCCGGCCGGTCCCCCGGCCCTCGCCGCGGGCAGCCGGATGAGCACGACCCCGCTGCCCAGGTCTATCGGCCCCCGCCCGGGATCGGCGTCACCGGCCTCCTCCAGGGTGAGCTCCTGACGCCGTCGCTCCTCCTCGGTGTGCCTCCGCCCAGGAGCGAACAGCTCGTTCAACGCACCGCCGAACATGGTTGCTCCTGTCTGGTGGGGGTTCGCCCCTCATGGTACGAATCCTTCCGCGGCTGTGGAGGGGGCAAGGGCGTGCTCTGCCCCACAGCGCGCGGTGCGTGACGTACGAAAGGCCCGGCCCGCGACGGATTCGCGGGCCGGGCCCTTCGGCGTGCAGGAAACCTGCGCTCGTGCTTCAGACCATCTGGGGTTCGAAGTCCCAGTAGGGGCGGTTCCTGGAGCGGGCGGAGACCGTGTGGACGTGCTGGGAGCCCAGCGTCGCCGCGAGGTCCCCGAGCGCCTCCGTCTCGATCTTGTCCGCGCGCTGCCGCTCGCGCAGGGCCCGCAGATCGGCCGCGTGGGCGATCCGCGAGGAGAGCGTCAGCGGATGGGTCCGGCCCAGTGCCTCGGTGGCCCGCCCGATCGTGGCGTCGGTCAGCTCGGCCGCGCGCTCGGGCTCGCCCACCAGATTGCGCAGCGCCGAGGCGTTGATGGCGCAGCCCAGCGTCCAGGGGTGGTTCTCGCCGACGGCCCGGGTCATGTCGGCGAGCGCTTCCTCCACGAGCAGATGGGCCTGCTCCCGGTCTCCGACGTTGCGCAGGATCAGGGCGTGGTTGCTGCGCGAGCCCGCCACGTACGGATGGCTCTCGCCGAGCATGTCCGTGTAGCCGCCGACGACCCGTGCGCTTATGTCCCTGGCCTGGTCGATGTCTCCGTGTTCGCGGGCGAAGCAGCACTGGCTGGCCGCGAACATCATGGTGAGCGGGTCGCCCTCGCCGAGGACGCGTTCGCTGCGCTCCAGTACGCGCGTGAACAGCTCCTCGGCCCTGGCGCGTTCGCCCATGCGGTACTGGCACAGGGCCAGGTTGTGCTCGGCCCGCAGGGTCTGGGGGTTGTCCCGTCCCATGGTGAGGCGGTGCACGCGGACGCTCTGTGCCTGCAGCGACTCGGCCTCGCTGTAGCGGCCGAGCAGCCGCAGATCGGTGGCGTAGTTGATCTCCGAGTAGAGCGTCCAGCCGTGCCGGGGCCGCAGCAGTTGCCGGCGCGCCTCCAGCGTGAGCCGGTTGAGCTCCAGGGACTCGGCGTACCGGCCGAGCAGCCGCATCGACGTGGCCAGGTTGTTCTGGGCGTTGACGGTACGGGAGTCCTGGTCGCCGAGGAGTTCGCGATAGGCGCTGAGGATCCAGCCGGACAGCTCCAGGGCCTCGTCGTACCGGCCGAGGCCGCGCAGATCGGCCGCGAGTCCGCCGGCCGCCCGCAGATGCTCCAGGTCCTCCGGGCCCCGTTCGGTCCGCAGATGCTCGACCGCGGCGCGCTCGATGGCCTCGGTGCCGGCGTAGTCGCCGACGGCGCGCAGCAGATTGGCGTAGTGGTAGCTGAGGTCCCAGATCCTCGGGTGGGTGTCGCCGAGCAGCTCCCGCCAGGCGTTCATGGCCCGTTCGCCGAGCTTGATGCCCGCCCGGTACTCGCCCGAGAGGTACATGTAGCGCAGGCAGTTGAGGACCAGGGTGTGGACCGCCGGGTCCTCGCTGCCGAGGACGTCGGCGTACTTGAGGTGCGGGGTGATCTCCGCGTACCGCGGCCAGAGCCGTGTGTCGGTCGGGCGGCCGGGCTCGGCACCGGCGAGGGCGCGCCGCACGACCTCGATGAACTCGCCGCGGTCCCGCTCCGGCATGTCCTTGCGGACGATCTGGTGGACCATGCGGTGCAGATACAGCGATTCGCCGGAGGTCGACGCCTCGTCCGCCAGCGACTCGTGGGACTCGAGCCGCACGACCGAGTACTGACGCAGCTGCGCGATCGCCTTGTTCCACAGCAGCGGGTCGTTCATCAGCCCGGAGAGCGACTCCGGCATGGCGCCCGGCGGCATCTCCTTGAGCAGCCGCACGGGTACGGAGCCCGGTGCGAAGAAGGTGCACAGGCGCAGCAGGTCGACGGACTCGGGGACTGTCTCGCGGAGCTTGTTCAGCAGTATCGACCAGGCGGTCTGGAAGGCCAGCGGGAAGTCGGCCGAGACCTTGACGACGTCCGAGTCGATGCCGCCCTCGAGCAGTTCGATGTACTCGTCGACGGACATGTCGGAGTCGTTGAGCCAGCCGGCCGTCTGGTCGAGCAGCAGCGGAAGGTCCTCCAGGGCCACCGCCAGCTGGTCCGCCTCGTTGTGGGTGAGCCTCGGGGCGCGGCGCCGGATGAAGGCGACCGACTCCTCGCGGTCGTAGACGGGCACCTCCAGCAGGTTGCTGTTGTGCTCGCTCCACTCCGGGTTGCGGGAGGTGATCAGGACGTGGCCGGGGCCCGTCGGCACCAGGTCCCAGATGTGCTCCGGCTCGTCGGCCCCGTCGAGGACCAGCAGCCAGCGCTGGTACGGCTCGCCGCGGCGCAGCGCGTCCCGCACCGCCCGCAGCCGTTCGCCGTACTCGGCGCCGGTGGACAGGCCCAGCGCCGGGGCGAGTTCGGCGAGCTTCTGGCGGTAGGTGACGCGCTTCTCGGCGGACACCCACCACACGACGTCGTACTCGGAGCCGAAGCGGTACACGTACTCGGCGGCGAGCTGGGTCTTGCCCACGCCCGACATGCCGTACAGGGTCACGACGCCGGCGCCGGACCCGGCCTCCTGGAGCGCGTGGTAGGCCGAGTTGAGCAGGCTCTCACGGCCGGTGAAGCGGGTGTTGCGGCGCGGCACGCCGCCCCAGACCTCGGGGGTGTCGGCGGGGTAGCGGGGGCCCAGCCGTCCGTCGACGGGTTCGGTGAGCGGGTCGTCGGGCAGGTCGAGCCGGGACAGGAGGCGGCGTTCGGCCTCGTCGGCGCCGACGTTGGTGAGGTCCGCGGCGGCGAGCACGGCGGTGGCGGCGGGCAGCGGAGAGGTGGTGACGGAGACGGCGGCGAACCGGCCGGGATCGGCCGCGACCACCTCGCGCAGTGCGCGGTTCCACTCCTCGTGGCTGCGCGGGCCGAGCTGGAAGTACCAGTCGCTGAGCAGGACGAGGATGCGGCCCGGGGCGAGCATCAGATCCTGCAGGTTCTCTTCCAGCGGGGTCTGCACGGGCGGGTCCCAGCGCTGGAAGACCACGCGCATGCCGCGTCGTTCGAGCCGGTCGCCGATCCATGCCGCCCAGGCGCGGTTGAAGCCCGCGAAACTGATGGTGACGGTACGCGACCCGGTCGCTCCAACGTGCCTACGCGCTGCGGGCATTCAACCGTCTCCCTGCTCCACGACAATCCATACGAACATACAACGGAACGTGGTCTCAGCGCTGCGTTCCGTTTCGCTGGCACCAGATCACGCGCGCGGTGTCGACATATGCCGCCGCCCTCGCCAAGTGCCCCGAAGGGGGCGGCCGATCAGCCAGATGGTGGTAGAGCGCGATCATCTCGTTGACCACGGTCCGTCCCTCCCGGGTGAGTTCCCCGGAGCCGGCCAGCACGGGCAGCACCGCGCCGACCTGCTCTCGGCAGCGGGCGTGCTCGGCCCAGGCGAGGTCGCGGTGCGCGGTGTTCTCCGCGCCGAGTGCGAACCGCTGCCAGTAGTCGGCCAGCGCGATGTGCGAGTACGCGCCCTGCAGCAGGCCGTCGAAGGGCCGCGGGTCGGACCGCCAGGGGGCGAAGTGCCGTGGGGTCGCGTCCTCGTGGTGCAGCGGGGCGAGCGCGCCCAGTGCGGCCAGTTTGGTGTGCTGGAGCTCATGGACCAGCGTCGCGGCGAAGTGGGCGGGGGTGGACGGCCGGCTGCTGAGGACGGCGCCGAAGGCCTCGCGGCGGGTTCCGCTGCAGTGCGAGGCGCTCTCGCCGGTGGGTCCGGAGCCGGGCGGCGGGGCGAGCGGGACCAGACAGCGCAGCAGGGCCGTCGCCTCGGCGACGCGGTGCTCGCCGCCGATCCGCAGGAGGGGCTCCATTCCGCACCAGGCCTCCGACCAGGCCTTGCGCTCGCTGTCGTCGAGCACGGCCGCGGCGCTCAGCCCGTGCCGCTGCGGGCCCCCTCCGACGGCGCGGTACGGGTGGAGGTCGTCCAAGGGTACGGGCCCGGAGCCCGGCAGGACGGCGGGCAGGGTGTACACGGGCTGCCAGCGAGGATCGTTCTGACGTAACGTCAGTTCGTCCTCGGTGAAGGCGATGTCGACGGGACCTGTCGAGTCCGTGCGCAGCGAGCCCAGGGTGGGGAGGGCCAGTTCGCCGCCGACGGGGGTGAGGCGTGCGCTGAAGGACAGGCCCGCGCGGATGGCCCCCGCCGCGGCGAGTGCGCCGAAGTGCGCGAGGTCGGCCCGTAGTTGGGGTGTCGACTCCGGTGCGGTGAGTCCGTACAGGCAGCGCTGGACCCACGGCCCCGTGAGCGGGTGGAGCAGCAGGGACCGTACGGCCGCCCTGTCCCTGCGTTCCGCGGCCTCCAGCAGGGCCCAGTCGTCGTGCATCCGGTGCAGCAGGCCGGGCGGGCAGACGGCGGCCGGCGCCGCCTGCGCGGCGTCGAGCAGCGCACGCAGCATGACGAGCCGTCGTGTGTGCTGGTCGCGCACCAGCAGGCCGAGGGTCTCGGGGCCGCCTTCCGTGCGGCCGAGTTCCCGCAGGGCCCGCTCCGGGACGGCGGGGCTCACCGGACGGCTCCCGCGGCGGTGCCGGCCAGCCGGCCGGCCACATGGCGGATCAGCCGTTCCAGGTCGGCGCAGTAGACGGAGCGGTTGGTGAAGCCGCTTCCCGCCCGGTAGCGGTGGGCGTAGTGGCCGCCGCCGCAGACCGTGAGCAGCGGGCAGGCGCGGCATTCGCCTGCGAGGGCGTCCGCGCCCGCCTGCCGGGCGGCGATGCCCGGGTGGTCGAGTGCGTCGTCGAACGTGTGCCGGAAGACGTCGAGTCCGGTGGCGGCGGCGGTGTCGTAGGCCGACTTGAGGGAGTCGACCTGCTCGACGGCACCGTCCGTCTCGACGACGACGGCGTTGACGGGGTCGAGGCCGAGCGACTCCGTGGCGCCGGGCAGCCCCAGCAGCAGCGCGAGGCACTCCTCGAAGAGCCTCACCCGGGTCTCCCGCCGCCCGGCGCCCCACCACCGGTCGAAGACGGCGACCAGCCAGTCCCCGTAGGGGGTGGCGCGCGGGTCCGTCGAGGGCTCCGCCGCCAGCCCCGGTGGCGGGCTGGTCCAGTTGCCGTGCGGCAGCAGCAGGTCCAGCGCCGGGGGCTCGAGCGCGAGCAGGGACTCGTACAGCTCGACCGGGTCCGTGCGCACGTCCACGACCGTGAGGATGCCCGCGTACACCTCGGGATGGCGTTCCGCGAGCAGTCGCGCCCCGCGCACGGCCGAGGGCCAGGACGGCCGCCCCGCGTGGTCGGTGCGCAGGGTGTTGTGGGAGGGGAGGCCGCCGTCGAGGCTGAGGCCGACGCGGATGCCGTGGCGGGCGAGGGTGGTGACACGGGCGTCGGTCAGCAGCGTCGCGTTGGTCTGCACGGTCGCGTGGACGATGCAGCCCGCGGGCACCCGGTCGCGTACGAGCGTGGCGAAGGCACCCAGTCGCCGCGCCCCGGCGAGCAGCGGCTCACCGCCGTGCAGCACGAGGGAGATCTCCCGCTGGCCGTGCGTCAGGGCATGCTCGGCGATCCGGGCGGCGGTCCGGTCGAGTACCGCGGGCGAGGCGGCCGCGGGCCGGTCCCGCCAGGTGTGGTCCGGGCCCGCGTACAGATAGCAGTACCGGCAGGCCAGATTGCACCGGCCGTGCGCCTTGACGATGAACTGGCCGAAGGGCACCCGGGGCGTCGCGCGACGAGACACTCCGGCACCCCCATGCTGTACGGACCGGGGGACGGCCCCCGCTGCCGGTCCGAGGCGAGTATCCCTGTCGGGTCCGCCGGACAAACCCGTGCCGGGCAACGTTGTCCTGTTCACCGGAGTGCCGGGCCGAAACCGTACGGCCGTCCGATCAGAACGCGTTGGTGAAGCCCCACAACAACTCCCGCGGCTGCTCGGCCCGGCCCCGCAGGTCCGCGACCACCTCGGAGAGCACCGGGTGCTCCAGCGTCCTCAGCTCCGCGAGGTCGAGACCCAGCAGATCGGGCAGTTCACCGCCCTGCCCGCCGGCCGGCGCCACCTCTTCCGCTTCCTTGCGTACCGACTCGCTCATCACGCCTCCCCGTTCCCGTCACGGCACTCACCGTTCCAGTTCCGCAAGCCGCTCCGTGGTGGCTTCGCCCTCCGCTCCGCCGCCGTCCGTCAGCCTGCGCCAGTCCTGGGCGGCGGCCCGGTACGCCTCTCGCGCGGCCCTGGGCCGGCCCGCCTCCTCATACGTCCTACCCCGCCAGTGGTTGGCCCTAGCACGCAACAGCACGGCCTCTTCGCGCTGTTGTGGATTGTCCAGCTCCGCTTCGGCCGTCCTGGCGGACTCCGCGGCGTCGCGGAACGCCTCGGCCGCCTCGTCGAGCCGGGCCGGCCTGCCCAGGCTCTCGTAGGCGGCCAGATGGGCCCGGCCGAGCTCCAGCGAGCAGCCGGCCGCGATCAGCGGATCGGCCGCCTCCTGCGCGGCGAGCCCGAAGAGGTACTCGGCCTCCCGCAGATCCACCCGGTCCTCGGTGGCCCGGTGCCGCAGCATCAGTGCCCGGCCCAGCATCAGCAGCCGCTCCGCCTGCCGTGCGCTGCCCGCCGCCGTCTCCGTGCGGCAGTCCCGCAGCACCCGGACCGCCGAGCCGATGTGGGCCCGTCCGTCGGGCAGTTCGGCGCGGCGCAGCAGGGCGCCGCCCCACTCGGCGAGCAGGTCCGCATGGGCCCGGGAGTCGCGCGGGACACCGCGCGAGGCCGCCGCGAAGGACTCGGCCGCCTTCTCCAGCCGGGCCGGATCGCCCGACTGCTCGTAGCGGTGGACGCTCACCCGGCCCGCCCTCGTCAGCAGGGAGGCACGCAGCCGGGGATCACCGGCCGTCTCCAGGGCCTGCTCGATCAGCGTCCCCGCCTCGTCCACGTGATCGGAGGTCCCCTCTCCCCCGCCGGACCGCAGCAGGGCGTCGACGAGGTCCAGCAGGATCCGTTGCCTGCTGCCCAGGGTCCGGGCGCCGCCGTCCGAGGTGAACGCCTTGCGCAGCGAACGCGCCGCCTGTCCCGCGTACACCCGGGCCTGCTCGGCGTCGGTGGTCGCGCCCGAGAGCCGCAGCAGGGTCCTTCCGTGTGCGAGTGGCAGGGCGACGGGCCGGTTCTCCTGGTCGGGCCACACGTCGGCGAAGGCCTCCAGCATGCCGACCGCTCCCTGCAGCAGGGCGCTGTCGCCGCCGAGACGCCACTGGGCCTCCAGCGCGCGCACCCGTTCCAGCGTGAGCCGCAGGGCCTCGGCCGAGTCGAGGCCGGGCGCGGCACAGGCCGCCGTGTACTCGCGGTCGGCGCGGCGCAGGAGTTCCAGCGCGCCGCGCCGGTCGCCGCGGCGCCGGCGGTCCTCGGCGGCGGCGTGCAGCACCTTGGCCAGGACCGCCCGCTCCCGTACGGCGCCGGGATGGGCCGCGGCCCGTTCGGCCGCCCGCTCTGCCTCCCTCAGCAGGTCGCTGCCGCCCTGGACCTCCCACAGCCGCAGCAGACAGCGCGCGAACTCCGCCCACAGTCCGGGGTCCGAGCCCGGCCGCTGCTCCCGCTCGGTGGCGCCGCGCAGCAGTTGTACGGCGTCCATCAGATACTGGACCATGCTGTCGGCCTCGAACTGCCGCACCAGGGCGCGGGCGCGCTCCACCGCCGCGTGCACCGGCCGGCCGGGGTCGGGCCGGTCGGCGGGTCCGTAGGGCGCGAACCGCTCCGGGAGCGGCATGAACCGCTCCAGGACGCGCGCCGCGACCTCGGCGAAGGGGTGCGGGACGCGCTTCTCGCCGTTGTCGCCGTTCTCGCCGTGGGTCTCGGCGTCGTCGTCCGCGCCGACGGACGCGTACGGGCCGTGCCTGCCCTCGTCCAGCTGGGCGAGCGCGAGGGCGGGGAAGTTCGGCCCGCCCTTGCCGAAGCGCTGCTCGATGTACTCCGAGCAGTGCTTGAGCACGAGGAGCGCCTCGTCCCGCCCCAGCGGTCCGAGCAGCGCCTCCTGGACGCCCGGCGCGAACTCGTACCATTGCCCGTCGTCCCTGCCGTCGCCCTTGGCCCGCGACAACAGTCCGCTCAGCAGCACCTCCGCGAGCTCGGAGGGCCCCGAGTCGGGCAGCATCGTCCGCTGCACCAGCTGCATCACCGGCAGATACAGCGGTGCGGCGGCCAGATAGACCGCCAGCTGTCCGGCGGCGGGCGAGGCCGCCGACCGGAAGCCGCTGACCAGTTGGAGCGAGGAGGGCCTGCGCCCGGCGCGGGCGCCGGCCGCGGCGGGATGGTCGGGGCGCACCCAGCCGACGGCCCCGGACACCCGGCCCGCGCCCCCGCCCACGCCGGACAGCAGCCTGGCCCAGGCGCCGAGCGCCCCGGAGCCCGGCGGCAGAACGGGTACCGGCAGCTCGCCGTGGCCGTGCCGCGGCAGGGTGGCGGACGCGTCGGTGACCGTCAGCGCGGCCGCGCCCGCGATGCCTTCGCCCCGCGACAGCACTCCGTAGGTGACGGGCATCCTGGTGCGGTTCCACATGCGCTGCGGCAGCGGCTGGACGACGGCGGCGGGGGCCTGCCGGGCCAGCTGGTGCAGCAGCCGGTGGGCGCGTCCGCTGTGCCACAGGGGCCCGGCGCAGTCACTGAGCAGGACGGTCACGCGGCGGCCGGTGGGGTCGCTGAGCCGGTCGGCGGAGTGCAGCGGCGCGGCGGCGGGGTCGAGGCTGCGGCTGATGGCGGGCGAGCCGTCGGGGGCCTGGTGCAGATAGCGCACCTGGACGTCCCGGAAGGCGCCCAACTGGGCGAATATCTGCTGGAGTTCGCCGAAGAGCCGGTCCCACACACGCATCGAGGACGAGGCGTCCATGACGAACTGCAGCAGCGCGTCCGCCCGTGACACTCCCTTGAACACCGGGATGATCAGCCCGCCGGCCCGGGCGCTCCGCTCGGCGGTCGCCCCTTCGTCCAGGACGGTGCGCATCGGCGGTGCGGCGGGCCGGTAGCGCTGCAACGGGCGCAGTGCGCGCTGCAGTTCGAGGGGCGCGGGCAGGGCGGGAGCGGCCGGTACGCCGACGGTGAGCGCGGCCGGCCCCGTCCCGCGTTCCGGGTACGGGGTGTCGTGGCGCGGTGGGGTGTCGTCGTGGCGCGGTACGGGATAGAGGGCGACCCGGCGGTCACCGCCGACGGGTGCCCGCCCGGGCGCGGGGTCGTCGTCCTCGGGCGGCTCCGGGACGGGCACGGGGCCCCGCGGGACGCCGGCCCCCACGGACGGGGTGCCCTCCGGGCCCTGGCGCACGCCTTCGCCCCGCGCCCCGGATGCCGGCTCCGGATCCGGCTCCGGCCTCCCCGTCCACCGTGCGAGCCACAGGACGTCGCAGAGCTGCTCGGCGTCGGGATCGAGCCCGGCGGCACGAAGCCGCGCGACGAAGGCGGGCAGTAACCCGCCGTCGTGCGGCGCCGGCCCGGCGGGCTCGGTGCGGGGCGGGCCGTCGGGGCCGTGGCGGGCGCCGGCATCGGGCATCAGGACGTCACCTCGGCCGGTCGAGTCGCTGGATGAGCAGGTCGGCGAGCCGGTCGCGGCCGGCCGGGGCGGCGGCGTCGGTGAGATAGATGGCGTTCAACAGCTGGTCGGTGGCGAGGAGTTCGCTGCGGGAGCGCTCCAGGAAGTGCGCGATGAGGTCCTCGCCCGAGCGTGCCCCCTCCTCGCCGAGGTGGGCGCGTACGAAGGTGGCGAGCCGCTGGTGGTCGGGGCGGCCCAGCTCCAGATGGATGCAGCGGCGCATCAGGGGGGCGGGGAAGTCGCGTTCGCCGTTGCTGGTGAGGACCACGAAGGGAAAGGCCGTGCACTGCACCCGGCCGCCGGTCACGGTCGCCTTCGTGCCGTCGTCCGTGAGGACCTCCGCCCGGCCGTCCGGCAGCCGGTCGGCGATCCGCTCCAGCTCGGGGATGCCGAACTCGCCCTCCTCCAGCACGTTCAGGAGGTCGTTCGGCAGGTCGATGTCGCTCTTGTCCAGCTCGTCGATGAGCAGGACGCGCGGCCGCTCGGCGGGCAGCAGCGCGGTGCCCAGCGGCCCGAGCCGGATGTAGCTGCCGATGTCGTCGGCCGGGCCCGCGTCGCCCGGGCCGGCGGCGGCGCGGTGCGCGGCGATCTGGACGTCCTGCAGCCGGGCGATCGCGTCGTAGTGGTACAGCCCGTCCTGGAGGGTGGAGCGGCTGACGATGGGCCAGCGCAGCACCCGGCCGAGGCCCAGCTCGTGGGCGACGGAGTGGGCCAGGGTGCTCTTTCCCGCGCCGGGGCTGCCGGTGACGAGCAGCGGACGGCGCAGATAGAGGGCGGCGTTGATCATTTCGAGCTCTTCGGCGCCCGGCCGGTGCAGTTCGGCCATGTGCCGGTGACCCCCCAGCCTGCGGTCGGCGGACCCGTCCGGGTCCCCGCCGTCCGCGGCGGCCGCGTGCCGGCTCGCGAAGTCCCGCCAGGGCGGTGGCGGCGGCAGTTGCTCGATGCCCTCGTGAGGTTCGCCGGCCCCTCGGTAGATGAGCCACTCGCTGGGTTCGCTCATAGCGTGTTCCTCGTCGTCACTCGTCCGCGGAGGGCGGCAGCCGTCGAACGTGCCTTACGGTAGCGATCGGTTGTACGACCCGTAAGGGCATGACCGGCCGGGCCGCGCTTCACGGTGCCTCCAACAGCTGGCCGGAGCCGGGGAGCGGGTGGTGCGGGTCGTCGTAGAACAGCGCGACCCCGTTGGACCAGAACGTCTCCGTACGGCCCGCGTGCACCCCCTGCCTCAGTTCGAGCACCTTGCGCGGCAGCCGGTCGGCCGTGCCCGACTCGGCGACGGCATCGGCGGCCCGCCGGTGGAACTCGGTGCAGACCGTGTCGTCCCGGCCGTCGGCCCGCCGCCACAGGGCGACCCCGAATCCGCCGTCGAGCACCCGCACCAGACCCGCGGCGGCGTCCGGATGCGGCCTGGCGCCGTACCGGCAGAGCACGGGCACCGTCTCGTGCGCCAGGGAGCGCAGCTGAGCCGACTCCGGTACGGGTACCCGCAGTCCGTCCTCGCAGTCCACGACCTCGGCGCGCATCACGGCGTTGCCCGTGCGGTTCCAGCGGGCCAGCCGCTCCAGCGCCTCGGCGTCCGTCGTCGGCGGCGCGAGGTCGGAGCAGCGGACCACGACGGGGCGGACGACCCCGAGCGGGGGCCCGTCCGGCGGTACGCGCCAGCTGTCGACGTCCAGTCCGAGCAGCGCCCGGACCACGGCGACCTGGAGGACGGCGGGGCTGTCCGGTTCGTCGCACCGCCGGAACGCCTCGGTCAGCGGCGCGGCGATCCGCGCCGGGAGGGCGTCGAGGGCGGTGCCGTGGCTGTCCTCGGCGACGGGCAGGACCTCGCCGGTGTGCCGGGCCACGCCGATGCGCCAGTCGTAGCGGTCGCGCTCCCAGCCCCGGGGCTCCAGCTCCAGCAGCACGGACGGACGGCTGTCCGTGCGCCGGACGGCTTCCGTCGCGGCGCCGGAAGCGCGCCGGTGCTCATGGTCGGCGCGGTGCCGGCCGGTGTGCCAGAGCAGGGTGAGTTCGTTGCGGAACTCCCGGGAGAGCCGGTCCTCCGCGATCCGTTTGACCCATTCCCACAGGGACTTCTCGGCGGTGATGGTGGACGGCACGGCGTAGGGCCGTTCGGCGGCGATGACGCTCATGCAGTAGCGCAGGATCAACTCCAGGGCGCTGTCCCCGCCGCGTGCCTCGTACAGCGCGCCGAGGCCGTCGCGCCAGCCGCGTGGCGCGGGACGGTGGTCGCGGGGGTGGACGCCCGGCAGTCGTTCGAGCTGGTCGAGGAGGCTGTGGGTGCTGACCGGGGGCGGGAACTCGGCGAGCCGGCCGAGCAGATCGATGCGCGCTTGAGGATTGAGCGCGCGGCCGGCCCCGGCGCGCAGCTCGCTCTGCACGTCGGCCCAGGTGCGGTCGGTGCCCACGGGGCTGTTGTGGCGGTCGGCGTGGTAGCGGTCATGCGCGTGGAAGACGGCCTGGTACGCGTCGTCCGCCTCGGCGGTGACCGCTCCGGCGGGCACCGGCAGCGAGCGGAGCCGTTCGACGCCGATGGACGTGCCGCCCGTGCTGCCACCGAGGCGTGACTTCAGTACACCGACGACCTCGCCGCGGACCGGGTCGACGACGGGCGCCCCGGAGACGCCCGGGATCAGCCAGTCCCCGTCGAGCCGGATCTGCGCGTCGGAGTCGGCCCAGCCGCCGTAGGTGCCCATCACCTCGCACCGGCCGCTGAGCCGTGTCGGCCTGCCGTCCACCAGGGTCCACCCGGAGAAGACGACGTTGCCGCCGCCGAACAGGGCGCCGGGGCGCTCGGTGACATAGACGCAGGGGTGCTCGACGGGCCTCAGCAGCCGGACGAGCGCGAGATCGGGGGCCGGCCAGCCGCCGGCCGGAGCGTCGTGGCCCCCGTACTGCTCGTGCGTCGCGTACGGATCGGGAGGCGCATAGGGATCGCGGGGCGCGTACGGGTCCGGGGGCCGGGCGTGGCGGTTCTCCGGCAGGGCCGCGACGACCGTCCCGGCGACGGAGGTCTCGCCGCTGCCGGGTCCCGTCTCGAAGACCACGTTCACCTCGCGCCCCTCCCCCTGCATCGCCACGTGCGCACAAGTGAGGACCCAGCTCGGGGCGATGAAGAAGCCGCTCCCCAGGAAGCCGCCGCCGGACCCGTCCGGAGCATGCCCCGACGGACTTCCGTGGATACGTACGGTCGCGGCCATCACGAGGTTCAGCAGGGCACGGGGCGACCGTTCCTGGGCGCCCCCTGCGCCCCCCGACCACCCTTCGGTCATGATCCGTCGCCGCCCGGCGCCGCGGCGCCGTCCGGATGCGCCGCCGCGCCGGGAGGCGCCCATGAGGGCGGGGCCGGAGCCGGGGGCTGCGGCGGCACCGGAGGTGGTGCGGGCGCCTGGGCGGGCACGGCGGCCGCTCCCGGGTCGCCGACGGGCGGCCCGCCGCCGTTCCAGGTCAGCGTGACCTTGATGGCGCCCTTGGCCTCGCCGTCCGCGAGGAGTCCGACGACCCTTCCCGCCTTGGCGGTGAGCTCGATCCCGAACTCGACGCTGACCTCGTCGGGCCGTACGGCGCGCAGGGGTTCGGCGAGCGAGCGCGCGACGCCGGTCACGACTCCCTGCAGGCTCTCGACCCTGGCCTGCACCTGTTCGGCGAATCCGGTGTCGCTGTACGACAGCCCTCCTGGCGGTGTCGCGGTCCCTCCCGTGGACCCCTGCGGTCCGGGCCGCACCAGCTCCTCGGCGCCCGAGATCCGGGCCCATACCGGTGTGCCGTCCGGCAGGACGATGCGCGTGATCCGAGCCTCGGTGTCCCCCATGGCATCCCCCGTTCCCTCAACTGCCCGCAGATTAACCCCGGTCGGCGGCCCGATGGGGCGGATCGGCCGGGGTTGCGGGTCAGTTGTCCCGCGCCACGGCCGGGCAGGGACGATCATCGCCGGGAGAGCCGGCCCCGGCCGGGGTGGGAGGGCGACCGTCGAGCTCCGGCAGCAGCGCCGACGCCATACCCTGGAGGGGAACACCCGTCCCCATCAGGAGCACGTCTTGTACTTCACCGACCGTGGTATCGAGGAGCTGGAGAAGCGGCGCGGCGAGGAGGAGATCACCTTCGAGTGGCTCGCCGAGCAGCTGCGTACGTTCGTCGATCTCAATCCGGACTTCGAGGTGCCGGTCGAGCGGCTGGCCACCTGGCTGGCGCGGCTCGACGACGAGGACGACGACGAGGAGTAGGAGCGGCGGCGAGCGCCGTCACCGGGCCGTGCCGCGCTCGCGGGCCAGTCCGAGGATGCCGTGGACCAGCAGGATCGCGCCCGCCGCGGTCCATCCGGCGCTGCGGCGCGCCAGGCCCCAGAGGGTCAGCGGCAGGCCTGCGGCGATCTGGACCACCGCCGGGACATGCGGCCTCGGCGGTTTCGGCGGCCGGGTGGCGGTGACGCGCCCGGCTTCCCCGTGCTCCGCATTCTCCGGGGTCCCGATGTTCTCCGAGGTCTCCGTGTTCTCCGCGGTCCCGGCGTTCTCTGCGGTCCCGGCGTTCTCCGCGCTGTCCGGCGTCCGGCCGGGTCCGGCGACGAGATGGGCGGCCCCGCGGAGGCGGTCGGCCGGCGCTCCCGGGGCGAGGCCCTCGGGCAGGTCGAGACCGGTGCGGGCCAGCACCGCGATCAGACCGAGCAGCCGGGCGCGGGCGTCCGCGTCGCGGTCGGCCCGGGTGAGCGGTTCCAGGGCCTGTACGTCGAGGACCGGATCGAGCGCGAGCCGGGCGGCGAACGTCTGCATCGCCTCGTCCTCGCCCGCCGGGGTGCCGTCCGCGAGCCAGATGTAGCCGACGGGTCGGCGGAATCCCGCGGCGAGGGTGTATCCGGCGCGGTCCGCGTCCCACCACAGGGCCAGGGCGGGCGAGTTCGTGGCGACCGCGAGCGCCGTGGCCCAGCCGGAGAGCACCCGGTCGACCGGTTCCGAACCGCTCAGCCAGGGCGCGTCCTGCGGAACGAGCACGCTCCAGCCCCGGCCCGCCGCGGCGAGGAGGAACCGCTCACGCAGCAGGGCGACCGAGGGCCGCACGGCGGCCGGCTCGGCCCGGCAGAGCAGCAGTGCTCCTGCGGAAGTCGCGTTCATGCGCCACACGCTAGGGCACTTTGTCCATATATGCCGTGATGCCCTCACGATCGCCCCTTGACTTCACCCAGCCGCGATATATCGTGTTGTTCAGAAGACGCGATATGTTGCGTCCAGGCAGGCCTCGGGAGGTCAGCACCATGCCAGACTCGACGTGGGAAGTCGCCGAGCCGAAGAAGCTCACCTTCGACGAACCCGTGACGGCCCTCAATGTGCGCATCGTCAACGGGACGGTGAACGTCGTCGGCACCGACGAGAGTTCCGCCCGACTGGAGATCTCCGAGATCGACGGCCCGCCGCTGATCGTGACGCGCAGCGGCTCCACGATCTCCGTCGCCTATGAGGACCTGCCCTGGAAGGGCTTCCTCAAGCTGCTCGACCGCAAGGGCTGGCACCGCAACGTCGTGGTGTCCCTCGCCGTCCCCGCCGACGCGGCCGTGGAGGTCGGTGTCGTCGGCGCCGGAGCGGTCGTCTCCGGCATCCGCGGACGCACGGACGTGCGGGGAGTCAACGGCGACACCACCCTCGTCGGGCTCTCCGGCCCGGTCCGTGCCGAAACGGTCTCCGGCAGCCTGGAGGCCCAGTCGGTCACCGGCGATCTGCGCTTCAGCTCCGTCTCCGGCGATCTGACCGTGATCGACGGCGCGGGCTCGTCCGTACGGGCGGACTCCGTCAGCGGCGACATGGTGGTCGACGTCGACGGGACACCCACGGACATCCGCCTCTCCAGCGTCTCCGGCGAGGTGGCGATCCGGCTGCCGCACCCGGCGGACGCCCGGGTCGAGGCCAACACCGCGAGCGGGTCCGTCTCGAACGCGTTCGAGGACCTCCGGGTCAGCGGGCAGTGGGGCGCGAAGAAGATCACCGGCACGCTCGGCGCGGGCAGCGGCACGCTCAAGGCCACCACCGTCTCCGGGTCCATCGCCCTGCTGAGGCGCCCCCCGCAGACGGACGATCCGTACGGGGACGAGACAGGGAAGGTCCTCTGACATGCCGCCCGTTTTCGCCCACGGCCGCCTCCGCCTGTATCTGCTGAAGCTCCTCGACGAGGCCCCGCGCCACGGCTACGAGGTGATCCGGCTGCTGGAGGAGCGCTTCCAGGGGCTCTACGCACCCTCCGCCGGCACCGTCTATCCGCGACTGGCCAAGCTGGAGGCCGAGGGCCTGGTCACGCACGCCACCGAGGGCGGCCGCAAGGTGTACTCGATCACCGACGCCGGCCGCGAGGAACTGGCGGGCCGCAGCGGGGAACTGGCAGATCTCGAGCTGGAGATCCGCGAGTCCGTCTCCGAACTGGCCGCGGAGATCCGCGACGACGTGCGGGGCGCGGCGGGCAAGCTGCGCAGCGAGATGAGGGCGGCGGCGACGGAGAGCCGCAGCGGCGGCACCTCCGACGAGACCTGGCAGACGACGAAGGACGAACTCCGCCGCGCCAAGCAGGAGTGGAAGGAACAGGCGCGCCGGGCGAAGGACGAGTCCCGCCGCGCCCGCGAGGAGGCGCAGACCGCACGCCGCCAGGCCAAGGAGGCGCAGGAGCGGGCGCGGGACGAGGTCCAGCGCATCGCCCGCCAGGTCCAGGACCAGGTGCAGGGGCACTTCGCGCGGGGCGACTGGCCGACGGGCGTACGGGAAGGGCTCGCCGAACTCACCTCCCAGCTGGGCGGACTGGGCGGAGCCGGCCGGAGCAAGGCGTCGCCGCCGCCGCAGGCCGACTGGGCCAAGGACACGGCGGAGTCGGGTGATCCGGCGCGTGATCTGGAGCGCCTCCTCGACCGCTTCCGCGACGACGTCCGCGACGCGGCACGGGACAACGGCGTCACGGCAGCCCAGCTGTCCGAGGCCCGCCGCCATCTCTCCACGGCCGCGGCGCACATCACCGCGCTTCTGCGCCCCCGCGCGTAACGGCCCCGGCGTACGCCCCGCGCCCCCGCACCCGAAAGACGGCCCGGGCCGGGGCGCGCAGGGCCGGCATCACCGACACCACGACGCAGGCGCGGGCCGACCGAGCCACCCGCGCCCCGTCGAAGGCGCAGCCGCGCCCCCTACCGCGGGAACATCGCCCGTTCCAGCGTCTCGTACGTCGCGCCGTGCTCCGCGAGGACCTCCGCCACCACCCCCGGCCGGGCCGCGAGGGCCAGCAGGATGTGCTCGTCGCCGATGGTGCGTTCACTACGGCCCACCGCGATCCGCAGCGAGTTCACCAGCACGTCCTTCGCCTCGCGGGTGAAGGGACGGTGGCCCGACCACCACCCTCTGCCCCCGGAGGGCGCCTTGCGGCCGCCCACCAGCGCACCCGCGCCGTGCGTCTCCTCGACCCGCGCGACGATCTCCGCGACATCGATCCCGAGCCCCGCGAGGGCCTCGGTGTCCGCCTGGGACAGCCCGGCCCGGCGCCGCGCGTCCGCGAGTGCCGACTCGACGGACGCCCGCCGGTCCGTGACCCCGAGCGCCCGGAAGGCGAAGGACGCCTTCGTGCCCTCCTGGTCCAGCAGGGCGAGCAGCATGTGCTCCTCGGCGGTCGCGTCGGCGCCCGATCGTTCGGCGTGGCCGACCGCGCCCGTCACGACGGCGCGGGCGCCCGGGCTGAAGCGTTCGAACATCACTGCCTCCCGTATTTCTTGTGCACGGCCTGTCGGCTGACGCCCAGCTCGGCCGCGATCTCCTGCCAGGACCAGCCCTGGTTGCGGGCGCTCCTGACCTGAACCGCCTCCAGCTGTTCCAGAAGCCGCCGGAGCGCGGCGACGGCCCGCAGTCCGACGCGCGGATCACGGTCTCCCGCCCGCTCGGCGAGATCGGTTGCTTCGGTCATGGCTGTCAACTTACATTGACACACAGGGGGCGTCAACCACGGTTGACAGTGACGCGGACCCGCGCGCCGGGCCCCGCGTACACCCGCTCCCCCACGCGCACCCCGCCGGACACCGTGACCCGCCACCCCGCCCCGCCGGACGGCAGCGACAGCTCCGTGGCGTACGACCCGCGCGCCTCGTACCCGAGCCGGTACACACCACGCACCGGGTCCCAGCTCTCCTCCCGCACCGTCCCCGCGACCGCCCGGGCGTAGGGCGCCGCGGTCTGCTCCTTGTTGGTACGGAACCGGCCCTCCGCGTCCACCGCGCAGTACCCGCCCCCGTAGCACCACACGTAGCCCGCCCAGCCGGAGCCGTAGCGGGCGAGCGAGGCGAGTGCCTCACGGTAGAAGCGGCCCATGTTCGGCAGGGAGTTGTTCAGCGGGCCCCACTCCCCCACCACGACCGGCACCCCGTACTCCCTCGGATACGCCGTGACCGCGGCCTCGTACGACTCGATCCAGCCGGCGTCGGGGTCGTAGTCCGCACCCGCCTCCATCGCCGCGTTGTAGAAGTGCGGGGCGTACACGACCCTGGGGTCCTCGATCCTCCCGAGTCCGGTCGGGACGCCCTCGCCGACGATCGGGGTCGGTTCGACGAAGAGCCAGTTGTCGTCGTCGACGGAACGGACCGCGTCCGCGAGGCGGTTGTACATCGCGGTGAGCTGGTCGCGTTCGATGCGCCGGGCGGCCGTGGGAAGGTCCTCGCCCTCGCGCAGTTCGCCCATCGGCTCGTTGATGAGGTCGTAGCCGAGGACCGCCGGATGGTCCTCGAAGCGGCCGGCGAGCACCCGCCACATACGGGCCTGGGCGCGCCGGAGGTCGGGATCCTCGTACAGGTGGGTGAAGGCGCGCTGGACGGCGGGCTCGAAGTACTCGGCGAACCAGTCGTCGGGGTGCGGGGTGAACGGCAGCCCGTCCGTCCGTGTCGCCCACCGGGGCACACCCCGGTGTCCGAACGCGGGGCCGAAGACGTCCTGGTGGGCGTCGATCAGGACCTGGACGCGGTGCTTGTCGGCCCAGTCCAGTACGCGTTCGATCTTACGGAGATACCTCTCGCTGTAGCGGCCGCGGACCGGCTCCAGGTCGTCCCAGAAGACGAGCAGCCGGGCGAAGCCGAAGCCCTGCGCGCGCATGTCGCGGAAGTGCCGCTCGGTGATCGCGGACAGGGCCTGCTCACCGCGGTGCGTCTTGTCCTCGACGTTCCAGCCGCGCAGGGTGAGGGTCCGGCCGTGGTCGTCGGTGAGCCGGGGTATGTCCACGGGACGGGGCTGCGCCCGGGCCGGCGCGGCCGCGGCCAGGACGACGGAACAGACGAGGACGGCGAGAAGACGGCGCATGGGCGACCTCCGGCACGGCGCGAACGGGCAGTGCCGGAGATCCCATCAACAGATCTGACGAACCATCAAGAGTTGGTCAGGACAATCTTCCCGAACAGCTCGCCCGACGCCATCCTCTCGAAGCCCTCCCGGGCCCGGTCCAGCGGCAGCACCTCGTCGATCACGGGCCGAACGCCGGTCGCCGCGCAGAAGGAGAGCAGGTCCTCCAGCTCGTCCTTCGTTCCCATCGTCGAGCCGACGACCTTCAGTTCCAGGAAGAAGATCCTGGTCAGCTCGGCGTGCGAGGGGCGGTCGCCGCTCGTGGCACCGGAGATCACCAAGGTGCCGCCGGGGCGCAGCGACTTGACCGAATGCGACCAGGTCGCGGCGCCGACGGTCTCGATGACCGCGTCCACGCGCTGCGGAAGCCGGGCGCCCGGCTCGAACGCGTCCACCGCGCCCAGCTCGACGGCCCGCTTCCGCTTGGCCTCGTCGCGGCTCGTCGCGTAGACGCGCAGCCCCGCGGCCTTGCCGAGGACGATCGCGGCGGTCGCGACACCGCCTCCGGCGCCCTGGACGAGCACCGAGTCGCCGGGCCGTACGCCCGCGTTGGTGAAGAGCATGCGGTAGGCGGTGAGCCAGGCGGTCGGGAGGCAGGCGGCCTCCTCGAAGGAGAGTTCCCCGGGCTTGGGCAGCACGTTCCAGGACGGGACGGAGACCTGCTCGGCGAAGGTGCCCTGGTACTTCTCGGTGAGGATGGAGCGGGGCTCGTCCGGCCCGACGCCGTGGCCGGTCTGGCCGATGACCGAATGGAGCACCACCTCGTTCCCGTCCGCGTCGATGCCGGCGGCGTCGCAGCCGAGGATCATCGGGAGTTTGTCCTCGGACAGGCCCACCCCGCGCAGCGACCACAGGTCGTGGTGGTTGAGGGAGGCGGCCTTGACGGTGACGGTGGTCCAGCCGGGACGGGCCTCGGGAGCCGGGCGTTCGCCCAGCTCGAGGCCGTTCAGCGGCTGGTCGCGGTCGATGCGGGCGGCGTATGCGGCGAACATGACCTTGACGATAGGCCGGGCCGGTGCGCGGCGGAACCGCGCACCGGTGTGACACAGACCCTGTTTTTCCGGTTTCCCGGGGCGCGTCCGGGACGACCTAGTCGCGCCGCCACTGGGCGGGCGAGTCCTTCGTGGCCGGGTCCTCGTACGAACCGGCCTTCCCCCGGTCCACATGGAAGGTGGTCAGCGTCGTGACCGGCGAGACCGGGTCGCGGCGGTCGGCGATGACCCGCATATGGGCGCTGAAGCGCTGCGGGGTGACCTCGTAGACGTCGTAGCCGTAGCGGTTGCCCTCGAAGTACTTCAGATGCGGGTTCGCGGCGCCCATGAGCGGTCCGTTGGCGGCGTTCCAGTCCGCGGAGTACGCGCCCGAGGTGACGGAGTGCGCGGTGAACTCCGTGCCGATCACCGGCGAGGACGTGTCCTCGAAGTCGGGACGGATGTCGTCGACGAAGGCCGAGTGCCAGTCGCCGGTGATGACGACGAGGTCCTCCATGCCGCTGCTGTGGACGTGACCGAGCACCTCCTTGCGCTCGGCGAGGAAGCCGTCCCACTGGTCGGTGAACATGTACGAGCCGCCCGGGCGGCCGCGCAGCTGGCTCAGCATGATCGAGTTGGCCCAGACGTGCCAGGTGTCGGGCGCGCGGTCGATCCCCTGCTTCAGCCACGCCTTCTGGCCGGCGCCCAGGATCGTGCCGTCGGCGAGGTTCTGCGCCGAGCGGTACGAGCGCAGGTCGAGGACCGTCAGTTCCAGCAGGTTCCCCCAGCGGCGGGCCCGGTGGATCTCCGGGTCGGGCAGGGCGGAGGTGCCCGCGTCGCGGTGCGGCATGTTCTCGTACCAGGCCTGGTACGCGGCCGCGCGGCGCTGCATGAACGGGGCGCCGCCGCCGGTGCCCGAGTAGTCGTTGACGACCTCGTGGTCGTCCCAGGTGAGGAACCAGGGGTGGGCGGCGTGGGCCTCGCGCAGGGAGCGGTCGCCCTTGTAGAGGGCGTGGCGGCGGCGGTAGTCGGCGACCGTGAAGATCGCCGCGCTCTCGTGGTCGCGGACGTGGTCGGCGGGGACGCCGCCGACCTGGCCGTGCTCGTAGATGTAGTCGCCGAGGTGGACGACGAAGTCGACGTTCTCGCGGGCGATTCCGCGGTGGGCCGCGTAGAAGCCGTCGTGGAACGCCTGGCAGTTGGCGGCGGCGAAGCGTACGGAGGCGACGTTGCCGACGGGCGCGGTCCTGGTACGGCCGATGCGGCTGGTCCTGCCGAGGGCCTTGAAGGCGTACCAGTAACGGCTGCCCGCACGGAGCCCGGAGACGGGGACGTGGACGCTGTGGCCGAGGGTGGCGGAGGCCGCAGCCGTGCCGCGGGCGACGACGCGCCGCAGCTGCGGGTCGGTGGCCACGACCCAGTCGACCTCGACGATCTCGGGCAGCCGCTGCTCGGAGGCGAGGGGCTCCGGCGCGAGCCGGGTCCACAGCAGGACGCTGCCGGGCTGGGGGTCGCCGGAGGCGACGCCCAGGGTGAACGGCGCGGGGTCGTAGTCGGCGCCGAGCGCCTCCGCGGCCTCACGGGCCTCGGCCGGCGAGAGTCCGGCGCTCAGCGGCCAGACGAGGTTGAGTGCACCGGCGGCGCCGGCCGCCTTGAGCAGATCACGTCGGTTGAGCTTGGTCATTTCCGTCCCCCGTGAGCCTTCGCCGTGGCGGTCAAGGTGAGCGATATCGCGTCGGCGTAACCGTCGTTGGACGTGCCGACGCCACTGCGGGTGAAGACGAGCAGCACCCGCGCGGTGCGCGCGCCGGGCGGCACCGTCGCGGACGCGGCGCGCTCGACGAGTGCGGTACGGGACAGGCGCTCGGCGGCGGTCACGGGGCCGAGGACGGACAGGGCGACGGGCGTGCCCTTGGCGTCGCGGAACTCCACGGACAGCCGCGCGCCGTCCTCCTGCGTCGCGTATCCGCCGAGCCAACCGGCCAGGGTGTAGCGGACCCGGCCGGCGTCGACGGCGGCTCGTCCCGTGGCGCCCCGGGCGGGCAGGGCGATGTCCTGGACGAGGGCGGTACGAGGGCTGTTCCCGCCGGAGAAGAACCTGCTGCCCCGGCCTGCCGGTCCGGGGTCGGACGGGGTCGGGTAGCCGCCCCCGAGGCTGTACGCGATGAGGGCGGGCGCGCCTTCGCGCATGTCCCAGCCGGTCACGGCCGTGACCGGCTCGGCGGACCCTCCGGGCCCGCTCTCGGCGTCACCGTTCACTACGAGATTCACTCACGCCTCCCCTGTTTGAACTCAGCGGGTGCATCCCAGCAGTCGGCGGTGAACCGGGGAAGGCGGCGCGGCGAACAACCGGCCCAAGTTGTCCAGACAACTCCTGGGTAAGGTCCGGCTGTTGAGGGCGTGGGCGGAACGGTGTCGCGGGGAGCGGGCCGAACGGGCCGAACGGGATGCCGACGGTCACACCCCGTGCGCATCCGGCGGGACCGTGCCGTTGCCACAGGGAACGGGCCGGGTCCCGCACCCTGTGGGGTGCGGGACCCGGCCCGTTCCGTGCGTACCTACGACCGCGTCAGCGGCGCGCCACGCCCTCGGCCCGCGCGGCGGCGGCGACGGCCGCGGTGACCGCGGGAGCGACCCGCTCGTCGAACGGCGAGGGGATCACGTAGTCCGCGGCGAGCGCGTCGCCCACCACGTCCGCCAGCGCGTTGGCCGCGGCGATCTTCATGCCCTCGGTGATCCGGGACGCCCGGACCTGCAGGGCACCCGCGAAGATGCCCGGGAAGGCGAGCACGTTGTTGATCTGGTTGGGGTAGTCGCTGCGGCCCGTCGCCACGACCGCGGCGTACTTGTGCGCCACGTCCGGGTGGACCTCCGGGTTCGGGTTGGCCATCGCGAAGACGAAGGCACCCGGCGCCATCGAGGCGACCGCCGGCTCCGGCACCGTACCGCCGGAGACGCCGATGAAGACGTCCGCGCCGGAGAGCGCGCTCTCCAGCGAGCCGGAGAGCCCGGCCCGGTTCGTGATCTCGGCGAGCTCCCGCTTGACCGGGGTGAGGTCCTCCCGGTCACGGCTCACGATGCCCTTGCGGTCGGCGACCGCGACATCGCCGAGGCCCGCCTCCAGGAGGAACTTCGCGATGGCGACACCGGCCGCGCCCGCGCCCGAGATGACGGCGCGCAGGTCACCGAGACCCCGGCCGGTCAGCTTCGCCGCGTTGCGCAGGGCCGCGAGGGTGACGACGGCCGTGCCGTGCTGGTCGTCGTGGAAGACCGGGATGTCGAGCCGCTCCTGGAGCTTGCGCTCGATCTCGAAGCACCGCGGCGCCGAGATGTCCTCCAGGTTGACCCCGCCGAAGGACGGGGCGAGCCGCACGACGGTCTCCACGATCTCGTCGGCGTCCGTGGTCGCGAGCGCGATCGGCACCGCGTCCACGCCGCCGAACTGCTTGAACAGGATCGCTTTGCCCTCCATCACGGGGAGGGATGCCTCAGGGCCGATGTCGCCGAGGCCGAGCACCGCGGTCCCGTCGGTCACGACGGCGACCACCTGCGACTTCCAGGTGTAGTCGTGGACGAGCTCGGGCCGCTCGGCGATTGCGGTGCACACCTTGGCGACGCCGGGTGTGTACGCGAGGGACAGGTCGTCCTTGTTCCGCACCGGCACGGTGGCCTGCACGGCCATCTTGCCGCCGCGGTGCAGCGCGAAGGCCGGATCGAAGGGCTCACCGGACTCCCCGGGTGCACTCTCCGTACCGCCGTCGCTACGAGGATTGACGATCTCCGCTGCCATGTCGATTTGACCCCTTAAGTCTTCATCAGTTGAGGGTGGCCACTCCTGGTTGAGGAGGGGTGGGCGGGCACCGCGTCCGTTCCCTGTCCTGGGCGGTTGGCCCGCCCGTCAGGGGTGGTACGTACGCGCGGGCGCGCCGCACAACGCGCCCTGAGCCCCGGATGAGGGGTGTAAGGATCCTTCTTACCGGACGGACCGCACCGCCGACGAGTCCATAGTCCGCTCAGTGACCATGCGGTGACAGGATTCATACCGGCATATGCTGACACGTTGGGAACAGCTGGTTGAAAGCACCATGAATACCGTCCGTATGCCAAGACGAACCGGAGATCTTCCGGTCAGAAGCAGGAAACGCTGCAGATGCTGCAGCCGGTCCGGCCCTGATGTACCGGCCTGTCGCACTTCGGGGGTCACCCGTTATCCGATTTTGACATGCGGAGGCCACTGAATGGGCTAGTCCGAATGGCAAGATGCCGGAAACACACAAGGTCGACACTCGAAGACGAGCTCGACCGCCTGGCAACTCCACCAAACTGCCGGAGGACCACGATCATGACCGCACGCACCACTCGTCGCACGACCGCAGCCAGGTCCCGAATCGCCGCGGTCGGCGCGATCGCGGTCGCCGGCGCCCTGGTGCTCACCGCCTGCGGTGACCAGACGAACTCGGGCTCGGGCACCAAGGAGACGGGTGGCGCCGCCACCTCCGCCGCTCCGCTGGCGGACAAGCTCCCGCAGTCGATCCGCGACAAGGGTGTCATCAAGGTCGGCTCGGACATCGCCTACCCGCCGGTCGAGTTCAAGGACGGCTCCGGCAAGGTCGTCGGCATCGACCCGGACATCGCGGACGCGATGGGCAAGCAGCTCGGTGTGAAGTTCGAGTTCGAGAACGGCACCTTCGACACCCTGATCACGGGTCTGCGCTCCAAGCGCTACGACCTCGCCATGTCGGCCATGACGGACACCAAGGACCGTCAGGAGGGTGTGGACTCCGAGACCGGCAAGAAGGTCGGCGAGGGCGTCGACTTCGTCGACTACTTCACCGCCGGTGTCTCGATCTACACCAAGAAGGGCGACGACAAGGGCATCAAGACCTGGGCCGACCTGTGCGGCAAGAAGATCGTCGTGCAGCGCGGCACGGTCTCCGAGGACCTCGCCAAGGCCGAGAACGCCAAGTGCCTGAAGGCCAAGAAGGGCAAGATCACGATCGAGGCCTTCGACAACGACCAGCAGGCCCAGACCCGCCTGCGGGCGGGCGGCGCGGACGCCGGCTCCTCGGACTTCCCCGTCGCGGCCTACGCCGTGAAGACCTCCGGCGGCGGCAAGGACTTCCAGATCGTGGGCGAGCAGGTCGAGGCGGCGCCGTACGGCATCGCGGTGGCCAAGTCCAACACCCAGCTGCGTGACGCGATCCAGGCCGCGCTGGAGGCCATCATCAAGAACGGCGAGTACGAGAAGATCATCGC
>NZ_JBIVUF010000023.1:0-92218 GCF_044757085.1 Streptomyces sp. NPDC091376 | reverse complement strand
CGCCGGCGTGCAGGACACCAACGGCGGCAAACTCGTCGCTGACGAACTCGCTACGAAGCTGCCCAGCGTGACAAAAGCCTGGGTGGATGCCGGCTGCCGCGAGACGCGAAGCGGAAAGGCTTCGTAGTCCAGAAAGTCCGCTGGCGTGTGGAGCAGACCTTCGGGATCATGAACCGGTACCGGCATCTGCACCGCGACTACGAGGCACTGCCGACCCGGTCCCGGTCAATGATCCACTGGGCCATGGTCAACTCCATGACCAACCGGCTGACCGCCGACCCGGACAAAGTCGGGCAATACCTCCGCCCGAAACCGCCCGCAGCAGCCTGAAACAAGCACCCATTCGGCGTCTGGCCTGTCGGGCTGGCGCGATGACCGTGGTACGGGGTTGCTCAGTCAGGTCATCGAGCACGGCCGTCCGATCGTCTCATACGGAGTTGTGAGCTCACCCGAGTCTGCGACCGCTGGTGGCGGTTACCGAGGCCTTGTCGGTCAGTGGTGGGGCGATCTGCGGCCGAGGAGGTCGGGGTCCACTGCGCCGGAGGGTTTCAGCGGGACGTGATGGTCGTGCTGGGGTTCGCGCGTCGTTAGGCGCGTGGTTCGGAGGATGTGCCGCATGTGTCGGAGGACGTGGCGGATCTGGTTCATGGTGTGGTTTCCGGGTTCTGTGCGGGGTGGGGGTCCGGGGGCAGTGGTGGGTGGTGTGGAGCAGGGGTCCTGGGATGCGGCAGTCCCGTTGGTGGGGCGATGTGTTGGGGGGTGGTGATGGCGGTGGGTTTGGGGTTCGTGCCGCGTTTGGTGGTGGGGGCTGGTCCGCCGAAGACGAGGCTGACGTGGGCGCCTCCGGTGGCTCCTTCTCCGATGAGGAGGCGGCCGCCGGACATGGTGGCGGTGCGGCGTGCGATGTCCAGGCCCAGGCCGCTGGAGCCGCCGGTGCTGCGGCCACGTTCGATGACTCGGTAGTCGCTGAACCCGGGTCCGTCGTCTTCGAGGGTGACGGCCGCGCCTCCCTCGGGGTTCCTGGAGACCTTGATGCGCATGGCGGTTCCGTCTGGAGTGTGGGTGAAGACGTTCTCGAGGAGGGCGTCGATCGCCGCCTCGAGTTCCGGAGCGGGCACGTAGACCCAGCAGTCGGTGTGCTCGACGGTGAGGGCGCAGACGCGGTCTTGTTCCTCGGCGAGGGCGGACCAGAAGGCGACGCGCTCGGTCACGACGGCGTCCAGGCGGGCCGTGAGGCTGCCTTGGTGGCCGATGGGGTGTCGTGCGAGGCGGATGATGCGGGTCACTTCGTTGTTGAGGTCGCTGAGGCCGGTGAGGAGGCGTCGTGCGTCCTCGTGGTTGGTGACTGATTCCGCTTGGAGCATGAGCGAGGTGATGGGTGTGCGCAGCCGGTGGGAGAGGTCGGCCAGAGCCTCGCGCTCGTTGGTGATCAGGGCGTCGATGCGGGCGGCGAGGGTGTTGAGTGTCATGCCGAGGTGCTGGAGCTCCTTGGGGCCTTCGCCGTGGAACCTGGCGTCGAGTTGTCCTTGGCGCAGTTTGCTTGCGACGTCGGTCAGTTGCTCGGCGGTGCGTACGACGGAGCGGCCGAGTCGGTCGGCGACCAGGGCGGCGAGGATGGGTAGGACGACGGCGGCCAGGGCCACGGAGGCGAAGACGCCGTTCATCTCGCGGGAGACGTTGGCGGCGTCGACGGCCACGTCCACTTCGGCCCTGTGTCCGCCGGGCATTGCCACGGCTGTGCTTGCCACGCGGTGGCCGCCGCAGGTCCAGATGACAGGGGGGTGGGAGATCTCGGCTCGCGGTCGTTCGGGGCACGGCAGAGCCTGCCCGTATCGGTGGCCGGAGGGCAGGGTGACCGTGGCTCGGACGTTGACGGGCTGTTGCGCGATCCAGGAGGAGAGCGGTTCGGGGCCGTTGTCGGCGGAGTCCCTGGTCAGGCTGGCCAGCGTCTCGGCTTGTGTGGCGGCGTACTGGTTGGTGTTCCCGACGTAGGCGTGGTGGGCGTAGAAGCCCAGCGGCACGGCGAGGAGCAGCACGGTCAGCAGGGTGGTCAGTGCGCTGACGAAGGCCAGTTTCTTGCGCATCACGCTGCGGGGGCGGCCAGTTTGACGCCGACGCCACGGACGCTGTGCAGGTAGCGTGGCTCGGCTGCCGTCTCGCCCAGTCGGCGGCGCAGCCAGGAGAGGTGGACGTCGATGGTCTTCTCGCTGGCGCCGAAGGCGTCGTCCCAGAGTGCGGAGAGGAGTTCGTCCTTGCTGACCACGCGGCCGGCGTGCTTGGCGAGGTAGGACAGGAGGCTGAATTCCTTGGGGCGCATCTCCAGGAGGGCTCCGTCGTGCGTGACGACGTGGGCCTGTGGGTCGATCTTCAGGCCGCCTACTTCGTAGACGGTGTCTTCCCTCTTCTCCCCGGCGCGTCGGAGGACGGCACGGATGCGGGCGTCGAGGTGCTCGGCCGAGAACGGCTTGACGACGTAGTCGTCGGCTCCGAGGTCGAGCGCGCGGACGATGTGGGCTTCGTCGTCGCGGGCGCTGGCGACCAGGACGGGGGTCCTGACGAGGGCGCGGAGCATCTTGAGCACGTCGAGGCCGTCGATGTCGGGGAGTCCGAGGTCGAGGATGATCACCTGGATGGGGTCGGATGCCGCGCAGCTGAGGCCTTCGGCGCCGCGGGAGACCGCGTGGACGTCGTATTTGAGCCGCCTGAGCGAGGCTGAGAGGAATTCACGGATCTCCGCGTCGTCCTCTATCACCAACGCGCTCGTCCACGCCATGCCCGTCTCCATGTGATCGGTCTACCGGATGCGTCTTTGGACAACAGAGTGCGCTGCCCGACTTGGAAGCGAATCGGTCGACTGGGGGAAACTTGAGGAGAGCGATCGCCCGCCGATTGGATGACCGAAAGGGCACCACCGGTTAACGTACCTCAGCGCCTCTCATTCAATTCCCCTTGTTTCAGGGGCAGTTGGTGCTGTTGTTTGTGTGAAAGGCGTGGCGGCCGGTTTTTTGGCGGCCTCGGGAGGGTCCCGGGTTCTTGGTGGCGGGGAGTGTCGTCGTATCATGCGGGGGCTTGTCGGCGTGGGTGAGCAGCTCCCTTGGGTGCGGCTGTTGCATCCACCGGTGGTGCTGGTGTGTCGTGCAGCTTGTCCAGGTGGGGGTCTGTCGCCGGCTGGCGTGGTGTCCTGCTTCTCGCCGGAACCAGAGAGACCGTGGGGCCGCGCTTGAGAATGCCGCGACATCGGAGTCGGGCGTTTTTGATCTTAGCAGTGCGTTAGCGGGGAACTCCTGTGAGTTTTCAGAATCGCTTCCGTCAGCGCGCCCGGCTCCGGTGCTGTGGATCGATCACGGAAAGCTTTTTGGGGGCCGGTGATTGGCGTCTGGCATACAAATGACCGAACGGGCAGGGCTTTGCCGGTGCGGGCCCTTTTCGGGAATCGCTGAGAGCGTGGTTTCGCGGGGGTGCTCGGGCACGTCGCATCCAGCGGTTCCGGCGATCTTTCGGTGCGGGCGTCGCGGCGCTTGAAGATCTTTCGACCAAGGGGGTCGCGGGGCTGCCTTCTCCTCTTGATCACCGCCTCGGAGGGCCTGGCACAGTAGCTCGTGCCCTGTGGTGGCAGGGTTGTAGCTAGGAGGCGGCTGCGGTCCTGGGGGATGTGGCGTGGCGGGAGTGGCCGTCGGCAGGGTGCTGGGTGTGTGGTGTCGGTGCCGGGCTGCTTTTAGTCGAGCAGGCCGCGTCGCATGCCCTCGGCTACGGCGGCAGCCCGGTCGCTGACGCCGAGCTTTTCGTACACGTGCTGGGCGTGCGTCTTGATGGTGCTGGGGGCGAGGAAGAGTTTTTGCGCGATCTGGGGGATGCTGAGGCCTTGGGCGAAGTACCGCAGGACTTCCAGTTCGCGGGTGCTGAACACCGGTCCGGAGGACTGGGCTCGCATGCGGATCTCTTCGGCCACACCGCCGGCGAGGGTGGGGGGAATGACGGTCTTGCCGGCGGCTGCTTGGCGGACGGCTTCGATGAGCTCGGAGCGGTTGGCGTCCTTGGGGAGGTAGCCGGCGGCTCCTTCCTCGAGGGCGCGGAAGACCAGCTCGCTGTTCTCGAAGGCGCTGACGACGACGACCTTGGTGGACAGCTTCCACTGGCTGACGGCGTGGGTCACCGCGATGCCGTCCATTTCCGGCATCTTGTAGTCGACCACGGCGACGTCGGGCTCGAGTTCCTTGATCATGGTCAGAGCTTCTCGGCCAGTCGTGGCCTCTCCCACGATCTCGATCGAGCCGCTCCAGGTCAGAGCCCGTTTCACGCCTTCACGGTACAGCGGGTGATCGTCGGCGATGATCACCCGAAGGCGGTCGTCCATCAGGTCACCCTCTGGCTCGGGGCTCAGCCCCTCGAGGCGGAGCCTACTGACTTCGAGGATAGTCCAGCGGGCTCGCGGTGGCCTGGTGAGGTAGCGGCGCGGCGCTTTGCCGATGACATGGTGCGTCCTTCGGGGCTCCAGCCTCGCTCAAGGGCTGTCACACCACCCCAGATGCCGTAGGGCTCGGGACTGGCCTCGGCGTGGGCGCGGCATTCGGCGCGTACGGGGCAGGATCGGCAGATGGCTAGCGCGAGGGCGCGTTGTCTGCGGCCTTGTGCGAAGAAGATCTCGGCGTCGGCATCGAGGCATGCAGCGGCCCGCGTCCACTTTCCGAGGCCCTTTTCGATCCGCTGCACCGGTTCACCTTTCACACGAGAAAACCACCGTTTTATCGCAATTGTGATGAAAGGGGCATGTCCGATACCTCGACCAGTCGGCCGGCGCGGTGGTGGAGGCCCACTCCCCCGATCAGCACACCGGAATACACGCGCGGGGGGTGAGCCTGTCCAGGATGCGGGAGCGCAGGTCGGGCCATTCCGTGTCGAGTACAGAGAAGAAGGCGGTGTCTCTTACTTCCCCGTCCCTGCCGAGGGTGTGGGCGCGGCGGATGCCGTCGCAGGTGATCCCGAGTCGGGCGACGGCTGTCATGGACCGGGTGTTGCGCGCGTCGATCTGCAGCGCGACACGGCGTACTCGCCAGCTCTCGAAGGCGTGGGTGAGCAGCAGGTACTTGGATTCGGTGTTGATGGTGCCGCCTCTGGCGTCGGCGGCAAGCCAGGTCGCGCCGATCTGGGTGGCGCAGGGGACGGCGAGCGCGGGGTCTCCCGCGGGCAGGCGGGTGGTGTGGTGGGAGGGGGCGCGCCAGTAGTCGAAGCGACACAGCCGGGTGGACCCGACAACGCTCTCGTCGGCGAGGCGGACCACGGCGAAGGGCAGACTCGCGCCGATTTCCTGTTCCTCCAGGGCCTGGCGGATGTAGGTGTGGGCTTCCTCCAGGCCGTGGGGCACGGACAGGAAGGCGAAGGTCTCGGGTTGGCTGGCGGACACGGCGGCGAGGGCGGGCGCGTGCCGGTCGGCAAGCGGCTCCAGCCGTACGGCGCGGCCCGCCAGGGTGACGGGCTCGGGCATCAGGGGACTCCGTTCACCGGGTCAAGCGCCGGCCGCGGTGTCGGCGCTGGGAGCGCGGTTCAGCAGTCCCAGCGCCGACAGCAGGGTTTCGCAGTCGGTGGCGTCACGTGCGCTGGAGGCGACGAGCAGCTGGGCCGCCCGTGCCTGCGCATCGGCGGGGCGGTGGGATGCCGCCGTGCCGTCCGGCAGGAAGAGGTTGCGTTTTCTGTTCACGGTCGGTCCTGTGGCCGGGTTCGGGTCTAGAGCTTGAGGCCCAGGGACTGGAGGTAGGCGACGGGGTCGACGTCCTGGCCGTATTCGGTGCCGTAGCGGGCCTCGAAGTGCAGGTGCGGGCCGCTGCTGTTACCGGTGGAACCGACTCGGCCGATGACTTCGCCTGCCCTGACCTCGTTTCCGACCGACGTCTCGAACTTGCTGAGGTGGGCGTAGAGGGTGTAGCGGTCCTGGCCGTTGACCTTGTCAGCCATCTTCACCAGGACGTGCTTGCCGTAGGCGCCGCCATCCAGGACACGCACCACCTGTCCGTTGCCGACGGAGCGCACCGGAGCCCCGTCGATGCTCTTGCCGGTCGTGGTGCCGACGAAGTCGACGCCGGTGTGGTAGCCGCTGGACCAGACCGCGCCGCCCGCCTTGTAACCGCTGCCCATGGTGCCGTTGTCGACGGGCAGGGAGGCCTTGATGCGCTGGGGTGCGGTTGCCGGTGCGGCCTGCCGGGCGGTGGCGGTCGTGGCGGTGGACGCCGCGGCGGGGGCCTTGGCCGCGCCGAGGACGAGTTCGTCACCGGGCTGGATGACATTGGGGTCCGGGCCGATCTCCGCCCGGTTGGCCTCGTACAGCTGCTGCCAGGTCTGGTCGGTCTCGCGCTCGGCGATGCGGGAGAGGGTGTCGCCGGTCTTGACGACGTAGCGCGTGGACGGGCCCTTCTCGCGCTGCTGACTCTTCTCGCTCCGCTCGGTGGATGTCTTGGGCGGTGCGGACTTCTTCTCCGTGGTGTCCTTCTGCTCGGAGCCGGCGAGGTTCGGCTGGGGGCCGCCCTTTTGCAGGTTCGCAGCCTTACCGCAGACGGGCCACGCACCCGGTCCCTGGTTGGCCAGGACCTTCTCGGCCACGGCGATCTGCTGCTCCTTGGTGGCCAGGTCCGCCCTCGGGGCGTACTGCAGGCCGCCATGGCCTTCCCAGGTGCTCTGCTTGAACTGGAGTCCGCCGTAGTAGCCGTTCCCGGTGTTGATGCGCCAGTTGTCGGTACTCTCGCACGCGGCGACAGCGTCCCAGGTCTCCACCGACGCGGCGGAGGCCGGGGAGCTGAGCAGGAGTGGCAGTGTCGCGCCGGCGCCCGCGACGCCCGCGCTCGTGGCGACGCGCTTGGTATAGCTGGCCTTGTATCGCCGGTGTCGGCCGGTTCCCTTCGAGAACATAACTACGCACCCGGTCCTTTCGAAGCCGCAGCAGCGGAATAGATCTGTTGAAGCGTCACTTCCGGTGTTGTGTCGGCTAAGCGGTGCCGAGGAAGGGACTTCAGTCAACGTAGGCACTGCTTGGTTAACGGCGGCCTAGATGGACCTGGTCGCGGTGACAATGCTGTGACAGTCACTCCCGTCCCATCCGCACGTCACCTCAGGCCTCAAGGTGGGACGTTGGCGGTGAACTTCACGCCAGGCGAGAGGAAGGGAACGGCCCGTGGCGGCTCTTTTGGGCATGCCGTGACAAGCCAGTGGGACACGAATGCGTGGGATGTTCTCGCGTACGGCCGGTCAGGTTGCGCTGCTCGCGGCCGCCGGACGGCGCGGGGCGCGGCCGGCTCGGACGAGTCTCTTGGTGAGCTTGCCGGTGGCCCTGTACAGCACTTCGAAGCACTCGTCCTGCGGGAGGGGCTCGAGCGAGGTGTCGATACCGGAGAGGTCTTCCATCGTGAGGTTTGTGACGATGGTGTCGATGGCCCCGACCAGTTGCTGGTTCTTCTTGATGAGCTGGGCGGCTGCCTGGACGAGGACGGTGGCTATGACTTGTCGCTGGCCAGCCGGCTTCGTGTCGAGCCAGGACAAGAAGACGTCATCGCGTAGAGCGGCTCTCGGCAACGCGCCGCTGAGGTACTCGCCGGCGGCACGCAGATGCTCATTGCAGCGCTTCACGCTTTCGGCGATGTTCTCAATCGCCGCTGTGTCGGGCCGGTCCATGGATTCAAGGACTTCGCGGTAATGCTCCAGGACAGCCGTCTCGTCCCCGGCCTTCTCGATGCGTCTGATAATTCGTTGACGAATTTGCCCGTACAGCACAGAGCCCGAGAGCTGTTCGTATTTCGCCGGATCGTATCCCGCCTGCACGCAGACAGTTGTGCGGAATTGCGGCATCTCGGTTTTGAGGAAGAATTGAACCCCCCTCTGTGTATCATTGGCTTTTTGGCAGTAGGCCTGGACGGCGCTCTTGAGGTCGTCCAGTGGGACTTTTCGCTTCTTGCGGCGCTTGAAGACGGAGAGGAGCTTGTCGGCTTTGGTGCGGGGTCTCGGTTTGGGGCTCTTCTTCCGGGGCCGGGCCTTCGGCCGGGCCTGGTTCGAAGAGGCCGCGCCGTTCAGCCCCACTGCGGCCGGTGTCGCCGACGCGGGGGCGGGGTTCGACGTGGCCGGATTGTTGGACTCGGGCTTCGCAGCTACGGCGCCGGCGGCCGGAGAGTTCGCCGCGCGCTGCTGCCCGGCCGACGGGTAGACGGCGTTGTACACCTCGTTGACGGCGTGCGCCACCGCTGCTGTCAGTGCGTTGACGTCCGGCGGCGGTGGGGTGTCGAAGGATTGGTTCGGGGCGAGGGAGTGGTTGGAGACCACGGTGTCCCGGAGCGTCAGGGCTGCGGTGAAGAACTCCTCGTACGCTTTGGCGAGGTATTCCAGGGTCTGCCCCAGGAGATCCGGGGTAACGGTGTGCGGGAGCTCTCTCTTCACACTGTTTCGTATCCAGGTCCAGACCTCGTCCTGGGACATCCATGGGAGGAGTTCTTCGCACACCTCCCTGACCCATTTCACCTGCTGCGTGTGAATGGGCTCGAAATGGGTCACCCAATTGGGATTCTCCGGGATGTATTCCTCGAGCCAGGAAAAATAATTTCCACTGGTTTCTGCGATGCAGTAGGCTTCAAATTCTTTGAGCCATCCGGTGAACTCTTGTAGTAGGCCCTGACTCACGGGCGCGAGCACATCGCCGTCGTAGATGCGGTTCACCTGCGCCAGCGTCTGGAGGAACCTTTCGCGTGCCTGCGCGTAGTGGGTGGCTTGTTCCGTATGTGCCACTTAGGTTCAACTCCTTCTCGGCTCGGGCGTGGTGGAGGTGTGCAGGCGCAGTTCCTCGACGTTGCGCGCGATGGCGGCGGGTTCGGCCGGTGCGAGTTCGGCGGTCAAGGCGAGGTGGAGTGTGGTGCGCCAGGGGACTTGCGCGGCGGACCAGAGGTGGCCGGAGGCCGCGCCGCCTTCGGGGGCGAGGGTCAGGCGGGTCGCGGCGCCGGAGGCGAGGGTGCCTTCCAGGCACCAGGGGGGCAGGTGGTAGTGGGCGGCCAGGAGGGTCATGGCCCTGCTGAGCAGGTCGCTCTCGTCGTCGGGGCTGTGTGGGGACCAGGCCCACAGGATGTAGGAGAGCTGGAAGCGGCGGGCGGGGCCGCGTCGGGCGACGACTCGGCCGCCGCTGTCGCGTACGTCCTGCCAGTCGCCGGCCATGCCGCCGGCTTGTTCCTCGATCTGGTGCAGGAACACGCCGATGCCGCCGGGTCGGTCCGCTGCCTGGGCTGTCCAGTGGTGGAGGGACCCGGCGAAGACCGTCTCGTCGCCGTGGAGGGCGGACTGGAGGAGTTTGCGCAGCGAGGCGGTGGCATCGGTCAGGAACATGGTGCCGATTGTGCGAGCGCGACGGACACGGCGGCCGGGACGGGCGGCCAGCCCAATGCGCCGCGCCGTTGCCCGGGGCGTTGCCCGTTCGGCTGGCCGTCCTTCCTGCCCGCTCGTGCATGATTCGTGGTCGTTCGGCCACCTCTTTGCCTCTGCCGGACGAAGAGTGTCGCGGTAATTGTGGGCAGACGAGGATTTTTGAACGGCCGGAGGACAAATGCCCAATTACCTGTCACCAGGAGTCTACGTCGAGGAAGTCTCCTCGGGTTCCAAGCCCATCGAGGGTGTTGGCACCGCGGTGTGCGCGTTCGTCGGCTTCGCGGAGAAGGGGCCGGTGAACGAGCCCACTCTCGTCACGAACTGGACGCAGTTCGCCCAGGCCTTCGGTGACTTCATCGAAGGGTCTTATCTCGCTCACAGCGTGTACGGCTACTTCCTCAACGGTGGTGGCAGCGCGTACATCGTGCGGATCGAGGCTCCCGAGGGCACCGAGGTCGAGCCGGTCGCCGCCGCCGGGGTGCTGGTCGACGCCGCGGGTGGCCCTGCGTTGAGGGTTCGCGCCGCGCAGGCCGGCCCGCAGGGCAACACGCTGCGTGCGGTGGTCGAGGCGGCTCCGGAGCGTGGCGAGGAGCTCTTCAAGCTGACTGTGCTGAAGGACGGACGCGCAGCGGAGACGTTCACCCGGCTGTCGCGGGCAGGCGTCGTCGCCTCGGTCAACGAGCGGTCCCGACTCGTGGTGATCGAGGCCGCGGGCGAGGGCGCTGCGGACCCGGTGCCGCAGGAAGTGGTGTTGGAGGGCGGCGCGGCCGGCGGCGCGGAGCCGGTGTTCGGTCCGGCCAGTTTCGTCGGGGATGCGCTGGAGCGCACGGGTATCGCGGCGCTGGAGGCCGTCGACGAGGTCACGATGCTGGCGGTTCCGGAGCTCATGGCGGCCCTGGAGCGGGGTTTGCTCGACCGTGACGGTGTCAAGGCGGTCCAGCTCGCGATGATCGCGCATTGTGAGCTGATGGCGGACCGTGTGGCGGTCCTGGACACGCCGGCGGGCATGAATGCCAAGCAGGTCAAGGACTGGCGGGTGGACGAGGCGGGGTACGACTCCAAGTACGCCGCACTGTACTGGCCGTGGGTCAAGATCATGGAGCCAGCGTCGGGCAAGCCGCTACTGCTGCCGCCGAGCGGTCATGTGGCAGGAATCTGGGCGCGCAGTGACGACGCGCGGGGTGTGCACAAGGCCCCGGCCAATGAGGCGGTGCGTGGTCCGATCGCCCTGGAGCTGGCCATCACGCGGCGTGAGCACGACCTGCTCAACCCTCTGGGCGTGAACTGCATTCGGGCGTTCCCCGGGCAGGGGATCCGCGTGTGGGGCGCGCGGACTCTCAGCAGCGATCCCGAGTGGCGTTACCTGAACATCCGTCGGCTCTTCAATTTTGTGGAGGAGTCGATCCTCCAGGGCACCAACTGGGTCGTCTTCGAGCCCAACGATCCCAAGTTGTGGGACTCCGTCAAGCGGACGATCACGATGTTCCTGCGGGGTGTGTGGCGCGACGGGGCGCTGTACGGGCGTACTCCTGACGATGCGTTCTACGTGAAGTGCGATGAGGAGAACAACCCGCAGGAGAACCGCGATCGGGGGATTTTGACCGTGGAGGTCGGTATCGCGGCGGTGAAGCCGGCGGAGTTCGTCGTCTTCCGTATTGCGCAGTACTCCGAAGGCGCGTCGCTGGACGAGTAGTTGGCGCCCCTCGCCCGATTCGGCGGTGCCCGGCCGGTGCCGCTGAGGGGCGAGGGGGTCCGGCGTGTTCTCGCGCCGTGGGGCTTGTTCCCCGCTCTATCCGCATGATCATGAAGGGAGTCTGCCCGTGACGGTAGGACTCGATCAGCACGACGCGCTCACAGCGGCGCGGTTTTCGATCACCATCGACGGCTACGAGATCGCGTCGTTCTCGGAGCTGTCCGGCATCACCACGGAGGTGGAGCCGGTCGATTACCTGTCGTCGACCGACAAGGAAGTCATCTTCAAGAAGCTGCCCGGCAAGGCGAAGCCGCCGACGGTGGTGCTACGGCGCGGCAAGACCGGTGGTATGGAGTTGTGGGCCTGGCACCAGTCGGTGCTGGCGGGCAACATCGCTGCCGCTCGCAAGAGTTGTTCCTTGGTGATGTACAGCTTCGACGGCAAGCCGGTGGCTCGCTACTACCTGTCCAACGCGTGGCCTTCGAAGTTGGAGATCGGCGCGCTGAAGGCGGGCGCGACCGAGGTGCTCATGGAGACGGCCACGTTGGTGTGTGAGCACATTCAGCGGGTGTCGGCATGACGGACATGGCGCTGCGGACGGAGTACCCGTTCACGCTGCCGCGCGGATACGTGGATCAGCACGGCGCGGTGCATCGTGAGGGGGTGATGCGTCTGGCCACCGCGCGGGATGAGATCACGCCCCAGTCCGATCCTCGGGTCCGTGACAATCCCGCGTATCTCACGGTGCTTCTTCTGGAGCGCACGGTGCTGTCCTTGGGGGAGGTCCCCGAGGTGAACGGGTATGTGATCGAGAACCTCTTCGCTTCTGATCTCGCTTTTCTGCAGGACCTTTACAAGCGGGTCAATCAGCAGGGGCACACCGAGGCGGCCGTGTCGTGCCCGGAGTGCGCCCACGAGTTTTCAGTGGATGTGTCGGGTGATGCGCCGGGGGAATGCTGACGTACGCCGCTGACCGCCTCTGGGAGGAGGCAACGTATGTGGCGTACTACCTTCACTGGCCTTTGGATTCGATTCTCGGCCTGGAGCATCCGGCGAGAATTCGGATCATCGAGGAAATCGGAAAGATAAACCGGCAGCTTTCGGAGGAATGACCGGGGGCTGCCGGGGATGAGCCCAGCGCGTAAGGAATGAGATGATCTGGCCCTTCCGCCGCCGTGGCGGTGCCCGAGCAGGTCGGCGGCAGTCCGCTGTTCCCCAGGTCCAGGCTGCCGCAGCGCCGGGCGGCGGCAGCCCCACTCCGGCGTGGGCGGGGCTGCGGCCGTTGGCGGGCCCGTTGGCGCGCCGGAAGGCTCCGCTGACCGCTCCTGTCAGGACCGGGCAGGCCTCGCTGGCCGCCACGGACATGCTGACCACCGGCATCGCCGGGCCGGCCCCGTCCGAGGCCGCTGTGGTGGGCCGGGTGGAGGGCTTGGTCAAGGTCAGCTCCCTGCGGCATCCTTCCCCGCGCCGTCAGCCGGAGGGTGCACTGCCGTTCCCCGGCCTGCTGCCGCCGAGACCGGAGACGGAAGTGCCGGCGCCTGCCCCGTCGCCCATCGACGTGCCGCTGCCCGTGGTGCGCCCGGCGGTCGTCGACCGGGGGGCGCAGCCGCAGCCGGGCCTGCTGGAGGCGACGAAGTCGTTCGTGGGAGAACCCCGACCCGCGACCGAGTCGACCCATCCCCCGGCGTGGATGAACCCGATGGGCATGTCCGGCCTGCCTTTGGACCTGCAGTCTTTCCTCTTTCCCGCAGCCGCCGAGGACAGCACGCCCGCCCCGGGCCCGCCGGCCGCGGCGGCGCGGCCCGAACGGGCGCACCCGCCCCTGCAGCAGGCCGCCCGCTCCCGGCGACGGAATCTGGGCGAGAGCAGGCGGCTCGGGCTGGGCCCGGCGCTCTCGCACGCGCCACGGGCCGAGGAGCCCGACTCCCCCGGCGAGAGCAGGCCCCCGCCTGCCGCGCCGGCTGCCGACGTACCGCCCCCTGCGCCCGGCCACGGGCACAGCGCGACACCCACTCCCCCACCGGCCGTCCCACCGACCCTCGAGAGCGTCCCCTTCTTCCCGCCCGCCCGAAGCGCACCTCTGCCCGATGACGGGGGTATGCCGCCCGCCGCGCTGTGGCGGGACGACGAAGAGACACAACCCGCGGAACGCTCCCCTGCAACCGAGCTGGCTCACCGGCCCGCGGGGCGCAGTGATCGCCGCTCGCGTGCCCCCCAGGACCTGGCGAGCGCGATCTCCGCCCTGCACGGGGTCGACGTGACGTCAGCCACGGTGCGTCAGGGGCCCGAGGCGTCGCAAGAGGCTTCCGACATGTCCGCCCGGGCCTTCACGCGCGATCAGGAGGTGCACCTGCCTGAGGCGGCCGGAGACCCCGATGCGCCGCGCACCCGCGGACTCATCGCGCACGAACTGACGCATGTGGCCCAGCAGAAGCGCTACGGCGGAAGCCTGCCGGCGGAGAACACTCCCGCGGGCCGGGCTCTGGAGGCGGAAGCGCTGTCGGCGGAGCGGTACTTCCGCGGCGACGCCGGTGCCCCGCCGCCCCTGGTGCACCGCCGACCCGTCACCTCGGGACTCGACCCCGACGAGGTACGGCGTCTGGTCGCGCAGATGATGCCCGGGCAGCAGCGGCCCGCTCCCGAGCCCGAGCCGGGTGCCGGCCCGTCCTCGGGTCCGGAACCGGCGGCCCACGTCCACGAACTGGCGGGCGCGTCGTGGACGCCGGACACCGGGCTGGTGAGCCCGGGAGTCCAGCGGGCGAGCAGTGAGGAGATCCTGAAGGACTACATCGACGAACTGAACCACGAACGCCGCTACGACGGCCTGGAGAAGCTGTCCAACATCAGTGACCTGACTGCGCGCCAGAAGGACACCTACGAGTTCCGGGTCGGCCGCGAACGGGAGAGGGGCCGTCTGAACGCGGCGGACCAGGAGGACGTGATCGAGGGGCCGCTGGACGGCCATTGGCTCAGCGGTCAGGTCGGCCTCGGCCTCAGTCAGGGGCTCGCCTCGACATTCGGCGTGAACATGGACAAGGACCGGCGCGCCGCCGTACGCGATTTCTTCTCCGCGCGTCCCGAGGACGACGACGAAGACGACGACGAGGACGAGGACGTCGAGGAGGAGGGCGAGGGTCTGCCGGGCCAGGCCGCTGAGGCGCCCGCCCACGGTGGCACGGGCGGGCCGCGTCCGCCGGCTCGCGGCGCCGTACCGGCTGTTCCGGGTGCCGGGCGGCCGACCGCGAGTTCCGTACCGCCGGCGGTCGCCGCACCCCCCGCGATGTTGCCGGAAGAGGAGGAAACCCCCCGTAAGGGGAGGCTTAAGGGTCTGAGCGGGAAGAATGAGGAGCCTTCACAGCACTGGCTTCTGAGCGAGGCGAAGAAGTCGGTCACCGAGCAGCTGATGCGGCAGTTCGGTCTGGAACCGGGTGGGGCGCAGACCGCGGCGCGGGCCGAGGAGGTGGCGAAAGCCGCCCCCGCGCCGGCGCCTGCGGCCACGGCGCCGGCGAAGTCGGCGCAGCCCGAACTGGACGAGCTGTACCTGGACAGACTGGCCAGCAGGATCTACGGCCGGCTGCGCAGTCAGCTGCGCGGCGAGCTGCTGGTCGACCGCGAACGTTCCGGCAGATTGAACGACTTCGGCTAGGGAGAAACACATGGGACTGACCGACAACAGCACACTCGCGCTTGCCAACCGGTTTGCCGTCGTGATGGACGCCGGCGAATACGACCTGGGCAGTTGGAACAAGGTCCAGGGTTTGGACGTGCAGTGGAAGATGTGTGAGTACCGGGCTGGTGACTCCGGGAACGACCGTTGGTTCTTCCCCGGTTACACCGAGTACAGCACGCTGAAGCTGACGCGCGCCGCCTGCAACGATTCCCAGAAGGTGAAGAAGTGGCTGTCGAGCAACTCCTTCGCCAGCAAGCCCCACAGTGGGTCGATCACGCTGATGGATCCGTCCAACATGCCCGTGATCGCCTGGGAGATGCGGTGCATCATCCCGGTGAAGTGGTCGATAGACAGCTTTGAGGCGGGCCAGAGCAAGGTCGCGTTGGAAACCCTGGAACTTCAGCACAAGGGCTTCCTGGACGACGGCTGCCAGGTCTGACCGGGCCGCTGGCGCGAACGAGGCGGCGAACACGTGCGGATGAGACACGACGCGATGCTCGGCCTGGTCATGCGGTTCACGGTCACCGTGGACGGTATCGACCTGGGTGGCTGGTCCTCCTGCAAGGGCCTGGGAGTGCAGTTCGAGCACGAGGAGATCGAGGTCGGCAGCAACTACGAGTACAACGTACTGCTGCCCAAGCGGCTGAAGTACAACAGCATCACGCTGCAGCGGGCGATGAACTCCGAGGACTCGGCCCGGGTGCAGGCCTGGCTGCGCCATGTCAAGGACGACTGGTACAGCAGTGACACCGGCGAGGAGTTCGCGGGCAGCACGGCACGCATCACGCTGCTGGACGCCCACAACGATCCCGACAAGCCCGTGGCCAGTTGGTCGTTGCGCGGTGTGTTCCCCAAGACGTGGAAGGGCCCTGACATGGACGCCTCCAGCAGCCAGGTCGCGCTGGAGTCCCTCGAGCTCGCCCATCACGGATTCCTGTAGGAGGAGCCATGGCTTACGTCAACGCCATGCTGGTGTGCACCCAGGCGCCGATGGTCGGGGCGGTGCCCTTCCTCTTCCCGCCCGACAAGGTCCAGATGACGCGTGACGTCCAGTTCTCCTCTCACGGGAGTTCCTCGCCCAACGGCGCCAAGCCGGCGGGTGGTCTGGAGTCCTTCAAGAAAGCCGAACCACTCAAGATCAACCTGAGTGAGGTGCTGTTCTCGGGCCCGGAAACGAAGCCGTTGTGCGACCAGCTGCTGAACTGGATGAGCCCGGGTTCAGGCCGCCTGGGGCAGATGGTCGGCGGGGCGCTGGCCGTGAAGACGAAGAGCATGAACCACGTGAACCGGCTGCCCGTCCTGACGTTCCAGATGGGGCCTCCGAGCGCGGGTTTCCTCTATGACGTGATGCTGCAGAGCGCGCAGATCTCCTTCACGCGTTTCAACCGGACCGGGATCCCGATCCGCGCGCGGGCCACGCTCACGCTCAAGGAGCAGCCGAGTCTGCTGGGCACGTTGCCGACGAACCCGACGTCGGGCGGTCTTCCCGGCCGGCGCACCTACACCGTCACCGAGGGCGAGGACCTGGTCAACCTCGCCCGGTCGCACTACGGGGGCACCTCCGACTGGCGTCGCCTGGCCGACGCCAACGGCATCGACGACCCACTGCGGATGCGGCCGGGAACGACGATCTACCTGCCCAACCCCGACGAGTTCACCGACTGACACGGACCGAAAGGAGTCCTAGCAGTGCCTTCCCCCGTCGCCAGCCTGTCCACGGTCCGTGCCACGATCAAGATCGGCTCCATCAGGCCCGAGCCGCTGCGGCCGCACGTCGAGCAGAAGATCATCCGCACGGTGGTGGATACGCATCTGCACCTGCCGGACATGTTCGAGATCACCTTCCTCGACGACGACGCGACCGTCGCGCAGGAGGCGGGGTTGCGGGTGGGCGCCCGGGTGGAGATCTTCGGCGGCGCGTCCTCCAGCACCATGGCGAACCAACTGATCAGCGGCGAGATCACCTCGGTGGAAGCCGTCTGCGAGGCGATGACGATCTACACCGTCGTGCGCGGGTACGAGCGCGCGCACCGTCTCCAGCGGGTCAAGCGCACGCGGGCCTATGTGAACCAGAAGGACTCCGACATCGCCCGCGCCATCGCCAAGGAGGCCAGACTCGACATCGGGGAGATCGACGAGACCCGTTCGGCGCATCCCCATGTGGCGCAGATCGCCCAGACGGACTGGGATTTCCTGCGCGGTCGCGCCCGGGAGAACGGGTTCGAGACCGGTGTGGCGGGCGGCAAGTTCTTCTTCCGCAAGGCGTCGTCGGCCAAGAGCCTGGCCAGTGTGCTGAGCCGGCCCCCGGAGATCACTTTTCGCGACAACCTCCTGACGTTCCTGCCACGGGTCACCTCGGCGACGCTGACCCCGCGGGTGGAGGTGCGTACCTGGGACGGGCAGCGGGCGACGGCCGTGGTCGGCCGTGCCGCGACGGCCAGCGGCACGGCGGACCTGCCGGAGGATCCCTCCTCGCTCACGGGCCCGTTCTTCAGCCGCAATCCGCTGGCCGCGGTGGCCTCCCTACCCAAGCCGGGCGCGTCGCCGGAGCCGGCCGGGGACGCGCACGTGGTGGTCGACCGGCCGGTGGGTTCGGGCGCGGGCATCACCATCGCCGCCGAGGAGTTGGCGGGGGGCGTCGCGGAACAGGTCGCCAGTACCTTCGCCGAGGCGGAGGGCTACGCCTACGGCGACCCGGACATCCAGGCCGGGCGGCCGGTCCTGGTGGCCGGCGTGCCCGAGGACTTCTGCGGCACGTGGATGGTGACCAACGCGCGCCATGTCTTCTGCGAGGACGAGGGCGGCTACCGCACCCGCTTCTACGTCAGCGGGCGACAGGACCGGTCCCTGCTGGGGCTCGCCTCACACGGCGGGGCCGCCGCCGAGGAGGGCGGGCGGATCCGGGGCACGATGTGCGGGATCGTCACCAACGTGGCCGACCCGGTGCACCAGGGCCGGGTCAAGGTCATGCTGCCGTTGCTGTCGCCCACCTACGAGAGCGACTGGGCGCGCGTGGTCCAGTTCGGTGCGGGCAAGAACAGCGGGGCGCTGTTCCTTCCCGAGGTCGGGGACGAGGTCCTCGTGGCTTTCGAATGGGGCGACGCCCGCCGGCCGTACGTCCTGGGCGGACTGCTCAACAACGACAGCGGCTACTCGCTGGGCGGCCCGCCGGTCAAGATCGCGGGTGCTGCCGGAAGCGTCGTGCGGCGCGGGCTCGTCAGCACCAGCGGCAACAAGCTCGCCTTCCTCGACGAGGCCGCGCCCGGCGGGGCGCCGGCCGGCCAGTCGTCGATCGTCCTGGGCACGGCGCAGGAGGATCTGGCCCTGTCCATCGACGAGAAGGCCGGCCAGATCCTCTTGACGTGCAAACCCCGGCCCAAGGGCGGGGGCGCGTCCGGCGGAAACGGATCTGTCACCATCTCCACCGCCGGCGGTGTGATCAACATCGACAGCGGCGCCGGTGGCACGGTGAACGTCACCGGCGGGGACGTCAGCGTCCACGGCTCCCGCCAGCTCGATCTGCGCAGCGACGGCCCGCTCAACATCACGGGCCAGAAGGTGAAGATCACCGGCATGCCCATCGAGCTCAACTAACCCCGAGGAACAGTCATGCGCACCAACAGAGCCGACGACTTCGTCGGAGCCGGATGGGCCTTCCCCCTGGGTGTCAGCGCCACCGGTGGCATCGCTCTGGTGCGCCGGGAGAAGGAGCTGGAACAGGCGATGAACCTGATCCTGTCCACCTATCCCGGCGAGCGGCCCATGCGGCCGGGCTTCGGCTGTCGTCTGCGGGACTACGTCTTCCGCGACACCGGTCACCAGACCACCGCGCTCCTGGCGGACGAGGTACGCACCGCGCTCATCAGTTGGGAGCCCCGGATCGACGTGCAGACGGTCGTGGTCAGCCCCGACGACGACGAGCCCGGCCTGCTGTACATCGACATCACGTACCGCATCAAGGCAACCAACGACCGGAGGAACCTGGTGTTCCCCTTCTACACGATCCCGGAAGAGGAGGAGGACTACTGATGTCGCTTCCGGCACCCGATCTCGACGACCGCCGGTTCCAGGACCTCGTGGACGACGCCAAGCGCATGGTGATGCGGCGCTGTCCGGAATGGACCGACCACAACGTCTCCGACCCCGGGGTCACGCTGATCGAGACCTTCGCCTTCATGACGGACCAGCTGCTCTTCAGGCTCAACAAGGTCCCGGACCGCATGTACGTGAAGTTCCTCGAGCTGCTGGGCACCCGGCTGCTGCCGCCCGTCCCCGCCCGGGTGCCGGTCACGTTCTGGCTCTCGGCACCGGCCGGGAACACCCTGACCCTGCCTGCCGGCACGAGCGTCGCCACGCTGCGCACCGAGGCCGAACAGTCCGTCGTGTTCGCCACCATGCACGAGTTGGCCCTTCCGCCGGCCGGTCTGCTCCACCTGATGACGCTGCAGGCAAGCGACAACGTGCTTCTCGCGCGGGACGAACAGCACCGGCTTCAGGTCGGATTCCCCGCGTTCGGCTCCCAGGCCCCCACCGCCGACGACTGTCTGCTGATCGGGCTGAGTGAACCGGTCCCACGTGCCGTGGTAAGCCTGGACTTCACCTGCCATATCCATGGTGTGGGTGTCGATCCGGATCACCCTCCCCTGGTGTGGGAGGCGTGGGATGGCGACCAGTGGCAGCCGTGCGCGGTCCATTCCGACTCCACCAGAGGCCTGAACCGGCCCGGGGCGATCGTGCTGCAGATGCCGGAGGGGCATCAGCCCAGCATCCTCGACGGCAGACGAGCGGGCTGGCTGCGCGGGCGTGTGGTCGCGCCGCAACCCGGTATGGCGGCCTTCAGCTCCTCCCCGCTCATCGAGAACCTGACGGTGTCCGTGGTGGGCGGCACCGTCGAGGCGGTGCACGCGGAGGTCATCGAGAACGACGACCTCGGGGTGTCCGACGGCACCAGCAACCAGCGCTTCCAGGCCGCGCGCACACCCGTGCTCGACTCGGCGATCGCTCCCGTTCTCGAGGTCAGTCACGGCGACGGGTGGAAGCGATGGACTCAGGTGGAGCACTTCGCTGGCAGCGGCCCGCAAGACCCCCACTACATCCTGGACAGCACTCAAGGAACGGTACATTTCGGGCCTGCCGTCCGGGAGGCCGACGGTGGCCTGCGCCTGTACGGGGCGGTACCGCCCAAGGACGCCGTGATCAGGCTGCGGCGGTACGCCGTGGGCGGCGGACGGGAAGGCAACGTCGGCAAGGGATCCATCCAGACCCTCAAGACGTCCATCCCGTTCATCGCGCGCGTGGAGAACCTGATTCCCGCCACCGGCGGCGTCGACGGGGAAACCGTCGAGGAAGTCAAGGCCCGTGCCCCCATGCTGCTGCACACCCGCGGCCGGGCCGTGACAGCCGAGGACTTCGAGGTGATCACCCGCGAGGCAGCCCCCGAACTCGCACGCGTGCGGTGCCTGGGCCCGGGCGAGACGTCCGCGGACACGGCGATCAAGGTCCTGGTCGTGCCCAGCCTCCCCGCAACACCCGGACCGCCCCGGTTCGCCGACCTCAAACCCAAGCAGAGCACCCTGCGGACCATCGCCGAACGGCTCGACCGAGTCCGCCTGCTGGGCACCACCGTCCATGTCGAGCCGCCGCTGTACCGGGGTGTGACCGTGGTGGCGCGTCTGCGGGCTGTCATGGGGGCCCAGGTCACCCGCGTCACCGACGAGGCCCTGGCGGCCCTGTACGGCTACCTCAACCCGGTCACCGGCGGTCCTGACGGCGCCGGTTGGCCGTTCGGGCGCCATGTTCAGGCCGGGGACCTCTACGCGATCCTTCAGGCGGTCAAGGGGGTGGGAATCGTGGAGGAGGTGCGGCTGTTCAGCGCCAACCCGATCACCGGTGTCCGCGGGGAGGAAACGAACCGGATCACCGTGGACAAGGACAGCCTGATATTCCCCTTCGAGCACCAGGTGCTGGTTGAGGGGAGCGGCGCATGAGGGGAACACTGCCTGGGCTGGTCACTCCCTATCCCATCGGGCGTTACCTGCCCGCCGTCTATCAGGAGGACTCCTTCGCCCAGCGTTTCACCGCGGGGCTGGATGACGTTCTGGCGTCGGCTGTCGCGGTGCTCGACTCGCTGGAGGCCTATGTCGATCCCGACCTGACCCCAACCGATTTCCTGCCCTGGTTGGCGGGCTGGCTGGGAATGGAGGCGGAGGAGGACCTGCCCGAGGAGCTGCGGCGGAGCCGGCTGCGAGAAGCGGTGGGCTTGTTCGCGGCGCGCGGCACCCTGGCGGGCTTGCGGGCCGAACTCGCCATGTTCGTCGACGCGCACGTGCGGGTCGACGACAGTGGTGGGGTCTTCTACTCGGACACCGCGCGCGACTGTCCGCCGGGACCGGCCGAAGCGCGGATCACGGTGACTCTGCCGCCTTGGGCGGCTCCCCGGCTGCAGGCCGTGAAGACGCTGGTCGCCGCGTCGAAGCCGACTCATGTCACGTACTCAGTGGAAGTTTTCAACGATGATCACTTGCCGTAAGTGTGGATTCAACAACGGCTCGAGTGACACGTTCTGCGGTTCGTGTGGTTCGTTCCTGGAGTGGACCGGCAAGAAAAGCAAGATCGATCTGCCGGATGAGATCAAGCAGGAGGCTGAACAAGAGGCCAAGGCTCCCCGGCAGACCACCATGCAGCGGCTGCAGCGGAGTCTCTACAGCGACGTCGGAGAGCGCGATGCTCTGCCGGGGCGGACCGGCCCGGCCGGCCCTGGCCTGGGCGGCATGGGCGGCCCCCCGGGCATGGGACGCCCCGGCATGGGTGGCCCCCCGGGGATGGGACGTCCCGGCGCGGGCGGCCTGCCCGGCATGGGCGGCCCCCCGGGCATGGGTGGCCCACCCGGGATGGGCGGCCCCCCGGGGATGGGACGTCCCGGCATGGGTGGCCCACCCGGGATGGGCGGCCCCCCGGGCATGGGTGGCCCCCCGGGGATGGGACGTCCCGGCGCGGGCGGCCTGCCCGGCATGGGCGGACCACCCGGCATGGGTGGCCCACCCGGCATGGGACGCCCCGGCGCGGGCGGCCTGCCCGGCATGGGCGGCCCCGGCGCAGGCGGATCCCCGGGCATGGGCGGCCCACCCGGCATGGGACGCCCCGGCGCAGGTGACCCACCCGGCATGGGGTCGCGTGGTCCGGGCCCCGGTCCCACGCCGGACGATGACGACGAGGACGAGGACGACAAGTTCCTCGCCTCACTCCTGAAGAAGGACGGCAAATCCGCCGGTCCGTCGAGTCCGGGTGGGGCGATGGGCAAGGACGAGAACGACGAAGAAGAGGACGAGGACGAGGACGACGACTGGCTCGCCGAGCTCCTCAAGGAAGCCGACGAAGACGACGAGGAGGACGACGAGGAGGACGGAGACGGCAAGGACAAGGACGACGAGGACGAGGACGAGGAGGAGGACGACGAGGACTTCCTGAAGAAGCTGGTCGACGCGGAGAAGGACGACGAGGACGACGACTGGCTCGCCGAGCTCCTCAAGGAAGCCGGCGAAGACGAGGAGAACGCGGAAGCCGCCGAGCAAGGAGGCGCACCGGAGCCGGAGATGGTTTCTCCCGCCGACCCTGCCGTCAGACGGCCCGTGCCACAGCGGCAGCGGGCGACCCGGGCAGCGCAGCCGGGTGACCTGGTCTGTCCTGACTGTGGTGAGAACAACCCCGGGGAACGTCGCTTCTGTAGCAGGTGCGGCTGTTCTCTGGAACAGGCCGAGGCTGCGAGCATCTCGTGGTGGCGTCGGTTCAGGAACAAGCTGCGCCGAGGGCCGGCGGTGCTGGAGGCCGGTCAGCGTCCTGGACAGCCGGGGGTGAAGGACAAGAGACGGTTCTCCGCTTCCTCGCTGGTGGGACCGCTGCGGCTCGTGGGCAGCGTCGCGGCGCTGACGCTGACCATGCTCTACGCCGTGCATCCGCCGTTTCGCGCGGAGGTCGTGGAGCGCGCGACCGAGATTCAGAAGCGGCTCAAGGCGACGGTGAATCCTGAGTTCTCACCGGTGAACCCGTTCAACGTCGAGGGGAAGACCCATGAGCCGGGCCACCCGGCCACGCTGGCGTTCGACGGGATGACGAATACGGAGTGGTTGGTCAAGACCGCGGAGAAGGAGCCGGAGGTCCTGGTCGAGTTCAGCGAACCGGTCGACTTGACGCACCTCGTCGTGCTCAACGGCGCGTCCAAGGACTTCCGTGTCCACAATCGCCCGCACACGCTTCAACTGGTGTATCCCGACGGCCAGTCGCACTCGGTCACGCTTCGGGACACCCCGGACGAGCAGTCGATCAAGCTGGAACCGTACGGTAAGACCAAGTGGATCAAGGTGCGCATCATGGATGTGTACAGCTCTCCCCGGGCCGATTTGACAGCGTTGAGGGAAATAGAGTTCGTCACCACTACACGCGGCTACCTGTTCTGAGGCTTGGTAGCGCTCACGAGTCGTTGGTCGTGGGGCGCCCCGGGCGCGTCGACGTCAGTCGTCCAGGCGGCTCTGGAGAGAGACGACCGCATCACTCGATGTCCGCGCAGCCCATCGATTGGCCGTCTCCTCGGTCATGGCCTGGAATTCTGCCGGGTCGGCTCCGGGGATCGTGCCCGTGACACTCAGCCTGATGCGCGGGCCCTCGCCGTCTTCGCCCTCCACGTATCCGTTCACCTTGACGGTCACGTGTCCGGAGGTCTCCACCATTCGGTACAGCTCATCCGCCACGAAGGTCACACAGGCGGCGGCGAACAGCCCTTCGGGTCCCACCTGAAGGGCTGCGCCATCATGGAAAGGGGCGGTGATGTGGAAGTTTCCCGCCTCGTTCGATATGAATCGGACAGATCCAGTTGCCTTGCCCGTCTCGTCGTGATGCCGCATCGCCGAGATCGTGATCATGTGGAGTTCCTCGCCGGGGTCGTCGGAAACGATCGAGGCACAGCGCGCCTCGATTGATGAGCCCATGCGCGAATCCGTCGGACCGCCGCTGCGACGGCCGAAGCGGCCGTGACACGGAAGCCGCGCTACGAATGGGGGCTACTGGCGTTTGCGGGCCGTGGACCCTCACTCGTCGTCGTCCCTCTTGCATGGCTTGTCACTTCCAGTGTGAACTTCGCGTTCGTTCGCGCTGTCATCCGGTGCGCTCATCGTGCACCTGAAACCGGGGTCCCCCGATCGGCCCGCGTTCGCCAGCGGATTCCCGGGCGCCGACTCGAGGACCATGCCGCGCGGGAGGGTGCGATCGTCCGTGGTCCGGCGAAGGCACAGGACACGAAACCGAGGCGTTGAAGCCCGTTCCGGGCGCTCGGCGGCGCTGCGGGCGTTTCCCGCTGGTAACACCAGCGGTCCTGCGTGATGGATTGGCCGAGCACGATGGCGCCGGTGTCGCACGGCACGCAAGCTCGATGCCAACGACATAAGACTGCCACTGACGAAAGGGCGATGACGGATGAGCGAGATTGTTGACAATTTCAAACAAGAGCTACTGGCCTCGAGTCCCGAAAAAGAGGAAATCCGCAGCGTTTGGAGTGTACTGTCCCTCGCGGAAAAGGCCGAGGCAGTGAATTTCGACTTGTCGGACCACGAGTATTCTGTTTTTCTTTCCTCTCTCATGGCGGGCAACCCGCAGGGCCTGCAGGACTGGATCCAAGTCATTCGGGAGGACGTCGGCGGCGATTACGGAGAGTCCAGCGCGGACATCTACGCACACCGGCTCAACGATCAGATCCCCTTCGCCTGAGGTTCGTCGGCGATCCCGGCGCGGCGGTGTGGATCCACGCGGGCGTCTCGACCTCGGGCCTCCCTGTGGCGGATGGGGCCCAAATCGTTCGAACCTTGTTCGAACGGCCGGGTGACGCGGATCGGAACCGGGCCGGGGCCGTCGGCGGGTGCGGAACAGTCGCGCTCGGCGACGGTTTCGCCGAGGTCGACGCGGCCGGGCCGGCGACGCGGCAGGGTTCGGGACCTTCTCAGGTCCCTCTATGGTGCGGTTAGGGAACTCGAAAGTGATTCGGGGCTAGCGTCGTACGCATCCCGTAGTTCAGGAGCAATCCAGATGCTGGCCCTTGAGGTACCCGAATTCCGACTGTCCCGCCTTTCCTGGATGCAGGCCGCGCTGCGGCAGGCCGCTCGATCGGATTGCCGTTTCCAGGTGGGAGCTGCCCTGGTGCAGGGGAACCGGATTCTCGCCGCGGCTCCGAACAAGCGGCGGAACTCGCCTGTGATCGATTTCCGGAACAGTACTTTTCACGCCGAGGAAGCCGTGCTGCGTCGTGTTCGCAGGACCGCCGGCGCGTCGGTTTACGTGGCGAGGATCGACGCGCGTTTGCGTCCTGCCATGGCCAAACCGTGCCCGCGGTGTCAGGCAGCGCTGCGGGAGGCGGGCGTTAGACGCGTCTTCTACACCACGGATTCTGGGACTGTCAGAGGCATGCTGATCGCTTCGGGCGTCTGACCACCGCCCCGGGACCGGGAGTCCCTGTCCTTTTCACGGGCGCACAACTCGCCTTTATGCCGCAGCAAAGGTTGGGGTCTCCAGGATGGACAGGAACAAAACGTTTCGCCCCTGAGTGCCCGGAGGACTGCAATCCATGAGAGATGTGATTGACGTCGAGGTCGGCGACCCCGGGTCTTTTACTCCAGGCACCGCGCGTGAGCGGACTCTGGAACTGCTGCGCGCCACCGCACCGGGCGACGTGTCGCCGCAGGGTTCGGCCGATCGCTGCGAGACGGCGCTGTTGGTCGTGTCCGAACTGGTCACCAACGCCGTCAAGCACGGCCGTGGTGTGACGGCAATGCGTTTTCGTTGGCAGGGTCCCTGCCTGCGGATCGAGGTGAGTGACTACGCCGCCGCGGCCCCTGCCGTCCTCGCGGAAAGCGCGGACCGGGAAGGCGGCCGCGGCATGTCGATCGTGAGTGCCCTGTGCGAGGACTGGGGTGTTCGCCATCGGTCGCACGACCTCGCCACGGGTGGCAAGACCGTCTTCGCGACACTGCGGTTCCGGGATCCGGGATTCGGGGAGGGGCCGGCATGAGATGGATGTACCGGCTGCGGCACGGGCTGTGGCGCTGCGTCGCCCCGCGGCGGACAGCGGACGAATGGACGCAGCGGTGAGCCGCGGACGGACCGGAGTCGCCCGACGCCCCTCGGGCGACCGGGCCGAAGGCTCGGGCATACCCGTGTCGAGGCGTGAGGCGGGCTCGCTGCGCCGGGCACGACGCAGGAGTCGCGTCACGCGCAAGTGCCTCGTCGTGGTGCTTGTGCTGGCCGTGCTGGGCGGAGCGGGGGTTGCGTACGGTTTGTACGCGCGGCTCAGTGGCAATCTGACTGCTGCGGACATCGACTCGTCCTTGGGTGACGACCGGCCTGCGGCGCAGTCCGGCGCCATGAACATCGCCCTGATCGGTTCGGACAGCCGGGAGGGGACGAACGGTGCCTATGGGCAGGGGCTGACGAGTGCCCAGTCCGATACGCTGATGGTCCTCCATCTGTCAGCCGACCGGAAGCGGGCCACGGTCGTCTCCGTCCCCCGGGACTCCTGGGTCTCGATCCCGGCCTGCGATCTCGGTGACGGACGCATGTCGAAGCCGGAGACGTTCAAGATCAACAAAGCGTTCGCCACCGGCAGCGCGGGCGGCGGGGTGGCTGGTGGCGCAGCGTGCACGATCAAGACGCTGGAACACAACACCGGTTTGCGGATCGACCATTTCGCAGAGGTCAATTTCGGCGGGTTCAAGGACATGGTGAACACCCTGGGGGGCGTTCGGATGTGTCTTCCCGAAGCGGTGAAGGACGTCAAGGCCGGGATCTCCTTGCCGGCCGGCTGCCAGGTCCTCAAGGGCGATGACGCGCTCGGGTACGCCCGTGCCCGGTACAGCGTTGGTGACGGCAGCGACCTGGGGCGGATCTCGCGTCAGCAGACCATGCTGGCCGCTCTCGCCGCCTCGGTAAGTGACAAGAAGTTCGACGCGGTGAGCATGTACAAGATCGCGGACGCGGCGACGAAGTCGCTGACCGTCGACGCGAAGCTGGGCAAGCTCTCCGAGATTCTCTCCCTGGCGAAGACTCTGCAGTCGTTGCCCAAGGACAACCTGACGTTCCTCACGGTCCCGAACTACCCCCGGGAACTCGACGTTCCCTCGGACAAGGCCAACGTGGTCTGGAAACCCGAAGCGAAGGACCTGTTCACGGCACTGGCGCAGGACATCCCCGTGGACGAGCACGGCAAGCCGGTCCACACCCCCGCGGGAACCAAGCCCACCGCGCCGACACCGACACCGACACCGACACCGACGAAGTCCGAGCCGGCGGTGAAGGCGGACGTCAAGGTGAGCGTCCTCAACGCCGCCGCGGTCACGGGCAAGGCCGCGTCCGTGGCAAGCCGGCTTCGCAACGGCGACTTCACCGTCGTCCGGGTGGGCAACGCCTCCGCGCCGCTGACGCGCACGATCATCGAGCACGGGCCCGCGGGCAAGGAGCAGGCGCGGAAAGTGGCCGACTTCTTCGGCCTCGACCACTCCAGACTCCGAAGCAAGAGCCAAGCCGCCTCGGACGTCACCCTCCTGATCGGCTCCGACTACAAGAGCATCGGCTTCTGAGTACGTCGCGGAACAGCGACCCACCGGGGCCGCCATCGGCGATCGATGCGGCCCGCACTCGCGTCCACGGCTGCCGCGACGGGTCTGACGGCAGGACAAGGCCAGACGTGCACACCTCCACGGCGTGAATCCCCTGGGCGGTAGTCAGGATTGCGCCCAGGGCCTTGGCGTTCCCCCGCCGAGTGGGACCGACCCTGTCAATGCCGCAGAGCGTGCTCTGCGTCGTCGTGGCCAGTGACGACGCACGGTGCCGGCAGCTATTGATGATCGGTAGCAGCTCAGAGCGGGCAGCCCGCGCCCCTCGGCCGGTCTACGCAGCGACGCAACGCGCCCGAAGTGCACGAACGACACCGCTGATGAAGTCGACGTCCTCGACAGCCGGGCCGAACACCTCGCCCTGGCGAAACTTGCCTCCCGGCAGCAGGGGAGTACCCGGTGGGGGATGTGGTGACGGTTCGTTTCGGTCCGCCATCTCGCGGAAGCGGTGACGCACAATCTGAAGAGCGGTTCGGGCGTCGCCCGATGAAGCGGACACGCGGACGTGAGGCTGCCCAGGTGATGCGGTGAGCTGGATCAAGAGGGGCGGAGAGAAGCGTCCGGGGTTCACCGCACGTGAACGGGCGGCCGTTTACGGAGCGGGTGTCGCCGTTCTGGTGGTGCAGTTGGACTGGTTCGCCGTCAACGTCACACTGCCGCTGGTTGCGCGGGAATTCGCCACTTCGGTGACGGACCTGCACTGGGTTCTCTCGGGGTTCTTGGTGGCGTACGGGGCCTCGGTCACCGTCGCGGGTTGGGCCGCCGACACCCTGGGACGCCGGGAGACGGTCCTGTGCGGACTGCTCGTCTTCACCGTCGCCTCGGTGGCCTGCAGCACGGCTCAGAACCCCGGGTGGCTCGTGGCCGGTCGGATCTCCCAGGGTGTGGGGGGTGGTCTCGTCGTTCCGGCCGCCATCGCCCTGACCGCGGCTCGCTTCCCGGACGACAGACGCGGCCCTGTGATGGGCACCGTATTGGGGCTCGCCGGGGCGGGTGTGGCCATGGGTCCGTTCGTGGGAGGGGTGCTGGCCCAGGCGGCGGGCTGGCGGGCGGTCTTCTACGCCAACATCCCGGTGTGCGCCGTGGCCGCCTGTCTGATCGTCGTGTACGTACCCGTCTCCGCGCGGCCCCCGGTACGAAGCCGGTTCCCGTGGTGGGGCGTGGCGTTGAGTGTCACGGGGGTCGTGGGGTTGCTGGTGAGCACCGACCGCGCGGAGGCCTGGGGCTGGTACGGCACGGCCGCGGGGGTGCTGGCCAGTGCAGTGTTGTTGTTCGCCTTCTACGCGGTGGAGCGGCGCGGTGAGCGTCCCCTGTTCGGTCCCGAGGTACTGCGCGATGGCCGCCTCATCCGTGTGTCGCTGACCGGGGCGACGGGAACGGCCGCGTTCGGAGTCGTCTCCCTCTTCGCCGCGGTGTACGTGCATGGCCGGGAGGCGTCGTCACTCGCGGCTGGACTCGCGCTGCTGGCCCTGTCCGTGCCTGACGCGGTCGGAGCGGGTGTGGCGGGCCGGCTCGCGTCCAGGAAGCGGGGGACGGCGCTCATGGCGTGGTCCCTGGCCGCCTTGTCGATGGCGATGGCGGGGCTCGCGTTCGCGCGCGCCGTACCGGTGTACCTGGTACTCCTGGCCGTGTCCGGTCTGTGCATGGGACTGGCGGTGGGGCTGTCGACCGCGCTCGTCCAAACGTATGTGCCGCACGAGAACCTGGGGGCGGCGGCGAGCTTCTCGTTGGCTGTCAAGATGACGATCACGGCCGTCGTCCTCTCTCTCGCGGCGGCCTCGTACGAGAGCCTGCCCTCGCTGATGGGTCCCGGCTCAGCTCTGTCCCCGGCGGGCGTGATCCTGTGCTGTGTGGCGTTCCTTGCGCTGTGCGCCGCCGCTTCGTTCCTGCCGTTCCGGAGTTCCGCCGCCGACGACTGAGCGCTCGTCATCGACGGCCCGGCCGCCTGGCCCCGAGGCGCGGCGATCACCGGAGCCTGGCCGGTCTCGGCACGCGTCCGGTCCTGGGACCCGCCGGTCGCGCGGCCGGCGGGAGCCGTGACTCGTAGGAGGACCGGCCGTGATGTCCGGGCTCTCGGACCACGACGGCGGGTCGAAGGGTTAGGGGTGCGGAAAGGCCCGTCTAGCGTCCAGGTAGTTCCGCCGGACTCAGGCTGGGGAGCTCGCCGGCCGGGCGAGCGGGGACCGCCATCGTCCGAGGGCGCTGTCGGCCTGGGCCGGCGAGAAGGGCGCGTACCTGACGACGGAAGTGAAGAGCAAGAGCATGGGGATACGTCAGTTCTGGGTTTTGGTCGCCGTCGGCGCCATCGGAATGACAAGCGTGACCGGGGTGGGCGCCGCGCTGGCGGCCGAGGAGGGAGAGCGGAAGCGTCCCGCGTCGGCTCAGCGGATTGTGCTCCAGAGCGACGCGAGTGTCGTGGGTCAGCGGTCGAGTTTGCTGGGCACGGTCGAGGCACGGGCCCGGGACGCCCGAACCGGCTCCTGGTCCCTGCCCCGGGGCGCACGGCTGGACCTGATCGCCCTGGGAGCGGACAGCGGCGAGGAAGCCCGGGAAACCGGCGACGCGCGGCCGCCGATCGTCTCCCGCGCGGGCTGGGGAGCGGATGAGAAGCCGCTTCCTCCCGGCGCCGAGCTGGGTGATCCCTCGACCGTCCCCGAGGGCAACGCTGACGTGAAGGCGGTGTTCGTCCACCACACAGCCGGCACGAACGACTACGGCTGCGCCGAGTCCCCGGCGATCAGCCGCGCCATCCACGAGTTCCATGTACGGGTCAACGGTTGGAAGGACCTCGGCTGCAACTTCCTCGTCGACAAGTGCGGAACCGTCTTCGAGGGCCGCAAGGGCGGCATCGACAAACCGGTAATGGGCGCCCACACCCTTGGTTTCAACCGTGAGTCCAGCGGCGTGGCCGTACTGGGAAACCACGTTGCCGTGCCGGCCTCGCAGGAGACATCGGCCGCAGCGGACCCGGCGGGTACCGCGACGCTACCCGCCTCAGCGACCCAGACGAACTACTTCAAGCAACCCTTCGAAGCGGGCGACTCATACGCGTTCTCCCGCATCTCCAGCCACCGTGACGGCGTGCACACCGAATGCGCCGGCGACAGGCTCTGCGACCAGCTTCCCCTCATCCGGCAGCACGCGTCGGACTTCACCGACCACACCCAGCCGACACACAACGCCAGCCGGACGCCCCCCGGGTAGTCCGCTGCGCGGATGTCCTCGGCCTGTACGACGGAGCGCCCGTGCCCCTGCTCAGCCCCTCCCCCACACCGGTCCCTCCTGCCCCACCGAAGGCCGTCGGCTGGCTCACCGTGCTGCGCCTGCCCTATTGCGGCCGATCCCTCTCCGGTACCCTCGTCGGCCGCCTCCCGCTCGGCATGGCACCGGTCGCCCTGCTCCTGGCCGTGGAAGCCGAGGACGGAAGCCTCGCCTACGGCGCAGCGCTCGCCGCGGCGTTCGGCCTCGCGGTCGCCGCCGGACAACCCCTGCTGGGCCGGTTCGTCGACCGCGCCGGCCAGACCGTCCCCCTCGTCGTCGGCGCGGTCATATCCGCGCTCGCCCTCGCGTCCATCGCGGTTGTCGGGACCGGCGAACCACACCTGGCGCTGACCGCGGCCCTCCTCGCCGGCCTGGCCGCGCCGCCGCTGGAGGCGGCACTGCGCTCGCTGTGGGTCCAACTCGTGCCCACGCCCTCACACCTGCGTGCCGCGTACGCGCTGGACTCCGGCTCCCAGGAACTGGTGTACGTCGCCGGCCCGCTGCTGGCCACCTGCATCACCGCGTGGGCCGGCCCCACAGTCGCGCTCGCCGCCACCGCGGCACTCGGCCTCACCGGCGCCCTCACCGTCGCGGCCGGCGCACCCTCGCGTGCCTGGCGACCGCGACCGGACAGTCGCGGCGGCCTGCTCGGCGCCCTACGGCCACCGACCCTGCGTCTGCTGCTTCTGGCCCTCGCCGCCGTCGGCGCCTCGCTCGGCGCGCTCCACGTCGCGGCCCTGGCCACCGCCGACCGCTACGACGCCTCCTGGCTCGCCGGCGCCATGCCCGCCGCCCTGTCCATCGGCGCCCTCATCGGCAGCGCCATCTACACCCTCCGCCCCTGGCACGCCTGCCTGGGGGCACAACTCATCCTCACCGGCGCAGGATTCACCCTCACCTGGTTGCCGCTGTGCCTTGACCCACCACCGCTGATCGGTCTCGCGTTGGTCCTCCTGCCCGGCCTGTTCTTCGGACCGCTGCTGACCGCGGCGTACCTCGCCATCGGCGCGGTCGCCCGCCCCGGCATGGTCACCGAGTCCTACAGCTGGCTCGTCTCCGCCTTCGGCGTCGGCACGGCAGCGGGAACAGCGCTGGCGGGCCCCTGGGGCGGCTCGTGGATCGTCCCCGCCGTCACCGCAGCCATCGCACTCGGGCTGCTCCACCTCGTCCGCCACCGCCTTACGCACCGGACATAGATCCTCCCCTCTGGTCCGTGCCCGTCCCATCGCCGGATCCCGTGCCGGTCGAACAGCTGCGGGCGCAGCCGTGCTCGTGTCCGACGAACGGAGGAGTTTCGGCAGGTCACCGCGCCGGCTGGAGGAGGACACATGCCGGACTTCGGGCATCCCCTCAAACGACCTGCGGGTGGGGGGGCACGCATGCCCCAGGGAAGTGCCAGGATCAAGTCAGCACCGGGACCAACCCCCTTGGGCCGGTGCGAGTGGAGGCGCCGGTGCGGCGGACGGCTTAAACCCCCCGTCAGCTGATACCGCCAGCCGGTGGCCTCCCCCTTGCGGCGTGACACGGTGAGTCCACCGGTCGCGGCGCGCCGCCGACCGCGAGTGCTCCGCGGCGGCCACGGCGGTGGTCGGGCATCGAAGCGGACGATGCCCGACCACCCGCCCCTCGCTTCCGGATCGGGATCGGTCCGTCACAGGCGCGGCCCGTTTGGGGTGCGGGTTGGAGATCGCACGCGTAGCCCTGCTGGAACGGCTGCGGCGAGCCGGCGAACACGTGCCCGTGACTCCGCCCACCGCTGAAGCGGCGGGTTTCCCGCGTCGGTGGCTGTGCACCGTCGCAGAGGACCAGCCCGGCCCTGCTGAGCACGTTGAGCGCGCCTGCGTGGTCGGCGTTCGCGATGGGTCTCTTTCACGTCGTCGGCCGGGCTTCCTCGGGACACTCGACTCGGGCGCGTCGACGCCGGGCACTGCGGCACGTGAGCCCTGGCAGCGGGCGGCCGACACCGCCTCCCGCTCCACCGCGCTGTGCATCACCCCCATCGACGGCCGCGCAGGCTCGGCGTGCGGGGCGGTCCTGAACCGGGACATCAACGCGGCGCTCAACGTCGCCAGAGCGGCTGAACCGGCCTGTCGTAGCGCAGGTAGTGCACCGACGGTACCCGTGCCCGCGCAGCGCAGCGGGAATCCACCCCGGCACGCAGCCTTCAGCGCGATAGGCGGGAACGTCCTCCTTCGGGGAGAGAGGATGTCAATTGACCTCCAGGATGTCCGCCGGGGTGAGCCGGCTCAACGACACGCAGAATCTGCGGTGTGTCAGTTCCCGCCATCCTTGGACAGCTTTCGCGATGATGGCAGCGGTTTTCAACGCCTCGCGGAGGAGACGGATCCTGGGATCTCCTGGGGTCACGGGCTCGGGATGGCCGCTGTGTGTGCGCATCGCCTCGTCCCATTCCCTGAACTTGGCCAATGAGCTCTCACCGGCGGTGAGCATTTCAGGTACACCTTGGATGATCAGGTCGGCGTTCGCCTTCCGCACGAGGGAAAAGAAGTCGCTGATCACCCAGAAGGCGTCCGAGGTGGGATACTCGGCGTTGTCTTCGGAGTTGACGTCGACGACGAGTCGGGCCAGGCTGCGAACCTCCTTCGCCTCGTTGAAACGTAGAAGTGGCCTGGAGATCGGGCTGCCTCGGTCGTGCCAGTACCAAGACGTGAAGACGGGGTACCAAACCCCCTCGACACATTCGGATATGTTCACCGGACAGTCTTCGAGGGTGATGCGGGGGAACTCCTTGAAAGCGGCGGCCGCCCTGGCCGGCCAGTCGGGCTGATACATGCGGGAGATCGACCTCCAGACGCCGGGGATCGAGGCCACGTCCCGCGGGTCGAACCACGGCCGCCCGCTCCTGATCTCGGTCATCGCGGTGTCGAGATTCCGCGCCTTCTCCGCGAACTCCTTGGAACTCGTGAGTGTCATGGCCTGCATCGGGACGGTCAGACTCTGGAGTTCGTCGAGTGCGTGCTCCCAGCCACCTGGCTGGCGGGTCATGCCATGCAACTCGTCAACTTTGTCATAGGCGTAGTTCGTGAACTGGTTCGCCCCCGAACCGTATTCATCCCTCATCACCGGTGGGGTGTTTCGCAGAAGGTCACTCGCACGGCCGCGACAGCAGACGAGGTGCACCCTCTTTCCCGCCACTCGTGGATCCGCCAGGAGACCGACGCAGCCGTGAAGCGGTGGCCGGCACGTGTGGGGCGCCGCGCACAGCCTGATCCCGTTGTACAGTCCGAACTGGCCTATGAAGTGAATATCCTGCCCCGAATCCCACAGCACTTGGTAGACGTTGTTCATCTCAGTGGTCGAGAATTCGCCGAGTCGGTGATTGGGCACCAGCGACCCGGGAGGGTACTCGCATCTTTCCTCGAAGTCCCCCCACGCGTCCACCTCCCCGCACGCGGACAGCTCGGCCAGCGCGTTCGGCATGTTGTTCGCGAACCCGCTCTTCACGTAGTAGACAAGGGTTGTCCCATCCGGCACGAAGACCTCCTCCGTACCGGGCATTTCACCGTGTCCGATGATCCAGGATTCCAAGACGCTCTCCCGATGTGGCTTCGACATGCCTCAACCGCACTGTCACGGAAATCCTCGGTCGAGATCAGGGTCTTTCGGGAAGGATTTGAGACCTTTTTCCGTGCCTCTCCTCCGCCGGAACGGTCACGGAGACGGACACCAAGCCGGCTATCGACAGCAGTTGCCGGCGCATGCCCGACCAGTGGCTTGCCGAGGTCGATGTCCACGACGAGCACAGCCGCCGCGTCCGAGGGACTTCGCACTGTTGGCTCACACCCTGGGCACCCGGTTGATCAACCGCGATGTCCCGCAGAGGGGTCGTACGCGTCCCGCTCGACCACGGATGAACCAGCAGGTGCTCGGCAACCTCGACCAGGCCATCATCGCTCTGGACGCCGACGAGCCTCCCGGTGACACGGAGGTGGCCGATGCGGGCTGACGACTCCCGCCACATTGTCACCGCGGCCCACAGCCGGCACGAGTATGCCCGGGCCAAGGCGATCCAGGCCCTACGCGAGTTCGACGCCGCAGGCACAGTCGTCATCTTCGACATCGTGGCCCGCGCGGCCGGCGTCTCGCGGACCTGGCTCTGCACCAGGCCTGGCCTGCGGGCCGACCGGCAGCCGACCATCGGCGCTTCGCTGCTGCGGCGGCTGCGGGCAGCCGCCAACGGACACAACCTCCGACTTACCGAGGGGCACCGGCAGCTTTGAGACCGGCTCGCACGCCCGTTCCCACGGCCCGCCACCAGGGTCGCGGTCGGGCAACGATCGGCCCATGCCGAGCCGACCTCGGCAGGCTTCGGCGGATGCCTCTCGGACGGCGTCCTCACCGCATCGTCCCAGGTCGACGAAGTGCAGCGACGCGGAGTTCAAGACAACGCTCGGGACGAGCACCGGCATCCGTGCCATCGCGTCCACCGGCGAGAGCGAGGCGGCGCCGCCACGTGCGCCGGCACTTCATGGCAGTCGACAACCTGCGGGCTGCGGTGACCGGTGGGGCAGGACACGGCCTGCGCCTCTCCGACGCAAGAGCACATCGTCGACTGACCTGTGTCGGCCGGCTTCCTAAGGCCGCCTCGCAGATGATCTACGGCATGCTGGTTGACCAGCTCGTTTCCCTGTTACCCGGCGAGGGTGAGGTTGCGCAGGCGGGCGATGCCGAGCATGGCGTGGTGGACGCCGTTGCCTTCAGGCGTCAGTCGCGGAGGATCTTCCAGCTCTTCATGCGGGCGAAGACGTGCTCGACGCGGGCGCGGACCTTGCGGTGGGAGGTGTTGTATTCCTCTTTCCAGGCTGGGAGTTCGGTCTGGCCGCGTTCGGGGCGGTGCGGGATGACCAGGCCGGTGCCCCGGTAGCCGCCGTCCGCGATCACCGTGGTCTTGCCCACGGCGCCCTTCGCGCCGACAGCTTCCACGCCTTGCAGTCGTTGCGGTTGCCGGGCACCGGCCGGGCCGACAGCGACCACGAGGCGGGTGTCGGCGTCGATGACGACCCGGTGGTTGGTGGAGTACCGATAGTTCTTCGACTGCTCGGCGACCTGGTGGTCGCGGGTGGGGACCAGGGTGCCGTCGACGATCAGCACGGTGTCCTTGCGGAACGGGGCTGGAGCGCAGGGGAAGGGCGAGGTGGTCGATGATGCGGTCGGCGGCCGACTTCGACACCCCGAAGAGTGGGGCCAGTTGGCGCAGGGCAGGTTCGTGCGCCAGTACGCGGCGACCTGCAGGACCCGGTCCTCCAGCGGCAGGCTCCAGGGCCGGCCCTTGCGCACCGGGTCCGCCCCTTCGCGCCGCAGCGCGGTGACCAGCTTGCCGAACTGCCGCGGGCTCAGCCCGGTGAACGGCGCTATCCAGGACGGCTCCGACGCCGTGATCACACCAGCCACACCAAGATCACCTCACCCGCGGCCAGCAGTTACGGGACAGCCCTCAGCTCGTGATATACGTCTTAACGTGACGCCTGGCTTCATCTGCGGTGAATCCATAATTCTGGAGCTCGTCAGTTATGTCATCTGCGTCGAAGTCGCTCCGGAGGAAGAGTATCCAGCGTCGCGCAAACTCCTCCGTCGGCCTGGCGTCCCACACCCTTCCCCTGGAGTGGTCGAATTGACCGACCAGGTGGCACATTGGCCCGCTCAAGGAAGACAAGAGGGATCCGGCCTCGGGCACTCCTCCAAAAGAAAACCCCTCGGCTGCCGGATTGAAATCTTCAGACCAAAATACATTGCCCTTCATCGCCCAGGATCCAACCTTGCCGATTCGATCGGCACTCGGGGCGTTGTACCAGCTATCGTGAGGCGCTCCAGCGAGGCTTGCACCGTTGGCGTCTAGCACGAGACCATTCCGGACCTCCCATGCTTCCCAGTAGTGGCTGTTGTGCTCGTACTCAACTGCCACATCCGCGGTGCCGTAGGTTTCAGTCCGCCATATTTCCTGGAGTATGTAGCCGCTCATATCCGGCTCACACACCCATTGAAAGGATCGATTGAATCCCCCGAAGTCATCGGATTCGTCAGACATTTCCATAACCTGCACACTTGCCATCATGACTCCTGGATGATCGATGGTGTTCGAGGGATAATTGGTCAGCTGTGGGCGCTGACTCACGACGGAGGAGGGGAAGAGGAGCGGGCAGGCTTTGTCGCCCTGCTCGACTGCGCGAAGGGCCCCTTGGGTCAAGGCAATGGAACGTTTGGCTGTACGGGGATCTGGCGATCAGTGCGGAAGGGTCGGCGGTGAGGCGAGCGACCCGTCCGCCCGGCACCTCGCTGCGGCGCAGCGGGGGTGGGCATGGGGCGCCCGACGGTTCGCAAAGGGTGGTGCCCGTTGTGAAGGAGGGTGTGAGCGGAGTGCGTGTCGCTCATCTCCAGGCGGCTTGGATCTCGGCGGCGGCGTTGGGGTCGGTGGCTCCCAGGGCGTCCAGCATGGCCGTGGCCCGGTCGGTGTGAGGCAGGGCTTGCAGCAGGCGGACGGCGGCGACGGCTTTGGTGGTCGCCAGGAGGTTGAACAGGGCGGTGAGATCCCTCTGCGGCAGGGCGGCCACGAGTTCCGCCAGAACACCGTCGACCAGGTACATGACGATCTGGGCGGGGTCGTGGGGATGAGTGGCGGCGAGCGCGGCCAGCGTGGCCGCCGCTCGGTCGGTGTGATGGGCGCGGTGCAGGGCGCTGAGCAGGCGGGCGGCTGAGGCGGGCCTGTTGGCTGTCATCAGGGAGATGGACAGGGTGATGAGTTGTCCCTGCGGCAGGGCGGTCACGATCCCCGCCACTGCGGCGTCGGTCAGGTAGTCGACGATCTGGGCGGGGGCGTGGGGATGAGTGGCGGCGAGCGCGGCCAGCGTGGCCGCCGCTCGGTCGGCGCCGCCGACGCGGTGCGCGGTGTTCAGCAGGAGGCGGACTGCGGCGACGTCGTTGGTGGCGAGCAGGGCGGCGCACAGGGTGGTGAGATCCTGCTGCGGCAGGGCAGCCACGATCCCCATCAAGGCGGCGCCGGTCAGGTGAGCAAGGATCTGGGCGGGGGCGTGGGGATGAGTGGCGGCGAGGACGGCCAGCGTGGCCGCCGCTCGGTCGGTGTGATGGGCGCGGTGCAGGGCGCTGAGCAGGCGGGCGGCGGTATCGGTCTGGGTGGCGGCCAGGGCGGTGACAGCGGTGGCGACCGCTGCGGGGGCGAGGTTGGTCAGCTCGTCGTGTACGAGGGTGAACAGGTTGAGGTCATGGGTGGCCAGGGCTGCCAGCGCTTTACCAGTGTTGGCCGGTGGGCCGACGACCAGAATGGCTGCGACCGTGCCGGCGACCTGGGTGCCGTGTTCGGCCAGCCACACGCACAGCCGCACCGCGAGGGGGGCCTGGATGGCCAGCAGGTGGGTGAGGATCTCGGTGGCGCGGGCGGCGTCACTGCGGTGCAGGGCGGCCAGCAGTGTTCCCGGGGCGTCCAGTGTTCCGGCGTCGTCCTCATCGCCGGCCGCGTCGGCGGCGGCCGCCACCCCCGCGTAGAGGGTCCCGGCGGTCGCGAGGGGCAGGGCGGTCAGGACCTCGGCCAGCAGCTGGATGGTCCCGTTCTCGCCGTGGGAGGCCAGACGTCGGACCGCGTCGATCAATTCTCGCGGGCGGGCCTGCAGGGCGGCGGTCAGCAGGGCGGCAGGTGGCAGGGCAGGAAGGGCCCGCTGCCCCCGTAGGAGCAGGTCGAGCATGTCCTCCGCGTCGGCGGGGTCGTGGGCAGCTATGGCGGCCAGTGCCAAGGCCGCGGCGTGGACGTCGCCGGCCTCGTCGAGGAGTCGCAGCAGCTGCAGTCGGTGTCCGTAGCCGCCGTTGAGGGCCTTGCCGAAGGCGGCCAGCGGGTCGGGGCCGCCCTGCCTGGTGGCGGTCGTCGTGGTGAAGGTGTCGGGGGCATCGCCGTGGTCGGGGTCCTGGGCGGTCATCGCGGTGAACACCCGTACGGCGGTGGCCTGGTCCGGCCAGGTAACGGCGGCGAACACGGTCGCGGCGTCGCCGGCGGAGACCTCCTCGCCGGGGATGAGCAGGGCCGTGACATCGTCGATACGCCCTTGGTCCAGGAGGGCGCCGGCCACGTGGGCCGCGGTGACCGGGTGGGTATGCATGGCGGCCAGCAGGATCCTGGTGGCCTGCCGCTCGGTGATCTCCTTGTCGGCTTCGGTGAGCTCCAGCGCCTGGAGCGCGTGGACGGCCTGCCCGGCGGGCAGGGCCGCCACTACCGCCGTGGCCACGAAAGTGTCCAGGAGGCACAGTACTTCGGCCGCCGGGGTCCCGTCGGCGATCGCCGCCGTGAGCACGGGGACCATGACCTCGGGGTCCCGTGTCACCGCCGCTCTCACGGCCTGTGCCGCGGTGATCGGGGCGACCCCGTACAGCCCGACCAGCAGCCCGGCGGCGGCCGGTTGTCCGCCCTGTCCGGCGGCTATCCGGGCCAGCACCCGCCCGGCCGTCGCACCGGGTGTTGCGGCGAGGTGGCCGCCCAACCAGCGGGCCCACGCGTCGTGCGTCTGCCCGGTCAACCACGCCGCCAGCACCTTGGTTACCGCGTCGAGGTCCCAGCACACTGCCGCGGCCACTGCCTGGTCGGCGCCGGGCCAGTTGACGTAGTCCGGCAGCACCGCCAACGCCCCGCCCGGGTGGGCCGCGGCCATCTGGGCGAGCACCCACCCGGCTGTGGCCGGGGCCATCCCGGCCAGCACGGTGACCACTGGCTCCGGGTCGGCCTGGGCGAGAGCCCCCAACCACGGGGCCGTCCCCCTGGCCGCAGCCGCCGGCCTCCCCAACGCAGGTGCTTGTGTCACCGCCAGCTCGAAGACGGTCCGGCCCACCTCCGGATAGGGCACCAGCTCCCTGATCACCTCGGCCACCTGGTCGGGACTCGCCAACGGCCTGCCCACCCCGGGGTGTGTCAGCCCCCACAGTCCCGCCCACACGTCGATCGGGTCGCCCCCCGCGAGCTGCGCCGCGAACCCGGCTGGATCATTCAGCGCCTCCGGGTCCTTCACCACGAGTTCGAACACCGGGGTATTACCAGACCAGTCCATCACGATCTCAAATCGCTTCCGTTCGCCCCGTCGCTTTTCATCGCCCGATGCAATCACTTCGCCCGGTGGGCCGAGCGCGAGAGGAGAGGGCGTGCGTTCAGGACTTGGGCCAGCCCTTTGGGAAGTCCCGGGAGGGCTTGTCGGGAACGGGCCCGTCGACCGGCCCGCCGATGAACGTGATTCACCCCGGTGGCCCACCATGTCGGTGAGCGGAAAATCGCTACCGGAGGGACGTTGCCCCATGCCCAGAAGTTCCCGGGGCGGTGGCGATCGGACGACGTTCCCTCGGTCACCGGATCAGTCGACGGACGGCACCGCCCCGCCGGCACCAGAGCGATGCCGGCGGGCATCGGACCGCCCAGGCCCGGCACGGCGACCGCAGGAGCGAGGGAGACCGCCGGCGCGTACCCGGACCGCGCCTGCAAGGCGCAGGGACAGGACGCGGCAGGAACGCGGTGGACCAGAACACCCAAGACCGTTCGGGGCGTTCGGCTAAGTTGGCCGGGGACGGATTCGCTGGCGACGGTGAAGCCGAGCATCGCCGACTACGGCACGCCCTCCTGATCGTGCCCATCCTCCTCGTCCTCGGCGTCATCCCCGGCTTCTCAGCGCACTCAGGCCCATCGGACCAGGTCGCGGTCCGTGACCTGTCCTGCGCGTGGAAATGCTCCGATGGCCTCGCCTTGGCGCTGGTTCTAGCGTCGGAGCATGAACGCTCCCTCCGGCGACCCGAAGGACACGGCTCCCGGCCTGTCCGCGGGGCTGGTCGCGCTGGCTTGGCTGACGCAGTTCCTGGTGGGCACCGATCTCTTCGTCGTGGCACCACTGCTGCCTCATATCGCCGCGTCGTTCGGGGTCTCCGCGGCCGGCGCCGGTTTGCTGGTCACGGCCTTCTCGATCGCGTACGTGGTGGCTTCGCCCGTCGCCGGCTGGGTCTGCGACCGTTGGGACCGCGCCACGGTCCTGGTGGTGGCGCTGGTGCTGTTCTCCGTGGCCAATGTCGGCACTGCTCTGGCGCCGGGTTTCGGTGTGCTGCTGGCGGCCCGTGTGGTGGCTGGTGTCGCGGCCGCTGCGACCGGCCCCACTGTGTACGCCCTGGTCAGTACCCGGGCGCGGCCGCGGGCGCGGGCGCAGGTGCTGGCCGTGGTGGGTTCGGGTTTGCTGACCGCTTTGTGGGTGGGGGCGCCGGCCGGGTCGCTGCTGGGGCGGTATGTGGGCTGGCAGGCCGCGTTCGTCATCCTGGCCGCGGGCACGTTGCTGCTGGCCCTCCCCCACGCGTTCGTCTGGCGTGCCCGTCCGGTCCCGGTGTCCGCCGCCGGGCCGGGGGCGGCGGGGCGGGCCGGGCGGCCCGGAATGGGCGTGGTGGTGTCCGCGGTCGCGGTGACGGGCCTGTGGGCCTTCTCCGTGTACAGCCTGTACACCTTCCTGGCTGTCGCGCTGCATGCCGACGGCAGGGTCACGGTCGTGCCGTGGCTGCTGGTCGTCTACGGTGTCGGCGCTGTCGTCGGCGGGCAGGTGGGCGGCCGGTTGGCGGACCGGGTCGACGCTGTGCGTGTCACCAGAGCGGCCTTGGCGCTGACGGCGGTGGTGGAAGTCGTGGTGGCTCTGGTGTTCCCGGTCACCTGGGCGCTGTCCTGCGCGCTGGGGCTGTTCGCGCTGGCCGCTTATGCGTTCTTCCCCGCCCAGCAGCGTCATCTGGTCGACATGTTTCCCGAGCGGGCGAGCGCCGTGCTGTCGTGGAACAACAGCGCGCTGTTCGTGGGTCTGTCCGTCGCCGGCGCGGTCGGTGGAGGGATCACGCAGGCTGTGGGCTATCCGGCGTTGTTGTACATCGCGGCTGCCGTGGCGGTACTGGCGTGCCTCGTCGCTCGCGGCCGGCCGGGATGGGCCCGGAGACGGGAGGAGCGGGCCTGACGGGCGCCCGCTTCCGGTACGGGCTGCTCGGTTGGATTCCGGGCGCCCTCGCGAGGTGGAGTGCTGTGGCGAGCCGCGGTGGTCCGTGTAGATAGCCGGTCGTGGCGGCCGGTCCGGGTCCGGTTTGTTGGGGAGTGGGGGCGGGCACAGCCGCGGTGTGGTCGACGCCGAGGTCGCCGGCGACAATGTGGCCGGCGGGGCGGACGTCGCCGTCTGCCGGCTCGACCCGCCGAGATCGCTTCGACCGCTTCCGTCGCGAACCGGGCTCGGGCGGGCAGCAGGCGGGGCCCACCGTGATGTGGCCGTTGAGGTCCTCGCCGGACGCAGGCTGCACGGAAAGGCGTGCGTCCCCCTTCGCCCCCATATCCACGCGTCGGACGACTCCGCCCTGCCCCGGGCACCGAACGGACGAGCCCCTTTCACCGCCGACCGCCCGAGCGGGCACCCCGGTCGTCGCGGGGTACGGCGGTCGTGCCCTTTTGGTCGCCGCGCGCATGCTGTCCCTAAGCATCGCTTAGGGATGCGCGTCTTAGCGTGCTGGGCATGATGGCATCTCGCGTGCGAGGTAAGTGATGGTGTACACCGGCGGTATCTGGTCGGGCACGGACGAGTGCGCGCTGGCGACGTTCGTCGATCAGGCCGCCCAAGGGGCGTACGAGCCCGGTCTGGGTCACCTGCAGGCGTTCCTGGACAACTGGTTCGGGCCAGGCAGGCACGACGCACTGGACTGGCTGTCACGGGCCGGCGCCCACTCCCAGCTGGGCTACGGCACCCCGGCTGCCCACACGCGACCGGAGGACTGGCTGGTCCACATATGCCGGCCCGGATGGTCTGACGTCGATGAAGAGGCGCTGGTGGAGTTCGTTCACCAGACGGCCCAAGGGGTCTACGCCCCCAGTCTCGATCACTTGTGGGCGTTTTTGGACGACTGGTTCGGGCCAGGCAGGCACGACGCACTGGACTGGCTGTCACGGGCCGGCGCCCACTCCCAGCTGGCCCACGACACTTCGGCTGCCCACACGCGACCGGAGGACTGGCTGGTCCACATATGCCATACCTGGGCGTCGGCGCAGGTCTCGGTTACCCGGGAAGCCTCCTCTCCGCCGGGGATGACGGCTGCCGAGGACTGGCGGGCCGTTTGAGGATGTCGGACCGTGCCGGGTTCGACGAGGACGGTGTGGGGTGAGCGTTGGGTTTCGTGTTCCGCTGGTGGTGGACGGCCCCGTATACGCCGGATGGTGGCGCCGTCGCGGGCGAGGGGCCGGGCGCGTCCTGGGGCTCGACGCGCCGGTTCCCGGCTCGTCCCCTGCTCTGATCGGCTCCCGGGGCCGGGGACGGGCGTGTGCGGGTCGGTGTCTCGTCGTTCGTTGCGCGCCGCGTGGTTGTCGGGGGAATCCCGCTCCCCCGCGCACCGGCCGGTCGGGGGATGCGACGGGGGGTTGCCGCGTCATTACCGTGAAGCCGTCGCCTGACGATGCCCGTTCAGGCGGACCGCGGCCCGACCGCTCACCGGCATGGTGGCCGACCCACGGGGCTACCGGGCGGAGAAGCCGTGCGCGCCCTTTGCACACGGAAGGAGATACCACCGTTGTCGACCTACACGAGGCGAGCCGAGCTGACGCCCGAACAGCTCCGTCGCGTCCGGCAGGACGCCAAGCGTCGCAGGGTCCTTCTCAGCCTGGGGGCTCCTTCGCGCACGAACAGCATCGACGAGGTCCAGCGCCATGTACGGCAACTGTATTTCGACCGTGGGATACCGGTGTCGGCCATGGCACGGCAGAGTGGTGTGAACCGTGACACCATCATGCATCTCATCCGCGGGTTCCGGGTTGTTCAGGGGGAGCGGGTTCCCGTCACCGGTCTTCTGCGTTCCACTCTCGACAAACTGTGGACCATAACGCCTGATGGGGCATCGGTGGACGGGCGCCGTCGGCCGTCTCACGGCACGCGTCGCCGTCTTCAGGCCTTGTGCGCGCTGGGTTTCGACTGCACCTGGCAGGCGGCCCGCCTGAATGTCTGCCCCAGCAACCTCAACGCCCTCGTACTGGGTACCCGGGGCCGTCAGTTCGTCCTGGCCGCCACGGCAGAGGCGGCCGCCGCGCTGTACGACAAGTACCAGCACGTGGACCCGCGAGACGTCGGTCGGGGCGAGCGGCAGATCAAGGCAGCCAAGACCCGCGCCGCGCAGCACAGCTTCGCGCCCCCCTGGTGCTGGGACGAGGACACTATCGACGACCCGAACGCGATCCCCGAGTGGACCGGGGCCTGCGGCACCGCCCGGGGATACGCCATTCACATGCGTGACCGGATCCCGTTGTGCCAGGCCTGCCGCGAGATACGACGGAAGAAGGACGGTGAGGCGTCGGTCCTGGACCCGGACAAGCTGGCGTCCGCCATGGCCGGCAGCGGCATCGGCATCGCCGATCTCGCTGTCAGCCTGGGATGCAGCAAGCAAGCGATCTACGCGTGGCGGTCGGGCGACTACGTGCCCCGTTCCCAAAGCATCGATCGTGTGGCGCGGGCACTGGGGGTGCGTCCCGCCGACCTGCTCAGGGATCGGGCCCAGTCCCGGGGTGAGCTCTGAGATCCGTAGCTCACCGCCGACACGTGGCCGGCCCGCTGCTGACGGACGCGCGCGGTCCGGCGGCCGACGTCGTGCGCGTCCCTTCGGCAGGGGCCAGGACCGGGTGATCGCAGGCCCGGGCCGGTCGGCCGAGTCCCCTATGGCTGCCGCTCTCGCGTCACACCGGGATCAAGAACCGGGGGTGCCTGGCCGCGATGGCGACAGTCGCGTCCACCGCCCTGTGCCCGGCCGGGCCGCGTCGTGTCCCCGTGTGCGGGGCGCGGATGGACGGGTCAGATCTCGGCCGGGTACGGGGGGAGTTCGATGGCCACGGACGTGACGCTGTGGGTCGAGGTGATGGTCATCGTGCCGCGTGCCGCTTCCACCCTGATCCGCAGGGACGCCAGACCGATGTGCCCTTGGCCGACTTTGCGGCGGGCCTCGTCGACGGCGATGCCGCGCCCGTCGTCGGTGACCTCCAGGTGCCACGCCCGTCCGCGTTCCTGAAGCGTCACGTGGAAGGACGTGGCCTCGGCGTGGGTGACGACGTTGTTGAGCAGTTCCCGGGCCGCGTTGAAGACCAAGGTCTCCCGGGGGTCGCGGGCCTGCGCTCGCGCGAGGGTGATGGAGCACTCTCCCCGTAGGCCGGAGCGGGTGATCGTGCTCTCGACGAGCGTGTTCAGGCTCTGCCGGATTCCGTTGGCCTCCAGCACCACCGGGTGCAGTTCGGCCGTCAGGTCCCGCAGTTGGCGTGAGATGTCCAGCAGCCGCCGGCGGGCGATGCGGACCACTTCCGGGTCGGCGGACCGTTCGGCCGCCCTCAGCTGCAGGCGGACGGCCAGGACGGACTGGAGGGGACCGTCGTGGAGGACCTCCGCCAGGGCGGCGCGTTCCCGTTCCTCGGTCGTCATCACCTCGGCCAACAGCCGTGCCCGCTCACGGGTGAGTTCGGTGATCCGGGCCGCTCGCTCCTGCTGCTGGCGGGCCACGACCAGACAGGCGACGCAAGTGAGGACGAGGAACGCGAGGACCACCATGGCGTTCTCGTCGACGGTGCGTACACGCAGACGCGCGTCCACGGCCAGCAGCAGGCAATACGCGACAACGGACAGGCCGGCGACCATCGCCGTGTGGCGTACCGGCACTTGGAACGCCGCGAACATGGGGATGAGGAAGACAGCCAGCGCCAGCGCCGGTGATCCGTCCGAGAAGATTTGCAGCAGTGCCACGGCGGTGATGTCGGCGCACAGGACGAACACGGCGAGGGTGGTGTGGAGTCGGCAGCCGGAGATACCTCTCCAGAGGAACGATGCGGCGATGGCCAGGATGCCGTAGCAGGTCAGTACCGCCGCCTCGGCCCCCGAGATGTGGCTCGCGCCGATGGGGTCGAACACGGTTGCCACGGTCAGGATGCCGACGAAGCCGAGTCTGAGGTATCCGCCGATGCGGTGGACTTCGGCTCGGTGGGCGTGCAGCACGTCGTCGAGGTTGGAGTCCGTTACCTCGCGGCGCAGGCCGGGCAGGACGGCAACGCGCCCGCCCGGCTTCACCGCCACATCCCTAGGTGAGGATTCCACGGCGCATGGCCTCGGCGACCACGGCCGCCCGTCCGGAGACGCCGAGCTTGTCGCACAGGTGCTGCAGGTGGGTCTTGACCGTGGAGGGGGCCAGGTAGATGGCACGGGCTATGTCGGGAGTGGACATGCCGGCGGCGAGCAACTTCAGGACCTCCCTCTCACGGTCCGTCAGGCTGGGGCGGCGCAGCTCCGTGCGGCTGCGGATCTCCGAGATCAGACCCGCGGCCAACTTCGGCGGCAGGACGGGATCCCCCCGGAAGCAAGCCTCCACAGCCTTGGCGATGTCCTCCGGCTCCGACTCCTTCGTCAAATAGCCGCATGCACCGTCCTGCAGGGCCTGATAGACCGTGGAGTCCTCGGTGAACGCCGACAGGATGAGGATCTTGGTCGAAGAGCTGGCCTCGGTCACCGCCCGCGCCACCTGACCACCGTTGAGGAGAGGCATGCGGTAGTCCAGGACAGCGACATCGGGTTCGCTCTCGATGATCGCCTTCAACGCCTCCTGGCCGTCCTGGCACACACCGACCACGTCGAAGCCGCCGGTGGCCTCCAGCTCCTGCGACACCCCGTTTCGATACACCGGATGATTGTCCGCTATCAGGACGCGGATGCTCGGACTGGTGACGCTCATGAACGGGTTCCTCCGTCGGTACAGATCGGTATCTCGATCCTGTCGGATACCTCGCCTGGCGAGAGGAGTCGTTCGGCCATCACTTCAGGCGATACATCCCCCTGCTTCCAGGGGATTGCGCGTAACCCCGACGCGTGATCAACGACGCGCACCAACCCACCCAGAAAGGCGATAACAATGATCAGATCAGCTCTTATACGGAGAAACTCGCTGCCCTGGAGAAATCGATAGCACGGAGTACGCGAACCCTCGCACTGTGTGTCCGTAGCGGTTGGTAATTGCAAGCATGTGGGATCTTCGCCCCCCTTTCGGTCACCCCCCGGACACCGATCGGCATAGGCCCTTGAGAGGTCCGTCCGGCGACCAAGCGGCCACAAGCACAAGCGCATTGGCCGAGGCGATCGGACAGGCACCACCCGTTCGGACGCCACCCCGACGCGCGACGCGGGTGAAGCGCCAGGGCCGGCCGCGCGGGACCCCCTGGGCACACGACCCCAGGAAGCGGGGCCCTCCCCCGCGCATCCATGCTCCACCGGGACGCCGGAAGCGCGCCCCCTTCGACCACCACCCACCGGACCGCGTCGACAACTCTCGACGACGGCCGGACGATTCAGCCGACGCCGGCAGCCAGAGGACAACGCGTGCGGCGGGCCGGGACAGAGGCGCATGGAGACAGGCGACATCCCTGCCGCCCGGGTGCCCTCCGGCACGACCCGCGACTACCGGAAACCACCGCCACGCGGCCAGGGGCACGCCGACGAGAGGCCAAGAGGCCTTCGAACGAACAAGGACCCGGCCCGCCCACACCACCAACGCCCCGCGCGCCTGACACCCGCAAGGCCACGAACGGACACCACAGATACTGACGCCAAGGCCCCCGCCGGCACCGGCCCGCTGGGCCCGCCCGCATCTGCGCCGCCGCCCCGCAACACCGGGCCGAGAACCCCGGTCGACCGGGATCAGTCGAGAGCCTCGACACTCACCACGCGGGCGCTCCAGGGGCAGTAGTAGCCGAACTCCCACACCTCGGTCCCCTCCATCACCATATGAGGCACGGAGTCACATTTGATAGAGCCGATCGAGACGAAAGAGAACGACTCGGGGGCAATGTGCCAGCCGTATCCCGGGTTGTCGGCAGAAGGCGAGCGCACGATCTTCCCGTGCGGGACGGCCTCGTCACCGCTCTCCCCGCGGAGAAGGCCCTTCGCATGCTCAATCTGCCCCTCGTCCTCCACCCGCACGCTGTAAGGCTCCCTGTCTTCCCCTACTTCGAACGTCACGAGCGCGGCACGCTTGGCCTCCGCAGTCGCGGACACCCCGGGCCGGGTGACAGTCTCCGTCGCGTCGGCCCGGGCGACACCGGCCGTGGCGAACGTGACTCCGGTCGCGGCGATCATCGAGACCGCGGCAACAGCGCGCTTCACAAGCATATTTCTCCTCACTGAACAGAACAGAAGCGTTCGTCAACGAAGACAGAGTATTAATCCCGCCCATTTCCGGCATATGCCCCGAGGGCATCCCTTCGGGCACCCATTCGTCCCCACAGCGGCGACGAGACGTCGGCGCGGCCGGAAGCCTGGGCCCTTCGCCCGCCGGCCGGGATTCGTATACTCCAGGGCGCCGTTCGGCGGGGACGCGGATCCACCCCGAGAGCCAGCCCCTCTCCATCAGACCGGGACCGGCGACCCGGCGGGCCGTCCCGTCCACACGGCCGGGACGTCGAACAGACCCACGCCCCCTCGCCCGGCACACCGACGCCGCTCCCGGGCGTCCGCGTGTGGGATGACGCCGACAAACGACGGCCGGATCCGACTGACCGTGCCACCTTCTGCCCCGGCCGCAGCCCTTTAGGGATTGATACACGCCACCCGTGATCGAAGGCTATTTCCGGACACACACTACTAAGCCCAGCAGGGAGAAAACCGTGGAAGCCCAGGGAGCCCTAGAGCTAGAAATGCCGGAGTATCTACGGCAAGACGATTGGATCCAGCTCTACACCCCCGAGATCCTTGAGCTCCTCAACTACAGGATGCAGGCAATCGGGGGATATGCACTTCTCAAGCGGCACTTCCTCGCATATTGCGCCCACTACCTCTCCATGCAAGTTAACGAAGAGGACAGAATCTATCCCGAAGAACGCAATTCTGATACCTGTCTCGATATTTGGCACCAATACTTGGAGCGCGATCGAGAGGCGACCACATTGCCGGGTGAACTCGGAACCTTCATGACAGAGTACTTGCAGCAACCCGATCTCCTGCACGCCGACCTCGACAGCCCCCGAGAGGTTTTTCCGACACTCTTGGGGCGCACGGACTGGTACAGCGTGGACAATGCCCTCACTCATTACCAAGTCGCGTTCCGCGCAGCGTACGAGGAGGTCACCGCAGCGCATGGACGGGCGATGACGATCACCACCGAAGGGCCACAAGGAGGAGCGAGCCCGGGTGGCCGTGAGGAGATCGGAAAACCGACTCCCGACCAGCAGAACTCGCCCGCGATCACCGGGACAGGCTTGGAACTTCCCGTAGAGATGAGCAGCGAAGCATGGGATAACTTGTACAGCTCCAGAAGCAAACGAAAGCTGTACGACTACTCGATTCCCGGCGATCTCCCCTCGAATACGAGCGACACGGAACTGGCCTTCATACAGCAACTTTTCAAACGCTACTGCCATCTTTACGCGACACAACTCGGACACAAAGAAAATGTCGATTTGTTCTGCGAAAGGCCACTGCACGATCCCCATGGGCCGCAGCCTGACATATGGACCATCATCAACCAGACCGGCCCTACCGCAAATAGCCAGCTGCGTGCCCCTGAGCGTATAATGCTCATCTTCACATACTTCCGGGAAAAGTTCTCCGAGCGTGTAGAAGTATCTCGCCGCCGTCTTCGCGAAACGGATGACGCGCAGACCGGTAACGCTTCCATCAAGAAGCTCACGCAAAGCGATAGGGAACTGCTCTCGAAAGTCCTCATGAGTGATCTTGTCTTCACCATGGCGTTCGCCGCGCTCGAGGCTGGCGTGGCAAGCGCGAAAAAATGGAAGACGCGCTCTTCCACAGGCCCGAGGGAACCCCACCGAGGGAACTCGCCTGGGGCAAAGCATACCGCCACAAGATCAACCGAGCCGATTACTCGCTCCTCAGGGAGATACTCAAGAACGCGGTGGTGAGCGAAGCCGTACGGAAACTGGGCGACGAGAAGGCCACCCGCGGCCGGAGACGGCAGCTGATCGCGGCGCTCAAGGCGGTCTCGGACGACCGGGCCGGGTGACCGACGGGAGAGGAAGGCGCATTGGCGAGCACGCGTGGGGTTCGAGCACACCGCCTCACAGGCCCGTCCTGTTCCGCTCGCAGCCGATGCGGCGCGGTCGGTGACCGATGCACGGAACGCCGGCTACCGGCCTGCTGCACGAGTCATCACGAGGCCGATCAGCGGATGCCCGGTGTTCCCTTCTCGCCGGCAGGCCGTACGGCACGGCTCGGCTGCCCTCGAACAGGGCCAGGCCTTCAACCAAGTTCATCCCTGAAGCGTTGCGCCTGGGCTGACGCGTCAGCAGGATGAGCTGACGACCGACCGGGACGGTGGCAGCGGGAGAAGGCCCGAGGTGGAAGACGCCGAAGAGGGCTGGGGCGTCACTGGAAGGCGGTTCGGCATAGCCGACGTCATGATCCGGGCACTCTCCGGCGAGGCCCCACCACGCCGATCCCGGCCCGATTCCACCCGACACCTCGGAACAAGTCGACGCCCTCACCGCCACGTATACCGCGCATCATGTATATTGATATACAACAACGTATATACCAGGGGGCGTCATGAGCCGCACCGTGATCGATCTCGACGACGACGCATTGGAAGCCGCAGCCAAGGAGCTCGGTACCACGACCAAGCGTGACACCATCAACACCGCCCTGCGGGAGGTCACCGCCCGTTACCGGCGGCTGCGCGCTCTCGGACAAGCCCGCGAACTGGTTGCCGAAGGCGCCCTGGACATCAGCCTGCTCCTCGACAAGCGCGAGTACCGGCCTCTGGGCGAGCCGGACGGTGTCCGTAACGCGGGAGCGGTGGAGTGACCGTCGCCGACTACTTGATCGACACCTCCGCGCTTGCCCGGGTTCTCCTCGGCCGGACCACGGCCGAGTGGGACGACAGGATCGGCGCGGGGCTCGTCGCCCTGTGCGACATCACCGAACTGGAAGTCCTCTACTCGGCACGCTCGGCCGCGGACCGAGAACGCATGAAGCGCACGCTGAATGCCCACTACACCTGGTGCCCCGTGCCCGACGGTGTCTACCGACGTGCACGCGTCGTCCAGGAACTCCTCACCGCCAAGGGCGAGCATCGCAGTGCAGGCCCCGTCGACCTGCTGATCGCCGCCGCGGCGGAAGAAGCGGGGCTTACGCTGCTCCACTTCGATCGCGACTTCGAGACGATCGCCCGTGCGACGGGACAGCCCGTCCGGGCGATCGACGTCAAAAGCTGAACAGACGCCGTGTACAGCAACCGGTGAGCAGCGCCGGGCCCCGCTTTGCCTTCACAGCGTCCTGGCTGACCGGGTTCCGCAGGTGCAACCGCCCCCACGAGCACCATGCCGCAAGTACCTGGCTCTGCCCCGGCCTCGCGGCAGCCCTGTGCTGCTATGAGCGGCTCCGTGGCCGTGCCCGTTGGCGGGAGGTCGCGGTTACGTAGGTCAGGGGTTCGCCGTGTTGAGGTGCGAGCCTGGGAGTCGCACCGTCGTCCGGTGCGGCGATGGGTTCGCGGGTTTCAGGGGGCGGTTTGCCGGGCGGGCGGAGCCTGAAGGGGCAGTGTTTGTGCCCGTCGGTCATCAGTCCTCTCTTGCCTCGGTCGACCCCCGTGGGGATCGCGATATAACGAGGTTCCGGTCGGCGACGCAAGGGGTCCGCGCGGAAGGGGGAAGCAATTGCCTACCTGGTCGAGTGATTGTTTCGGTTGGATCGACCCGGCAGACGACCTGGACTTCGTCTCGGGGCGTCGGCCGAGGAACTTGGAAGAGCTTCTCCGGGTCCAGAACAAGCGCTGGCTGGAACTGTTCTGGAAATGGCTTCCGTTGCAGGACGGGGTCGGCCTGGGAAGAGACTTTCGTAAAGTAGCGCACGACTGTCGCCTGCATGGTTTCCGGAAGGGGCTGTCGGCGGAGGCGAAGGAGGTCTGGGACGCGTGGGTGGGGAAGTTCCGGGAGGACTGCGGACGTCTGCGCGTGTTCCTGGCCGATGTGATGAAGGCCAGCGAGCTTGCGGCAGGGGGGAAGGCGACCAGGCAGCGCGTTCTTCGCGAGCGGACCAGGATCCTCCGCGAGGGGCGGAAGAGCCAGCACGCGAATCTGGCGGTGACTGCCGAAGCGGTCATGCTGTCGTACACCATGGGCTGCAAGCCGCGGTTCGCGGAGTTGTACCAGGGTTTTTGTGACACCGCGAAGAAGTCGACGTCCTGTGCATCGACGCTCGGCAGCTGTCTGGAACTGCTCGAGTCTCGCTACACGCGCATCCTCACCGAGGAGGCTCGCCTTCGTGAACTGTGCCGGGAGCTCCAAGAGGAAGGCGGGCAGGAGTCGCGGGAGCGGAACGTGCCGCGGCTGGAGGCGTCGTTCAGGGACTATCTGCACGCTTGGGAAGAGCTCGGCCAGGCGGTGAAGAAGGCGTGCGTCAAATTCTATAAGTGGGCCCAGGACGAGGCGGAGAAGAAGATGCGGGAGGAGTTCGCCTCGGCTTTCCCGGCCGTTCACGCCGTCCTGGTGGTCGCCGGCGCGCTGATCGCGGCTCTCAGGCTCGGGCTGCTGGCCTGCTCCTCCACTCCGCTGATGCCGGCCACGCTTCCGGTCTTGGCTGGCCTGGCCGTCGCGTGGGATGTGGTGCAGGAACTGATCCGCCGCGCGGTGGCGGCCGCCGCAACACATGATCCGGAAACGGTGAGAGAACATGTGGGCGTCTCCTACGACTACGCGGGTACTCACACGTCGGCCAAGGAGAACCTCGCGGAGGGCGCGGATCACGCGGTCCGCAACAACGCCCGGGGCATCACCATCGCCAGGCCGTTGAACCCGCAAGCGCTGTTTCTGGGCGAGCTGGCCGGTGTCGCGTATGTCGCCAAGGGAATCCACGACCAGTTCAACACCAAGGTCCTGCGGCCCGACGCGGACCGGGAGGAGCTCGTCGCCCTCTACGACCACGCACGCGAGCACATCCACGGGAGCGGCTACGACGTGCCCGACGCCGACGTGACACCCGATGCCGACGGCCGTACCGTCATCGACGGCGTCCCGGGAACGATCACGCACGGCAGATTCCACGAGACGGACCGCAGCAAGGCGTTCCTGGCCTCGGTGAGGGCGTGGCTGAGGACGCAGACGGGCGGCCTTGCGATGCTGGAGCAAAGATATGTCCTCCAAGGGCCGTCCGGGGCCGCCGACCTGGCCACCTTCGCGGACCCGGGCTGGGTGGCGCACGAGGAGGGGGAAGGCGGGTTCGACGTCCGGGCCGTCGCCACATGGAAACGGTCGGTGTCTCCCGTGTGGACCGCCTGGTACCAGGCCGGCTTCTTCCTCTCCTATGAGGGCACGGTGGCCCGGCCTGTCCTGGTCTTCACCGGCACGCTGTCGACACCCGCCGGCTGCCGGGTCTTCGCCGACCTCGCCGATGTCTCCTCCCCCGACCAGCTGCTCGCGTTCGACATGGCGGAGTTCGACAGCCTTCGGGAGAACCACGGCTGGACGGGCAGCACGGACTTCCAGGTGTGCGTGGTCGACGGCGTGACGCGCCTGAAGGACGAGAACGGCGACGTCCTGTCGGATGCGTCCGGCTCCCGTCTGCGACTCGAAGACGGTGCCTACGTCTTCGACGATCCTCGTGACAACCATGGAGCCCTGGCCGAACCTTGAGGACGAGACCGATACGTTCGGCAAAGCTGCGGTTCGCGGGCCGTCCAGGCAGGCATGGCGCCTGTCCGAGGGGACACCGGCGGGCGGCACACACGCTCGGTCCGCGCCGTACGTGCGGGAGGCAACCTCCACGCCTTCGTCGACCAGTACCCGCTCGGCCGTGGAAACGGACCGGTTCAATTCTCTTTGTACCTGTCCGTGAGCTCGTGCGGCTGGGAGAACCACAGGTGTGTGCAGCTTTCCGGGGTGTAGAAGCCATCCCACTCGCTGCTGCGCAGGTCGTCGGGTATTTCCATGGAGGTCTCCGGTCGGCTCGAGAGAGCTTGATCTTCCGCCATTGTGAGGCGTGGCGGGGGCGCCGTCCCAGCATTGGCGTGCGTCTCACCGGGCAGCACCCTGGAGTCTTTGGGCGGACGGACAGGCACGCCGCCCCGCCTCGGGTGGTGGCGTGCTGGTGTGTGAGGGTCCGGGTACGTCGGCGTCGTTGCGGTGCCTGGCGTGCGGGTTCGTGGAGTCCCGGTCACGCGGACGGTTCCCCCGGGGCCAGGGTGTGGTTGGTCCGTCGTTTTGTCCGTACACGGTGGTGAGGGGTGCCAGGTGGGCGGGAGGTACCGGGGTGGGGCTGGTCTCGCGCCGGGAGCGGTGGCGTTGGGCACTGGGTGCCGGTGGGGCGACGCGGGCTTGGGGCGTGGCGGCTCGACGAGAGCCGCGGCCCGTTGTGGGCGCCGGCTCTGTGGCATGCGCGGTGTTCCCAGGCGAGGAGGGTCCGCGTGGCGCGTGGGGCCGGTTGTGGTTCGGGTGGGCCCGCACGGGCACGGGGTCGGTCGGGGTCGCCCGTGTGGCGCCGTGGTGTCGGGTATCGCCCGCGGGGCGTTGTCGAGGCCGGGGGCGGGGAGGAGAGTGGCTTTACCGCCGCGGCTGCTCGTTGGCGCGGAAAGGGTGTGTGGGTTCGGTCCTGGTCGGTTCGGGGGCGTGTGGTGGGCGGTGCCCGTGGCGAGAGCGCCGTGGGTGTGTCAGGGGGTGGTCTCCTGGAGGGTAGGCCGTGGTGGCTGGTAGCCGTGGGAGGGGGGCTGGTCCGGGTAGAGGTCGTGGTGCACGGCGCGGGCCAGCCGCTCGATGGTGTCGATGCCCTGGAACCAGCCGTGGTGGGCCGGTTGGGCGTGTGGGATCGGGTTGTTCTGTGTGAGGACGACCAGACCCTGGTCGTAGGGGCCGCCGGTGAGCGCGCTCATGCTGTTGACTTTCCAGTCGCCGCGGTCGCGGGGGTCGGCGGGGCCGGTCCATGAGCGTTGGAGCCAGCCGTTCTTGACGTGGATCGTGGCTGCTTGGGGGGGCTCCGGCGGGGGTGCCCCATCGCTGGTCGCCTTGGACACCGTGCATGAGGTCGAGGGCGTAGGTGCGTGCGGGGCGGTTCAGGACGGAGTCGTCGTGGCCGGTGAACAGGCGCAGGAGGGTGGCCAGGTCCGCGGCGGTGACCTTGGTCAGGCCCCAGGAGCCTGTCGTGTCGAGGGTGGTCTCTTTCATTCCGGCCTTGTCGAGGAAGCGTTGGATTGTGACCGGGTTCGGGGTGTTCGGGTGGGTGGGGTCGGACAGTTGGCGCCACAGGGTGGTGGTCGCGTCATTGTCGGAGTTCTGGATCATTGCGCGGGCCAGTGTCCGCTCGTGCTGGGTCGGTTGCCCGTTGCGTGCCGCAAGGAGTGCTCCGAGGACGATGGTTTTGACGACGCTGGCGGAGTCGTGGCGTTGGTGCGCGTGGTAGGTGCAGGTGGTTGAGGTCGGGCGGTCGTAGAGGGCGATCGAGGCGTCGCTGCGGTCGGCCCTCAACGCTCGTGTCATGTCGCGGGAGAGGCGTTTGGCCAGCTCATGGTTGGTGGAGTGGCAGGTGACGGTATCGCCGCCGGCCGTGTTCTTCGCGGGCGTGCCCGTCCCCTGGGACGGGGCGGGATTGTGGGGTGCGGCGCTCGCCGGTGTGGCGGCGGCCAGCGATACCGCCAGGGCCGCGAGTCCTGTCGCCAGCTTCGATGCCTTCTTCATGCGTGGTCCTCGCGTCCCTTGGATCGGCTCGCTGTGGATGCGAGCCCGGTACGGGCCCGGCGCGACCGTCCTCTGGGCCGGGCCGTGAACGGGGTGATGTCGACGGCGTCCTTCGTGTCGGGCCGCCAGGATGGCTTGGCGTGCCCGGTGGGCGCCTCCTGCGGTCGGGGGTCTGGCGTGGGTGAAGGGGGTGTCCCCCGGGTGGGGCTCGCGGCGGCGGGGCACGGGCCGCTTCACCGGGGTGTGCGGCGGGCCGGGCCCGCGGCCGTGGACCGCGATGCCGAGGGCACCGTTCGGGATGCGGAGCGGGTGGGGCGTGCGGCTTCCGATGGGGGGAGGCCGGTTCGTCCCGGGTGGGGCCCATCGGTGGAACCGCCGGCCGCGTGCCCGGGCGCAGGGTGGGGCATTGCCCAGGCTTCCCGATCGCCGGCGGGCCACGGTCCGTGCGGCAGGCTTTGACGCAGGAGTGGTGTATCCCGTGAGTTACCGATTTCGTCCCGCTGTTGTGGTCGCGGCGGTCGCGGCGGTCTCCGTCGCCGTTCCGGTGACGGCGTATGCGGCGGCCGGTGCCGTTGCGCCGCCCTCACAGTCCGTGAACGTGACCGCCGCCGCACGGAAAGCGCCAACCGCCAAGATCGTCATCTCTCCCCCGGACGGTGCCCAGGGCGCCGGCATCAACAGGGGAATGAAAGTGACGGTCAGCGGCGGCACGTTGGTGTCCGTCGCGATGAACTCCGTTCCCAGCGGCACCCAGACCGTCGGCGTCATGTCCCCGGATGGCAGCAGCTGGCGGCCGGAGACCGCCCTCGCCCGCGGCATGACCTACGCGGTCAAGGCGACGGCGAAGGATTCCCGAGGGCGGAGCGTGACCCGCCAGGCCAGGTTCACCACGATCGACCCCGACAAGAGCTTCATCGCCTACTTCACCCCCGAGGACGGCGAGACCGTCGGTGTTGGCATGCCCGTGTCGTTCACCTTCGACAAGCCCATCACCGCCACGAAGGCCGTGCAGGCCGCGATCCAGGTGTCCTCCACCAGTGGCCAGAAGATCGTCGGGCACTGGTTCGGCCCCACCCGATTGGACTTCCGGCCCCAGCACTACTGGAAGCCGGGCTCCGATGTCACCGTCAAACTCGCACTCGACGGAGTGCGGGGCGGCAAGGGCATCACCGGGGTGCAGGACCAGACGGTCCACTTTCACATCGGCCGCTCCCAGATCTCCACCGTCGACGCCACGACCAAGAAGATGACCGTGGTCCGCGACGGGAAGGTCGTCAAGACCCTCCCCGTCTCCGCCGGCGCGCCCGACAGCCCCACCTACAACGGGCAGATGGTGATCTCCGATAAGCACGACGAGATGCGCATGAACGGCTCGAGTGTCGGTTTCACCGACGATGACGGCAAGCCGGCCTACGACATCCCCGACGTGCCCCACGCCATGCGCCTGAGCAGCTCCGGCACCTTCCTCCACGGCAACTACTGGGCCCCCAAGAACGTGTTCGGCACGACCAACACCAGCCACGGCTGCATCGGGCTCAGCGACATCAAGGGCGCGCACGACCCCAGCACCCCCGCCGCGTGGTTCTACGCCCACTCCCTCATCGGTGACATCGTCACCGTCACACACTCCGCCGACAAGACCATTCGGCCCGACAACGGCTTCAGCGACTGGAACATGCCCTGGAGCACCTGGACCAACGGCTCCGCCAGGTAGGAGAACCCGCCTGCCGAATCCGGGGGCCGGGCCGGGCCCGGATCCGGAAAGCGTCACCGGTGACACGACCGGGCGAGGTCAGGGGATCCGGCGGCGTGCGACGTGGCCGTTCCGCGTTTCGAGACGCTGAGTCACGTAGGCGCCGCGTACGGAGCGGTTCCGGGTTTCCCGCTCGTGTCCGCGGGCGACGCGAACGGGAAAGCCGGTGCCGGGCGTGCCGCGCTCCCTCCTCGCCGTTCGCGCGTCCTTTCCGCGGCCCGTGCGATGCCGCCGAGCGTGCCGTCGGCGTTCTGTGACCTGATGGCCCGGTGCACCCGCCTGGACCGCCGCGACGGCATCGACGTACAGGCCCTGAGCTCTTTCCAACCTGTCGGGTTGGACCGGTAGTTGGGCTGACAGACAGGTGAAGCCCCTGGTAGATGGGTTCTCGACCAAGAAATCCGTCTCCACCAGAGGCTTCGTGTGCTTGTTCGCCCGTCGGGCGTCGACGTGTCCAGCTCTGCCCTTCGCTTCCTGTCCGCCAAGCTCCGGCAGCGCCACCGAGAGCTCGGTACCCGCCGGCGGCGCCTGAGTGTCGGCCGGCAAGCGCTGCCCACTCTCGCCCATCTCCGCAACGGCCAACCGTATGCGCAGCTCGCGGCCGGGTTCGGTATCGGGACCACAACCGCGTACCGGTACATCACCCAGGCCGTCGAGGTCCTGGCCGCTCTCGTGCCGAGCCTTGCAGAGGCGGTCCGGACAGCATCGTCGAAGTCGTTCGTGCTGCTGGGCGGGTAGAAAAGGCGGTCCCGCGGCCCGACAACGTCCCCGGGAGGCGACTGACCCTTCACGCCGGGGCAAGAACGCCGGGCGGTCGCCGGCGGCCTGGCCGCGACGCTAAAACGCACCGCGATGCATCACGCCACCTACCGTCCCGACTGCTCCTCGGCCTACGCACCACGCCTTGAGGTGCGGGAGCATTCCTGTGTCGGCGGGTGGAATGCCGCGTAAGCGCCCGCACCGGCGGCGATCGCGGTGACGCATCCGGCGAAGACGAGGCCCGCCGTGCGCAGCCCGAGCACCATGGTCAGTGCACCTACTCCCACCACGGGCAATGCGAGGCCGGCGTACGCGAGGACGAAGAACGCCGAAATCGTCCCCGCTCGTTTGTGTGGCGGAGCCGCGTCGTTGATCAAGGTGAGGGCGCCGCGGAAGGCGAGGCCCTGGCCGGTACCGCCGACGAGGGCGCCCAGGACGAGCAGGGGCAGGGACTCGGCGAGCAGGGACGAGCCCACGAGCAGCAGCCCGACGACGAGGACTGCGCAACCGACGGGGAGCGCGCGGACGGCGCCGGCCTTCGGTGTCATCGACTGGCCGATGGTCGAGGCCAGGAACACGGAGAAGGCGACGGCGCCCGAGACGGCGAGGTTGTGCACGTCCAGGGTCATCGCGACGAAGCTGGGCGCCACCGCAGTGAACAGCCCGAACAAGGCGAAGCCGGCAAACGCCGCGACGGAGGCGGGCACGAAGACGCCCTTGATCCCGGTCGGTACGGAGATGCCTTGCGGGCTCAGCCGTGGCCACCGGTTCGGGTTCTCGACCGTCTCCGGCAGCAGCCAGGTGAGGACGCAGGCCACCGCGATCAGGCCCAGATCCACCCAGAAGACCAGCGTCAGCGGTCGGGGCGCGTACTGCGCGAGCATGCCGGACAGCAGCGGGCCGCAACCCAGGCCGCTCATCTTCGCGGCGGTGGCCGCGAAGGCGGCGCGCGCCTTCTTCGCGGGCGGGGCGAGTTCGATGACGGCGGCCGTCGCGGCGCCGCTGAGGAGCCCGGCCGAGAGACCAGACAGCAGCCGTCCCGCGAACAGGAATGGCAGACCGGTCTCCAGCAGGAAGCAGCAGGCACTGGCGGCCGAGAAGCCCATGGCTGCCAGCAGGACGGGCCGGCGACCGACGGCGTCGGAGTAGTTCCCGGCGACCAGCAGGGTGGTGATGACCGCGATCGCGTACATGGCGAAGACGACCGTCACCATCAGCTCGGAGAAGCCGATCTGCTCCTGGTAGAGCCCGTACAGCGGGGTGGGGAGCGTCGTCCCCACCATGCCGATCGCGAACACGGCCGCAGCCGCCGGATATCCCGGTCGCCCTCTCTTACCTGTTCCGACCGTGCGATCGACCATCCCAGCACCCTATGAATCAAGGCCGTTGAAACCGCCAGGTTGTGTCATGGATCAGGTGTGAGCTTCCCCTGAAGGAGTCACCTGATGAGCACGACGGTTGGTCACCTACTTGAGGCGGCGGTCGGTGTGTGGCTTGCCGAGGGCGTGAACGGCGCTCAGGGTGCCGACGTGAGGACGACGAGGGCAGGGCCCTCGGTGAATGGGCTGAGTTTGCCGCTGCTGGACGAGTTGGAGATGCCGGCCACCGAGCAGTTCCGGGCAGGTGAGGGCCTCCGGCTGCTGGGGGATGAGCTGACCACGGTTCGTGGCAGTCCCTGAAGCCAAGCTCATGCTCCCCTGGCCGAGGGACAAGCACAAGCAGTGCCGGCACAACCTCGTAACTCCGACGAGCTCCGCGAGCGAGCCGTCCGTGAGGTCCGCGCCACCGGCCGGCCGATCGCGCATGTCGCGATGGAACGACCTGGGCCGCTTTGCACCGAGCGTCCCGTCTCCGGTCGCAGTCGCAACTCGGCCCGGCCCGACTTGTGGCGGGGCTCGACCCGGCTCACCGAGACCGGACACGGACCGCGCCCGAAGCGGAACGGATCGCCTTGCCGGCGACGACCCGCCGGGCGGGCGACAAGACGCCCGGCTGGCACCCGCGGATCAGGGAACGCAGTAGACGAAGGAGTTGAACGACAGGTTGTTCGCGGTCGGGTTGAAGGCCTGGATCTGCCAGCTGTCCCCCGCGGGACCTTGTCGGGAGGCCTGGGGGATGAGCCCCGCGCCCAGGAAGTAGCCTCCGGAGATCGCCGTCTGGCCCGCGGGACACACAGCGGTACTGACGCGGGCGTCTCCAGGGGGCACCATCATCGTCGGTCCCGCGATCTCGATGGTGGTGATGTCCCCCGGACCCGTCGGACCTGTGGGGCCCGTCGGACCGGTCGGACCCGTCTCCCCCGTCGGACCGGTCGGACCCGTCGGCCCCGTCGGACCGGCGGGACCGGTCGGGCCTTCCTTGTCCTTGTCCTTGTCCTTGTCCTGTCTCTCGCACTGGCGGTGCTTGTCCTCCCGGCACTCGTGGTCCTGACCCGCCGCCGGCACCTGCACCGGCTCGGCGGGAATGGGCCGCACCACCGCGGCGGTGGCGCCGGCGCTCCCGGCGAGGACGAGGACGAGGACGAGCGACGCGAGCGCGCTACGCGTCAACCGTCCTCTCTTCCGGGGAAGCGGCCCCAGGAAGTTTCTCCGTCGACACTCGCTCATCCGCGCTCCCGCACTCGTGATCGACGCCGCGGCGCCGTCACTCGTCGCGCCCGCGGCCCTGTGCCGATCACAACCGTGTTCTCGGCGCTCCGCACTCCCGACGCGGCGTTGGAGGGACATTCCCAAGGACGGCACGCGGGCCTTGCGCCGCCCGCTCGGCTACACAGAAAACGCCACGGCGCGACCCGGGTGAGCGGCGCGCAGGGGGCTCGGACCTCGCGCTTGTGGCGGGCGCGAGGTCCGTTCACGAGAACGCGCCGGCGGCCTTCGGGTGCCGCATCCGTGACCGGCCCGCCCGGGCACGTGTTCGCCCGGTCCTGGCTCGGCGTCACGTGGTGACCCGTACCCGGGGCACTCGATGGTGTCGGATACCTTACCCTCGTCCGGTTCGGCGTCCACGAGGCCCGGCCACCACGGCGGCCGCCCGTCCACCGGTCGCCCGTTGAGCTAACCCCCGACACCGCGACCCGCCCGATTCGCCGTTCTCCGTCCTGGCCATAGCGCGCGGTTAACCCGGCCGTCTCTAGCGTGCCGGGAGATACGACCCGGCGCGAGGGCGGTGGGTCGCGGGAGATTCGGAGGAAGCGGTGGAGATCTGGGACGGCAACGACGACGTCCTGTTGGAGGGGTGCCTGCGGGAACTCCACGACCGCCAGAGCATCTGGGAGCACGACGCGGGAGTGCCGCTGGCGGGGATGTTCGTCGCGGCGGTCGTCGAGGATGTCCTGGCTCAGAACGCGCTGGGCCCCGCGTACGCGGTGGACTGGCTGGTCCGGGCAGCAGCCATCGCACCGACCAGCGGGCGCGTCCCCTCCCTGACGGCGAGTTGCCAAGATGAGGCCACCACATGGCTGAACGACCTGTACAACGCCTACCGGTTCGAGCCGCCCCACGGGGCCTGCGCCTTCTGCGCTGCCCGACACACCCGGCAGGTGGCCCAGGCCGCCTGCTCCAGCCCCCCGGTGCCCGCACCCGACCGGACCTGCGCCACTCACGTCGGCGGCGGTTACGGCACGGCCACCATGGCCGAGGACGGAGCCGGCGCGGGCGCCTCTGAGGTGGCGGACGGACCAGCCCCCAGCACACTGACCACGCGGCGGGTGGCCGAAGGCGCCGCCCCCGGTCCCGGTGACCCGCCCGCCACGCACGGGGCCACCACGGGGCCCACCGCCGGCGACGGGCCCACCCGCGTGGTCCCCGTTGCCTACCACGGAACGCATCCAGACGCGGCGCGGAGGATCCGCGACGAGGGCTTCAGACTCGACGTCCCGGAGTCCAACGCCAGAAAGTTCGGATCGGGCGTCTACTTCAGCGAAAGCGAGAAAATCGCACGCGGATGGTCCTCGGACGTGCTGGGCGGCGGGGGCAGGGGGAAAGGCCCCGTCATCAAGGTTTCCATCGGCGGGCGCATAGCCGAACTCGACGAGCCCGCACTGCGGTCCGCCCTGCCACGGGGCGACTTCTCCGGCTTCCCGTTCATCAGGAACGACGAGGACACAGCAGAGCTCAAAGAACTCCTCGCCCTCGATCACTTCGGCGCGGGATCAGCCCTGTCAGCTGCGGGAATCTTCTTGAAGAACAGAGGATACGCGGCCATGTATCTCAAGCCATGGCGGGAGATCGTGGTGTTCGACCCCTCCATCATCGACATACTCGACATCACATGACGCACTCTCTTCCCCTCGCCAGCGCCGGGAGGCACATCCCTCTGCCGCCCGGAGGCGGGCCCGACACACGGGTGCGCCCTGCGAACTTCCTTTCCGGCAGCCGGAATCCGCCACCAAGCCGATGACCGGTCCACGGTCATCCGGCCCGCGTAGATCGTCGCCACCGCCCGACATCCACGTCAGCTGTCCCGCACGAAAGTAGACCGGTCCTCCTCCTTGCCGGGCGGGACCGATCCTCAAGCGGCTGGCGCCGGGAGGTGTTCGGAGCAGGGATCTCGGCGAGGGTGCCGACCTGCGGGCGGACTTGAACGTCAGCACGTCACGGTGCGGCCCGTGCTTCAGTGGGGGAACAGCCGTTCGCAACCTCCGCAACGGCGTTCCTCCCCGGCTTCCCTCCTGGCGCGGACTCGGCCCCTGTTTTCGTGATGTGCAGGTCTGTCACCACGGCAGTGCTGTACCTCTCGGCGAGGACAGTGGTCAACCGCGGCGCACTGTTCCAGCGAAAAGTTGATCGATCCGGTCGTGGGTGGCCTGCAGCCGGTTCGAACCGCGCGCCGCGCGCCTGCGGAAGGTCTCGCGGTAGACGGCGCGCTGTTCCAGCGGAGCGGTCGGCCTCCTTGTTCGTCGGGGTGCCGCGGGTCCCGGCCTGTACCCTCTGCAAGACGGACAAGGCGCCCCGTGGGCCTGGTGGTGGCCGGCGCCCCGGCCATGACGGCGCCGCCCCATCGGCGTTGGTCACGGGCAACGGCCCAGGAACAACCCGCCGGCTGCCGTCCCAGCCGTCGTGAACCCCACGCCCGCCACAACACGGACGCACCACGCCAGCGACCGGCCCGGAGCCCCGGCGCAGCCGTACACGACCGTCCATCGGGTCACGATGAACACCGCAGACCTCACGCAACAACGACATGCCCACATGCTCTTGACCAGCCTCCGGCGAGTACCCGCGACGAGTTGGTGCAGTCGGTTGACCAACTACCCCATGCCCGACGCCGGTTCACCGTGCCGCCGACCGGGCATACCGCCGCTTTCGCCCATTCGGTCGCCCGCCACCTGTCGGACGGGTTCCCTGACGCACCGGTGGAACAGGCCGACCAGCCCCTTCCGGCCCGCGGCGGAAGGCGGACGGCGGCGAACGCCACGCTCCGGTAGACACCGACGCCGCCGGCCATTGCGCGCGGCGTGGCCAAGGAGTGCCTGCGGTGTTCGCCATGCATACGACGACTGGGCGGTTCGTCGCAGTCCGGTCGCTGCGACCGGGACCGAGGCGAGCCCCCCGAACGGCCCCGGCGGGTGAGCCGAGGCCACACGGGCTTCGGAGACGAGAGCGGCACGCTCCCGCGTCATCGCCAGCTGACCGGATCGGCGACACCAAGCAGGCGAGGATCCACACCGCCCGCCACGGCACCACGCCCGAACGCTCCTTCAATGATTCCGTCGGTTCGGTCACCGGGAGTGCGCTCGCGGGGTCGTTCGGGTCGTTCGGGTCGTTCGGGTCGTTCGGGTCGTTCGGGTCGTTCGGGTCGTTCGGGTCGTTCGACACGACGATCCCGGACACCCCCGTTCCTCGTCTGGCCGGCCCGAACTGTCCGGGGATCGCTCATGCAGGTCCGCTCCCGGCCCGGGCACGGACTCCTTGGGCATGGTGGATCACCGGGGCCGTCAGAGCTCGCCGATCGTGCCGTAGCCGGATGCAGACCCGTCACTGCCACCGCGGCCGGGCTCGGACCGCGGCAGACGCTCCGCCCCGTCCAGGGTGTGCTCGATGGTTCTGACCTTCCTCGACAGCTCCTTCATGACACGGTTCTTCAGGGCCGCCGAATACGGGTCCACGTGAGGGCCGAGGTCGCCGGCGAGGCCGCTGGGCAGCTCGACCGAGACGGCGTCGTAGTCGCCGTTGAGGCTCAGCCGCAGATCCTGGTGACCCGGATCGTTTCCCGAGCCCTTGAGGGTGACCGGCACGTTCCCGGACAGGCCCATCCGGCGCAGGATCGCCACGGCGATCCCCGTCTCACCGGGATTGGGCGTGTAGTGGCCGCTGGTGTCGTTCAGACCCGTGACCCGGCCGTCACCGGCCACGGTCATCATCCCTGCGCCCTTCACGAGCGATCCGGCCATGGGAGTGCTGTGATGCGTCAACTGCACTATCGCGCCGATGTCCGTCAGCGCCTTGACCTGCATCATGTCGGTGAGTTTCTCGACCTGCCACTCTCCCTCGCCACGCTTGACCCGCATCATGTTCGGATCGAACAGATACAGGTGCTCGTCCGGGGAGATGACCCATCCCCACGGACCGCGGCCCACCCATGACCCGTTTGCCCAGCACAGCTGTGTGGAATCCGCGTGAGGGAAAACAGCCTCGAGATCCACCCGTTCGCTCGCCAGGCAGTACCAGGTCGACGTCCTGCCCTGGGACCAGGACTCCTCCCAGCTGCGGAAGACGTCCTCGTCCTCGTATCGGGGGTTGTGGACCTCAAGGTAGTCCCTGGAGTCGGCCAGTGACGTCGAAGACGGCCTGGAGTAAGCGGAAAAGGGCTCGATCCGGCTCGCCATCTCCCGCGACGCGCAAACCTCCACCAACTCGTCCGCATGCTGGACCAGACCCGCGACCTGTTCCACCACATAGTCAACACCGAGATCACCGAGGTGCGGCCACAGCTCCAGCAGCCCCTTCAGCCCCCCACCCCCGCCGAAGGCCCCCTCACCCGCCAAAACACCCCACACATACGTCAGCCGTTCCTGGATCCCCCCAGCCAGATACGCGGCATGCTCGAAACACTCCGGCGCGCTCGGCTCACCCCGCCTGGACACGTCATCCGGATAACCTCCCCCACCCGAGACAGTGACCGCCGGCGTCGGAACCTCGCCCAGCTCCCACACCAACGCCCCCTCCGCAGCAAGGACGTCCAACGCCTGCACGACCTCCACCTGCCCAGGACCCAACTCCGCCACAGCCTCCGCGCCCATCGCCAACCGCGTCCGCGCCGCCCACCGGGAAACCTCCTCGCACTCGTCCAAGAAAACGAGGAACCGGCCATTCCTATACAACGAATTCCACACCATCGGCTCCAGGACTCAAAAGAACGACAAAAGCACCACCCGCACATCCTCACCACGACACACCGACAGCTCCATCCCCTTCAGGCACACCCCAGGGAAACACCCCCACCCCCCACGCACCCCGCCCGACCCCGGGCAACATGCCCTTCCCTCATTCCGGGTGACACCCCCCGGGGACAACCCGCCCGCCCCCCTTTCCGAAGAGGCCGATGGACATCCCCAACCCGCCAAGGCAGACCACGCATCACCGACGCCATCACGAAGCGTCCGTGAAGAGCACGCCGGCCCGCCCGGCGAAACCCGCAGACCCCCTGGGAAAGCGTTCCGGGCACGGGCAAAGCCCGACCCCAGTCGCCGGGCCGGCGTACGGCCCTGTGAACATGCACGGCCCCGGCCCTGCAGGCCACCGGCCAAAACCGCTCCAACCGCGCGCCGATGACCAGTTGCTGGTCAATGCCCATGTCTGGGGGCAACGCGTACGGGTCCCCGGAGCGGCAGCTTCGGCGAAGCGGGGGAAGGCGGGATGTTCGACACCCACGCCGAGAGCTTCGACCCGGTGCGGCCGACGGCGGCGCCCGCACGACACCAGGGACAACCATGGCACCGACCGAGGACGACGACGACCCGAACACGCCCAAGCCGAACAGCATGGCGGTCGCGGCTTCGGCCGTCGTCACCGGCATCCAGCGACGCATCCTGCCCCAGCGCCGCAACCGGCTGCCGCCGTCCGACCGCCCCTGCCAGTGAACGCTCCGACGACAAACAATCAACCCGCACAACGATGAAGCCGACGGCTCCCGAATGCCCCCGGTCAGCCTCATTTGCACAGGTCAGTCTGCTAGTGCCGTGTCAGGCAACGTTTACCCTGCCCCAGTGTGACGTGTAGTGCGTGGAGGTCGGTTCAGGCCCGTGGAGCGATTTCTTCGAGGTCGTTGATGGTGCCGGTCATGACGGCCTGGATGTGTTCGGTGAGGTGTTCTGCGGGCCAGTCCCACCAGGCGAGGGCGAGCAGGCGGGCGATGTCGTCGTCGTTGTAGCGGGTGCGGATGAGTTTGGCGGGGTTGCCGCCGACGATGCCGTAGTCGGGGACGTCGTCCCCGACTACGGCGCCGGAAGCGATGATTGCGCCGTGCCCGATGCGCACTCCGGGCATGATCATGGTGTTGTAGCCGAACCAGACGTCGTTGCCGACGACGGTGTCGCCCCTGCCGGGCAGGCCGCTGAGCAGGTCGAAATGCTCGGCCCAGGAGCCGCCCATGATGGGGAAGGGGAACGTGGAAGGGCCGTCCATGCGGTGGTTGGCACCGTTCATGATGAACCGCACCCCGGTTCCCAGTGCGCAGAACTTCCCGATGACCAGCTTCTCGGGCCCGTAGTGGTAGAGCACATTGCGGGTCTCGAACGCGGTCGGATCCTCCGGGTCGTCGTAGTAGGAGTACTCCCCGACCTCGATCAGCGGCGAGGTCACCAGTGGCTTCAGCAGGACCACGCGCGGCTGGTCAGGAAACGGGTGAAGCACCGTCGGGTCTGCGGGAAGGCGATTCATGGGGGCACTCTCGGTCGACAACAGCTGGCGAATGCCCCCATTCTGCGCATGACGCACAGCTGATCCGACGATGTGCCGCCAGGTTCACGCCAGGGCCTCACACGCAGAGCATTCTGTGGTCGTGACCAAGCGAGGCGGGTGCGGGAGATCGATGACGACGAGGGACGGCGTCGACCGGCTCCGCCACCCGGCTCACATCGGGCCACCCAGGGTGACAGCGTCCGGCTCACCCAGGACCTCCGGCCAGCAAGTGATGCCATTGCGCCGGCCTGCCCGATCAGTGGGGAGACAACCGGCCGCCGCCAAAGAGCCGTAACTCCTGGCCGCTCTTGGGAAAACGAAGGCCCTTCGACACTTTCGCGAAGCCCGTGATCCCCGGGCAGCTCTTCACGGTGGCCGATCATGCGGTTGAGCTGCTGAACGCATCATTTCCACACGTGTCTTAGGTGATGGTCGACGCTGTCGTCTCAATCGGCACGTCGGCGGTACGGATCGCAGCCGGATACACCGCGGCGACAGCTCGCCGTCCCGGCTACGGCACAGTCCCGGTCCGCGTACACAGCCCCTACCGTCTCAGGCTCGCCGCACCGCGGCCTGCCGGACGCGCCCGGGACGACCGACCCACCAGCCCGCCACCCGCGCCGAACCCCTCGCAAAAGGGGCGCACTCACCCCTGCCCCCACCACCCCACCCCCCGAGGCCTGCCCCTGATCACTCCCGCGCCAGAGCCCGGACAAGCGGCACGGACTGACCCATCGACACCACACCACCCGCCCTTGGCCCCGGAGCACTCCCGCGCGAGAGTCCGGGCAAGCGGCACGGACACGCGCCCCGCGACACCCCGGCCTGCCCGCGCGACCGACCGCCAAAGCCCCTCAGCCCAGCCCCCACGCCTTCACAACAGGGCAAGATTCAGACAAACCTGAACAACATAATCAAGCCAAACCGCGAGGCTCGACACAAGGAACCGACATGGAAATCAACCAACCCGCCGCGAATTTCTGGTACAGCATCGCCTCAGGCGTGAACTACCGCGAGTGGTCCGACCACGACCTCAAGCACGCCTTCTTCCTGGACGGCACCGCCACGCCCTTCCACGTCGCCCGCACCAAGTGCAGCCGGTACGAGGACCTGCGGCCCTGGGTAACAACGTACTACCGGATCCTCGGCGACCTGTGCGACGACCTCTGCGCCAACGGCCGATGGGAGATCGGACGACTCATCGCCCAGCGCATCGACTGGGACCTCGGCTGGAACGCCGAAGCCGACGACCACGGCAAAACCTGGCCACCCAGCATCATGGACCACCGCCACCTGGCCACCACCCAACGCACCGAACTCCTCGCCAACCTCTCCCTCGAAATCGTCATCACCAACACCGACACCGGCACCGAGTCGCACTACGCACCCATCCTCGAGGTCTGCGAGCACCTGTTCACCACCGGCGACACCCACGCCGCACTACTCGCCGAACACCTACGCGCCCACGCCCTCAACCAGGCCCTCGGCGACCCCATACCCGCCGACCTCAGCGACCTGTACGCCTTCCAGGCCCACCACGTCGCCCTCGAACCCTACGGAACCAACGGCCTGCCCACCCTCACCTACGACTGGACCCACGTCGCAGACCGGTACAACACCCTCGTGCAAGCCATCAACGTCTACGTCACCGCCACCCTCCTCAAACTCGACGTCAACATACCCACCCACCCCCACGACGAAGAATCCCTCATCGACTCCGACACCGGCGAATCCCTCATCGACTCCTCAACAGAGCACCCCTAAACACCACCAGCCCGCAACCGGAACCACACAGAACCAGCCCCAACGCACCGGCCCACAACCGGCCGAACGGCACCGGCACTGGACACGGGGGGCGTGGCAGCACCCATCCGACAGCCCGCCGGCACCGCCCCTCCCCGCCCCGGGCGGTGCCGGCGGGGCAGTCGGCCCGTGGGGAACCGCACCACATCTCACGAACCCACCCGTCTCCCGTTTCGGCGGAGCGTCCCCGGGCCGGGATCCGCACAAAGGAACCGTCCTCACCGACCGGCGGCATCATCAACAGCCGCACACGCCCGGCCCGGACGGCCAAGAAACGACGACACCACGATCGGCACCGGGCCGCCGCGAGCCCGACCTGGCGGCCGATGACGGCCAAGGGCTGACGCGGCCGGCGGAACCAACACCCCCTGCTACCGGCCCAACAACCCCAAGTACCCCGCCCCGGGAGATGCCCATCGAGGCCATCCACACGGTCGACCGCTCCGCCACGGACATCACCCACAGCAACGCGTCCCACACCCCACCCACGCGAAACCACCCACCCCGCCCGGGCCACCACCACAGCAACCGCAACGGCGGGACCCCGGCAACCCAACCGCCCCGGGTTGCACCACCACCGCCACACACGAACCTCGAAACCGGTCCGCAAAGACCACACCCGTCAACCGGCTCCTGCCCTGCCCTGCCCTGCCCGCTACTTGTAGCGACCCACGCAGCTCAGCCGCAGGTGAACACCGGGATATGAACCCATCGCCGACAGCGCAGGACGTGTCAGCGATCTTGCGTAAGTGGCCTGATTCACGGCGCGAGGCACGGTCGGCGGTCGACGCCGCAGACACATTGGATCCAGTGGATGCAGTGAACGCGGGGCGTCAGGGCCCCGAAACGGGGATGGACCGGACCGCCCCACGAGCAAGCGAGACCGACCGTGAGGCCGAGCACCCGCAGACACAACACGGCACCGGGCCACAGGCACCCAAAGCGTGGTGCCGTCGAGGCGGTCCGGAGCCTCACGACCACCCCGAACACCAGAAGTCCGCATGCGAGGCGGTCTCCCCGACCGGCACCCGGACGCTCTGCCCACGACACGGACCACGACAGGCTTGCCCAGATCACGAGGCGACAGCACACAGCGGCCAGGACCGGGAAGCGAGGGGCGAAAAGCTCGCGGGCCCGGCGCCACCAACCGGCCCTGCATCACGGTCGCAACGCCGAACCCCACCCCCCGCGACCTGACCATCCCCGCCGCCACCGCACAGCGACCAAACAGGGCACACTTCAAAGAAGGGGACCCGGACCACCCCCACCGGCGCACACGGTCCACACCCTCAGGAGACACCGTAGAGCCGACCCGAAGCGGTTGCGTCCTGGGAAGTGGTGCACGGGTTAGACCCAGGGTTGCCCCGGCATCGGGACCTGCATGGACGAACGGCCACCGACTGATCTTTCAAGACGACCAAGTCCTTGAAGGAGATCAGCACGACGACCACACCCGACGGTGCGCCCCTGCACGCCCTCGCCGCAAACCCCCTCACCACGGCGGGTCCCGATCCGTTGCGCGCGATGGTCAGGACGTTCACCGACGCGCTCGTGTCGGCGCAGGCCAACCTCCTCTGCAACGCCGAGTACCGGCAGGTCGGCGACGACGCGTCCACCATCGCAACGGAAACCGCCCACGCGAGTGAAACACCCGGGCCGGCACCGTCACACTCGCCGGCCCCGAACTCCGCAGGACGGCCACTTCCCGCACCAGCTCCTCGAACACCGCCGGGCCGAACAGGGGCTCATCCCGGTGGTCTCCACCGCCTACCCGCTCGACATCCCCCTCCACCGCCTCCAGGAACCCGCCGAGTCCTCTGGCGTCACCCAGCTGTCGAAGTCTCAGGTCAGCGCGATGGCCAAGCACCTCGACGAACACGTCACCGCGTTCCGCAACCGGCCGCCCGACGCCGGCCCCTCCACCTTCGTCCCGGTCGACGCCCCGACCCAGAAGGTCCGCAAAGACGGCCGGATCATCAACGTCCACGCCCCGGTCGCGGTCAGCGTCAACACCGACGGGCACCAGCCACCGACCGGTCCGTGCGTCCCCCCTCGAGCGCCGAACCCGACCCCGAGGGCCCCGACCGGCCCTCCCCCACAGCCACGCCAGGAACGGCCGGGCCGCAAAGAAGAAGATGGCAGAGCGACCACCGGCGCTCACGACCACATTCCCCGAGAACCCAGTGGAGCCGGACGAAATACCCCCACGCGATGCCAGACCTCGAACACACACCGCCCCGGAACCGGGCTTCCCGCGCGCTGGGCATCGACGAGCGGAACCACCGACGCCGAGCGCCAAGAGCCCCTGCCCATGACACGGCCCCCGCCTGGCCGCGCCGCCGTCAGCCCTGCCCGTGAGACGAACAGGGCTACCGGGCCGTCGTCGGCATCGCCCGCCGCCTACGCACCCGGCCGGGACAGCTCGGCGGCCAGAGTCTGCCTGACGCGGCTCCCCTTCTTCCTGTCGCCGAGCTCTTTGACGACACCGACAAGACCGTCCCACGCGAAGAACGGAAGGACTTTGTCGCCGTTCCTCAGCTTCTTCCTGAAGTACTTGGACACCGGACCCTTGGCCTCCCAGTCACCTCTCAAGGCCTCCTCTCCGTAAACCCCGTTCTTCGCCGCGAAATGGATCACGTCGAAATACCGATCCGTCTTGAGCACGTCGATGAGCAGCTTGATCTCCGCTTCGTTCAGCCGGCGACGGCAGTACTCGGCCAGGCTCGGCACATCGCCCTCATCGCGAAGAGAAGAAATCCTCTTCTGCTCACGGACCTGATCAGAAAATGCCGCCACGAAGCTGGATTTCACCACTGCAAAGAATTTCTCGCCCTCAGCTTGGCCGATCATCTTGCAGAGGCCCGGGTAGTCGTACGGCCGGTCGCAGAATTCATCCCGCTCCACAAATAGCCCGCGCGAACTAAGTACAGGATGAATGCACTCGTACAGGTATCTCTTATAGACGTACCTGAGCCGCCCGCGATTCCCTTCGTCTCCGATGAACGGTTCCTGCCGGGGAAAGGAGGATTCATCATCGCCCAGCACATACAGGTGTTGCGGGGTGTACAGCGAGGCGTACGGCGCGGTGGTGAGGTCCTCCGGGATCAGGATACGGCTCCTTTCCGGACGCTTAAGAGCATCATCCACAGCGAGCTTGAGATCCGCTCCCGCGGCCGGATTACCAGTGCCGCACAGATTTCCCTGCTGCGGATTGCGGGCCAGCAGCTCATTCGCGATCTCCGCGCGTTCGTGCGGTTTCAACTCCTTGGCCGAAATATTGTGGACGAGCTTTTCGACCCTCGAATCGGCGTCCTTACGGAGTGTCTGCTCGAACAGAGCCGGATCGGCGATGATCTTCGCCAGACTGATGGCTTCCTCCGGTGTCAGCCATGAGGCTTGATCCACCCATGCCGCCGCTGCCCTCTTGCAGGCCGTCTGATGTACGTGCCACTCGAAGACCGCCACCAACTCTTGGTGCAGCGCCCTGTGCCACTCGCCCTCGATGTCATGCACCTCCGGAGAAGGCGACGCCAGGCCGCGCTGGAGCTCGTCGAGCCCTGCAGCCCCGTACAGGAACCGCGACCACAGGTCCTTCACGTCCGTCTGGTGCGGTGTTCCGTTCGGCCAGAGACCCGACACACACGCTTCGGAGAACAGCTCGGCGTAGCCGCCCTCGTCACCCAGCCCGGGAAGAAGGCCGGGAAGCTGGTACACCGAATCGACCAGCTTGAGCTGGACGAGGGCGTCCTGCGTGTAGAGAGAGGTCCATTCCGGCGCGAGGAGACGCGAGGGTATTTCCATAGCTCATCCAGGTTCTTCGACGTTGATACAGCTCCTTGCGGAAAGATCCACGACACGGACAGCCCCCGAAAGGGCGCACCAGCCAAGACTTGGCGCAGCCCCGCGGCATCACCCCCACCCCCGGCAGTGCGCGGACCCGGGGTGCCGCGGGCCGACGGGCCCGCACGCTCGCCAGGCCGTAGAAACGGGCGGCGTCCGACACACCCGTCCCTGGGTCGGACGTGTCCAGGCGATCCGAGGCAACGCCGGCAGTGCCACGAGCTGTCGGCGACGACGAGCCAGACCTTCAGCGGTAGGTAGCCGTCCAGATGAGCAGCGGCGCCCTGCCTGGTCGTACGCTGCCGGGTCGGTGGAAATCAGCCCGGAAGCTCACGTCAGGTTCGGGGGGCAGGGAAGAGGTCAAGAAGCGTCGTTGAGATCATCCGCGGACGGATGACCGGCGAACGTTTCACAGCAAGCACTGCCGCGCTTCACTCGTGGTCAGACTTCTTCCTCGCCTCGCCACTGCGACCTCATCACCTCGCGGCGCTGCCAGCGGGAAGCACACCAAGTCATGCCTGACCGGCGACTCACCCACCACTCGAATACCACGTCTGGCCTCCCTGGCCACGCCGCGCGGTACACGGACCGCGCCCCGCGCACGTAACCGATCGGTGGAGCGGAATCAACCCGATGGGGGGCGTAAGCCAGCACTCTGCATGGCCAGGTGGTCGACGCGAACGGTCCAGCGTCTCGGCTGTGATGGATGTCATCAGTTCGGGAAAAGCCGAGAACGAAAGCAGGACGAGCCATGACCACGGTAGCCGAAGAGGTACTGAGGACTGTGCATCCGGGTGGCCGAGAGGGTGCGGTGCGCCAGGCGCGAGAGATGGTGTCCGACGTGCTGGAGGCATGTCGAGAATTTGGATGCCTGGTCGATAATGGCCGGGCAGACGATGTCTTGCTGGTCGTTTCGGAGCTTGTAACAAATGCCTGCCGCCACGCCGGTGGTGCTGACGAGGTCCGCGCGCTGTGGCGTGGGGGCAACCTCACCATTGAGGTGGCGGATTCTTCGAACCAGTTGCCTCGGGAGCCCGCCGAGGAAGCTAAGGGTGAGAACGGTGGGTACGGCTGCCAGTTGGTCACCGTACTTGCGGATGGATGGGGCGCGTCACGCCGGATAACCGAGTCAGGCGGCAAGATTGTGTATGCATCATTTTCGCTACGATGATCGGCACATGGACCGCACCCGATCAAATTGTTGCCCATTGCGCAGCGCAGGCTGTCCCGCCCCTCCGGCCAAGTGAACCATGATGATGAATGCCGAGTGACGTCGAGACCATCACAAATCGGCTGCGTCGATTTCAATTCGATCGCTCACCGTATTCACGAGATGCAAGCCGACGAGGCACGGTTCCTTGCTCGTGATCTAGTGGTCGCAGAACTCCTTGACCCTTCTCCCAAACACATAGGACGAGTTCTGGCGATCAGCTCTCCAAATCCCTAGGATTTATACCCCGTCGGCATCTACACTTAATTCAATCGCAAGCAATTTCTCTTATAGCCTTCAATGTGAGCCTCAAGCCACTACGCAGCAAGGCGTCAAAGCGATCGGGATAACGACTTCGATGTTGCGCAATTGCTTCTTCTGCGGCTTGAAGAGAAATCGGAACGTCGCCTCCGGACAAGGCTTGATCGAGGGCGTATGCAGTAGCGTTGACTAGCGGCGCAATACTTGCCATCCCTGGAGGCAGAGGGCCGTTGCGACGGAGACCTGTTTCAAGCTCTTCCGCGAATAGATGGAGTGTGATCGTGCAGCGCTGAGCCAATTCAATTCTCGGGACCAATGCCTGCAATTCCGGGAGCTTGTGACGATGAATTGGGTATCGACTAATTCCACGTCGAGCCGCAGCCAACCGAACTGCCATATTGTCCGGTACACTCCTTACGGATTGGATGCGTGCTGCGATCGGCTGCACTCGTGCGGTCACGACCTGATGAGAGGCATCGGTCAGTATCTCACTAATCTCTTGCCGGAAGGTGGCCAACCGTACAGTGAGCTCCTGCGCGACGTCGGGCGGCCACAATAGTGGCCCCAGAACGATCACGACCACGATCCCGATCACAGTCTCTAGCAGGCGGGCTTCAGGATAGTTGGGTACAGGGCTGGCGAAAACCATCAGCATAGTGATAAGCACCTGCTGATTCGGGGCCCTCCGGTAGCGGAAGACCAACGTCCCAATGCTTCCGAGCACCAGGAGAAAAATGAATGTCAGAGTCGACGCACCAAACAGCCGGAGGATAACGACGCTTAGGAATACGCCAGCTAGAACTCCGAGCATTCGCTGCGAAGCCTGCCTGGGGGCCTCATATATTCCGCCAGGCAAGAGCAGGACGGCCACGATTGCGGCTGAGACAGGAGCTTCACTGATTCCGAGTCCTACGCATACGAACCAAGACACGGCCGAGCACACCAAAATACGCGCCGCCGTGGACACGTCGTCCCGACTTGGCCGCACCGGAAAGGGCCAGTTGACGTTACAGCCGCAAAATAGATCTGAAGCTTTCATAGCGGAACCCCTTTTGACGGCCCGAACGCCCCAGGGGTAAAATCTTCACTGAAAGGGGGCGGGAGAATTGAATCATCCCTCACTCGCCGACTTTACTCTACTTTCAAAATAGATTTCCCCGTTTCTTATTCATAATCATGGGAACACCGTCTGCCCTTGACTGCGCCTAGGCTGGCCATACGGGCCCGTGGCGGCTTCTCGGCTGGTGCTCATGCGGCTTACATGAGGTACTCCGTGGGGAGCACCGGCTCGCCGCGCGACAGCTGGGTCGCGGAGATCGGAAGCGCGGCGCGCGCCACGATGTGCCGTTCGCGCGCCGCGTCCAACGGCTCGCAGTCGACGACCTCACCGCCCTTGACCAGCTGTGTCAGCAGCTGCCGGTCCACCAGGGCCTCGGGCACCGGGCCGGTGCCGAGCACTTCGGTCTCGGCGACGCCGTACTCGTCCTGCCGGCGGGCGGCCCACTTGCGGCCGCCCACGGACAGCTTCCCGCCCGTCGACTTCTTCGCCACCGGCACCAGCGCGTCCGGGTCGGCCGAGCCGGCGCGGGCGACCAGCTTGTAGACCATGGAACAGGTCGGGTGACCGCTTCCGGTGACCAGCTGCGTACCCACGCCGTAGGCGTCCACGGGCGCGGCGGCCAGCGACGCGATCGCGTACTCGTCCAGGTCGGACGTCACGACGATCTTCGTGTCACGAGCGCCGAGGTCATCGAGCTGCCGACGCACCCGATGGGCGACCATCAGCAGGTCCCCGGAGTCGATGCGCACGGCTCCCAGATCGGTGCCGGCGATCTCCACGGCCGTACGGACGGCCTCGCCGACGTCGTAGGTGTCGACGAGCAGGGTCGTGCCGCGCCCGAGCGAATCGACCTGGGCCCGGAAGGCGTCCCGCTCCGTGTCATGCAGAAGAGTGAAGGCGTGCGCGCTGGTGCCCACCGTGGGGATGCCATAGCGGAAGCCCGCGGCGAGATCGGAGGTGGAGTGGAAGCCTCCGACGTACGCCGAGCGCGCGGAGGCGACTGCGGCGAGCTCGTGGGTGCGCCGGGCGCCCATCTCGATGAGCCGGCGGCCCACGGCGGCCGCCGACATCCGCGAGGCCGCGGCCGCGATCGCCGAGTCGTGGTTGAGGACCGAGAGGATCACGGTCTCCAGCAGCACGCACTCCGCGAAGGAGCCCTCCACGCGCAGGATCGGCGAGCCGGGGAAGTAGACCTCGCCCTCCGGGTAGCCGTGGATGTCGCCGCTGAAGCGGTAGCCGGCCAGCCAGCGCAGCGTCGGTTCGTCCACGATGCCGCGGTCCCGGAGGAACCCGAGCACGCCCTCGTCGAAGCGGAAGTTCTCCACGGCGTCCAGGACGCGTCCGGTGCCGGCGACCACGCCGTAGCGGCGGCCTTCAGGCAGCCGGCGGGTGAAGACCTCGAAGACCGACCGGCGGTCCGCGGTGCCCGCCTTGAGGGCGGCCTGCAGCATCGTGAACTCGTACTGGTCGGTGAAGAGCGCGGTCGACGGCACGGAGACCGGCAGACCCAGATCCTCGGCGTGCACAGCATCATCCTCGCATTCTTCAGCATCGCTCAGCCGAGATTTATATCTGAAATTTCTGATCAACATGCAGTACAACAACGAATTGAGTCCTTGAGTCAATCCACCATTCCTGCATCACCCACCAACTGCTTCAGTCGAAATGGGCAGCCACCGTCCGCTTCGAGTCAGGCTCTCTGCCGCGACAGGACCCCAACTGTTCGGCTTGTATTCGTCAGGAATGATAGGACTGTTCAGGATTGGGTCAACGATTCGCCATGCCTCCTCAACAGTGTCCTGCCGAGCAAACGTACGCGGATCGCCAGAGACCGCATCGCTGAGAATGCGTTCGTAGGGCTGCTCCATAGGGCCCAGGGCTTCCGTGAGGTCGACAGAAACGCGGACAGGACTGGTGGCTACGGCCCTTCCTGGCGATTTGGCTTGAAGATCGAACAAAATGGATGGATTTGGCTGGAGCCGAAAGCGAATCACATTGGCTGCAGGACGCCCAGCGTCAGGGGAAAGAAACAACATACGGGGAGGCTGGTGAAACTCAACGGCTATCTCGGTCGTGGTTGAAGCCAGCCTTTTTCCGGCTCGTACAGTGAAGGGCACATCGGACCAACGCCAGTTGTCAATCCAAAGGCGCACTGCAGCATACGTCTCCGTCCTAGATTTCGGCTCGACGCCGGGCACGGATTGATAACCGCTATACTGCCCCAGAACGACATCTGCCGAGCTCAAGGCTCGAACACTCCGCAACACTCTAGGCTTTTCGGCCCGCAGCGCCTCCGCAGAGGACTCGGCCGGGGGCTCCATTGTCAAATATGCAAGAACCTGAAGAAGGTGATTCTGCACGACGTCCCGAATGGTACCGACAGAGTCATAGAAGGAGCCCCTGCCCTCCACGCCAAACGATTCAGCCATGGTGATCTGAACGGATGCGATGTGGGATCGATTCCACAGCGGTTCGAGCAAACTATTAGCGAATCTAAAAGTCAAGATGTCCTGGACCGACTCCTTTCCCAAATAGTGGTCGACCCTTCGCAGTCGATCCTCTGGAAAATGCCGTAGCAAGCACCGATTGAGCTCCCTCGCTGACTCATGGTCATGACCGAATGGCTTTTCCACTACTAGGCGACTTCGACGCGAGAGCCCCGACGATGCCAACCCTTCCGCAACCACAGAGAAAAGCTTGGGGGGTACAGCTAGGTAGTGCACAGCAAACGCGTCCGAATCAACATGGCGATCAATCTCGGAGTAGACTGCCGACCCCGCCATGTCGCCAAGTATTACTGTGATCTTTGACAGGAACTCACGATAGGCAGCTTCATCCCGCTCCCCCTTATGCCACTCGGAAACCCTATCCAGTGGCTCTCGAGTTGAACCCGTGGCGGCACTTGGACGATCCACGCCAATGACCGGCACCGTGAGTGCGCCCCGACTTGCCAGCTGATATAGCGCTGGGATGATCTTCTTTTTGGCAAGATCACCCATTATTCCATAAATTATCAAGGCTTTTGCGGGCACGAAAGACATCATATCCCCAAATTCAGATACCCCGCCTCGGCGGATTTATGCAACTTGGGACAAGTCGACGATCTCGCTTCTCATACTCTAGGCCATAGCCCTCCTCTTCGCATGCGCCGCATGCAACAAGGGGCGATTCCGAGGCACGGGTGAGGCAGGACAACGCCGCCGCCACGGCATCACCCCTTCCCCGAATCATTACCAAGACGATCTAGGCACGACTCCATACTGAACGGTCATTTGCCGGGAAGGATACAGAATCGAGCACCGTTCAGCAGCCTCTTCAACCCTTGCGCCAGTCGCGTTTTTCTTCCATGTCTACATCAAAGATGACGTGATATTGGCATGGTTTATATGGTGCGTGACGTTGCCCCTCCGACGTCGGCTCGCGCGCGATGGCAACACGGACGGCCGGCGAGCCTTTAGCTTGGCGCTTATCGTGGTGAGCGAGCATGGCCTCGAACTTGCCCGCGTTTTCGGCTGACTGCCTGACATGAGAGCGGCCTTCGCCTGATCCTGTGCTCCGTGACAGAGGCACTTGACCAGCACGAAGGCCGTAGCGATGAGTCTGCTGCAGAGGGATTCCCCGCGGGATGCGTTTGCCGAACTGTCATGCCCCCGGATGGAGTTCTATGCCTGCCTGACCCAGAGGCCCGACGCGTTGTTCGAGCTGAGTACTGAATTCGGCTCGTTAGGGTGATCTTTCTGGAAGTCCCTGACGAGCCCGGGGCGTTGTCTGTATCTCGTGGTGTATGAGGTATGCGGATGGGGGCGGGATTGACCCCTGCAGGATGCCGACGCCGGGAGACGGTTCGGATGCAGGCGGCCGAGCTGTTCGAGCAGAACATCAAGCCGCCGGACGTGACACGGCGCCTGCGGGTGAGCCTGAAGTCGGCCTACCTGTGGCATCAGATGTGGCGGGACGGCGGCGTGCAGGCTCTGGCCTCCCGCGGCCCAAGCGGATCGCGATGCCGCCTGTCCCCGCGCTGCCTGGAAAAGCTGGCCGGCTACCTCGATGAAGGGCCGACCGCGCATGGCTGGGTGGAGGACCAGGTGTGGACCGCGGCGAGGGGGCGGGGCTGATCGGCAAGAAGTTCCACGTCTCCTACAGCGTCTCCGGTGCCACCCGGCTGATGCACCGGCTCGGCTTCAGCCCGCAGGTCCCCGCACGCAGGGTCGCCGAACGCGACGAGCAGGCTGTCATGGTCTGGAAGGAGGCGACCTGGGCGGAGGTAGAAGAGCCCAGGCGGCCTCGGGTGGCTACATCTGCTTCGAGGACGAAGCAGGCTTCACCCGGAAGCCGCCCCGGGGACGCACCTGGGGCAGGCGCGGACACACCCCGGTCGTGACGGTCAGCGGACGCCGTTCGGGACGCCTGTCCGTGGCGGGACTGATCGCGAAGCGATCGGGCTCCCGCACCCGGCTGTGCCACCGCCTGCGCACCCACCGAGCGGGCAAGAGCAAGCGCCGCAGCATGGGCGAGCGCGACTTCATCGCGCTGATCGACGGGACCCATCACCTCGTCAAACCGATCGTGCAGGTCTGGGACCGGCTCAACACCCACGTCTCCCGCGCCATGCGTGAGCTGATCGCCGAGCGGGAGTGGCTGACCGTGTTCCTCCTGCCCGCCGACTCGCCCGACCTGAACCCCGTCGAGTAGGTCTGGCGCACGTCAAACGCAGCCTGGCCAACCTCGCTCGCCCTCGACCGGCTCGAAGCCCTCGTCCGCAACCGACTCACACGCCTCCAGTACCGGCCCCACACCCTCGACGGCTTCATAGCCGGCACCGGCCTGACCCTCGACCATCCACTCTCACGTTGACGAGCCGAAGTCAGTAACGCCTTGCTGTGTGCGGACGGCCCGGTGAGGACGTTGGTCGAGCTGTCCCTTGCACCTGAGCATCAGCGTGTGCATGGCGCGTTGTACGGCGGGCTGAACCGCGGGCATCTGGATCTGTCTCGGCTGCGCAGGGCGCTGGCGGGGCTGCCACTTCCCCGGACGGGATAGGGGCGGCTGATCCTGGCGACCGATGTCAGCAACTGGCTGCGGCCGGATGCGAATACCAGCCCTGATTTCACCGGGTCATATGAGGACCACTCCTCCGGTGACATCGGGAGCCAGTGTTGGGCCGTTCGTGGAGGGGATGTACTCGACGCCGGATGGTGATCTCCGGCGGGATCGGGAGCCACTGATCGGGTGGGTTTCCGGCCGGGGTGGAGTGTCTGGGGGGGCTTGCCGGGGGAATGTCGTTAGCGTGTGGCTGCGGGTCCCGGAAGCCACCTCCCTGACAAGTCGTGGCCGGGGCCCGTTTGCGTGCGCGGCAGAGACTTGGGTTTATGGCGCGCGGTGTTGCTCGAGGTCATCGAGGATGCGCTGGAAGGGCCTGCGCAGGGCTGTGGCGGCGGGGCGGCTGTCGGCACGGGCGTAAGCGGCGAGGCGTTCACGGGCCGTGGTCTGCGCCTGCCGTGGGCTCGCTTGGTCCAGGGTGTCCGTGATCGCTTCGGCGGTGGATGCGGCAAGTCCGGGCAGGTGCTGACGGGCGTCGTTGAGGACCGGGGCGAGTTCCTCCCTGCCGGTGAACGTGGCGGTTTCTCTGGCCAGGACCGTCAGGTGCGGGGTGAGCCGGTCAGCGGTGGTGATGGCGCGGGTCAGGCGTGTGACGGTGTTGCGGTGCCGGCGGCGCAAAGGGTTGAAGCGCATGGCGCGTTCGGCCTCGCGGGCGCGGACGGCATGGCCGCGGATGGCTTCGATATCACTGGTGACGGCAGCCAGGTTGTCACGGGCCGAGTCGGCATCGGTGCCGAGGACCGCGATGGTGCTGGTGAGGGCCTGGATGAGGCGAGTGCGGGAGTCCGCGGCGAGAGTGGCCAGGGTGCGGCGGGGATCGGGGGGCCATAGCAGCGGCGCGAGGAGGATCGTCACGGCTGCTCCTGCTGCGGTCTCCCAAAGGCGGTGCAGGGCGTAGGCGTCGGGAGAGGTGCTGGCGAAGACCAGGAGGGAGGAGGCAGGGACCTGGACGTTCATCGGGCCGCCGGCCCGCAGGGCCATTCCGGCGGCCAGGCCCAGGGCCACGACCAGGGTGAGCGCGACGGTAGAGGGGTGCAGGACATTCAGGACGGCGATGCCGATGCCGATGCCCGCGACGACGCCCAGGACGCGCTGGAGAGAGGTGGCCAGGGCGGTCAGGGGGTCGCCGCGCAGGGCCACGAGCGGGACGATCGCGGCGTAGACGGGCGGCTGGTCCGCTCCCAGCCACAGGGCCGTCTGCCATGCGGCGGCGACGGTGACGACGATCCGTGCCGCGGCCGGTCCCTCGGTGACGATGATGTCCCGGGCCCGGCCGGATCTCTTCGTGCGTGCGGCGGGGCTGTTCATCCGTGAGTCTTGGCGCGGCGTTCACTCTCGGTGGTCTGGTAGCGGTAGGAGTCGGTGCCGGTCTGGATGAGGGTGCAGCGGAAGGTGATCCGGTCGGCGATGGCCGCGCAGAGGCGTGCGTCGCCGAAGGTCTTGTCCCATTCGGTGAACGGTGAGTTCGTGGCGACCGCGGTGGCTTTGCGTTCCTCGCGTTCGGTGAAGATCTGGAACAGTAGTTTGGCGCCCTTGCGGTCCAGGTTGAGGTAGCCGAACTCGTCCAGGCACAAGAGGTCGATCTTGCTGTAGCGGGCGATCACGGAGGACAGACGGCGGTTGGCGTCGGCTTCGGCGAGCTCGTTGACCAGCGCGGATGTGGTGGTGTAGCGAACGGAAAGCCCGGTCTCGGCGATCGCGGTGCCGATCTCGATCAGCAGGTGGGACTTGCCGGTGCCGGAGTCTCCGATCAGGACCAGGGGCCGTCCCTCACGGACCCAAGTCGGCGATTTCAGGTCCGCGACGACCTCGGGGGCGACGTTCGGGTTCTTCTCGAAGTCGAAGTCCTCCAGCCGCTTGGGGCGGGGGAAGCGGGCCAGCCGCAGGAGCCGCTGCTGGCGGCGAAGGTCCCGGTCGGCGAGCTCGGCCTGCAGCATGTCCAGCAGGAACTGCTTGTAGGTGGCTTGCTCGCGCCGGGCGGTGGTGGCCAGGTCGATGAACCGGTCGCGGAACGCCGGCAGGCGGAGCTCCCGGCAGGCTTCGTCGATGAGCATGTCCTCCGGTGGCAGGGACATCCTGCGGCCGGGGACGCTGCTGGTGTCCGGTGCGTCGTCCTGGTTGGTGACGGTGACGGTCGCACTCATGCGCCGTGGCCTTTCTGGGTCTGGCTGTCACGGCCACGGGCCGGGCTCAGCAGCCGGTCGTACTTACTCATGTCGGGCAGTGCCTGGCGCGGGTCGGGCGGCAGACGCCGTGCGTGCAGGGAGATCACCCGGGCCCCCGCGGGGTCGGCCGGGCAGTCGTCCGCGACCGCGTCGTCGGGGCCGGCCAGGAGCTCGGCGTCCTCGGCATCGGTACCTTCCATTGCCTTGCGGGCCTCGATCGCGACGAGGTCGGTGGAGAGTGACCCGATCCGCAGACAGGTCTCCATCGCCGCCACCAGCGCATCGCCGGGCAGTTGGCGGTGCAGCAGGAGCACCTCGATCAGCATCCGGGTACCCTCGCGGTCACCGGCCTTGGTCTTCGCGGCCGCCCAGAACGCTTCGTGGACCTTGCTGAAGCCGCCTTCCGCGCGGGCTTGGGCGAGCGCGGAGGCCCCGGCGAACGCGCCGGGCTTGACCAGCAGGATCTCCAGGTAGTGGTCCAGGATGTCGTGGTAGGTGTATCGGCGTGTCAGCCGGGGATGGCGGGCTACGACCCTGCGTCCCTCGAACACCCACAGCTCGTTCGCCCGCAGTTTGACGCGGACTTTGGTCCCGATGAACTTGGCCGGGACCGAGTAGTAGCAATGCCGGACCGTGATCCGGGAGTTGCGTGCGACGGTGGGCGTCAGGTCGATCCCGCAGTCGTAATCGTCCGCCGGTAACGGCCGCAGCTTCTCCCGTTCGGCCTCGAAGTCGAACCCGATCGAGGTCGGCCGGCCGTGGATGTGCCGGGCGTCCTCCGCGATGTCGATCGCGGCCAGCCGCTCGTTCAGCTCCGCCAGGGAGCCGACCGCGGGTGGCGGGACCAGATGCTTGCGGCGGAACCGGCCGCCCTCGTGCTCGACCCCGCCCTTCTCGTGGGCGCCGTCCTCGCCGGGCGCGCAGTAGAACGCGGAGAACTGGTACCAGGACTTGAACGAAGCCCATCGCGCCGACTCCAGCCGGGAGTGGCCGAACAGCACCTGCTTGACCGCGGGCTTCAAGTTGTCGTACCGGATGTGCACCGACGGCACCCCACCCAGCACGGTGAACGCCTCCAGATGCCCTTCCAGGAACGCCTCCTGCGAGGCGGTCGCGTAAACCCGGTGGACCGCCTTGCCCGAATACGACAGCCGCAGCGTGAACAGCACGCACTTGCGGCGCTGCCCGGCCAAGTCCAGCCAGAAGTCCGCGAAATCGACCTCCGCCTCCTCACCAGGCCTCTTCGCCTGCGGGACCATACCCTCCAGATGCCGGCGGCCCTCCAGGGCCTCCGCACGGATCTCCGGACGCCGCTTGCGCACGTACTCCCAGACCGTCGTCGCACCGGCCAGCTCGAAATCGTGCTCCGCCGCCAGACGCTCCATGACCCGCGGGATCGTGTGCCTCTGCTTCGCAGGCGCGTCCAGGTCCTCACGCAGCATCGCGTCGATGAAGCCCTTCACCGGCTCCAGCACGCTCTGCCGTGGCGGCGGGGCCTTACGTTTCGGCGGCACCGGCGACTCCAACGCCTTCCGCACCGTGCTCCGCGACACCTTGAACCGCGCGGCAAGCTCCCGCCCCGACAGCCCCTCCTCACGCCGGGCCTGGCGGATCCTCTCGAACAGCCACTCCCGTGACCTGTGCACCAGCGGTCTCCCTGACCTGGACCGTGATCAACAGGCACAGCGTGAGGCCAGACGGCGCAAGCATGAGCGATTACTCCGAAAGCGGCATGTTCCACACCATCACACCAACTGGCTCCCAAACTCACCGAAGAACAACCGGCTCCCAATCCCACCGGAACCGTGGCTCTACTCCACCCCGATAAAGACAATCAGGATTCCGTAGGTCTGCTCGACTCTCCATCGCTTCGGCTGCGGCACGAGCCCTTTGACTTGCGGGTTGCGTTGGACGATCTCGACGTCGATGCCCAGGGCGGCGCCGTGCGTGACGACCTGGTTCTTGAAGCCCTGGTCGACCAGGGCTTTGCGGACGGTGCCGCCGACGTGCTCGGTGACCTGGTTCAGCAGGACGATGCCCGCAACGTTGTCGTGGGTGTTCGCGGCGAGGACGGCGACCGCGATGACCAGCCCGAGGACGTCCACGGCCAGTCCGCGTTTGCGGCCGGCCACCCGCTTGGCCGGATCATGGCCGGTCGTGGCGGCGGGGACCCCGGCGGCCGCGTGGACACTCTGGGTGTCCAGGACCACCAGAGTCGGGTCCTCTAATCGGCGGGCGCGTTCACGGACCTGGCAGCGCAGGAGTTCATGGATGACCTGGTCGGTCCCGTCGTCCCGCCAGGCCGCGAAGTAGTAGTACGTCGCGCTCTTCTGCGGAAGGTCGTGCGGGAGGTAGGCCCACTGACAGCCGGTCCGCCCCTGGTAGAGGATCGCGTTCACGATTTCCCGCATGTCATAGGCGCCCCGATGGCCGCTGACCGAGCGGTGCCGGCCCTTCCATGCGGTGATCACCGGTTCGATCAACGACGACTGCTCGTCCGATAAGTCGCTCGGATACGGTTTGCGTCCACTCACCCGATCACATCACCAGAACAACAACCGCCGACCGGCAGATTCCGCCCCGCCACCACACCATCAGGCGACAACAGAATCACTCAAAGACTCACGAACCGCCCACTAAAAGCCGGGACGGACGTCGTGGACTGCCATGCTGGACGTGGTCCGGCTGTGTCTGTGGGATGACGCGATCGCTGTCACCGCCGCCCAGGTTCGGGATGTGTCCCAGCGGCTGTATGTGGCAGGCCAGTGGCAGATCGGTGACCCGCCCGTCCTGATCGTCGTCGATGCCATCTATGACGTGACCCGCGTGGCTTTCCTGCCCGCGGACCTGCCCGTTGAGCTGCTGGGCCGGATGCGTTCGGACCGCGTCCTGTACTTCCCGCCCCCGCCACAGCTGGCGGGCAAATGCGGACGCAAGCCCAAGCGCGGGGCGGAGTTCGCCTTCGAGGTTGCGGCCGCTCAGCCGGCCCCGTCCGTCACCACGGTCACCGACACCACTCACTACGGGAAAACCATCGCTACTGCGTGGGACCGCCTGCACCCGCTGCTGATCCGGCTCTCGGCCTGGGCCGACCACTCCGAAGGAGAGCTGCCGGTCATCGAGGGCACTGTCATCCGTCTTCAGGTCGACCACCTCCGTGGCGACCGCAGCCCCAGGCCGGTCTGGCTGTGGTGGTCGGCCACCCCCTACTGCTGAAGATGTGGACCGGCTCTGGCAGGCATTCCTGCGCAGATTCGATCTTGAGCACACCTTCAGGATGTTCAGGCAGACGTTGGGGTGGACTGCTCCCAAACTCCGCGATCCGGCCGCCGCCGACCGCTGGGCCTGGCTCGTCATGCCGCCCACACCCAACTCCGCCTTACCGGCCCCTCGCAGAAGACTCCGCAAGCCCTGGGAGCGGCCCGCACGCCAAGGGCGTCTCACCCCCGCGCGTGTCCGTCGAGGATTTCGCCGCCTGCACGGGAGAACCCCTCAGCCGACCAGTGCACCGAAACCCAGCACTGCAGGCCCCGGCCGGCCAACCGGCATGAAGAACAAGCACCGTGCTCGCGAGCACCCCGTCGGGACAGGACAAACCGAACCTCGCGGCAGCCATCACAAGCCGAAAAGCCCCTTGAACACCAAGCTAAGGGCTTGCAGATCATTAACACGTAGTTTTGACCTTGTTGCTGGGCTCGTCGGTCAGGGCGAGGCCTGAGCCTTTCCCTTGATCGTGGGCACCTGGAGACTGGGATCTTGAGGTTCCAGCGGAGTGGCACCAGGTGGGAAGCAAGTACACGAAGCGGTACACCGAGGAGTTCAAGCGGGACGCGATCGCGCTCGTCGACTCCTCGGGCAAGACGGTCACCGCGGTCGCCCGGGAGCTCGGCATCAGCTCCGAGTCCTTACGCGGCTGATACCGCCGGGCAACTCGATCCGGTTCAGCAGCCGGTGGATGCGGTCCGGACCGTCATGCCCAGCCTCCTCCGCCAGCGTCCAGCCATTCTTCCGCTCCAGCGGAGCGACCAGCCCGCGCAGATACGCCAGCGACGACTCACGCGGCGCCTTCGCCCGCATGAAGACCTGGAAGATCCTCCGCGACTGCCGCCTGAAAGGCGACGGCGTCCACCACGCCATGCTCGGCATCGCCCGCCTGCATAACCTCAGCCTCGCCGAGTGACAGGTAGACTGGCTGGTCAACCGGCATCCCATAGATCATTTACGGGACAGCGCTTAACGAGCCGAAGTCAGTAGTTAGCCCACGAGCACCCTACCGCTCGGCCCGCTCAGCCTCACGTTGCATCGATTGAGACTAGATTCGAACCATGCAGTCGACTAATCGCAACTCAGTACTCGTCGCTGATGTTGCCTGACTCGCCACTTGACTCACTAGAAAGTTCGATGTATCGATCTCGCACATGGATAGGTGAATCCTCTCTTGAGGAAATTTCTTCCTCATTGAAATAGACCCCCTCATATTTAAAAGGATTGCCAGACGGCACGAAGGCCGGAGTTTCGTCCTGAAGGGCCGTTGCCGCCCACCGCTGCACGCTACGCAGTACCTCTCTCGTGGCTTCGTCACGAACCTGCTCAACCGCCCCATCAACAAACGCCATGCGAGCCTCGGAAGGTAGCTGCCTACAGGCGCCCTCACGCATCTCTTCTGCCATGAACATGGCCAACCAGCTCTTGACTCCATTGTATTGCTGCCACGATTCAGGACGCGGGCCGTCTGCTGCAAGATAGAAATCTTTCTCAGTCTCAGTGAGAGATTCCACCCAAATATAGAAGCCGACCGCGTTGCAGTCCTCCAGCATTTCTCCGGCATAGTGGGAGTAGCAGTACTTCCTGATGGCATCACGCTGTAGCAGCAGCACCTGCAGTTCGGGGTTCCGGCGCCCTAACGCCTCAAAAGCCGCCATGACCTGTCTACGGGCCTCTGACCCATGCGCCTGGCGCATGACGGTAATCCAATCTTCCTGTTTCCTGGAGATATTATCGAAGAATTCAGGGCTCTTTTCGCCTGGCAGCGTGTCAGTGACTAGAAGTGCGTGCCCCGTCAGGCTCTCGCCGTCGACAGTCGGCTCCTGGCAGGAGATCAGACGAATATCCGTGTCTCCGTAGACAGACAAGGGGCCGTTCGAGCCGAGGATTCCGTCGCAGTCATGCACGTCCGAGCAATTCTCCCCGGTGCACAACCCGGTCGGGGCGTCGAAGTCGTGCCCGGCGAGCAATATCCTCACATGCGGGCCGTGAATGGTGCGGTAGTCGAGCGCTTCAACGAAAGTCAATGCTTCTAGGCGATAGTTGGGCATCTGCTCCCTGGAGCCAGTCACGTGCGTGACTTCCGGTGCAATCCCCGTGCGGGCTATTTCATATCCCACCACCTTTTCCAAGACCGTTCGGTCGTTACAATAGGTCGAGACACTCCAACCATCGGGCACCGTTACCTGGCGGGCGCCAAGTTCCTCATGCCCATGCCCTGCCAGCCAAATGGTCATCGCAGTCCTTCATTCGAGAGTTTTCGAGCCATCGCTCCGTCCAGCGTTTCTCGGCGGTTAGGCGCCTACTGACACGCTGACTTGCGTTGGGTACTCTGCGCCATCACTTCGGCGCAATTGATAGGGCACGAAGACCTGCCCAAATTGCGCCAACTGAGATGGCTCCTCTGGGGTGATGCCTCTGACCTCTGGTTCGACGTGATGGATTTGACCTCGGCCGAATTGCGGTGCTGGGGCGGGGATCGTACTGGGCTCATTGGCGCGCTAGAAGAATTACACCATGCGTAGTCCCGAGGGGTTCTCGACAAACCTTGCGTGGCGTATGGCTCGGGAGGTCGGCTACCTATTGGCAGGGCACTGGTACCCCAGCCCTTGTAGCGAGCGGGCCCAGGACTCCGCCCAGGCAGGCGCACGTTCCCTCGGACCGGGTCGGCGGGGCCCTTGGGCCACGGTGTCCCGTGAGCCTGGTGGCACTCGGAATTTGCACAGTTCTCCCACTTCATCAGACACGGAGCCTCCTCCTTCCTCGAGCTGGCTAGATGCAGGGCGAGGACGGCCTGGACGAGGCTGGTGACGCGGGCGGTCGAGCACCGGAACCTGCGGAGGAGCCGCCAGGATTTGAGGGTGGCCATGGCCTGCTCGACGAGTGCGCGAATCTTCGCGTGGGACCGGTTGACGGCCTGCTGACCGGTGAAAAGGGTTTCCCAGCGGCCCCAGTAGGGGGTGCGAACGGTCCCGCCGGCACCCCGATATGCCTTGTCCACCCAGCACTTGATGTCGGCCGTGGCAAGGGCGTCGACGATGCCATGCTCGCGGGCCGCGCGGACATCGTGGACGGCGCCGGGCAGGGCCGGCGAGGCCCACAGCAGCCAGCCGAAGCGATCCGTGAGTACCTGCAGGTTCATCCCGTGCTTCTTGTGTTTCTCGAAGTAGAAGGGCCGGTCCGCGGCCATGCGGTCGGTCGGCAGGAGTGTGCCGTCGAGGATCTCGAACGCCTTCGTCGACGCGACCCGGATCGCGTCGGCCAGGGTGGGCACGAGGCCTGCCAGGAGTTCGACAGCCACGGTGGCATACCGGTAAGCGGTCATGGTTCCGATATCGAATCCTGCCGCGAGCTGGGCATACGTGTTTCCCATCCGCAGGCGGGCGAGTGCGAGCAGGGCCCGGCGGCCGGGGTTCAGACGCCGCCAGCGGGAGCCGATCGCGCGACGGTGCTGCCGCAGACGGGCGGACAGGAAGCGCAGGGCAGAGCTGGACACGTCGACGCTCGACGGGCAGACAAGCATACGAAGCACTCTGGTGGAGACGGTTCTCTTGGTCGAAAAACCCATCCACCAAGGGCTTCACCACGTTGTCAGCGCAACCGGCTCGCTGCTGCCACAAGTTGGAAAGGGCTCAAGGTCACGCAAGAGTTCCAACCTGCTGCTTCAGCCCGGCAGCTGGTGTGACAGACGAATGAAGCCCCTGCTAGACCGGTTCATGAACAAGATCGCCCGATCTGTCAGAGGCCTCACGTACCTGTCTCCTGTCCGGACGGGACCTGTCCAGCTCGCATCATCCTCCCCTTCCTCACTGCCCGCCTCCGTGAACGCCGCCGCGCGATCGGCAGCCCATGACGTCGGCTGAATGCCGGTCAACAAGCCGTGCTCGCGCTCGCCCACCTGCGCCAGGGCCACCCGTACACCCAGCTCGCGGCCAGGTTCGGCATCGGAACCACGACCGCCTACCGGTACATCGCCGAGGCTGTGAAAGTCCTGGCCGCGCTTGCTCCCAGGCCTTGCCGAAGACGCAGTAGGGACCGCCTCATCGAAGGCGTTCGTACTGCTGGACAGAACACTGCTGCCGACCGATCGGACTGCCGCGGACCGGCCCCTCTACTCCGGCAAGACGGATCCGGCGGGATGGCCGCTGTGGGCGCCTCACCAGCCCAGCCGGGCGCGATCCACGACATCCACGCCGCCCACGAGCACGGCATCATCGACGCTCTCGCCGAGGCTGGCGCCAGATGCTGGGCGGACCAGGCTACCCGAGGAGCCGGAGGTCCGTTCGTGTCCGATGTCCCTGATGAGGCCGCTAGGAGAAGCTCTCCTCAGGTCAGCAGGCCGCCAACCGGTCCCACGCCAAGATCCGGGCCCTCGTCGAACCCGCCACCGCCACCCTGACGACCTGGCGCCTGCTGCGAAAACGGCGCTGCTTGACCACCCACGTCACCCAGCTCGTCCAGGCAGTCCTCACCACTCCACCTCACCAGCACGACCTGAGGTTGGAAACGCTCAGTTCGCCAGACGCACCCGGGGCCTGACTGTCATTGACCTGGGCAGCGACTTCCCCTACGCCTCCCAGGCCACGAGGATCGTCCAGCACCGCACACAAGCATCAGGACACTGGGAAGCGCGCCGTGGAATGGGTCTGTGTCATTACGGAACTGTCCAGCCGACAGACGGCTCCGGAGCAGCTCGCACGGATAGCCCGCTCGCAGAGGACGATCGAGAACCGGCTCCACATCATCCTCGACAACACCTTTGCCGAGGATGTCTCCAGCATCCGCACCGGCAACGGTCCGGAGAACATGGCCATCTCCGCACCTGCAAATCAACCTGCTCCGCACCCCTCGCCACAGGAACATCGCCGTCGCGCTACGCGAGGTCTCCTACCAGCCCCACAAACGGCCACTGGACCTTTTCGGCCTCCCTTGACCATCACCGACCCATGATCACCAGGGCTCCTACCTTCGGCAGGGGCTGTTTCACGGGGCTGTGGCCAATTTGCCGACCGAGCCTCCTTGAGACTGGCGAGCTAGGAACGCTGCAATTCCAGCAGTGATCCCTCTCGCTGCCCTCTGCCGCCAGGCGGGATTCTCTAGCAACAGAGCGTCTTCCGCATTGGCCATGTTGGCGCACTCTACGAGGACGGTCGGCGCTGTCGACAGGTTCGTGATCACTAGGTCTCGCCGCGCTACTAGACCGCTTCCATCACCTACGTACCCAGCAGGCGCAGAGGACGTAGCCTCGGCGTAACGCGTCCTAATCGCCTCGCCGAGGAAGCGAGACGACGCAGCGACCTCCCTAGTAACCGTACGGCGAGCACCGGAGCCGACTGGGATAATAATGTGAAACCCCCGGGCTCTCGGCGCCAAACTGCCGTCGGCATGGACCGAAACTACGGCGTCGGCGTCCGCATCACGGGGGATTCGGGCACGCTCATCCACGCAGGGGCCCCATGGGCGGTCACCATCATGCGTGAGCCGTACTCGAGCTCCTTGAGTAATCAGCAGGTCCCGAATCCTGCGGGACACGTCAAGATTGAATCTGGCCTCGGCATAACCGCTACGGGTGGCCGTTCCTGTGTCGTCACACCTCGTCATCCGGGTACTGCCCGGCACTAGACGTTCCGTCTCGGCTATGTGTAGGTGGTTGGTCGGGTTGTGTCCCGGGTCAACAACCACTGTCTTACCGCTCAGTGGGAGCTTGGTCAGTGGAGGCTGTGTAGCGCGGGCGTGACCTTCTCCAGGAGGGGCCTTAGCTCGTTGTGTCATCGACAACATAATGCCAATCAGGCAACATATGACCCCAGTCGCGCACACCACCACAAGCCAGTGGCGGCGAGTAGCCGCCGCTGTGTTCTGGCAGATACGCATAAGCTGCCTCACCCTCAAGACTCACTCAGGAGCCAACAACACACCTAACAACTGGCCTGAGCCGCTGGCGCACAGATACCGCCACATCATGCTCGCTCCTGCCCGAGGACCTTGCCTCCTCTTGTCTGCCCATCGAGTGAACCGGCCTCACTGAGCCCATCGTCACCCGTGAGGGTGGCCGACGGCGCAAGCTCCCGCCGCACCGGCGCGCACTCGTCGCACTCGTGTTCCTGCACCACCACATGCCACAGGCGCATTTCGCCACCCTGATCGCTAATCTAGTAGCCGCCAACTCCTACCGCCCCGTCGCTCTCCTGCTGGTTGCCCTGGATAGGGCCGGCCTCAACGAGCAAATCGACGGAGTAACGGCGGGCGTAACTAACCGGAGGGCTCTAGGCGCTGCCCTCAGGCGAAGGGGACGTCCGTCCGCGCTAGCGGACCGGCTCGGCCTGTGAATCGTGAGCTGAACCTCGATGGGTGGGGCCTTTCCCTCTTGAGCGTGGACACCTTGGACACTGGGTGTCGGCCTACGGACTTGTCTCCCCAGCCCGGTGCGAGCGAACGTCCTCGGCTGCTTGGTCGCCGCATGGCCGGGGCCGGTCGATAGTCAGCCAGCCTCGGTACAGGGCGGTAGTTCCAGGGTGGGGCCTAGCCTCATCGCGCAGCGACGCCTGTAGGGCGCCCTTGACGGACCGCTCTGTCCCGAGGCTGGGAAGTCGGATGTGGCCCCGGCCTGAGCCTTTCCCTTGATCGTGGGCACCTGGAGACTGGGATCTTGAGGTTCCAGCGGAGTGGCACCAGGTGGGAAGCAAGTACACGAAGCGGTACACCGAGGAGTTCAAGCGGGACGCGATCGCGCTCGTCGACTCCTCGGGCAAGACGGTCACCG
>NZ_JBIVUF010000022.1:0-99774 GCF_044757085.1 Streptomyces sp. NPDC091376 | reverse complement strand
GTGCTGCCCGCCTCGCTCAGCACCACCCCACACCCCGCCCGCCCCAGCGTCGCCGCGATCCGCCCCGCCGGGAAACCCGGCTCCACCGGCAGATACACCCCACCCGCCTTGAACACCGCCAGCACCGCCGCCAGCCAGTCCAGATTCCGCTCCATCACCACCGCGACCACACCCTCACGGCCCACCCCCCGCGCCACCAGCGCCCGCGCCAGCCGGTTCGCCCGCACATTCAACTCCCCGTACGACACCTCCCGCCCACCCCACACCGCCGCCACCGCACCCGGACGCTCCCGCACCCACCCCTCGAACAACTCATGCACCCGCACACCCGGCACCTCACGCCGCCGCCCCGCCAGCCCCTGAACCTGAAACGCCAGCTCCCCACCCGACACCAACGACCCCGGCACCCCGTCCACACCCGCCGCCAACTGCCCCAGCCCCGCCACGTAATACCCCGCGACCCGCTCCGCCGCCTCCGCATCCATCACCACAGTCCTGAACCACAACCGCACCACCAGACCCCGCCCGTCCTCCACCACCCCCACCCGCAACACCGACCCCTCCACCAACCCACCAACCCCACCCACACCACCCGAACCGCCGGTGACACCAGCAGCGACCGTCACCCCACCCGCCAGACCGGACGGATCGAACTCCACCTCGAACAACGGCCCCGACAACCCCAACTCCTCCACCACCACACCCACCGCAACGTCCCGATGCGCCCACAACCCCGACTCCACCCACCGCGCCCCGTCCACCAGCTCACGCCACGAACCCGCCCGCCCCGACAACCGGCACGGCACCACCCCACCCCGCGCCGACACATAACCCGTCACCACCTCGTCCTCACCCGACAACACCCCCAGCACCCGCCCATGCACAGCCAGCACCAACGAACCCACCGACACCCCCAGCTCCCCCGCCACACCCCGCAACCCCGCCACCACCCCACCCGGCACCCGCACCTCACACTCACCCACACCCGCCACCACAGCCGGCGCCGACACCCACCGCGGAACCGAAGCAAACCCACCCCCACCCACCACCCCACGCCAGAACTCCCGACCCGCATCCACCCGCACATCCACGCCCATGTCCGTGTCCATATCCCGTTGCATCGTGTCGTTCCTCCCGTGTGTCGTGTCGTGTGTCGTGCTGTGTGCTGCCGTGGTTTCAGGTGACGCGTGCCGGGACGGCGGCGTCGTGGCCGTTGCGGGCCCTGTTGTCCCGTACTTCCCGTGCCGGGTTTCCGCCCCACCGAGCGTTAGAGGGAACTTCCTCGCCCTTCATCAGGAACGAGTCAGCGGCGAGCTGCGCATGGTCGCCGACCGTCACGCCGTAATGGACGAACGCGCCGACCCCGAGCGTCACGCCGGCGCCGATCGTGGCGTCGTCCCGCTTGAAGGCGCCGTCCTCCTGCGAGTGGCACTGGATCACGCTGCCCTGGTTGAGCGTGCAGCCGTCCCCGATGGTGACGGGCGTCCGCTCGATCAGGGAGCAGCCGTCGTCGAAGACCCTGCGGCCGATCCGGACCCTCAGCATCCGCCATACGAGGGGCTTGAAAGGTGTGCCGTTGAAGGCCTGCATGTAGGTGTGGGAGGCCAGCTTCCAGAAGCGTTCGTGCTGCCAGAAGGCGGGCTCGTAGATCGAGCAGGCGAGTGGCTTCAGGTCCGCCGTGCCGTGACGGCATTGTGCCGGTTCTTGGCGGTCAGACGGCCGCGCAGCTCCGCGCCGGAGAGGTGGCCCAACCGGGTGTCGCGCAGCACCGTGCGGGGGATCTCGAAGGCCGGTGATTTCAGCAGGCCCACACCCTCGCGCACCGGTCCGTCGATGGGAACCATCACCTTGGTCGCGAGCAGGCAGTTCTCGTCGAGGGCCGGGACAGTCGGAAGGACGTGCTGGAGAAGTCGGCGTTGACGATCGACAGTCCGTCGGCGACGACCGTGCCGCTGCCGACGTCGCTCAGGTACGGGGTGTCGTGCTTGACCAGCGAACCGAAGTTCGACCCGGTCTGCTCGACACGGCGCAGGTCGTAGCCGAGGTGGCGCAGGTAGTGCACGATCGCCGAGGTGTCCCCGAACAGCAGGGTGACTGCCATGTGCCGGGCATTACCGCCCGCGTGCCATCGGGCACACGGGCCCCGGACCGTGCCCTGGCCGCCGGCCCCGGCTCGTCCGGTGACCCCGACAGCGGCTCCGGCGACGGCTCGGGCGAGGCGGAGGATGCGCATGACACCTCTCCGGACGGTGCCTCGGCCTGCGCCGGGACCGCCGGCGAGGCAGGAACCGATGCCGGTGCCGGAGCCGGGGTGGGGCCGGGGGTGGAGGTGGCGTCCGTGAACGCGGCCGCCAGGCTCCGGACCGTGGGATGCCGGTAGACGTCCGTCATCGACACCGTCGGTAGATCGTCGCGTTCCCTGACCCGCGCGCAGAACCGGGCCATGACCAAGGAATCAGCGCCCAGCTCGGTGAAGAGTCACCTTTGACCGGCACCTCCTCGACCCCGAGCACCCCGGCCAGCACTTCGGCCATCAGCGACTCGGCGCGGGCGCCCGCAGCGTCCGCGGCACCCGGCGCACCCGGGGGGCCTGCCGGCTGCTGTCGCCCCGGGCGCCGCCGGGATCCTGCGATATCGCTCAGCACGGCAGCCCTCCGAAGATGCGCCAGTTGGATACGGCCCGTGCAGCCCGTGCGGCCCTTATCCGGAGGCGCCGTAGGGAACCAGCCGGAACATGCCACCCTGAAACATCAAGGCCATAGGCCCTTGCCCTTTTGTAAAGCAACGAGAACATGGGTCTTCCACCTGCAGTCTGTGCGGTCCACTGTCGGATTGCCTTGCATCGTCCGGACCCCGCCATGACCCGCACGGGGCGTAAGCAGCCGTCACTCTAGAAACCGCCACGGCTCTTGGTACCGAACGCTCCTCCAGTAGGCCGGACGGGAGAGCCCCTGTCCTGCCCCTGAAATTCGGAACTTGACGCCACAGACAAGCCCTGCTCAAAACCGCCGCCGTCCAGGCCGGAAGATTTCCCATTATCGGATCCCCGGCTTTCGGATTCCTGGCTCTGGATCTCCGAGTGCGGGACCCACGCCGCCCTGCGCCTCGCCGCCACGGCTCACTGCTGGACAGTCCCCGACAGCCACCGCACGACCGTGCACGGCCCCGTTATCCGGGCGACCGCCGCCTGCCCGCACAGGCGAAGAAGCAGGCACAGCGGCATTTCTTTATCCGCAATGGCGGCGGGTGTCAAGTCCCGAATTCCGGTGGCATGACAGTGCCGCCCGGACCCGGCGTACTGAAAGGGAAGCCTCCGGCCACCCGGATACGACCTCCGGGACCCGCGTCATCACGTCCTTGAGTCGAGTGGGGCCGGCCCGGAACAGCGCAGAAGAGAACGCACCCCGAAAAGAACGAGGAGACTACCGTGCCCGTCATATCCACCCCCCAGGCCTTCAACGAAGACGACCTCTACGTCGACCTCGAGGCGATGTTCGGACACTCGCTGTTCCTCAAATGCGAAGGATTCAACTTCGCCGGCTCCATCAAACTCAAAGCCGCGGGCGAAATGATCGAGGCCGCCGAACGCGACGGCCTGCTCACAAAGGACTCGATCCTCATCGAGTCCTCCTCCGGCAACCTGGGCGTGGCCCTGAGCATGATCGCGGCCAGCAAGGGCTACCGCTTCCTGTGCGTGACCGACTCACGCTGCAACCTGTCCACCCGGCTCCTCATGGAAGCCCTCGGCAGCCAGGTCCACGTCATCACCGAACCCGGCGAGAGCGGCTTCCTCGGCGCCCGCATCGACCACGTCCGCGCCCGGGTCGCCTCCGACAAGCGCTACGTATGGCTCAACCAGTACGCCAACCCCCACAACCACCTCGCCCACTACCGCCGCACGGCCCCCGCGATCGCCCGGCAGTTCCCCGACCTCGACGTCCTGTTCGTCGGCGCCGGCACCACCGGCACACTGATGGGCTGCGCCCGCTACTTCCGCGAGTGGCACCGCCCCGTACACATCGTGGCCGTCGACAGCGCCGGCTCGGTCACCTTCGGCGGCCCCACCGGCCGGCGCATGATCCCTGGCCTGGGCACCAGCGTTCGTCCCCCGCTGCTCGACACGTCCTACGTCGACGAAGTGATCCGCGTCGAGGAAGCCGACACCATCCGGACGTGCCACCACCTGGCCAGACGCGGATTCCTCTTCGGCGGCTCCACCGGCACCGTCGTCAGCGGCGCCATGGACTGGCTCGCCCGCCACCCCGGCGACAGCCCCACCGCCGTCGCGATCGCCCCCGACCTCGGCGAGCGCTACCTCGAAACCATCTACCAGACCAACTGGGTCCAGGACCTCTACGGAGACGACGTCCTCACCCACCACCGACCCACCACTCCGGCGGCCCGCACCGCCCCGGCTCCCTCGCCCCGCGCGACCGCGAGCAGCACCGCAAGGTGATGAGGCACTCGAACCCCGTCGAGCCGACGAGCCGGCGCGCCGCCCAGTGGGCGACCGGCGAGCCCGGTCCACCGCCGCGCTGGTACTCCACGCGCCGCAGGATCATGCTTGTGACAAGAACCCCGACCCTGCGCATCCCCCACGTACAGCGGGAGCCACGGAACACGCGAGGGTGAGATGACCGGCCATGGAGCTACCTCCCACTCCCGGCGAACGGCCCGACACGCCGGAACCGCCCGCCACCCCAGCCCTCGGTGACCCTCTGGACCAGCCCACCGGCGACGGCTCCAGGACCGAGCCTCCCCCCACAGCCACGGCCACCATCAGCGAGCAGGGAATCATCACCGGCTGGAGCCAGGAAGCCCGGCACCTCCTGGGCTACAACGCCGCGCACATCATGGGCCGGCCCGCCACCCAGCTCCTGGCCGACACCTCCGCCCCCACGGCTCCCCCCATGCCGGGGCAGGACCATCTCACGGGCACACTGACCCTGCGGCACCACGACGGGCATGCCCTCCCGCTCCCCGTGCACGCACACCGCCGTACCACCACCGGCGGCATCACCGAATGGCTCGTGACCGCCACCACGGCAGGCCCCACCGACCAGTCCCCCGATCGCCCGATAGCCGAGACCGACGCACCCAGCACCACAGCTCCCGGCGCCCAGGCTCGCCAGGACGACTCGCGAGAGGCAGCCGGGGAGGAGATGGCCGGGGAAGGGGCTCTCGGGGAGGAACTGCTCGGGGAGTGGGCGTTCACGCAGTCACCGTGCCTCCAGGCCATCTTCGACACGGACCTGCGTCTGATCCGCGCCAACACCGGCATGCAGGACGCCCTGTCCCGCACCCAGGACCAGATACGCGGACTCCGCCTGACCGACATCGCCCCCGGCCCGGCCGCCGAGGAGACCGAACACACCATGCGTCTGGCGCTTCGGACCGGCCACCCTCAGCAGGCCCACACCCCCCTCCCGGCAGCGGACGGCACCGATCCCTGCCCGCCCGCCACCCTCACCCCCCTGAAAGACCCCCGCGGCCACACCCGTGCTCTGTGCCTGGCCACCCATCACCCGAGCCACGAACACCCTTCACACCACCAGCAGATGCACGTCATGAACGACAGCGGCACGCACACCGCCGAGCCTGACATCGCGCGCCACCCCCGCCAGCGCACCACCACCATGACCCTGCAACGCAGCCTCCTCCCCCACACCCTCCCCGACCAGAACGCCCTCGACATCGCCTCCCGATACCTCCCCGCCCACACCGAAGCCGGCGTCGGCGGCGACTGGTTCGACGTCATCCCCCTCTCCGGCACACGCGTCGCTCTCGTCGTCGGCGATGTCCCGGGCCACGGCATCCGGGCCTCCGCCACCATGGGCCGCCTCCGCACCGCCGTCCGCACCCTCGCCGACGTCGACCTCCAGCCCGACGAACTCCTCACCCGCCTCGACGACCTCGTCACCCACCTCACCACCGAGGAAACCGACACCACCAGCGGCACGGGCACCACCTGCCTCTATGCCATCTACGACCCCATCTCCCGCATCTGCACTCTCGCCCGCGCCGGCCACCCCCCACCTGCCGCCGTCGACCCCAACGGCCATGCCTATTTCCTCGACCTCCCCGCCGGCCCACCCCTCGGCCTGGGCACACCGCCCTTCGAAAGCGCCACCACCCAACTCCCCGAAGGCACCCTCCTCGCCTTCTACACCAATGGCCTGCTCAACCCTCAGTACACCGACCCCGATGAAACCCTCAGCTCCCTCCTCGTCGCGCTCGCCCAACCCAGTCCCTCCCTCGACACCACCTGTGACCGCATCCTCACCACCCTTCTCACCCACCCTCCCACCGACGACATCGCCCTCCTCGTCGCCCGTACCAAGACCCTCCCCACCCATCGCATCGCCACTTTCGACCTCCCCTTCCACCCCGCCACCGTCGCCCGCGCCCGCCACCACGCCACGACCCAACTCACCGCCTGGAACCTCAGCCACCACACGTCCACCACCGAACTCATCGTCAGCGAACTCGTCACCAACGCCATCCGCTACGGCAAGCCCCCCATCCAGCTCCGCCTCATTCACAACACCGGCACCCTCATCACCGAACTCCACGACACCAGCCACACCACCCCCCACCTCCAGCACGCCCATCCCAATGACGAGAACGGCCGCGGTCTCTACCTCATCCACCAACTCACCCAGCACTGGGGAACCCGCCACACCGCGACAGGGAAAACCATCTGGACCGAACAGTCCCTCACCCCGCCCTGACCTCAGAAGCCGTTGCCGAACGGGAATCTCGATCGGGTGCTCGCGGGCCTCGCCCGGCATGAGAGCAGAGCCTGGCGGTATGCGGGGAAAATCCAGGGGAGCGGACGGCCGCGCGCTGCTACGGTCGGGCGCCATGAGCTGGCTTCCCGATGACTTCGTCCACCCCGTCCTGGTACCGCTGCCGGGCGGTGGTCATCACCTGCGGCCGATCCGGGAGGTGGACACCCCGCTCGACTATCCGGCTGTAATGGGTTCGCGCGAGCGGCTGTGGACCATCTTCGGCCCGGCCTGGGGCTGGCCCGCGGACACCATGACCTACGAGGCCGACCAGGCCGACCTTTTGCGGCACGAGAAGGAGATCGCCGCGCACCAGTCCTTCAACTACGCGCTGTTCGACGCGGCGGAGACAGTTCTGCTCGGCTGTGTCTACATCGACCCGCCGGAGAGGGCCGGCGCGGACGGCGAGATCTCCTGGTGGGTGGTGGACGAGCTGGTGGGCAGCAAGGTCGAGCAGGCCCTCGACGCGCTGGTGCCGCAGTGGATCGCCGCCGACTGGCCGTTCGAGCAGCCGCGCTTCCTCGGCCGTGAGATCTCCTGGTCGGACTGGCTCGCCCTGCCGCAGCATCCCGGCACGTAGGTGGTTGTCACCCGTACCGATCTCGAAGGCTGTCGGTTGAACGGGAGTCTCGATCGGGTGACTGCGGCGGTTTCCGCGCGTGGAAGCAGGGCCGCCTGGTAGCTCGGGGGTGCGGTCCCATGATGACCCGGTGGTCGATGGTCACGCGGATGAGCCGGCGTCTGGCGCGGCCTCGGGCCATCGACCGGCACTGAATGCCCCCGACGCCTCCAGGAGGAGCCACCCGCGCTCCGCCAGGCGCCGGGCTTTCGACCGCAGCCCCTCGACCTTCGCCGACGTCGCGTCAAGGCCCAGCTGCACTCCGAGCTACACCATGCCTGACCAGCAGAAATCAACGGATCACGTTCGGTTGAGATTCTCACGCCAACCGAGCCAAGCACAGCCGGTCACCCGACGACTCTTCTCCTCCGCCGCCTGGGCACTGCGGTGTCCATTTCCGTGAACGGCCGGTTCGTCTCACGAGCGAGAGCTCCGGGGTCCGTCACCGGATGACAACGATCTCCGGAAGGGGATGCTGCCACTCCCCCAGCTCCGCAACCAGGACCCGGCGAGCCAACCCTCGGGCCAGAGCCCATCCTTCGTCGGTGTCCAGGGCACCGGTTGTCCATCGACCAGCGTGCTCCGCACCGCTCATCGAGCTGAGGACCTCATCGATCTCCCGCAGATCGGGCAGAACATCGCGGGTGAGCTGCCCGTCGGCAACCAGGGCCTCGGCCATGCCGAAGGCGTGATCGAAGTCCAAGGCGATCTCATCCGGCATCACGCCATGCGCGACCAGCCAGGACACCTGGGGCCCGGAATCAGCCGCCAGCACGATCAACGACTCGATCAGCAGACGCCGGCGGAACAAAGGGCCAGGGATCTCCACGCCGCGATCGTCGCATGCCGCCCCGACGAGTCGACACCTGCACAAGGCTCCGATGCCTACCGGCCCCAGCGGCAGCACCGCCGGAACCAGACCGATGGCCGCCGTCGATGCCCGTGGCCTGCACCCTTCCACCTCACTTGCAATTCGCAAGCTAAGCGGGCAAGCTTGTCGACACTACTTGCAAATTGCAAGCGTGATGGGTTGAAGGGGTAACCGCTTATGCACGTCAGGCACCCGGTGAGGCGAATACCGCGCCCGGTCGGCTTCTGGCTACTGGCCGTCGCACTGCTCGCGATCCTGGCCGCGTCCGCCGCCCCGTCCCCGCTCTACGTGGTCTACCAGCAGCGCTGGGGCTTCTCGGCGACCGTGCTCACCATGATCTTCGCGGTCTACGTCCTGGCCCTTCTGATCGCGCTGCTGATCGTCGGAGGACTGTCCGACCACATCGGCAGGCGGCCCGTGCTCGCTGCGGCGCTGATCGTCGAGGCCGCGTCCATGATCGTCTTCCTCACCGCCGACGGCGTCGGGCCGCTGTTGCTGGCGCGCGTCCTGCAGGGCCTGGCGACCGGCGCCGCGGTCGGCGCCATCAGCGCCGGGCTGCTGGATCTGCAACCCTCGCCCACCTCGCCCCTGGGGCCCCTCCTGAACACCGTGACACCGGCCGTCGGCCTCGCCGCCGGGGCGCTGGGCACCGGACTGCTGGTGCAGTACGCCCCGGCCCCCACCGCGCTGGTCTTCGCCCTGTTCACCGCGGTCTTCGTGCTGCTGGCCGCCGCGGTGTTCTTCCTTCCGGAGCCGGTCACACCCAGGCCGGGTGCCTTGGCATCACTGCGTCCGCGGGTCGCCGTGCCGCCCCAGGCCCGCAGGACCTTCCTGACGGCCGTACCCAGCTTCGTCGCCACCTGGGCGCTGGGCGGTCTCCACCTCTCGCTGGGCCCCTCGCTGACCACAGAGGTCCTGCGCATCGACAACCATCTGGTCGGCGGCCTGGTGGTCACCACCCTCTTCGGCGCGGGAGCCGTCGCATCGCTGGTCGTGCGCAACCGGGCGCCGCGGCGGGTGCTGGCCTTCGGGACCGTGGCTCTCGCCGCCGGGACCGGTCTCACCCTGCTCGCCCTGGCGGGCCCCTCGACGCCGCTGTTCTTCGTCGCGACCGCCCTCGCCGGCGCCGGCTTCGGCAGCTCCTTCCTGAGCGCCTTCAGCTCGCTGGCGGCATTGGCCGGCCCCACGGAACGAGCCAAGCTGTTCGCCACCGTCTACATCGTCAGTTACCTGGCCTTCAGCGTCCCCGCCGTGCTCGCCGGAGTCGCCGTACCGTCCCTCGGCCTGCACGCCACGACGACGATCTACGGCGCCGTGGTGATCGTCCTCGCACTGCTGGCCACCGTCTCCGCAGCCACGGTCCGTACGCCCACGGTCACGGCTTCGACGGTGATCGCCTCCTCCGAGGACCGGGCCACCGCCACGCCCACCCGCCCGCAGGCGTCCGGGCTCGCGCAGGGTCAGGACGCGATGGCGGCCCAGCTGCCCGCGGCCGGCTCCGGCTCCGGCTCCGGCTCCGGCTCCGGCTCCGGCTCCGGCAGCTAAAGCCCGGCGAGATCCGCGTCAGCCGGTCGCTTGCTCGCCGACCGCATGCTCCGGGGCTTTCGAGGCCTCCGTCGAAAGTGCCTCGTCCCCGGAGACCGGCTCCCCAGCGGCCCGCAGGTTGCGTACCTGTGGTGCGAGCAACGCCGCCGCGCTGGCCAGGACGACCAGGGCTGCACAGCCGGCGAGGGCGGTGCTGGTGCCCACGCTGTCGGCGACGGGTCCGGCGACGAGCAGGCCGAGTGGGGCGAGGGCCAGGGACCCGAACCAGTCGTAGGAGCTGACGCGGGAAAGGGCTTCCTCCGGAATCTCCCTCTGAATGGTGGTGGCCCACAGCACGCCGAAGACGTCCCCCGCGATCCCGGCGCAGAACATGGCCACGGCGATCAGCCATACCGGGGCTTCGGCGCTGAGCAGAGCGATCGGTACGGCGGCTGGAAACGTGCACAGGACGGCCACCAGTACGGGACGCTTCACCCGCACGCGGGCGGCGAACCCCGCGCCCGCGATAGTGCCCACGGCTTGCGCGGCCACGATGACCGACCAGGCCCGTGCGCCGCCGAGGTGCTCCTCTGCCGTCACGGGGCCGAGGACCCCGACGTTCGCGTTGAGAGCGGCGACCACGATCGCGTACTGCGCCACCACCACCCACAGCCATTGCCGCGAGGCGAACTCCCGCCATCCCTCCCGCAGATCGGCCCAGCCCGACGTCTTCCTGCGTGGCCGGGCGCTCACGCGCAGCCGGGCCGTGAGCGCCGCACTCACCACGAAGGACGCGGCGTTGAGCGCGAGCGCCCAGCCGGCACCGACCAGCGCCACCGTCACTCCGGACAACGCCAGCCCGAACAGCATGGAGCTGTTGATGCTCACCCTCAGCAGGCCGTTGGCCTGCTGCAACCGTTCGGCGGGCACGACCAGCGGCACCATGCCGTCCATCGCCGGAGCGAACACGGCCGTCGCCGTTCCGGCCACCACCGCCAGCAAGCACATCACCGTCAGCGGCGCATGACCCGTCAGCACCATCGCGGCCAGCCCCGCATACGCCCCGGCGCCGAGAACATCCGCCACAACCATCAGCTTCGACCGCGACATCCGGTCCGCGATCACCCCACCGGCCAGAATGAACACCAGCTGCGGCACCGCCTGACAGGCCAGGACCAGCGACAACCGCCCCGGGCCGGCTCCCGGAAGCGCGAGCACCGCGAACGCCAGCGCCACCCGCGCGAAGCCGTTGCCCAACACGGAGACGACCCGCGCGGAGATGAGCAGGACGAACTGCTGATCACGCCACAGCGGCGATCCACCTGAAAAGACTGTCACGGCCACGCACCCTAGAGGGCCCACTCCAGCACCCGCTCCGAATCAGCCACTTCACGAACAGGCGCTCGGCTTGCTCGATCGCTTCTGTCCGTCTCGTGGAGGCACTGATGGCCGCTCGTCCGGACCAGGCGTCGACACGGGCCGCGGGTCAGGCCTTTCGGCGATGAGGAGTGTCGATCGGGACGGCAGCCTCGATGGGGTCCGCGGCGCGCGAGCGGACGAGGAGCATGTCCTCGGGCGACAGTTCCCTGCCGTCCTCGGCGGTGAGCGAGATGTGCCGGGGTGGCTGACCGGTGCGGGCGTCGATGACACGGGTCATCTGCTCGTCGTCCTCGAACAGGTGCCTCTGGCCCCACTGGCGCAGGGCCGAGAGCACGGCGTGGAAGTCCCGCCCCTTCTCGGTGAGGACGTACTCGTGGGAATTGCCGAGTGCCGAATCCTGGATCTCGAAGATCCCGACCGCCACGAGTTTCTGCAGTCGGGCGGACAGGATGTTGGAGGCGAGGCCGATGCGCTTGTTGAAGTCCGTGAACCGCGTGACGCCGTGCATGGCGTCACGGAGGATCTGAAGCGTCCAGGTGTCGCCGACCTCGGACAGCGAACGGTCGATGGGACAGGGTGACGTGCCAAGGTCACGGCGCTTCATCACTGTCCCCAATCGCAGGTCACTTGCAATTGTAGAGCAAGAGTGCGGCCGGACCTCGAACGTGACCGCCCGGGCCGGACCAGCGGCGACGAGCATGTCCTTGAGCGAATGCGCCATCGCCGCTCATGGTAGGAAACAAACCATGAGCGAGGTGCATGAACCACAGGAAAACGGCATCTACGACGTGATCGTGCTCGGTGCCGGTCCGGTCGGCCAGAACGTCGCGGACCACGCGCGCGGGGGCGGCCTCAGCGTGGCCGTGGTGGAGCGGGAACTCGTCGGCGGGGAATGCTCATACTGGGCCTGTGTGCCCAGCAAGGCGTTGCTCCGGCCGGTCATCGCCGTTGCCGACGCCCGCCGGGTCGACGGCGCCCGGGAGGCCGTCACCGGCCGGCTCGACACGGACCGTGTCTTCTCCCGCCGCGATCGCTACGTCACCAACTGGGACGACAGCGGACAGGCGCGGTGGGTGAAGTCCATCGGAGCCGACCTGTTCCGCGGCCACGGCAGGATCGACGGCCCCCGCCGCGTCACCGTCACCCGGGGCGACGGCGTGCGCCTGACCCTCACCGCCCGGCACGCGGTGGCCATCGCCACCGGCAGCCGGCCCCTGCTCCCCGACATCCCGGGCATCGAGCAGGCCCGGCCCTGGACCAACCGGCACGGCACCGACTCCAGCACGGTGCCCCCACGGCTCGTCGTCATCGGCGGCGGCGGGGTCGGCGTGGAGATGGCCACCCTCTGGCAGGGCCTGGGCTCACAGGTCACCCTGCTCGCCCGCCGCGCCCTGCTGCCCCGTATGGAACCCTTTGCGGGCGAGCTGGTCGAACGCGGCCTCACCGAGGCGGGTGTTGACGTGCGGATCGGCGCCCAGGTGACCGCCCTGCGCCGGCCGGACCCCGCTGGGCCGGTCGGCCTCACCCTCGATGACGGCGGCGAACTGGAGGCCGACGAGGTCATGTTCGCCACGGGCCGGGCTCCCCTCACCGACGACATCGGCCTCGACACGGTCGGCCTCGCCCCCGGCTCCTGGCTCGACGTGGACACCACATGCCTAGTCGAAGGCGTCGAAGGCGAGTGGCTGTACGCCCTGGGTGACGTCAACCACCGGGCGCTCCTCACGCACCAGGGCAAGTACCAGGGCCGGACGGCGGGCGACGCGATCGCCGCCCGCGCCGCCGGCCGGCCGCTCGACGACGCCGCTTGGGGCGACCACGCCACCACCGCCGACCAGCACGCCGTACCCCAGGTCTTCTTCACCGACCCCGAAGCGGCCGCCGTGGGCCTGAGCTCCGACCAGGCGGCCCGCGCCGGCTACCGCGCCAGGACCGTCGATGTCGACTTCAACGCCGCCCAAGGTGCCAACCTCTTCGCCGACGGCTACCGGGGCCATGCCCGGATGGTCGTCGACCTCGACCGGGACGTCCTGCTCGGTGTCACCTTCGTCGGGCCCGGGGTCAGCGAACTCCTGCACTCGGCGACGGTGGCAGTCGCCGGCGAGGTCCCGCTCAAGCGTCTGAGGCACGCGGTCGCCTGCTTCCCGACGGTCAGCGAGATCTGGCTCTTCCTCCTCGCCGCGTACCAGCGGCACTGAGACGGTGAGCTTGCGGCCTCGGTCCCGAGCGGTGCCTCGGACTCTAGCGGCGGCGGTCGTCAGGAACGGGCACGGCCCGCGAGAAGGGGCATCCTGGCGGCGGTGTCGACGACGACCCGCAGGACGTTCGTGCCGGCGAGTACCAGCGCGGAGAGTGGCGGCCCGACCCATCGCGTCACGGACTTCTCCAGATCCGGGTCCACTTCGATGGTCACGCTGACGTACCTGCTCTGCAGCGTGGTGACCCTCGCGGGCCGGGCAGCGGAAGGCCGGGCAGCGCTTTCCCCTCCGCGCTCCAGTGCCGCGCGGTACCGGTCCTTGCGCTCCGTCATTCGGCTTCCTGACGCTTGATGAGTTCCTCGGCGAGGTCCATGAACGCCGAGCCTTTGGCTCGGACCGGACTTCCGAACGACTGGGCATACAGGTCGAGCCGTGCGATCTGGGTGGCCAGCACCGTGAAGCCCCATTCGGTGAGTGCCTCACGAGCGTCGGCGTCGGGGCCGGTACGCGTGGCATCGGGACGGTTGGTGCGATTCAGCAGGACCACGGCTCGGGCCGGCTCGGCACGCAGGGACTGCACCTCGTCCATCTCGGACCGGATGGGTGCCATCCGGTCCAGTTCGATGGGCGCGGGGGTCACGGGGATGATCCACTCGCCCGCGTACTTCATGATGCTGCGGGCGATGCGCGGATGGTCCTCCAACTGGGGCGCGTCGAGCACCACGGCCTGTCTGCTGCCCAGGAAGTCGTTCACACGGCGGTGCACGTCTCCCACGGGCAGGGCGATGACAGGGAACGGAAAGCCGTCCGCCAACTCGCTCCAGCGCAGCGCGGAGGAGGCTGGATCGCCGTCGACGAAGAGCGGCGAGTAGCCCGACTCATGGAGGGCGTGAGCCAGCCATACGGCACTGGTCGTCTTGCCGACTCCGGGCTTGAGGTTCACGAATGCACAGCTCAGCGGCACGGGAGCAACCTAACGGGCCGGATCTTCCAGCCGGGTCCGGCGCGAGCATCAAGCTCTGCCGTTCACTCGCAAGCAGGCAGGATCGACGTGCTGGAGTAGTCCGCTCCAGCTACCGGGGCCCACTGGGCACATGGCGGGCCGGCCGCGAGGCCCTCAGGGCACGTCGACGGTTGGTGCTGTGGCGTTCGGGACCTACGGATGGTGGGGCGGGTGCGGCGGCGGGGGCGGGATGGTGGCGACATCGGGAGCGGTCTCGGGCCACACGAGCAGGACGGGGCAGGGGGCGTGGTCGACGATGAAGCGGCTGGCGGGGCCGAGGCTGCGCGGTCCCAGGTGGGTGCGGTCGCCGTCGCGGGCGAGGATGAGCAGGTCGGCGCCTTCCGCGACGGCCACCACTTCCCGTTCGACGCGTCCCGTGCGCTCCACGGGGGTACATGGGCGTCCCAGCCGTTCGGCCGCGTGGGTGAGGAGTTCCTCGGCGGAGGCGGCGGCGAGGTGTTCCAGTGCCGTGCCGGGGTCGCGTTCGGGGTGGCCGCGGCCGAGCAGCCCCGCGAACGCGCCATGTGCGGCGCCGGGGACGTCCGGCGGGCTGACGTGGAGCAGGACGATCTCGGTGCCGTCGGGGGCGTGGGCGCGGGCGGCGTCCACGCAGGTGGACCAGGTGCCTTCGACGATCCAGACGACGACGGCCATCGCGTCAGCCTCCTCCGATCACGGCCAGTGAGGCCCACAGGGCCGGCACGGCGAGCAGCAGGCTCGCGGGTACGGCGAGGAGTCCGAGCCGGGTGAACTCCCGCAGGTCCACCTCAGTGTCGTGGGCCTGCACGATACGCCGCCACAGCAGGGTGGCCAGCGAGCCGGCGTAGGTGAGGTTGGGGCCGACGTTCACTCCGAGCAGCACGGCGAGGACGGCGCCGGGACCGGACGGTGCGGTCAGCGGCAGCAGGACCAGGACGGCGGGCAGGTTGTTGATGACGTTGGCCAGCACGGCGGCCAGGACTGCGATGCCGAGCAGTGCGCCCAGCCCGGTGCCGTCCGGGATCAGCCGGCCCAGGGCCGTGTCGAGGCCGTTGTCGACCACCGCGCGTACCACGATGCCCAGGGCGAGGACGAACGCGAGGAACGGCAGCGAAGCGGAACGCACCAGCGCGGCCGGGGTGGTGCGGCGCCGGGTCAGGGCCCGGACGGCGAGGACGAGTGCGCCCGCGAACGCCGCCCACGCCGGGTTGATCCCGACGGCGGAGGTGAGTACGAACCCCGCCAGCGTGCAGGCCACCGTGACCAGCGCGAACACGGGTACCTTGAGCGGCTCGGCGGCGACCGGGGCTTGTGCCCCGGTGTCCAGGTCGGTGGCGAAGAAGTAACGGAACACCGCGTACTCGGCGGCGATCGCGGCCAGCCACGGCAGCGCCATGAGCCCGGCGAACCGGGTGAAGCTCAGCCCGCTTGCCGCGAAGGCCAGCAGGTTCGTCAGGTTGGACACCGGCAGCAGCAGTGAGGCCGTATTCGACAGATGGGTGCAGGCGTACACGTGCGGCTTGGGCCGCGCGCCCAGCCGTGCGGCGGTGGCGAACACCACCGGGGTCAGCAGCACCACCGTGGCATCCAGGCTCAGCACCGCCGTGATCGCCGAGGCACCCGCGAACACCTGCACCAGCAGCCGGCGCGGTTGGCCCCTCGCGCTGCGCGCCATCCAGGCTCCGCACGCCTTGAACAGGCCCTCGTCGTCGCAGAGCTGGGCCAGCACGAGCACCGCCGCCAAGAACCCGATCACCGGCCCCAGCCGCTCGGCCTCCGCCTGGGCGTGCTCCAGCGAGATCGCTCCGGTGCCGATCACCACGGCGGCGGCGGGGACCGCCACCACCGCCTCCGGCCAGCCGAAGGGGCGTACGACCGCACCGGCCAGCACCAGTACCAGCAGGGCCACCGACAAGGTCTCAGCAAGCGCGGTGTTCAGGCCCGTTCCTTCCGACAGCAGCCGCGACCGGCCACAACGACGCAGCCGCCGACACTACCCGGTCCGCCCGATCATGCCGTGCGCCGTTCCCGCGCACTCCCCCACCGGGACGTCGGGAACCGCGCACGACGGGTGAGACGGTCGCCGGCGCCTTCCACGAGGTCGTTCACCAGGCCGGTGAGAACACCCTGCGGACCGCACCGGATGGGGGCGCCCGGAGGTCGTGATGACCACCGGCCGCCCCCACCGGGACGTCAGCCGATGCCGTCGGACACCCCGTCGGACACACCGTCGTCCGTGGCGCCGGACATGCCCTCGATCATGGCGGCCAGGACCGTGCGGCGTTCCTCGCCCGACAGGGCGCGCAGCGGGGCGGCGAGACGGCTGCTGTCGTAGTGCCAATGGTGGTCGAGGTCGCGGTGCACCTCGTCCGTCTCATGGATCTCGCTGTCGCTGCCGAGCAGTTCGGTCAGGTCGTGGGCGAGTTCCCGCCAGGACACATGGCCGCTGCAAGCGTTCGCCACCCCGTGCACGGGCAGGTCGAGACAAGCCGTGACCGCGCGGGCGAGAGCGGCCGCGTGCACCCAGGCCGCCCCGTACCAGGGGTGTCCTGCGGTGCCGGGCCGGGGCAGCTCGATCGGGCCGCCCCGGCAGGCGGCCTGGTAGAGCCTTCCGGTGGCGCCCCACCGGAGCTGATCGCGCAGCCGGTCGTGCGGGCCCCAGACGATCGGGGAGCGCACGGCGCTGGCTCCGCCGCGGCCGTCGGTTCCCGCCGCGCGCAGCAGCAGGGCCTCGCAGTCGAGTTTGGCCTTCCCGTACGGGCTGAGCGGGTCACTCGACGCGGACTCCTCGGCGACCCGCTCGCCGGCCGGGTGTCCGTAGGCGTCGACGCTGCTGACGAAGACGAACGGCCCGCGTCGCCAGGCGCCGGTCATGGCCTCCATGGCGGCCACGTCCACCTCGGGACGGGTGAACGTGCAGGCCGCGTGGACGATGGCGTCCGCGCTCGCGACCGCCTCCCGCAGTCCGTCGAGGTCGGTGAGGTCGCCCTCGACGACGTCCACCCCCTCGGCGGCGATCAGATGCGCGGACTCGAGCCGCGCCAGCGCCAGCACGGGCCTTCCCTGAGCGGCCAGTTCACGCAGGACGAACGCGCCGACGCCGCCGGTGGCCCCGGTGACCAGGACGGTCCCCGGGCGGGTGCGGCGAGGTCGTACGGCAGTGGTCGCGGCCTTGGCGGCCGCCTGTTCCCCTGCCCTTGCGTCGAGCAGGGCGGTGAGCGCCCGCGGTGTGCGCGCCTGGAGGACGTCGAGTCCGGTCAGCGGCAGTTTGAGCGCGCTGCGCAGGCGCTCGGCGAGCTGTACGGCGACCAGGGAGTGCCCACCGAGGGCGAAGAAGTCGTCGTCCGGCTCGGGGACGAGGCCGAGCAACGCGGTGAAGCCGTCGGTGACGGCAGCGGCGCGGGGACCCACGGGCGTGCTGGACGCGGGCAGTCCGGGCAGACGGGTCGAGTCGACCGCGCTGTCTGCCGTACGCGGAAGGGCGTCCAGCAGGGTGACGGCGCCGGGTACGGCTTCGGGGGCGAGCGCGGTCCGCAGATGGACGAGCAGGTCGTGAGGCGTAGGACCGACGCAGTCGCGCAGGACGGCATAGGCCAGTGCCGGCCGGCCCGCTGTGGGACGGAGCACGAAGGCGTCGGCGACCTGCGGGTGGGAGCGCAACACCGGCCCCGCCGGATGCTCTCCGTCGCGGACAACCGCGGCGTCCCGGGCGTCAGGGCGGGGATCCGGCTGCGGCATACGGCTCAGCCGGACGGCCGGATCCGTTGCCACGGCTTCGAGGAGTGCCGCGTAATGGGCCGCTGCGGCGGACGCGGTGGTGTCGTCCAGCGCGTTCCTGTCGTACTGGAGGAGAGCCACCGGGTTCTGTGCGTCGCCCAGTGCGTAGGACATGGCGAACTTGGCGCCGGCGGTGTCCACGTCGACGTACTCCGACGACGTATCCGCGAGGCGCAGCACCGTCGGCTCGCCGAGGACGTCGGCGGTCACGCGCACGAGTGCGGTGCCGTCGGCGCCGCGGGCGCCCGTGCCGAGCCGTTCGAGGACGAGGTCGAAGGGTATGTGCCGGTGTTCCTGTGCGGCCAGGAGCGCCTCACGGACCCGGTCCAGCAGCTCCGCGAACGACGGGTCGCCCGAGGTGTCGACGCGTATGGGCAGGGTGTTGACGCACAGTCCGACGAGCCCGCGCATGGCGGTTCCGCGCCGGTGGGTGCCGGCGATGCCGATGACGAGGTCGTCCTCGCCGGTGACACCGCGCAGAGCGGCGAAGGCCGCGGCCAGCGACACGGTGAAGAGGGTGGCGCCCCGCTCCGCGCCGAGGGCGCGGAGCGCGCCGGGCAGGTCCGGAGCGAGAGGGACGGTGTGGACGGCGGCCGGCCGGGACTCCCCGTCGGGAAGGGGTTCGGTCCGGCGAGGGAGCCGGGGCGGCTTGGCATCGGCGAGCAGGCCGCTCCAGTGGCGCAGTTCCCCGTCGAGGTGCCCGGCCTCGGCGTGTTCCCGCCGTGCGTAGTCGGCGTACTGGGGCGCTGCCGTCAGCGGCGGCCGGCCGGTTTCGCCGATGGCAGCCGCGTAGAGCTCCGCGAGTTCGGCCGCGACGGTCTCCAGCGAGCCCCCGTCCACGGCGATGTGGTGGAAGGTCAGCAGGACCGTGTGGTCCTGTCGGCCGTGGCGCACGGCCAGGGCGCGTACGACCGCTCCGGCCGACAGGTCAAAGGGACGGGCGGCTTCCTTCTCCAGGAGGTCACCGGCGGCTGCCTCGTCGGCGTCCAGGACCGGCACGGGGATCGTGGCCGGTGCCGGGAGCACCTCCTGGTACGGCTCGCCGTCCCGCTGGAGGTAGCGGGTGCGCAGGATCTCGTGACGGTGCACGAGCGAGGTGAGCGCGGTGCCGAGCGCGGCCAGGTCGAGCGGGCCGCGAATCCGGGTGGCGAACGGTACGTGGTACGAGGCGCCTGAGCTGCCGAGCCGGTCCATCAGCCACATGCGGCGCTGGGCGTGCGAGAGCGGGACGGACCCGCTGCCGGCCGGCGCCGGGGGTGCGGCGGGGCCGCCCGAGGCGGCCGGGGTGCGCCGGGTGGATCCGGCCCGGGCCCGGCGCAGCAGCTCCTGCTGTCGTGCGATCGACGTGGCGCCGGCGTCAGTGGACATCGGTGCACTCCAGGGCGCTCTGCACGGATTCAGTGTTGTCGGGGGCCACGGTGTTCTCCGGGGCCTCGGGGCGCAGATCGCTGTGTGCGGCCAGCAGCGCGCGCTCGACCAGGTGTGCCTGGCCGGCCACCGTCGGGGCGGCGAAGAAGTCGGCGAGGGTGAGCTCGACGCCCAGTTCCTCGCGGAGGTCGTCGGTGACGACGAGGGCGAGCAGCGAATGTCCGCCGAGGGCGAGGAAGTCGGCGTCGGACCGCATGACCTCGCTGCCCAGAGCCCGGCTCCACACATCGGCGACGGCCTGTTCCAGCGGAGTCAGGGCCGCCGGCGGTGCCACCGCCGTCGGTGTGCCGGAATGGCCGGGGACGGTCGTGTCGGCGAGTCCCGCGAGCGCACGGCGGTCGACCTTGCCGGACGGGGTGAGGGGCAGCCGGCCGACGACGGTCACCGCGTCCGGGACGAGATGGGCGGGCAGCACGTCGGCGAGCCGCCGGCGCAGCGCGTCGGGCCGGGGCACGGGTCCCGGGGCGGCCACGACGTAGGCGACCAGGCGCGCGTCGTCCGCTCCGGAGCGGTGGACGGTGACGGCCGCGTCGTCCACGTCGGCCTGCTCGCGCAGGGCGTGCTCGATCTCGCCGGGCTCGATGCGGAAGCCACGCACCTTGATCTGGTCGTCGGTGCGGCCGTGGAAGTCGAGGACTCCGTCGGGCCGCCGGGAGACGACATCGCCCGTGCGGTAGAGCCGCCCGAGTGCGGGGTGCTCGATGAAGCGTTCGGCGGTGAGAGCGGGTTGCCCCGTGTATCCGTGGGCCAGTCTGCTGCCGCCGATCCACAGTTCGCCGCGGGCGGAGCCGGTGACGGGGCGTCGGTCGGCGTCCAGGACGTGGACGGTGGCTCCGGCGATGGGCCGGCCGATCGGTATCTGTCCGTCGCAGTCGGCCGCGGTGACACGGTGAGCGGTGGCGAACGTGGTCGTCTCGGTCGGGCCGTAGCCGTTGACGAGTTCCAGCCACGGGAAGGCGCGCAGCACCTCGCGTGCGTGGGTGGCGGCGAGCGCCTCGCCGCCGACGACGACGGTGCGCAGCTGCGAGAACACGCGGGAGCGGCGGGCGGCCAGTTGGTGGAAGAGGGCGGTGGTGAAAAAGGCGACGGTCACCCCGTGGCGTTCCACATGGCGGGCCAGGTCCTCGAAGGAGGGGCGGTCCACGGTGCACACGACGACGGCGCCGCCGTTGGCGAGGGCGCCCCACACCTCGAACGTCGAGGCGTCGAACGTCATCGGCGAGTGGAACAGCACACGGTCGCGCGCGCCGAGCGTGACGTAGCGCGGATCGGTGACCAGCTCGGCGATCGCTCCGTGCGGGACGGCGACGCCCTTGGGGCGGCCCGTGGAGCCGGAGGTGAACATGATGAACGCCGGGCCGTCCGGGCCGTCGAAGGCATCACCGGCGCCGACGACGGCTTCCGTGGCCGAAGTCACGCCGCTGACCGACGAGGGCTCGGGCAGGGCCAGGGTGGGGCCGGTGAGCCGCGCCGATTCGAGCAGCTTGGCCTCACCGACGGTCAGGGTCACGCCCGCGTCGGCGGTCATGGCCTCGGTGCGGGGCAGCGGTTGCGCCGGGTCGATCGGTACGCACACGGCTCCGGCCCACCACAGCGCGAGCTGTGCTGTCACCGTGCCGGCCGAACGGGTCGTCAGCAGTGCCACCCGGTCGCCGCGGCCTACTCCGTGCGCGCGCAGGTGCGCGGCGAGACCGCGGGCGGCCGTGACGAGCTCGGAGTAGGTGAGGGTGTTGTCGCCGTCGGTCACGGCCAGGGCGTTCGGGGTCCGTTCGGCGTGCCGGGCGACGAGGTCGGGCAGGCCGGCCCGGCGAGCCGCCTGGCGCTCCACGGTGGTGGTCGGGTCGCTGAGGGCAGGCACGGGGCCGCCGTCCTTCCTGGTGTCGGAGATGTTCGGGGTGCTGGGTGACATGTCAGGCTCCTGCCGGTCGCGGGGTCCGGCGCTGCTCGACGAGAGCGGCCAGGGCCCGCAGATCGGGGGCGCGCAGCAGCTCGGGGGCGCGCAGTCGTACGCCGCTCTCGCGCTCGATGGCCACCAGCAGCCGGGCGGCGACGACGGACGTGCCTCCGGCGTCGGTGAAGTTGTCGGTGAGTGCGGTCGCGGGCCGGTCGAGGAGGTCGCGTACGGCGCGGAGAACGAGCAGTTCGGTGGGTGTGGCGTCGCCGGGCACGGCCTCCGCCTCCGGCCCCTCGGGGCCGGCCGTCGCCTGGTCCGCCAGCGCGGCCCGGTCGACCTTGCCGTTGGCGTCGAGCGGGTAGCCGTCGACGATGCGTACCGCCGCGGGCACGGCCTGCTCGGGCAGCCAGGCGCGGACCGCTGCCAGCAGGTCGCCGGTCTTCGCCGTGGTGCCCGCGGTGAGCCGGATGTGTGCGACGAGACGGGCGCGGCCGTCGTCGTCACGCAGCGCGGTGACGACGGCACTGCGTACCGAGGGGTCGTGTTCGAACGCGGCTTCCACCTCGGCCGGTTCGATGCGCACGCCGCTGATCTTGACCTGGTCGTCGAGACGGCCGAGGAACTCCAGGTGTCCGTCGGTATGCATCCGCACCCGGTCGCCGGTGCGGTAGAGCCGGTCGACGCCGGGCAGGCCGAGATCCTCCAGCGGGGCGGTGAAGCGGTGTGCGGTGAGTTCGGGGTCAAGGTAGCCGAGTGCCAGGCAGTGACCGCCGACGCGGAGTTCGCCTTCCTCCCCTCGGGGGACGGGCCGGCCGTCGGCGCCGGTGACGACGACGGTGGCGCCGGGGACCGGCAGGCCGATGGGCGGCGACGTCTGCGCGTCCGTCCGCGGGTTCCCCGGTGCGTCTCCTCGTCCATCCCCTCGTGCGTCCGCGCCTCGCATGGCGTAGGTCGTGGTGACGACGGTGGCTTCCGCGGGGCCGTAGGCGTTGTGGACGGTCGCCCTGACGTCGTCGCCGGGCCGTCGGCGCATACGGTCGCCGCCTACCACGAGGTGACGCAGCGACAGGTCCCGGGGCCAGGGCCGGTCCAGTACGGGCTCGATCATCGGGGTGGCCGCGACGGACACGGTGACACCGGCGTCACGCCACCAGTCGGTGAGGACGGTGGCATCCCAGCGCACGTCGTCGGGAGCGGGGACGAGGGCGGCGCCGGCGGTGAGTCCTGCCCACAGCTCCAGCAGGTGCGGGTCGAACGCGACGCCGATCAGCAGGGACTGGCGGTCACCGGGTGCGAGTCCGGTCTCGGCGCGATACCAGTCGAGGAGGACCGACAGCGAGGGTTCGGCGACGGCGACGGCCTTGGGACGGCCGGTGGAGCCGGAGGTGAGAACGGCGTAGAAGGCGTCCTCCGGGGCGCGCCGCCGGGCACCGGCGACGGGGGCGGCAGGGTCGGGGGCGGCGAAGGCGGCCACCACGGTGCCAGGGGCGTTGACGCCGTCGCGTGGCAGGGACAGGCGTATGCGTTCTGCTGCCCGGTGCCGGGCCGGCAGGACCGCCGGATCGCCGATGACGCAGACGACGTCGAGGTCCTCGGTGACGGCGTCGGTACGGCGCTCTCCGGGGCGGGGCCCGAGCGGCAGGTAGACGGCGCCGATCCGGGCGAGGGCGACGGCGGTCACCACGAGGGCGGCGGAGCGGTCGAGGCAGACGCCGACCAGGTCCCCGGGCCGGACGCGGTCCCGCAGCGCGTCGGCGGCATCGGTGGCGGCGGTGTCGAGGTCCTGGTACGTCCAGGTGTGGTCGCCGTCGATCACCGCGGGGGCCTGCGGGGTGCGCAGGACCCATTCCTCGAAGCGGGCGAGCACCGCTGTCGGGGTGGCGGCGGGGCCGTGGGCGATGGACGCCTCACGGGCGACGACGGCATCGGAGACGGTCAGGGGCTGGGTCATCACGAATCCCTGGAGATGGTGTCGGTGGCCGCGAGTGCACCGGCCTGGTCGGCGAGTACCGGGTGGCGGAACAGCAGCCTGAGCGGCGGGCGTTGCCCGAGCCGCGGCTCCAGCCACGCCGCGAGCTGCGCGGCGAGCAGGGAGTGGCCTCCGCTGCGGAAGAAGTGGGAATCCTCGTCGAAGCGGCTGTGCCCCAGGACCTCGCGCCAGCCCTCGGTGAGCAGCGCGGTCATCGGGTCGTCCGTTCGTGGCGCCGTCGTCGCGCCGGCGGAGGTGGCGGCGTCGGCGGAGGCGGCGACGGACGCGGCCGCTGCCGCGGGTTGCAGCGCGACCGCCCGGCGCGCGAGTGCCACACGGTCGGGCTTGCCTCCGGCGAGGGTCGGCATGGTGTCGAGCGCGGCCCAGCGTGCGGGGACGAGGGGGCCGGGCAGCCGGCGGCTCAACTCGGCGTGCAGGGCCTTCTCGTCGAACGTCCCGCTGTCGCCGGCGCCTTCCAGGAATCCGACGAGCCGTGGCCCGCCGGGAGTCTCACGGTCAAGCACGACGGCGCAGGAGCGGCCGCCGAGTGCGGCGGACGCCGCGGCTTCGATCTCTTCCAGTTCGATGCGGTGGCCGCGGAGCTTGACCTGGTTGTCCTTGCGGCCAAGGAAGTACAGGAGCCCGTCGAGCCCGCGGTAGCCGAGGTCGCCGGTGAGGTAGACGCGCTCTCCGTCGAGCGCCCGCACGTGCACGAAGCGGGCGGCGGTGGCCTCCGGGTTGCCTGCGTAGCCCTCGGCCAGTCCGGGTCCGGCGACGGCCAGTTCACCGACCGCGCCGGGCGGCAGCGGACGGTGGTGGGCGTCCAGGACGTGGATGCGTTCGCCGGGCAGTTCGGTCCCCAGGGGGACCTCGGCGCCGTCGGTGAGCGCGTCGCGGGAGATCTCGTGGACGGTGGAGCTGATGGCCGCCTCGGTGACGCCGTACACGTTGAGCACGGTGGCGCCGGTGTCGGCGAGGAAGTCCCGCAGGACGTCGGCGGGGAGGCGTTCACCGCCGAGCACGAGCAGCCGGGGCGCCCAGCCGCCGTCGCGCAGCGCGGGCCGCATGTCCTCGCGGGTGGCGAGGAAGTAGCTGGTGGGCAGGTTGGCGACGGTGACGCGGGCGGCGGAGAGCTGCGCGGTGAGTTCAGCGCCGGTGGGCACCTCGTGCTCGGGGACCACGAGGCAGGCCCCGGCGTACAGCGTCGGCAGCACCTCCTCCAGCGCCACGTCGAACGAGGGCTGGGCGAACATGAGCACCCGGTCGCCCGGGGCGAGCCCGAACCGGTCGGCGGTCGCGGTCAGATGGTGTTCCAGGGCCGCACGGCCGACGGCGACGGGCTTGGGGACGCCTGTGGAGCCGGAGGTGTGGATGACGTACGTGGTGCCCGGAAGGACGCCGGCCTCGCGTGCGCGCGGCAGCACCGGCGCGTCGACGGTCGCGGCGGGCAGTCCCTCCGGGACCGCGGTGGCACCGCTGCCGTCGGTGAGCACCAGCGCCGGGGCCAGCCGCTTCAGCAGCAGCTCCAGACGGGCCGGCGGGTCGGAGGGTGAGAGGGGACAGTAGACCGCGCCCGTGCGCAGGCAGGCCAGCAGGGCGACGACCGAGTCGGCTCCTCGGGGCAGCACGACGGCGACGGGCTGTCCGGCCCTCACCCCCGCGGTACGCAGCCGCTGGGCGAGCGAGCCCACACGGGCGTCGAGTTCGCCGTAGGTGACGCGCCGGGCGCCGGACAGCAGGGCGGGCAGCGCCGGGTCGTGGGCCGCGGCAGGGTCGAACGGGTCCCGGTTCCGCGTCGACGGCGTGCTGCCGGGCCCGGGCTCTGCCGCGGGCAGCGGCGGGGTGGGCGCGAGGTCGGCCAGGGCCGTGGCGGGGGCGTCGAGATAGGACCGCAGCAGGTCGAGGAACCGGTTCGCGAGGAGCCGCGCGATGTCCTCGTCGAACAGGTCGGCGTCGTAGTCCCAGACGAGTGTCATGCCTGCGGCGCCATGGCGAGGTGTGACGCCGCGCCGGTCGTCCGGCAGCAGCACCACGTCGAGGTCGAAGCGGGTGGTGCCGGTGTTGAAGCCCTCGAAGAGGGTGATCTCCAGGCCGGGGACGTCGATCTCGGGCAGCTGGGCGTCGTGGGCGCTGAACATGACGGAGAACAGCGGGTTGTCGGCGCCCGAGGTGTGCATGCCGAGTGCGCGGGTCAGCTCCTGGACCGGTACGTCCTGGTGCGGCAGGGCGCGGATGAGGGTGTCGGTCACCTCGTCCATGGTGTCCTCGGCCGGGGCGGCGGGGTCCAGCCTCAGCGGCAGCGGGATGGTGTTGACGAACATGCCGACGGCGTCCTCGAACCCGCGCGGCCGGTTGCCGACGGCCGTTCCCACGACCATCCGCGAACGTCCGCTGTGCCGTCGCAGCAGCTCGGCGAAGAGGCCGAGGAGCGTGGCGAACGGAGTGAGGCCGCGCGAGCGGGCGTGCTCGCGCAGCCGCTCGGCGAGATCCGCGCCGACCGACTGGCGCAGCTGTCCTCCGTGGTGCCTGCGCCGGGCTCCGGGGCGGGCCAGTCCGGGCAGCGGCATGTCGTGCGGCTGGTCGCGCAGCTCGGTCCGCCAGAAGTCCAGGCTCTCGGGTGCGAAAGCCGCCTCCGCCCGGGTGCGGACGTGGTCGGCGTACGAGGAGGCCGGCGGGAGCGTGACGGGGTCGCCGAGGACGTGGCCACGGTAGACGCCGAAGACGTCGTCGAGGAGGATCGCGAACGAGTGGCCGTCGTGGATGAGGTGGTGCTCGACGTGGATCAGCCGGTGGTGGCGTTCCGCGAGGCGGACGAGCGTCCAGCGCAGCAGCGGTGCCTCGAAGGTGTCGAGCGGTGTCTCCGCTTCGGCGCGCAGCAGGTCCCGGAAGGCGGCTTCGGGGTCCTCGCCCCCGCTGAGGTCGACCGTACGCAGCCGTGGCGCGCACGCGGGTGCGACCCGCTGTCCCGGCATCGCGCCTTCGGCGGCGACGAGTTCGAGCCGCAGACCGGGGTGGCGCTCCAGGGTGGCGGTGAGTCCGTGGCGCAGGGCCTCGGTGTCGAGGGTGCCCCACAGGTCGAGTGCGGCGGTGAAGTTGTAGGCGCGGCTGCCCGGTTGCACCTGTTCGTGCAGCCAGACGATCTCCTGCGAGGAGGAGAGCGGAAGCATGGGCGATCCCTGAGGTCGTCGGGTCGGGTTCTCGAGCCGGTCACGGTCGTGGCCGGGCGCGGTGGTTCGGGCGGTCCGCGGGTCGCGCGGCGCCGCTCGGGTACGGGGTGGTGCATCGGGTTCGCCGGGGGTTCCCCGGCGGATCCAGGTCTGCCCGTTCAGGCCGGACGCAGGTGTGCGGGCCGGGCGAGTGCGGGGGCCGGCAGGTGCGGTCCAGGCGAGTGCAGGGCCGGCCGGCAGGTCGGGCGGGGGTGCGGCCGGCCGGCGTCAGGGCACAGTGGGCTCCGGTGTCCGCAGCGCATGGGTGAGGTCGGTGAACGCCTGTTCCGCCGTGCCGTCGTCGAGGACCGCGCGGTCCCACACCATGCGCAGATGGAGTTCGGCGCCTTGTGTGACGGACACGGCGAACGGTCCGCGTACCGGCCTTCCGCCGATGTGGATCTCCCGGCCCTCGACACCGGCCAGCCGCAGCGGCGGGCGCAGGCTGGTGTCGTCGACGGTCAGCAGTCCGTCGAGGCGCCCGGTCCAGCCCGAGCCGGCGGCACGCGCTGCGCTCACCACCGCGTCGAAGGGCATGTCGGCCCGGTCCAGGTCGTCCCACCAGGCGTCTGCCGTCACCTCCGGGTCGGGCCCGTGGCCGGTGGCGGCGGGGAAGACGACCGTGTTGAGGAAGCAGCCGACGACCGGTGCGGCGCCCGGAGGGCGGCCGCCCCAGGGGTATCCGATCGGTACGACGTTGCCTGGCCCGTAGAGGGCACGTGCGGCGGAGCGGCAGGCGTCGAGCAACGCGGGGAAGGGCACCGAGTGGTCGTGGGCGGGCAGCCTGGCTTCGGCCGAGCCGCTCGGGAGTGATCCGTCGGGGACGCGTCCCGGCGTCGGCTGCGGGGCCCGTTCCCGTACGGCGCGCAGCCGGTCGGCCCAGTAGGCCGCCGCGGCGGGCGAGTCCGCCCGTTCTTCTGCGGCGAGCTGCAGGAGGACGGCTTCCGTGTACGCGGCGAGTTCGGCCTCGGTCTCCGCGGCCGAGGGCGGCTCCGCGGTGGTGCCTGCGGCGTAGGCGGCACCGAGATCCTCGACGATGCGCGCGAGTGACCGGCCGTCACACGCGGCGTGGTCCAGGACGATCGCGAGCACTTCCTCACCGGTGTGCGCGGCGTCGCGTCCCTCCCGTGCCTCGCGTACGAGGAAGATCCTCAGCGGCGAGCCGTTCGGGTCCCACGCGCCCAGGGCGCGGCGCAGCGCGTCGGCGGCGTTCTCTCCCGGCGCGAGGTCCAGCGACGTCACGGGTACGTCCGGGTCGTGGACGCGCAGCACGGGTGTTCCGCGCAGCACCGCCGGCCGGGAGCGCAGGGCCGGGTGCTGTGCGGCGACCCGGCGGGCCGCTGCGCCGAGGCGTTCGGCGTCGACCGTGCCGTGCGGGAAGGCGAAGAACATCGGCACGACGTCGGGGCGTCCGGTCGGGTCGAGGGAACGCACCAGTACGAAGCGTCGCTGTGCTCCGGTGACGGGCAGCAGGTCGTGGGTCTGCTCCCCGGCGGTGAGCTGCCGGTAGCGGGCCAGGTACTGGCTCGTGATGCTGAGCACGTGATCCTCTCGGTGATGGGCCGGGCGGGAGTCGGCAAAGGTGTCGGGCAGGCGGACATGCGCGCCGATCGAGCGCACTGGTGCGTACGGATCGGCGGGTACGAATCGGTGCGGACGGTGCGCGCGTACGGTGCGCGCGTACGGTGCGTCCTTGCGGTCGGCCGAGGCGCACGGGGCCCGCGAACAGGGCCTGTGGCGGAACCGGTTCAGCTTGCCGACGCGGACGGCACGGGCTCGTCACCGGCTGCCTGCGCGGATTCCTCCTGCGGGTGTTCGGGCACCGGCAGGTCACGCATCCGGCGCAGCGAGGACAGCAGCAGCGGCAGCGGTACGGCGAGGAATCCCGCGGCGCACCAGGCCAGTGCCGTGCGAGGGCCGAACGATTCGGCGAGGGCGCCGCCGAGGAGTGCGCCGAGCGGCAGGGTGCCCCACATGAGGAAGCGCAGGGTGGCGTTCATCCGGCCGAGCAGCCGGGGCGGGCACAGTGCCTGGCGGAAGCTGACCTGGGCGACGTTGTAGACGACTGCGCCGAAGAAGACGGCGCCGGATCCGGCGGCGAAGAGGACCGCGCCGCCCACGCCATGGCCGGCGAGGGGCCACAGCACGGCGAACGGACCGGTCGCCAGGGCGGACAGCCAGATGAGCCGTGCCTGCCCGACCCGGGCGGCGAGCCGCCCGGCGCAGAGCGCGCCGAGGAGCCCGCCGACGGCCGACGCGGACAGGACGAGCCCGAGCTCGCCCGGCTGCAGCCCGACGACGCGCACGAGGTGGACGGTCTGGGTCGCCATGAGAATGGCCGTGCAGAGGTTGGCGAGACCGGTCGTGAGCGCGATGACGCGGAGCAACGGGTGGCCGATGACGAACCGGACGCCCTCACCGATGTCCTTGCGCAGGGAACCGCTGTTCGAGGGTGCGGGCCGTTCCTCGGGTCGCTCGATGCCGAGGATGAAGAGGGCGGAGAGGGCGTAGCCGATGGCGTCGGCGATGACGGCGAGGTGCGCTCCGGCCAGCTGGACGAGCCCGCCGCCGATCCCGGGGCCGGTCACCTGCGCGGTGGAACGGACCGTCTCCAGCGCACCGTTCCCGGCGACGAGCTGTTCCCGGGGCAGGATCTGCGGCAGGTAGCTCTGGTGGGCCACGTCGAAGAACACGGTCGCCACACCGCTGATCAGTGCCACGGCGTACAGCTGGGCCATGGTCAGGACGCCGGCGACCGCGGCGGCGGGGATGCTCGCCATGGCCGCCGCGCGCACGAGGTCCGCCCCGATCATCAGGGGGCGCTTGCGCATCCGGTCGGTCAGTGCCCCTGCGGGCAGCCCGATGAGCAGGAAGGCGGCGGTCTCCGCGGCCGTCAGCAGTCCGACCTGGAAGGCGGACGCGTCGAGTTCGAGGACGGCCACGAGGGGCAGGGCCACCAGCGTGACGTGGGCGCCGAGTTGTCCGGCGGCGGCTCCTGCGAGCAGCATCCGGAAATCACGCGTGCGCAACGGGCCGCCGGGGGCGTCCCGGAATGTGACGGACATGTGAACGACAGTCACTGAACCGCCGATCAGCAGTCAAAGCGCCGCACACAGTTTCGGACGATTCCTGCGACGCTTCGCCGCCTTCTCAGAAAAACTTTCGCCGTACGAGGGGTACGCCCGGATGAATGCCGCCACAGCGGGGTGGCACAGGACGCGACCACGCGGCGATGACCGGGCGAGACATCCGGCCGATCGCCTACAGAGCGTCACCGATCGAATCCTGACCGAAAACAGTCACTCCTGATCACCATGGACCTGAACCGCTCATTCCGGCCGCTATGGAGTGGGAACGGCACAGCGGAGGCGAAACCTGCCTGACCGTCAGAGCCCGGCCTCAGATCCCGAGGACTGCTACCGAGTCCGTGTCAGCGGTTCCTTCGAACGGGAACCCTCAGACAGTGCCTAGCGGGGCACGAATGCCACCCGGAACATCTTGGGCCACCACTTGCCCGTCAGCAGGAACTGATCCGTTCCCGGAATCGCCGCGATGCCGTTGAGGACATCCGCGCGCCGTCTCTCGGTCGCGGTCAGCAGGGCCGGGACGGTGATGTCACCGGTCACCTCACCGGAGTCGGCGTCGATGCGTACGATCCGGTCGGTGGGCCAGACGTTGGCGTACACCACGTCGTCGACGCATTCCAGTTCGTTGAGCCGCCCCACACGCTTTCCGCGGACGGTGACGGCTCTCTCCCCCGTCTTCGCGAGAGTCCGGGGATCCCGGAAGACGATCCGGGAGGTGCCGTCGGTCGTCACCAGGCGGCCGCGGCGCCGCTGGTGACACACACCCCAGCCTTCCTCCCGGTAGGGGACGCGGCGCAGTTCGGCCAAGGTTCCGGCGTCACGCTCGATGGCGACACCGTTCTGCCAGGTGAGCTGCCACAGAGTCCTCCCCACGACGGTCATTCCCTCGCCGAACAGCGGCGCGGGCAGCTCCGCGCGGAGCACCGGCGAGGCCCCGGGCGTTCCGGCCCGGATCGTCGAGCGGCCGGACACGCCCGTGCTCTCGTAGAGCATGCCGCCCGCCATCTCCAGGCCCTGGGTGAACGCCGACGGGTCGTGGGGCAGGGTCTCGATGACGTCCACCCTCAACTGTTCGACCTGCCCTGCCGCCTGCCCGGGCACGCCCTGCCCGTGGTCGGGGGATCCGCCGCCCGTGTCGCACGACGGGACCAGCAGCCCGGCGACCAGGACGACGGCCGCCACAGGGATCACGAACACACGCCGCATGGCGTCACCCTGGCACAGGGGTCCGGTCGGAAACGGCCCGTACGACGGCACGGCTCGCCGGTGGTCGCCCGTCCGGGCGCCCGGACCGAGCGGCGGGGCCCGGTCGGAAACGGAAAGGTCCGGCCGCGCCCCGAACAGGGGGCGCGACCGGACCGAGGGAAGCAATCCGCGCCGCCGGCGGCGGCCTTCGGTGCTACGGCCGCGTCTTGGCCGGCACCGGCGCCGGGCGTCCGTTGGCGGAGGATCCCCGGCGGGGAACCACCGCCGCCAGACGCGTGGGCACGAGCGCCGTGAGCCGGTCCGCCATGTCCGGCTTCGGCTGGTACCGGTACGCGTAGCCGTGCGCCTCGCCGTCGCCTCGTGCCGGAGCGCCGTTCAGAACGGCTCCCAGCACAGGTACGTTGACGCGGTCGAGGATGCGCAGGGCGTCGAGGATCTGGCTCCTGCTCGTCCGTCCGGCACGTGCGACGAGCAGATAGCCGTCGACGGCGTGCGCCATCGCCGGGGTGTCGGCGAAGGGAAGGACCGGAGCGGTGTCCACGACGACATGGTCGAACTCCTCCGCGAGGTCCTGCAGCACGGCCCCGAACTGGCTGCTTCCGAGGATCTGCGTCGGATTGGGTGGGATCATCCCGCTGGTGAGCACGGAGAACGATCCTGCCGACTGCAGTACGTCACGCACCCCGGCCTTGCCCACCAGCGCCGTGGTCAGCCCGGCGTCCCTGACCAGTCCGAGAGCCGAGGCGACGGACGGACGGCGTAGATCACAGTCGATCAGGCATACCTTGGCCCCCTCCTCGGCCAGCGTGGCCGCCAGATTGACCGAGACGCTGCTCTTGCCCTCACGCGGCAGCGGGCTCGTGACGGCGATGACTCTCGGCCGTTTGCCCATCTCGGCGAACTGGAGATTGACCCGCAGCTTCCGGAAGCCCTCGGCGCGCGTGCTGTACGTGTCGTCGCGCAGGGAGACCGGGCGCCGGGAGGCGCGCGGATCGTGCACGATGCTCGACAGCACTGGCGGCCCGGAGGCGGCCGCCAGGCATTCGGACAGGGCCTTGGAGTCCCGCATCGAGGTGTCCACCGTCTCCAGCGCGACGCCCAGCCCCAGTCCGAGGACCAGGCCCACGGCCAGGCCGAGTGCGACGTTGAGGGTGGGGTTCGGTGACGAGGGGGCGACCGGCACGGCCGCGGGCTGGATGACGGTGAGCCGGACCGGAGACTCGTCCGTGTCCCCGTCAGGGCTCTCCAGCTCCCTGATCACCTGCGCGAAGCGGTCCGCGAGGGCGTTGCTGACCTTGGCGGCCCGCGCCGCGCGGGTGTCGGTGACGGTCAGCCGGACCAGCACCGTGTTCAGCGGCGCCTCCGCCGACACCCGGGAGGCCAGTTCGGCCGGGGTCATGCCCAGCTTGAGGGATTTGACGACCGGTGTGGTCACCTCTGGGCTCGACACGATGTCGGCGTAGGACTGAACTCGTGCCTGGGTGAACGAGTTCCCCTGGTTGAGCTGGGACGTGTCGTCGCCGCCCTGGAGGGAGGCGAAGAGTGTGGTCGTCGCCCGGTACTCCGGTGTGGCGACGGCGGTGGCGAGGACACCGGCCCCCGTCCCCAGCAAGGTCACCAGGGCGATGACGCGCCATCGGCGGGAAAGGACTCGAAGGTATTCGCGCAAATCCAAGGTCTTCCCCGATCGGAGCGGTAAATGGACATTCACCGTAGGGTTCGCAGCGGGAATTTCGGGCACACGGCATGCGGGTTCGACCATTCGGTACCCTCAGCGGAGTGCAAGTGCGCCGCCTCAGAGGCGTTCGGCCACTTCCGAACGGCACCGGTTGCAGGCGTCGAATACGTAATCAGCGACCCGCTCCACCATCGCGTAGTCGAAGATGTCGTGATCGGTGGCGACGACCACCGCGTCGGCCGAGGCGACCTGCTCCTCGGTGAGCTGGACGCACAGAATGTCCTGGGGCAGGTGCGAGGCGTCGACGTACGGTTCGACCGCGACGACGTGCGCGCCGAGTTTCTGCAGACCCTGGGCGACGGCCACGGAAGGCGATTCCCGGATGTCGCCGGTGTTCCTTTTGTAGGCGAGTCCGAGAACCAGGATCCGGCTTCCGTTGACCGGCTTGCGGCGCGTGTTGAGTCCTCTGGCAACGCGCAGAACCACATGGTCGGGCATGTGGCTGTTGATGTCGTTGGCCAGTGCCACGAAGCGGAAGTCGTGCTGCAGTGCCTGCTTGACCTGCCAGGAGAGGTAGGACGGATCAATGGGCAGGCAGTGACCACCCACGCCGGGACCGGGCAGGAAGCGCATGTATCCGAAGGGCTTGGTCGATGCCGCGTCGATCACTTCCCAGATGTCGATGCCCAGCGGTCTGCAGAACATCGCGAGCTCGTTGACCAGCGCGATGTTCACGTGGCGGAAAGTGTTCTCGAGGAGCTTGGTCAGCTCCGCCGTGCGCGGTGAACTCACCGGCACTGTCCGTTCCACGACGTCGCTGTAGAACTTCTCGACGTGCTGCAGGGAGAGGTCGTCGATTCCGGAGACCACCTTGGGGGTGTTCTCCAGCTGCCACGTCGGGTTTCCCGGGTCGATCCGTTCCGGGCTGTAGCCCAGGAAGAAGTCCTTGCCGGCGCGCAGTCCGCTGTGAGCCTCCAGGATCGGGCACACGACGTGCTCGGTCGTGCACGGGTACGTGGTGGACTCGAGGATCACCGTGGCGTTCGCCTTCAGATGGGGCGCCACCGACCGCGCGGCGCTCTCCACGAAACTCAGGTCGGGCGCGCCGTCCTTCAAGGGCGTGGGCACGGTGATGACGCAGACGTCGAAGCCGGCGGCATCCGCGTAGTCCGCACTGAGGAGGTAACGGCCCGAATTGAGGGCTGCCATGAGGCGGGGGGACGAGACGTCCTCGGCGAACGACTCACCGGCCGCCAGCCGCTTGACCCGCATCTCGTCCACGTCGAGACCCACGACACTGTGCCCGGCCTCGACCACCCGAACGGCGAGTGGGAGACCCACGTACCCCTGGCCGACGACGACCACCTTCTGCGCTGACACCGACACGGTCCCACTCTCCTCTCGCCTGCCCAGCCGAATGTTTCGGTGGAATATGTGTGATGTATGCCAGGGTTCGCTCCCGGTGCTCCTGCTGAGTGACGGCTCTTCAGGCAAACAGCGTCATCCCGTCCTTCGAGCGGCGGGGCAAGTGGACTAACTGATCTATCAATTCACTGTATTTATGTTGTTCCCGGATATCGTTGCCGTGCGTCGCCGGTGCACATGACCCCGGCAATGCCCCACCCACAGACACGGAGTGACGGCGTGACGGACCATCCGAAGTACCTGGTTACCGGAGGAGCCGGTTTCATCGGTTCCCACCTCGTCGATGCGCTGCTGGCGCGTGGCGGGCCGGTCGTCGTACTCGACGATCTCAGCACCGGACGTCTGCAGAACCTCGCCGGCGCACGCGAGCAGGGAAATCTTCAATTCGTCCACGGCTCGGTGCTGGATGAGCCGCTGGTCGACAAACTGGTGGGTGAATGCGATCGCGTCGTGCACCTGGCGGCGGCCGTCGGAGTGAAGCTCATCGTCGAACAGCCGCTGAGGTCCTTCACCATCAACACCAAGGGAACGGAAACGGTCATCGAGGCGGCGTACCGCCATGGCCGTCACGTCACCCTCGCCAGTACGTCGGAAATCTACGGCAAGAACTCCTCCGGGCCGTTGACCGAGATGTCCGACCGCGTTCTGGGAAGTCCGTCGGTGCCTCGATGGTCGTACAGTACGGCGAAAGCGGTGGACGAGATCCTCGCCGAGCTGTACCGACGCGAGTACGGGCTGCGTGCCACCGTCGTGCGCTTCTTCAACACCGTGGGCCCCCGGCAGAGCCCGGCGTACGGCATGGTGATTCCGCGATTCGCCAGGCAGGCGGTTCTGGGAGAACCGCTCACGGTCTACGGAACGGGTCGGCAGAGCCGCTGCTTCCTCCACGTCACCGACGTGGTCGCGGCGCTCGTGTCGCTGCTCGACCGTCCCGAGGCCGAGGGAGAGACCTTCAACATCGGAAGCGACGAGGAGATCAGCATCCTCGATCTGGCGGAACGCATCATCGCCTGCGCGAACAGCACGTCGACCGTGCACCGTGTCTCGTACACCGAGGCGTACGGACCCGGGTTCGAGGACATGGACCGCAGGGTCCCGGACACCACGAAACTGCGGGCCCTCACCGGCTGGCTGCCGGGGCGCGACCTCGGCGACATCCTCATCGACGCCGTGGCGGACGCCCGCGCCGAAGTGCCTCAGCAGGCGCCCGTCGCCGTTTCCGGGCTCCCGGACGAAGGGCACGCCGGCGGCGCCGACGGCCGGGCGGTGGCGGCGGGTCCATGTCCGGTCTGAGCCCGTGGATGGTGACGGCACTCGCCGGGCTGGTGGCCCTGGCTGTCGCCGCGCTGCTGACCGAGCCCCTGCGTCTGCTCGCTGTGCGGCGCGGATACACGGACCAGCCAGGCATTCGTAAGGTGCACGCCTCCCCCACCCCCTACCTCGGCGGCATGGCCGTCGCGCTGGCGACCGTCGGATCGGCGAGTGTGGTGGTGTTCGGCGCGGGCGCGACCGACTCCACCCTCGGTGTGGTGCTCGGATGTGCCGCGGTCATCGCCGTGCTCGGCCTCGTCGACGACCTGCGTCCGCTCAGCATCCGGATCCGGCTCTCCGTCGAGGCGGCGGCAGCGCTCGTGGTCGTCGCCTGGTGCGGCCATCCCGTGCTCTTCGGCACATGGGTCGACGCGGTACTCGCGGTGATCTGGATCCTCTTCACCACCAACGCGTTCAATCTGCTGGACAACATGGACGGGGTGGTGTCCACGGTGACCGCGGTCATCGCGGCATTCCTGTGCTGCGCCGCGCTGTCCGCCGGTCTGGTCGGCACCGCGTCGGTCGCCGCCGCCCTCGCCGGTGCCTGTGCCGGGTTCCTGTTCCACAACTGGCACCCGGCGCGCATCTTCCTCGGCGACGCGGGCGCGCTGTTCGTCGGCTTCCTCGTGTCGTCCGCGAGCATGACCCTGCACCGGGACAGCACCGCCCTGTCCGGGTACGGCAGCCTGCTGCTCATCACGCTGGTGGTCACCGCGGACACCGGCCTGGTCATGGTGGCGAGGCGCCGAGAGGGCCGGCCCGTCATGCAGGGCGGCAAGGACCACATCGCCCACCGGCTGCGGCGCCTCGGCCTCACGGTCCGCCAGGTGACCGTCGCCATCGGAGGCTTCGCCGCGCTGACGAGTCTCACGGCCGTCCTGGTCCTGTTCAAGATCGTCCCGCAGCGCGCCGTGCTGATCGCCGTGGTCGCGGTGACCGCCGTCGTCTGGCTGCGGCTCCTGAGAGTCCCCGTCTACGGAGCGGTCGCCGACGAACAGCACTGAGGGCGGACACCGCCCGTCGGGGGTGACCGCCCTCGGTACCGCGTCAGATCACTGTCAGCCCACGTCGGCCGGCACCGCTGCGGCGGCTGCCGGCCGCTTCGCGTAGTCGGGCAGCGCCCGGAACCAGTTCACCGTCCTTTCCAGCCCCTGCTCCAGGGGCACTTGGACGATGTCGGGGAACAGCTCGCGAACCAGCCCGTCGGCCGCCTGGGAGTCGCGTACGTCGCCCGCCCTCGGCGCCTCGTGCCGGATGCCGGCCGGCAGTCCGGTGATGTCGGCGAGTTCCCGCGCGAGGTCGAGCAGGGTCACCCGGGTCCCGAAGGCAAGGTTCACCGGCCCGGCGTAGGACACCTGGCGCAGCACCGCGTCTGCCAGCACCCGGACGACGGTGCCCACATACGTGAAGTCACGGGTCTGCAGTCCGTCGCCGAAGATCCGTACGGGGGTGCCGCGCAGCATGGCGTCGATGAAGGCCGGGACCACGGCGGCGTAGGCGTGTCCGGCCGGCTGCAGGGGCCCGTAGACGTTGAAGAACCGGAACGCCAGGGTGGGAAGGCCGAACGAGGCCCCATAGGCGAGGACATATGCCTCGGTGGCGAGTTTGCTCGCGGCGTAGGGGCTCAGTGGCCGGGTCGCGAGGTTCTCGTGCTTCGGCAGGACCGCGGTGGCGCCGTAGACCGAGGACGAGGAGGCGGCGACGACGGGGACGCCCGCGCGTCGGCATGCCTCGAGGACGTTGACCGTGCCGGTGGCGTTGACGTGGTGGCTGGCGACCGGGTCGGCAAGGGAGCGCGGTACGGAGGGACGGGCCGCCAGATGGACGACGGCGTCCACTCGGGGGACGACGCTGTCGACGAGCGCGGGATCGAGGATGCTTCCCTCGATCAGTTCGGTGTCCGTTCCCGCGAGATTGGCCGCGGAGCCCGTGCTCAGGTCGTCCAGGGCGATGACCCGGCCCACGTTCGGACGTGATGCGAGCTCCTGGCACAGGTTGGCGCCGATGAACCCGGCGCCTCCGGTAACAAGGACGTTCAACTGTGCTCACCTTTCGGACGGGGGTGCGGTCCACCAGCCGCGGGCGACGGCGATGGAGGTGTAGAGGGCCTGTGTGTCGGCCACCAGGCGCTCCTCGCCGAAGCGCCGCCCGGTGAACGTGCGCGCCCGTGCGCCCATCTCCTCGCGCAGTTTCGCGTCGCGCAGCAGGGTCACCGTGTGGCCGGCGATCTCCGTGGTCCGTGGTCCGGCCAGAAGTCCGGTCGCACCGTCCTGCACCACCTCCGCGACGCTCCCGACGTCGGTGGCGACAGCGGGCAGCCCGGCGAGGCCGGCTTCGATCAGACTGACCGGCATGCCCTCGTTGTCCGAGGTCAGCAGGACCATGTCGGCGGCGGCGTAGACGGTCTCCACGTCCGCGCGCCAGCCCAGCAGATGGAGATGGTCGCCGAGTTCGGCGACGGCTTCCGGGTCCGGCCGCAGGTCGCCCGCGCCGCACACCACGAAGTGCGCTTCCGGTACGACCCGGTGCACCTCGCGGGCCACGGCCAGGAGCCGGTCGGGGCGCTTGATCCCGGTGATGCGTCCGACGTACGCCACCACGGGGCAGTTCTGTGGCAGTCCCAGGAGGCTCCTGGCCTTCGCGGGGTCGGGTGCCGGGGCGAGACTGGTGCCGGGCGGGACCACCGTGTACTGGCCGGCCCTCCCGATTCCTGCGGCGACGAGGTCGTCGCGTACCCGTCCGCCGACGGCGACGAGCCGGTCCGTGAGCGCGGCGAGCCCGCGTTCGGCGCCCACCACGACTCTGGTTCTCGCCGGGGAGAAGTAGCCGTGCAGGAGATGGCCGTGAAAGGTGTGCACCCTTGACGGCACTCGGGCCAGTACCGCGGCGGTCCGGCCCAGAGCACCGGCTTTCGCGGTGTGCGTATGGACGATATGGGGCCGGAACCGTCGCATGGCGGCGACGAGTTCGTAGAGACAACGGGCGTCGTCCGTGGGCCGCACGGCGCGTCCCAGTCCGTTGATCCGCTGGACCGGGAGATCGGGTGCCCGCTGCTCCAGATGGTCCGCCTCGTCCGGTGCCACGAATCCGGCGATGAGACGATGCTCGAATCGCTCGGAATCCAGCCCTCGCAGCAGGGCCGACACCTGAACAGCCGGTCCGCCGATGTTCATTCGCGTGATCACCCTCATCACACGAAGGCGACGGAATTCCGAACCTGCGGCTCGGTACGTGGCGGTCGACATGGAACAGATACTAGGTGGCGCGCACCCAAGTATTCGTCAAGGGCACGAGGCACGACGGGCTTGAATCGGTAGCGGCGCCACAAACCCGGAGCTGGAGGAACGCGCAAGCAGTTGCAGACCTGGGGCGTTTCACGTCCACTTCGCGCCATAGCGCATGTACAGTACGGCAGCATGAGCATCTCTCTGGCGCCGAAGAGTCTCACACATCAGCACCTTCTGGCGGCGGCGAACACCGAGTTGTCCGGCCGAGCAGGGCAAGAAACCTTTCGAGTTCTTGACGTGGGATGTGGCAAAGGGGACCTCATCGCGTTTCTCCAGGCCGGGCTGACCGACCTGAACCCCGGAGCCGATATCGAGGTCCACGGATTCGACGTCACCGACACCTTGGCAGAGTACCCAGAATTCCCCGGATCGACGGTGGATCGACTGGAGAGTTTGATGCCGGGTGTCCCGTGGGCCGAGCGCATCACGTCAGTGTCCCAGCATGAGGCCTGGCCATACCCTGACGGAGCGTTCGACATCGTGGTGTCGAACCAGGTACTGGAGCACGTTGTCAGCCTCCCTTCGTTCCTGACTCAGCTCAGCCGCGTACTCGGGCCGCGCGGATGCTCGATGCATGTGTTCCCGCTGCGGAACGCGCTGTGCGACGGTCACGTCCTCATGCCGCTGATTCACCGCGTTCGCGGTCATGAGCAGCGTGCAGCAATGGCACGCATGTGGCGACAGATGAGGGTGGGGAACAACAGGTCCGGGGACATCAGGGAAACGGCCGAGCGCATCTCGACCTATCTACACCTGGGGACAACCTACCGCTACTTCGAGGAGTTCTCGCAGGAGTCGAAGCGTGCGGGCCTGAAGCTTTCGTACCGGTACACACAAGAGCTCTACCAGCAGAAGATCTCGGCGATGCTCGGTCAAGGCGGCATGGCCGGCTACCGCCGTTCCAGGCGTGCCGTGATCGACTGGTTGGCTTTCTGCACACTGCGCCATGTCTCGTCCATCACCCTGGTTCTCGAGAAGTAGCCGAGACGTCGGTCCGGGATTCGCCCGAATTCCTCACGCCCTCTCACGAGCCCGGATCATCCTGGCTGGATTTCCGGCGACGACCACCTCAGGGGGTACGTCCTTCGTCACCACGCTGCCCGCACCAACAGCGGCACCACGGCCGATGGTCACGCCGGGCAGAATCGTCACCCGCGCGCCGAGAAAGACGTCCTCCTCCACGACGATGTCGGCAGACACCGGAGTGTGGTCGCGGAACTTACCGCCTGCTTTGGGCACGGGATGGTCTCCCGTGATGAACAGGCACTCCGGACCCATCGACAGATGCGCGCCCAGGGACACGGCGCCCGGGCCGAGGAACCTGGCGCCCTCCCCGATTCCCGCGTGGTGCCCCATCCGCAAGGATGGTGGCAGGCATACGCCCGCGAGGATGGTGACCGGCAATTCCACATGCGCGCAGATCTTGTGGGCGCACCAGGCACGAAGCCGATGAGCACCGGGGATGCGCCAGTGCAGCCGCTGGCCGATCAGCTTGTAGAAGCAACGCACACCCCAGACCATGAGCCGGTTCTTCATCTCGGCGTCCCTTCCGTCAACACTGTGCTTTTCATACCTGCTCGCGGGCACGAACGATTCTGGCCGGATTTCCGGCGACGACCGCTTCGGGGGGAACGTCCTTCGTCACCACGCTGCCCGCGCCAACAGCGGCACCACGGCCGATGGTCACGCCGGGCAGAATCGTCACGCGGGCGCCGAGAAAGACGTCCTCCTCCACGACGATGTCGGCGTGCACCGGCGTGTGGTCGCGGAAGTTTCCCCCTGCTTTGGGCACGGGATGGTCTCCCGTGATGAACAGGCACTCCGGACCCATCGTCAGATGCGCGCCCAGGGACACGGTGCCCAGGCCGAGAAACATCGCGCCCTGCCCGATTCCGGCGTACGGCCCCATCCTCAGGGTGGGTGGGAGCCCAACTCCGGCGTTGATGGTGACCGGCAGTTGCACGTCCGCGCAGATCTTGCGGGCGCACCAGCCGCGGAGCCGTCGGGCGCCGGGGGTGCGCCAGTGCAGCCGCTGGCCGATCAGCTTGTAGAAGCAACGCACACCCCAGACCATGAGCCGGTTCTTCATTTCGGCGTTCCTTCCGTCAACACTCGCGGGTGTGTCGGCGCCATCGCGCCGTGGAGCCGGAGTGCGTCGGGGGTCCGGGGCGGCGACGTGGTGGCAAGATCGACTCACCTCAGGCCTCCTCAGGCCTGACACGCGGATGCGGCGGCCGTCAAAGCTGCGGCCGTGATCAACACAGGCATACACTAAACCACGACATACCCGATTAACGCCGAATAGCGAGTTTCACCCTATATGCACATGATGGATCACACTCAAGCACCACTCGCCCAGTCCTCCGTTGTCGCACCCTCGCGACAATCCCTCTCCCGGGTCTGCCTGTTGATCGGCCAGCTCGGGCTCGGGGGCGCGGAGAAGCAGCTCGTCCTGCTCGCCCGGGGACTAAGCCAGCGTGGTGTCCGCACCCATCTCCTGGTCCTGTTCCACAAGGGCCCGCGGGAGGCTGAGCTGCGGGACTCCGGAGTGATCCTGGTGGATCTCGGATTCCAGCGCGTGACGTTGCACTGGAAGTCGCTGATGAGCAACGCCCGCGCCTTCGCCCGCCTCCTGGTGTTGCTGAGGAGGGAGAAGCCGCAGGTTCTGCAGGCCTTCCTCCTGCACTCCTACGTGCTGGCAGCCCCCGCCGCACGGTTGGCCCGTGTACCCGTGCTGGTGGCGGGCCGGCGCAGCCTCGGCTTCTTCAAGCGCGGACACCGGGTGGCGCTGGCCCTGGAGCGGATCGCCACCCGGTGGACGGATCTGCTGGTCGCCAACGCTCAGGCGGTCGCCGACGACGTCCGGCGGGACGAGGGCGTGCCCGACACCAAGCTCACGGTGATTCCCAACGGGATGACCCGCAAGGAGTTCGAGCTCGCCCGGCCCGCCGAGGTGGCCACGTCGCTGCCCGTCGTGCTGTGCGTCGCCAATCTCGCGACCCACAAGGGGCACCGGCACCTCCTGGAGGCGTGCACGGAGCTGCGGCGCAGAGGAAAGCCGTGCACCCTCGTCCTGATCGGGGACGGCGCCGAGCGCCACGCGCTGGAACAGCTGGCCGCGTGCCTGAGGATCGACGTACGTTTCCTCGGCTTCCGCACCGATGTCGCCGGGTTCCTGGCCCGGGCGGACGTGGTCGTCCTCCCGTCCCTGTACGAAGGCTCCAGCAATGCCGTGATGGAGGCCATGGCGGCGGGGCGGCCCGTGGTCGCCACCGCGGTGGGCGGCACACCGGAACTCCTCGAGGACGGACGGGGCGTGCTCGTCGCCCCCGCCGACGCGGGCGCCCTGGCCGACGGCCTCCAGTCGGTGCTCTGCGACCGGGAAGCCGCCGCCCTCCTGGGACGGCGGGCACGTGAATGGGCCCTGGCCAACCTCACCGCCGACGTCATGGTGGACCGGTACGTAGCGCTCTACCACCAGCTGCTGGACCGCCGGTTCACGGCGTAGTGGCAGGGGCGGCCCGGCGGCGAACGGTCAGTTGAGGAGATCCGGCGGCATGGCCGACAGCAGACTGCAGTTCGTCCGGATGATCGCGGCCCGCGCGGGCGCCCTCGTCATGGGAGTGGTCGCCAGTGTCATCATCGCCAGAGCCCTGCCGCCCGAGGCGCGCGGTACGTACTACATGGCCGTCACGGTCGGCACCGCCGCCATGGCCCTCGGGCATCTGTCCATCGAGCAGGCGCAGACGGCCCTGTGGTCGGACAAGGGAAGACGGGCCTCCCTGGAGGGCAACAGCGTTCCGCTGGGGCTGACGGTCGGCGCCGGAGCCGCCCTCGCGGCGATGGCGGCGGCCGTCGTGTTCCAGGGGCACGGCAACATGCCCGATCTGTGGCTGCTGGCCACGGCCTGCGCGGGCGTGCCGCTGGGCGTCGGCGTGCTGTACTCGAGCAACATCGCCGTACTGCGCGACCGCCCCCATGTGGCGGGACTGGCCCCGCTGGCGGGCGCGGTCGTCCAGTGCACGTGCCTGGTCGCACTCGGCCTCACCGGACACCTCACCGTCCACACGGTCGTCGTCGTCTGGTCCGTGTCGTTCGGCGTCTCCTTGGTGGTGCTGGTCGGGAGGGGCGGAGTCACCGTCAGCCGGCCGCGCCTGGGGCTCGCCAAGGCGACCTGCACCAAAGGCCTGCGGCTGCACCCCGGTTCAGCCGCGTCCTATCTGCTGCTCAGGTCCGACGTGTTCCTGCTGAACGCACTGGCGGGCCCTCGCGAAGTCGGCATCTACACGCTCGCCGTCACCCTCGCGGAGCTCAGCCGCATCGGCGTCGACGCCTTCGCACAGGTCACCCTGCCCCGGCAGTTCGATCACGACATGGAGGGCTCGGCCGCCGTCGCGGCAAGGATGGTACGGCTCATGGTGATCCTGGGTGCCGTGTCCGTCGTCACGACGGTGATCGCCGTGTCCGCCCTGATCACTCCCGTGTACGGTCACGCCTACGCGGAGGCCGCCGCTCTCGTCGCCTGGCTGGTTCCCGGAATCCTGCTGCTGTCGGCAGGCCGTCCCGTCGCCACGTTCCTGCTGCGCTTCCGGTCTGCGCGCTTCGTCGTCCTGCCGTCGCTGCTCGCCCTGGGAGTGAACATCGGACTCAACACGATGCTGATCCCCCTGTGGGGCGCCGCCGGCTGCGCGATCGCCTCGACAGCGGCCTACGCGACTCTCGTTGTCCTGCAGGTGGCGTACTTCGTGCGGATCAGCGGGATCCCGTGGCGGCACCTGCTGCCGACGAGCGCCGACACCTCTCGCATCACGAGCTCGCTGCGACGTGGGCGCGGCGACCTGGATGTCGGCCGGTCTCGATGACACGGGATCCCGCTGCACGAACCGCGGGCCCGGGTTCGCTCACCCGTCGGCGCGCGAACCCAGAGTGAAGACGAACTCGTTGCAGCCGAGCCCTCCCCTGCAGGTCTTCAGATGACGCAGCTCGAAAGCGCGCTCCCGGCAGAACGAGAACACCTCCTCGGGCGTCGCGACCTCGAACGGGTAGCCTCCCACCCAGTCGACGAGGTCGTGCTTGCGCGACATGCCCCGGGCACGGGGGACGGCCCCACTCGCCGGGCCGCGTCCACGAGCCACGTTCAACAGGACGCGGGCCGGATAGTTCCTGCTCAGGTAGAGCACACTGCCGGACAGCAGAAGGCGCCGCGCGAGAGGCCCTGACTGGTTGTAGCGCCGCTTCACCTCCGTCCAGACCCGGCTCTCCAGCCCCTGGTCGTTGTAGATCGACACGAACAGCGTTCCCCCGGGGGCGACCAGTCCGCACGCGGCGTCCATCGCCTTCCAGAGCGAGCCCGTGTGATGCAGCACCCCCCACGAGTAGACGATGTCCGCCTTCCCCTGCCGCTTCACGAAATCAGGATCCAGGATGGAGGCGCAGCACACGCTCCAGTCCGTGTCCGGCGCGAACTCCTCACGCAGCTTCTGTGTCGTCCTGACCGAGTCGGGGTCGAAGTCGAACGACCGGACCCGAGCGCCCATGCGCACGGCCGCGAGGGAGAAGAGTCCGCTCCCGCAGCCGATGTCGAGGAAGTTCCGCCCGGTGAGATCGGAGGTGCCCAGCGCCAGTTCGAGCGATCTTCTGGCGGAGGTGATGCGCGCTTCGTCGACCAGCTGCCCGAACTGATGCCAGTTCTGGCCGAAGGCGAAACGCCGTCCTTGGCTGATCTCGGTCTCGCAGTCGATCATCGGGACCCCTTCGTGGATACCCCGGCCTTCAGGACGGGGAGGAATCGAAGCTCCGCGTGAGCGGGGCAGGGATAGCCGCTTCGCCCCCTGGGGCGGAGCGGCGTTGTCAGTGGCGGCCGGTACGTTGATCACATGCATCTGCGGTACTCCTTCCGGATCGAGCCGACGCCGGGTCAGCGCATCGCGCTGGCCCGTACGTTCGGCTGCGCCCGGGTGGTCTACAACGATGCGCTTGCCCTGCGGAAGGCCGGCTATCAGGCGGACAAGTCCCGTATCGCGACGGGTGTTCTGGCCCGGCAGGTGATCACGGAGGCGAAGCGGACACCCGAGCGGGCATGGCTCGCGGAGGTGTCCGTGGACGCCTTGCAGTCCTCCATCAGGGATCTCGACACCGCGTATGCGAACTTCTTCGCGTCGGTGACAGGCAAGCGGCGTGGGCGCCGTATGGGCCTGCCCCGGTTCAAGAAGAAGTCCGACAACCGGCAGTCGGTCCGGTTCTCGAAGAACGGGTTCCGGCTGCGGGACAACGGCCGGTTGAACCTGGCCAAGGTCGGTGACGTGCGGGTCCGCTGGTCCCGGCCCCTGCCCTCGGCCCCCTCGTCGGTGACCGTGATCAAGGACCCGTCCGGCCGGTACTTCGCAAGCTTCGTCGTTGAAACGGAGCCTGAGATCCTGGAACCCGTCGCCGCCGAGGTCGGTATCGACCTCGGGCTGACGCACTACGCCGTCCTCTCCGACGGCACGGTGATCGACAACCCCCGGTTCCTGCGACGGGCCGAACGCAGGCTTCGCAAGGCGCAGCAGACCTTGAGCCGCAAGGCGAAGGGATCGAAGAACCGGAACAAGGCCCGCATTCGCGTTGCCCGCGCCCACGCCCGGGTGGCTGACGCTCGCCGGGACTGGTGCCACCAGACAGCTTCGCGACTGGTCCGCGATAACCAAGCGGTCTACCTCGAAGATCTGGCGGTCTCCGGCCTCGCGCGCACCCGTATGGCCAAGTCTATTCACGATGCTGCGTGGGGCATGTTCCGGCGTGTCCTGGAAGACAAAGCCGCCCGCGCCGGTCGGCATGTCGGTGTCGTCTCGCGCTGGCTGCCGTCCTCCCAGACCTGCCATGTGTGCTGGGTCGTGGACGGAAGGAAGCCGCTGCACGTGCGCACCTGGCGGTGCGAAGGCTGCGGTACTGAGCATGATCGTGACCTCAATGCGTCGCGTGTGATCCTCGCCGCCGGACAGGTGGAGAGGCTAAACGCCCCTGGAGGGCCGGTCGGACCTGGCACGGAAATCCCGCGCCAGGCACGGCCCGTTGAACGGGGAACCCACCCGAAGCCTCAGCCGGTCACCACCGGCGGGCAGGCGGGAATCCCCCTCCTTTAGGTGGGGGAGGATGTCAATCAGGTCTTCCTTACTGAGGAGAGGATGGGGGTTGGCGCAGGGTCCGGCCGACTACTGCGCGCCGATCGAGCGAGCAGGCAGCCCAGGGAGACCCAGAACGGGGCGGACACGACGAGATTCGTCAGGGTGTTGGCGAAGAGCAGGCCCACCGCGGTGGCCACGCCCAGCGCTTGAAGAATCGCCAGGTCCGGAGTGCGTCGGCGGGCGAGGCCGAGCCAGAGCAGGGCCACGAACAGGACGAGCGCCCCGACTCCGGACTCGGCCGCCAGCCTCAGGTACTCGTTGTGGGTGTTGATGTAGATGCCGAGGTCGGACGATGTCCGGGCGTACTCGGGGAACATGCCGTACCCGATGCCACGGACCGGATGGTCGAAGGCGACACGTGCGGCGACCCAGGCGGCCCGCTTGCGCACGTCGGTGTTCGCCGTGAGTTCGGCGGACGACCGGTCTCCCGTCAGACTGTTCCCCACCTCGTCCAGACTGCCCGGCAGGACCATGGCGACGCCGAAGATCGACAGCGCGATGAGGACCTTGTGGCGCAGCGGTCGGCCGGCGAGCACGACGCACGCCACGCCTGCCGCGACCATCAGGAAGGCGCCCCGCGATCGTGTCTCGAGGATCGCGGTGGCACAGGGCAGTGCGGGCAGGAGCCACAGCCAGGACCGGTTGAGTCGTGCCAGGCCCACGGCGGCGACGAGCGGGAGCGCCAGCAGGGCACCGATGTAGTTGGGGTTGAGGGCGAGCCCGGTCAGGCGGCCGGCGGCGTACTCCTCCTGGAGCAGAAGGTATCCGGCGACCGCCGCTCCCGAGACCGCGACGACCTGCGCGATGCGTCGGGGGTCCGCGGGCGCCGCGGCGGACACCGCGAGGAGGCAGAGCCCCACGAGCAGCACCACGTAGCTCTTCCACGGCCGCTCCGTCGTCACCGTGAACTGCGGCAGCAGATAGCTCACCGTGACCGCGAAGATGAGGAGCAGGAGCACGGCCAGATCGACGCGCGGCCGAAGGCCCTTCAGCATGACCCGGAACAGGAGGACGGCGACGGCACCCGTGACCAGCACCACCGCCGCCGTGCCGCTCGGCTCGGCGACGGCCGCCACCGGGACGAGACCCAGGAGCATCACGAGGGCCAGGTCCGGGCGCGGCCAGACGAGCAGGGCGAAGCAGGTCACCACGGTCGCGGCGGCGGTCGCCGCACCGTGGAACAGCACCAGGTACACGACGGCCGGCACTGCGGCCACCAGGCACAGCCCGCCGAGGACGACGGCAGCAGGCGATCTCATTCGCTGCCCACCGGATTGACCATCACGCACTTCCTTCGCGGTGCCGACGACATGCCGGAGTCCTCGTATCCGGGATCAGCCGATGTGCCGCAGGGTTTCCCCGGCGGCCGACGGAGCGTCGGTCAGGGGCTGGTCGACGAATCGGCGGTGCCAGAGTTCGAACTGCATCAGCGCCCACAGACGTCTCGTGTGGTTCGCGCCGGCCTCGTGTTCCTCGAGGAGGGTCCTCACGGATTCCGGGCGGAAGAATCCCCGCGACCTCGCCGTCCCGTCGGTCAGGACGTCCCATGCGAGATCCTTCAGCTCGGTACGGAGCCAGTGACCGAGCGGAACTCCGAAGCCCTGCTTCGGGCGGTACAGCACCTCGGGAGGGAGCCAGTCCTCCAGCGCCTTCTTGAGGAGGTACTTGGTCGTGGATCCCCGTACCTTCAGGGTCGCGGGCAGCCGTGCCGCCCACTCCATCAGCCGGTGGTCGAGGAAGGGGGAACGCGCCTCCAGCGAATTCGCCATGGTGGTGATGTCCACCTTCACCAGGAGATCGCCGGGCAGATAGGTGTTCACGTCGACGTCCATCAGCTGGTTCACCAGGCTGTCCGCACGCGAGGCACCGAATGCCCGGGCCATCAGGTCGTAGCTGTCGGTGCCCGACAGCTCCCGGCGCATCGATTCGGTGTAGAGGTCGTGTTTCTGCTCGGGGGTGAAATAGGACATCATCCGGGCGTAGCGGCCCGGCAGGGTGTCGCCCAGCATCGTGAGGGCGATTCCCGCCTTCCGCAGGGGTGTGCGGGTCGATCCGTTCTCCAGAAGCAGTCGGCCCAGGCGCCCGAGGGGGGGATGAACGGATCGTGGGGCCCGGTACCGCGCGGTGCGGGCCATGAGCGCGTAGCGGGTGTAGCCACCGAACGACTCGTCACCGCCGTCGCCGTTGAGGGCGACGGTGACGTGCCCGCGGCTCAGCTTGGCCACGTAGAACGAGGGGATGGCCGACGAGTCGGCGAACGGCTCGTCGAAGTACCAGGCCAGTGTGGGGAGGATGTCCAGCGCGGACGCGTTCACGACGAACTCGTGGTGGTCGGTCCCGTACTGATGCGCCACGACCCGGGCGTGCGCCCGTTCGTCGAAGCGGGCGTCGTCGAAACCGACGGCGAAGGTCTTGACCGGCCCCTCGGCGGTCCGCGCCATGGCGGCGACGACGGCGGAGGAGTCGACGCCCCCGGACAGGAACGCGCCCAGGGGCCTCTCGGCCACCATACGGATCCGGGTGGCTTCGAGCAGGAGTTCGCGGGTGCGTTCGGCTGCCTCCGGCTCGCTGACGGGCCCGGCGGGTGTGAAGTCCAGTTGCCAGTAGCGCCGTACGTGCACGCGGCCGCTCTGCCAGGTGAGCAGATGTCCGGGCGGCAGTTTCCGGATCCCGCGGAAGATCGACCACGGCGCGGGAACGTACTGGTAGGTCAGGTAGTGGTGGAGTGCGACCAGATCCACCTCCCGGCGGTCCTGGTCCACCACGGTCAACGCCTTGAGCTCGGAGGCGAACAGCAGGGATTCGCCGGTGTCCCGGTAGTACAGCGGCTTCTTGCCGACCCGGTCGCGGGCGAGCAGCAGCCGACGGCGCTTCACGTCCCACAGGGCGAAGGCGAACATGCCGCGCAGATGGTGGACGAGGTCCTCTCCGTGCTCTTCATAGAGATGCACGATGCCTTCGCTGTCGCTGTTGCTGCGGAACCTGTGGCCACGGCTGATCAGCTCGCCGCGCAGGTCCGCGAAGTTGTAGATCTCGCCGTTGAACACCGCGACCACACTGCGGTCCTCGTTGAAGACGGGCTGGTTTCCTCCGGCCACATCGATGATCGCGAGCCGCCGCATACCGAGGGCGACGTTCTCACCGGTGTAGAACCCGTCTCCGTCCGGTCCACGGTGGGAGAGGATGCCGCACATCTCCTGGACGATCGCCGGATCGGGAGTTTCGGTCGTCGCGATACCGGCTACGCCGCACATCTGCCCTCCTGCGCTTCACGACACGTTGAGTGGACCAACGGCACCATAACGACATATTGATCACATATCAGGCGACCCGCAGGTCATGACGTCATGACGTCCCCGACTGCAGGATCACGAAGCCGGACACTGATGAAATCGGTATGCTCTGGGCAATACTGACATCATGTCCGATTCCGACAGTCATACCGGCGCTCCGCGCCCGCCCCGGTTCCGGGTGCTCACGGTGTGCACCGGCAACATCTACAGGTCGCCGTTCGTGGAACAGCTGCTGCGGGCCGGGCTCGCCGCGGAGCGGGAGACGATCCACGTGAGCAGCGCCGGTACGGCGGCGGTCCCTGATGCGCCGGTGTCGGACGCGGCGTACTGCGTCGAGGGATGGGTGACGGACGTCTCCGCGACGATCCCCCGGCGGCTGACCGCCGGGCTGATCGACGCGTCGGACCTGGTGCTCGGAGCATCGACGGAACATCGTGAGGCCGCGGTACGGCTCTCCCCCGTACGGGCGCTGACGCGCGCCTTCAGCCTGCGGGAGTTCGCCCGGCTGGTCAGCGCGGAGGACGGAGCGGGCGTCGTTGATCCGGCCGCGCGGTTCACCGCTCTGGTCAAGGGTGCGGCGACCCGGCGCGGCACGGCCGGGGCGCACGGCGACGACGACGTGGCCGATCCGCTGGGCGCGAGTGCGGCGGAGGTGCACACGTGCGTGGCGCGGATCGAGGAGTCGGTCGCGCGGATCCTCGCCGCCGTGCGGGCCGGCTGAGCGGGTGGGACTTCCTCAGGAGTCGCACGCCGGGTAGGGCTCGACACGGGCCCGGAGCGGGGTGACCAGCGACTGGCTCAACAGCACCGGGGGCCGGTCGGCGGCCGGTTCCCGCAGCCGGAAGGTGAGGGTGCGGCTGCTCTGCGCGGGCAGCTCCAGGTCCACGGTGTAGACCGGGTGGCCGCGTTCGTAACCGCCGTGCACCCTGGTGGGACGGCCGTCGACGGTCACGCTGTCGAGCAGGGCGTCCTGGCTCGCGTAGTACGAGACGAGCAGCCGGTTGTCTCCCGGTCGTGTGGAGTAGCGGGGCTTGTCGCCGCGTTGTGTGACGTACTCCGGGAGCCCTGACGCCGGGGCGTCGTTGGTGAGCGTGACCCGTGCGGTGACGAAACGGCCGTCCGAGGTGCACCTGCCCGGGATCCAGCGCAGTTCCCGTTGCAGGTAGTAGTCGAGCTTTCCCCCGGCGGCGTTGTTGACCACCACTCCGGCGAAGGGGCCGGTCGTCGCCAGCAGCGTGCCGCTCAACGGGTGTTCCGCCAGGAGCGCTTGTTCCTCCCCGCGGGCGCTCCACGCCTTCAGGCGTTCCTCCTTGACGATGTCGTAGCCGGCCATGATCAGCCCGGGCAGGGTGCCCGGGTCGTCGAGCGCCGTCACGAGTCGGTCCGCGGCGGTGCGAGCGACGTCCAGGAGGAATGCCTTGCGCTCCGCGCTGTCGGGGTAGCGCGCGTATCCGGTGCGCTCGGCGAGGTCCAGGGCGTTGTCGGCGGTGAGTTCGGTGCCGTCGGGCATCTGTCCCGGACCCGTCGCCCGCAGCAGCCGGGCCAGTGCGCTGGGGTCGAGGGCGACGGCGCCGTCCACCTTCTGGCCGCTGTACTCACGCCAGGTCGATGCCCAGATCCGGGCCGCGTTGGGGAAGTGGGGGCTGACATTCGAGTTGGCCCAGGTGTCGACGGGGTCCATGTGACCGTACTGCTTCGTGTACTCGGCTCCCAGATCGAGCGAGGGCTCGACCTCCGCCAGCATCGTGTCGGTTCCGAAGGACTCGAAGGCGAGTTGTCCCTTGTGGACGGTGAGGGCGGCGAACGCGCCGGGCAGGCCGCCCGTGCCACGGGCTTCGGCGGTGTTCTGGAACACCACGAGATAGCGTCTCGGCTCCTGCGCACCCAGCATCGGCGGAAGCACCTTGGCCGCCACGGCGGCGTCGGACATGGCCGGTGCGATCCGGTCGAGCTGCCCTGCCACCTGCGTCCGCGCCCGGTCCGCGGCGGGCAGCCAGGAACTGCGTGGCAGTTCATGGGCCTCGCGGCGCATGTCGGCGGCCGCCTCCGCCGCCCGTTCGAGATCCGGAGCCGTGTCACCCAGCGCGGACAGGACCTCGGGAACGCTCTGGTGGGTGGCGTTCGCTCCGTGTCCCGGAGCCATGCGCATCACCGGGGGCAGTACGTCGTGCGTCAGCCGGTCGGCGACGTCCGCCAGACCGCGCACCGTGTCGAGGGGCCGGCCGAAGAAGGGTACGTGCGCGGCGAGGTACCAGGCGGGTCCGCTGCTGAGGCTGTGTGCCCGGTCCGCGTGCAGGGCCGCGGAGTCCAGGGCCGCCTTCCGCTCGTCCTTGTGCCGGTCCGCCGCAGGACCGGGCTGCCCCGCGGCCCCGGTGACCGACAGCCGCAGTGTGTCCAGTGACCGCTGGGCGGCGACGAGTTCGGTACGCGCCAGCACGGCGGTGACCGCGATCCAGCCGGCCCCGATCAGGCAGAGCACGGCGACGCCCGACAGGACATGCACGGCTCTGCGCCGTGAGGACGGATCATGGCGGCCCCACGCGACCGTCGCCGAGTGCCACCATCTCTTCCACGCGGCCACGGGGCTCGTGGGACGTGTCCTCACCGGGTGCTCCTCAAGTGAATCGGGACAGGGAATGAACGGGCCGTCGCACCAACAAGCAGGCAGTCTCCCGGACAGCGCGCTGCTGTTCGGGAGACTGCCGGTACTGCTCGGTGCAACCGGGCGTCAGTTGCTCTTCTGAGCGGCCGTACGCCGCCGCTTCACAAGGACCAGCGACCCGCCGCCGAGCAGTACGAGACCGCCCGCCGCGGTGAGCATGGCCACCGTTCCGTCCGAGGAACCGGTCGCGGCGAGCGACGAGCCGTCGTCGTCGGACGACTTGCCGTTGCCGTTGTCGTCGGAGTCGTCGTCGTCTCCGTTGTCGTCACCGTGGTCGTTGTCATCGTCGCCGTGGTCGTCACCATGGTCGTCGCCGTGGTCGTCGTCACCGTGACCGGACCAGCCGTGGTCACCGTGCTCGTTGCCGGGACGCCCGTGGTCGTCGTCACCATGGTCCCCGTCGTCACCGTGGTCGCCGTCGCCGCCGTGGTCGCCGTCGCCGCCGTCCTTGGAGATGTTCACGCGCACGGACTGGTCAAGGCCCGTCGTCAGACCTTCGAGGTGGAAGTCATAGTCGCCCGGCCGGGTGCCCTCGGGAATGGTGACCGTTCCCTCCACGCGGCCGGTCTCGTCCGCGGGGAAGAGGCCGAGTTCCACGACCGGCCGGCCGTCGTCCCCGTTGGGAGGCGCGGTAGTGGTGGTCGTGGGTGAGGGCGAAGTCGTGGTCGTGGGCGACGGCTTCGGCTTGGACGTGGGACGGTCCGCCGGGAGGGCTCCCGGGAGAGCCCCCGGGAACGCGGCCGCTCCTCGCTGTGCGGCGGAGTTCGCCGCTCCGCCGGCGCCCGCTCCGTCCACGGGGAAGAGGCGTGCGCGTGTCTGCTCGTTCTCCCCGTACCCGGTACCGGTGAAGTCGACCTGATCACCGGGGGCCAGGGTGATGTCGTCGACCTCGAGGGTCGGGGCCGGCGGGTACTGCGCGAACGCCGGCTCGGCGGCGATGAGCGGAGCTGCGACGAGGAGGCTAACGGTGGAGGCGGCCAGGGCGACTCGCCATCCGGAGCGTCTGGGCATGGTTTCGGGCTCCTTCGGAAGACGCTTGATCAGAGATGAGCGTTCTGTTGTCGATATGAGGTCGAACCGCGTTGCAGGACCGGCTGGTCCGCCGTGTCCGTTTCGCGCCGTGGTCGTGTGCTTCCGCACACCGACCCGGTCTGTGTTCGCATTCGAAGGCACACAATTGCGTCTGCCGTCCAAGCATCGGCATCCATAGACGTGGAGCGCTCCGTCCAAACAGCCACACCACAGGGCTCCGCAGGACGGCGTACGAGGTGCACTCGTGTGGCCCTCATCGCTCGCACGCGCGGCCCTCGTCTGTTGCGATTCGTCGCGCGTCGTCGTACCGGAACGCGGGCGGCGAGGACTTCCGCACCGACAGCAGTCGTGTTCGGGGAGACTGACCGGCATGGGTGAATGCGAGGTGGTCCTCGGCATCGACGCGTGCCCCGGCGGCTGGGTGGCGGTCGAACTCCGTGACGGCCTCTTCGCCGGCGCGAGCATCGCCACCGGTCTGCGCTCCCTGCTGCGAGGACCCGCCACCGGCCCGGGCGGTGTCGTCGCCGTGGACATGCCGCTGGGGCTTCTCGACACCGGCTGGCGACGGCTGAGCCGCCAGAGCTGGGGGCTCGCCGCCAAACTCCGTGAGGCGAACGACTGCCTCGCCGATACCGGAGGGGAACGCCTCTTCGAAGTGCACCCGGAGGTGTCGTTCTGGGCACTGAACGACCGGACACCGCTCCCGCACCGCAAGAAGAGCTGGTCGGGGCAGATGACCCGCCGCTCGCTCCTCGCCGCCGCCGGAATCGTCCTTCCCGACGACCTCGGCGAAGCGGGACGCGCCCAGCCGGACGATGTACTGGACGCGGCAGCGGCCGCGTGGAGCGCCCACCGGATCGCTCAGGGGCGCGCCGGATGCCTGCCGGACCCGCCCCAGTGCGACGAGCGGGGGCGGCCGATCGCGATCTGGTACTGACGCGGCGTCTAGACTCGGCGGATGGCCAAGTATGTCGACGTGCACCCCGAGAATCCCCAGCCGCGCAACATCAGCAGCGTGGCTGACAGCATCCGCTCCGGCGCGCTCGTCGCGTATCCGACGGACTCCTGTTACGCACTGGGCTGCCAGCTGGGCAGTCGTGAGGGCCTCAACCGGATCCGGTCGATCAGAAACCTCGACGACCGCCACCACTTCACCCTGGTGTGCCAGAACTTCGCGCAGCTGGGTCAGTTCGTGCACATCGACAACGACGTCTTCCGCGCGATCAAGGCGGCAACGCCCGGCAGTTACACCTTCATCCTGCCGGCGACCAAAGAGGTGCCGCGGCAGCTGCTGCACCCGAAGAAGAAGACGGTCGGCGTCCGCATTCCCGACCACACGGTCGCGCAGGCACTGCTCGCCGAACTCGGTGAGCCCCTGCTGTCCAGCACGCTCCTCCTGCCGGACGAGGACGAGCCGATGACACAGGGCTGGGAGATCAAGGACCGACTCGACCATGTGGTGGACGTCGTGGTCGACTCGGGCGACTGCGGCACGGAGCCGACCACGGTCATCGACTTCTCCGGCGGCGAGGCCGAGATCGTACGACGAGGGGCCGGCGACACCACGAGGTTCGAGTAGCCAGGGACGCGAACGGGGACGGCGCCGCTGACGGCCGCGGTCCGCAGGTCTCGGACGGCGGCCGCCGTTCCGCATGCCGCCCGTGCACGCTCCGCGCGGCAGACCGCAGGAGCGCCCAGGGACACGGCCGCGGCGTTCAGCGGCCGGGCGGGCGGACGAAGACCGGGCGGGCCCAGGCGGGCGGTTCCGGCGGCGGACCGGTGTCCTCCGGGACCTCGACGAGTCCGGTCACCACCTGTGTCGGCGCATGGCCGCGCCTGGCCACGACGGCCGCCGGCGCCGCGGTGGCGGCCTCGCGCAGCGCCGCGACGAACTGCAGACAGGAGTCGTAGCGGTCGTCGGGGACCTTCGCCAGCGCCTTCGCCATGACCTCGTCGGCAGCCGGGGGGATCTCCGGCCGGTGCTCGGTCAGCGGCGGCGGCTGGTCGTACTGGTGCGCCCACAGCAGCGCCACGTCCTCGTCACGCTGGAAGGGCGGCCCTCCGGAGAGGGACTCGTAGACGACGCAGGCGAGGCTGTAGAGATCGCACCTGCCGTCCGTCGGGCGGCCGGAGATCTGCTCCGGTGCCACGTAGTCGAGCGTGCCGACGAACTCGCCCACGGTGGTGAAACCGGTGAGCGACAGCGACTTCTTCGTCAGTCCGAAGTCCGTGAGATAGACGTGCTCCGGGTGGTCGATGTCGGTGCCCTTGGCGACCAGGATGTTGCCCGGCTTGACGTCCCGGTGCACCAGATCGTGTTCGTGGGCCGCGTCCAGCGCGGAGGCCACCTGAGCGGCGATACGGACGGCGGTCGCGACGGGCAGCGGGCCGTCGCGGTCCAGCAGGGCCCGCAGGTCGAGACCGGCGACGAAACGCATGGCGATGTAGAGAACGCCGTCGGTCTCACCGGCTTCGAAGATCGGCACGATGTGCGGATGGTCGATGGCCGCCGCCACTCGTGACTCGTGGGTGAAGCGGCGGCGGAAGGTGTCATTGCGGGCGAGCTCGGGAGCGAGCAGCTTGAGCGCGACGGTGCGGTCCAGGCGCAGGTCCTTCGCGCAGTAGACGACGGCCATGCCGCCGCGGCCGATCTCGCGCTCCACCCGGTAGCCCGCGATCTGTGCCCCGATCAGGCCGGAGGGCCTGCCCGAGTACAGGCTCATGTCGTCCGACGCCGGTGCCATCAGAGTCCACCATCGGACGGCTGTCCGTGCAGGGGCCGCTCTCCCATGTCCGAATTCTATCGAGTGGTCCATATGTATGCTCGGGCACGGAACGTGACCGACGGTGCGAGGGCGCGGCAAACCGAGTTGACGACGCGTCCCGGGCTCCGGTTGTCTGCTGCGATGTCTGATCTTCGCTTCGAGCAACCGGTCGACGACGCCACGCTCAAGGACTGGCGGCACGTCCACAACGTGATCATCCCGACCCATGTCCTGTCCCTGGACGACGTCCGCGAGCGGGCAGGGCGCAATCACCTCGAGGTCGCGTATCTCGGAGACGTGCTGGTGGGCTGCAGCACGGTGCGCCCGCCCGAGGACGACACGACGACCGCCACGGTGATCGCCCGTGTCCTGCCCGCGCACCGTCGGCAGGGGTTCGGCGAGAAGCTCTACGTACGCGGACTCGACCGTGCGCGGGAGCTCGGCGGCGAGGCGATCGAAACCGTCATCCTCTCGTCCAACGAGGACGGTGTGCGGTTCGCGCGGCGGCACGGTTTCGTGGAGACCGAGCGCTATCTGCTGCCCGGGGACACCATCCCCTGGATCACGTTGCGCCTCGCCTGACGCCGGCCGGAAGGACGGAGCGGGCAGTGCCCGAGGCGTGCCCGAGGCGCACGGGCGGCGTCCGGACGAGCGCGGAACCCGTGAACTACTCGCGGGTAGAGACCTCTTGCGGCCTGGTGATCGCAGCCCTAGTTTCGGGGCACTGCGCGCCCGGTGCACCACAGCACCGCTCGGTGAGCCGCCGGCCGGTTCCGGGCGTTCATGGACCACCCCCCACCTCCAGGAGGTTCCATGCGCTCCACCCGCAACGGCTCCCACCGCACACTTCTCGTCGTCACCCTCGCCGCCGTGCTGGGTCTGACGTCCGCCGGCGTCCCGGCTTCCGCATCGGCCGCAGGTGCGGGCACGGGCCCGGGTTCGGCCGATACAGGCGCGGACAACTACCTTGTCGGGCGCGGCATATCCGACGTCACGGGTGAGGCCGCCGAGACCGGCATGATGGGCTACTCCAGTTTCGACCAGAAGACGTCCGGGATCCACCAGCGTCAGAGGTCGCGCGCCTTCGTCGTCGTCGACCGGTCGAGCGGCAGGCGTGTGGTGTACGTCAACGCCGATCTGGCGATGATCTTCCAGTCCGTGCAGCAGGGTGTCGTGGCACGTCTCAAGGCGCGGTACGGGCAGCTGTACGACGAAGGGAACGTGCTGCTGTCCGCCACGCACACCCACTCCGGGCCCGGCGGCTACTCGCATCATCTGGCCTACAACCTCTCCGTTCTCGGCTTCCAGGACGCGACGTACCGTGCGATCGTCGACGGCATCGTCGAGTCCGTCGTCGAGGCGCACGAGGACCTGAGGCCCGGCACCATCGGCCTCGGCGCGGGGACGCTCAACGACGCGAGCGTGAACCGCTCCCGTGCCGCCTTCGACCGCAATCCGGCCGGTGACCGGGCCGCCTTCCCGGACGGGATCGACCCCGCCATGACCGTCCTGCGGTTCCGGCAGGGCGGCCAGGACGTCGGCGCCATCAGCTGGTTCGCGACCCACAACACGTCGATCACCAACAAGAACACGCTGATCAGCCCCGACAACAAGGGCTACGCCGCCTACTCCTGGGAGCACGACCACGAGGACGTGCGGTATCTCGACAACACGCCCGGGTTCGTGGCCGCGTTCCCGAACACGAACGCGGGCGACATGTCCCCGAACCTCAACCTGAAGCCGGGGTCCGGTCCGACCGAGAACGAGTTCGACAACGCCCGCGTCATCGGCGAGCGCCAGTCCGCGAAGGCCCGTGAGATCTACCGGACCGCCACGACGCCGCTGACCGGCAGCGTCGACTCCCGCCTGGTCTACGTCGACATGGAGAACGTGACCGTGGGGGGAGCGTTCACCCCGGACGGCAAGGAGCACCGCACCTGTCCGGCCGTGGTGGGGGCGTCCACGCTCGCCGGCAGTGTGGAGGACGGACCGGCGATCCCCGGGTTCACGGAGGGCATGCGCAATCCGGTCTCGCACATCATCGACGCGCTCAAGGTCGACACGCCGTCGTGGCTGGCGAGTTGTCAGTACCCCAAGGCGAGCCTGGTCCCGACCGGGCTCCTGAGCAACCTGTATCCGGTCACTCCCAGGATCCTGCCGCTGCAGATCGTCAAGATCGGCCGGCTCCATCTCGTCGCGGGGCCGGGCGAGTTCACGATCACGGCCGGTCTGCGCGTCCGGCGCACGGTGGCCGAGCAGCTCGGCGTGCCGGTCGGCGACGTCCTGCTCCAGGGGTACGCGAACGCCTACAGCCAGTACGTGACGACGCCGGAGGAGTACGACGCCCAGCAGTACGAGGGCGGCTCCACCCTCTACGGTCGCTACACGCTGCCCGCCTACCAGCAGGAGTTCGCGAAGGTGGCGGCGTCGCTGCGGGCCGGCACCGCGATCGGGCGCGGGACCGCTCCCCCGGACGAGTCGGGGCGTCAGTTCACCCTGCAGACGGGCGTCGTGTACGACAGTCCCCCGATGGCCAGGTCCTTCGGTGACGTCCTGACAGGGCCTGCGGCGTCGTACGAGCGGGGCGGGACGGCCACGGTGGAGTTCGTCACGGGACACCCGAAGAACAACCTGCGCCGCGGCGGGACGTTCCTGGAGGTCCAGCGCCTCGTCGACGGCCGCTGGGTCCGTGTGCTCGACGACGGCGACTGGCAGACCACCTACCGCTGGACGCGGGTGAACGGCCTCACGGGAACGTCGAAGGCCACCATCACGTGGTCCATCGACGCGGCCACCGCGCCGGGAACCTACCGGGTGGTGCACTTCGGGGACGCCAGGAACCTCTTCGGAAAGATCACGCCGTTCACGGGGACGTCGCCCGCGTTCACGGTGCGCTGAGGACCTGCGGTGAGGACGGAGAACCCCGGGCCGATCGGGGGGCCGGGGGTGTGAGGGAGCCGGGGGTGTGAGGGAGCCGGCGGTCCGCGCGAGGCGGACCGCCGGCCGGTGGTGCGTGAGTGCCGGAGCTCCTGGATCCGGCGGAGCTGCCGGGTCTGCTGGATCTGCCGGGTCTAGAAGACGCTCACTCCGTAGGCGCCGAGCGCCTCGGTGACGGGCTGGAAGAAGGTGGTGCCGCCGCTGGAGCAGTTGCCGCTGCCACCGGAGGTCAGGCCGAGCGCGGTCGACCCGGAGAACAGAGGGCCGCCGCTGTCGCCCGGTTCGGCGCACACGTTGGTCTGGATCAGGCCGGAGACGATGTCACCGCCGCCGTAGTTGACGGTGGCGTTGAGGCCGGTGACGCTGCCGCCGTGCAGACCGGTGGTGCTTCCGCTGCGCTGGACGGACTGGCCGACGGAGGCGTTGCCGGCGGAGGTGATGTCCCGGTACGTCCCGTTGTACAGGTAGACGCGGCCGTCCGCGGCCGAGGCGTTGGCGTGCCGGATGATGCCGTAGTCGTTGCCGGGGAAGCTCGTCCCGGTGCGGGTGCCGAGCAGGGTGGTGCTGGAGGAGTTGGTGTACCAGGTGCTGCCGATGTTGGTGCAGTGACCGGCCGTCAGGGCGTAGTAGGTGCTGCCGCTGCGGACGTTGAAGCCGAGCGAGCAACGGCCACCGCCGGTGTAGATGGCCTCGCCGCCCGCGATGAGCTTGTTGAAGGTGCCCGGTGTGCGCTTGATCTCGAGAGCGGCGGCGCGGCTGCCCGCCGCCTCCTTGAGTTCGGCCAGCTCGGCGGCCGAGACGGTGGAGTCCGCGGTGACGACGAGCTTGCCGGACTTCGCGTCGGTGTACCAGGCGGTGCCGGGGACATCGGCGTCCAGCACCGCGCCGCTCACCTCGGCGAGCTGGGCGGCGGTGGCCGGCGCAGGGGTGGCGTCGGCTGCCGCGCTCGGGGCCGCAAGCGCGACCGCCGCAAGGAAGGCGGAGGCAACGGCGGTCAGCCGTGCGCCTCTTGCGACGCGGGCGTGGGGGGTGAAGCGCTTGATGTTCACTACATCCTCCAGTGGGGGTTTCTGAGGACCCGTTGGGTGGACGGGTCCCGGCATCTGCCCGGAGGCGGCGACGGAGGACGAACACTCCTCCGCCATGCCCCTGACAATGCCTTGGCTACGGATCCTGACTTCCGGTTGAGAACTCGACAAGATCGCCTTTCGGCCGCTCTACGCGCGTCCATCGGGAAGATCGCGGAGAAGGATCCTTGCGGGGCCGGACGTTGCCGGGCTTCCGCTCAACGCTTCGGCCGGTTCCGTCGCGTCGCCCGCCGGCGAGCGGAATCTACGATTCATTTGCTATCCGGGAATCGGGCTGCCCTCGGTGCCGGGCCGACGGCGCCGCCACGGGGAAGCGATGCGCGGGAACGGGAGGGAGAGCGCTTGCCGTTGAGGCAGTTCAGGGTTCAACCGGCCGTCCGTGCACAGGTGCTGTGCAACACGGCTGAAACCTTGCGGTCCTCCCCCGTCACCCCTCCGGACCCGACCGGTTGCAGTGGCTTCCGCAATCTGGACGGCCCCGGCCCGGCCGGCTCGTCACCCGCACAGTGTCGATCATGGCGTGATGCAGACGGTGAAGGTCCGGTGGAACGGACCCGCCGCGCGCACCCGGACGCCCCTCGGGCCACCCCCTTATGCGTCAATCACTCCCGTTCGCCCGAGCCCCACCGGTGTCCGGTTTCCATCGCCCCTCTCTCAGGCCTGCCGTCAGGCGATGGTGGTGCTGAGCACCAGCAGATGGACGACATCGGCAGCGGCGATGCCGATGACGGCCAGGAACGGCAGCCGCGCGTCGGCGTCGCGGACCGGGCGCGCGAGTGCCAGGGCGCAGAGCAGCACGGTCATGGAGAGCACAGCCCAGCCGGGCCGCGTCACCGGTCCGTCGGGCGCGACGAGCAGGACCAGGGACGAGGCCAGAACGAGGACGGCCGCGACACACACCGATCGCCGCCGGCCGAGCCGCTGGGGCAGGCCGTTCACCCCCGCCGCGAGATCGTGGTCGATGTCGGGCAGTACGTTGACGAAATGCGCGCCGGTGCCGAGCAGGGCGGCGGCGGCCATCAGCCAGAGCGGCGGCCAGGGACGGCCGGGCAGGGCGAGGGTGACGAACGCGGGGAGCAGACCGAAGGCCAGGGCGTACGGCAACCAGGAGACGACCGTGCGCTTGAGGCGGAGGTTGTACCACCAGGCCGCCGCCACACCCGCGAGATGGACGCTGCCGGCGAGCAGGCCGCACGCCATCGACAGCGTGACGCAGAGGACCAGGGCCGTGATCGCGGCTACGGACACCGCGGTGGGTCCCGTCTCCCCGGTCATCAGGGGCTTGTCCCTGCGGCCGGCCGTGCCGTCCCGTCGCATGTCGGCCCTGTCGTTGCACCAGCCGACCGACAGCTGTCCGGTGGCCACCGCGCCCACCGCGACGGCACCGGCCATGAGACCGCGTCCGCCGACGGCCGTGATCAGGGCGGCCATGAGGACGCTGACGGCCGCGGCGGGCAGCGGGTGACACGCTTTCAGCAGGCCGGTGACCGTCCGGTACGAGGAGACCGGCGGCAGGAGCGGGGCGTCGTCGCCGATGATGGTGGCGGTGGGGAGCTTCACGTCACCACGCTAGGTCACGACGCGCCCGATGGGGTCGTTTCGTTACGTTGTGTCAGATTGCTTCTATTTTGAGGCAATGACTCGTGTTCTGGCCGTGAGTACCGTGCTTCCGCCTCATCGCTACTCACAGGCCGAGATCACGGATGAGCTGACTCGCCGGCTGCCTCCCGGAACCGATCCGGGTCTGCTGCGGCGCGTCCACTCCTCCGTCCAGGTCGACGCACGGCATCTCGCGCTGCCGCTGGACCACTACGGCGAGCTGGGCGGCTTCGGACGGGCCAACGACGCCTATCTGGAGGTGGCGTCCGAGCTCGGAGTGCGGGCCGTCGAACTCGCCCTGGCCGAGGCCGGGCTGGCACCCGAACAGGTCGATCTGGTGCTCTCGACGTCCGTGACGGGTCTGGCCACGCCGTCACTGGACGCCCGGGTCGCCGCCGCGGTCGGACTGCGCCCCGACGTCAAACGCCTGCCGCTCTTCGGTCTCGGCTGCGCCGGGGGCGCCGCGGGCGTGGCCCGCGTCCACGACTATCTCGCCGGCCGGCCGCGGGACGTGGCGCTGCTGCTGTCCACCGAGCTGTGCTCACTCACGCTGCAGCCTGCGGACACGTCGATGGCGAACCTCGTCGCCGGGGCGCTCTTCGGTGACGGCGCCGGAGCGCTGCTGGCGGCGGGCCGCGAGCACCCGCTTCATCGTGAGGCCCCGCGTGCGGGTTCCGGCCCCGTCGTCGTCGCCGGCCGCAGCCGCCTGTATCCGGGCACGGAGCGCCTGCTGGGATGGGACATCGGTGAGTGGGGCTTCCGCCTGGTGCTCGGCAGGGATCTGCCCGACGTGATCAGACTCCATGTGGGCGAGGAGATCGCCTCGTTCCTCGCCGCGCACGACCTCAAGCCACCCGACGTGACGGCCTGGGTCTGCCATCCGGGCGGGCCCAAGGTCCTCGACGTCCTCGGTGACGTCCTCGAACTGCCCGACGACGCCTTCGCGATGAGCCGGCGTTCGCTGGCCCGCGCGGGGAACCTGTCGTCGGCGTCCGTCCTGCACGTACTGCGGGACACCCTCGACGCCGGGCCGCCGGAGCCCGGCTCCCCCGGGCTGATGCTCGCCTTCGGGCCCGGATTCTCCTCCGAACTCGTCCTGCTGCGCTGGTGAGCCCACTGATGATGAACACACACGTCTGCACCGCGTTCCTGCTGCTCGTGCTCCTGGTCGTCCTGGAACGGCTCGCCGAACTCGTCGTCGCCGCCCGCAACACCGCGTGGAGCAGGACGCGCGGCGGCACGGAGTACGGACGCGGCCACTATCCGGCCATGGTGGCGTTGCACACCGCCCTCCTGGCCGGCTGCGTCGTCGAGCCCTGGGTCGCGGGCCGCCCCTTCGTTCCCGTGCTCGGCTGGACCATGCTCGCCGTGACCGTCCTCGCGCAGGCGCTGCGCTGGTGGTGCATCGTCACCCTGGGCCCGCGCTGGAACACCCGGGTCGTGGTGGTCCCGGAGCTGTCGCTGGTCACGTCGGGCCCCTACAGGTGGCTCAGGCACCCCAACTATCTGGCGGTCGTGCTGGAGGGGTTCGCGCTGCCCCTGGTGCACACGGCGTGGGTCACCGCGCTCGGGTTCACCGCGCTGAACCTGGCGTTGCTGACCGTACGCATCCGCTGCGAGGAGGCGGCTCTGACCGATGTGACACGGCACGCCGCACGGCCGGCGGACGCCGTCCGGTGATCGATCTGCTGGTCGCCGGCGGCGGCCCGGCCGGTCTGGCCACGGCCATCCACGGCGCGCTGGCCGGACTGGACGTCGTCGTGGCCGAGCCGCGCCCGACTCCGATCGACAAGGCCTGCGGTGAAGGTCTGATGCCGGGGGCCGTACGGGCGCTCGGGAGCCTCGGCGTCCAGGTCACCGGTGGACCGTTCCACGGCATCCGCTACGTGGACGGGGTCACGGGGGACACCGCCGAGGCGCGCTTCCGCTCGGGGCACGGCATCGGCGTACGCCGCACGGAGCTGCAGCCGGCGCTGGCCGCGCGCGCGGCGGAGCTGGGCGTGCGGATCGTTCCTCAGCGCCTCGACCGGGTGCTTCAGGACGAGCGGCAGGTGACGGCCGGCGGTCTGACGGCGCGCTACCTGGTGGCCGCCGACGGACTGCACTCCCCCATCCGGCGCGCGCTCGGGCTGTGCGCGCCACCGGGTCCGCGCCGGGCGGCACGCTACGGTCTGCGCCGTCACTACGCCGTCGCACCGTGGAGCGATCTGGTCGAGGTGCACTGGTCGGCGCGCTCCGAGGCGTACGTCACCCCCCTCGCACCCGGTCTCGTCGGAGTCGCCGTACTGACCGCGCACCGGGCTCCGTTCGACACCCAGCTGGACTGTTTCCCGGCCCTGGCGGCGCGGCTGACGGCCGAGGCCGCGAGTCCGGTGCGCGGGGCCGGACCGCTGCGTCAGGGCGTCCGCTCACGCGTCGCCGGCCGGGTGCTCCTCGTCGGTGACGCGGCGGGTTACGTCGACGCACTGACCGGTGAGGGCCTCACGCTCGCCCTGACCGCCGCCGGCGAACTGGTCCGCTGCGTACGCGCGGGCCGGCCAGAGGCGTACGAGCATGCGTGGCGGCGGCTCTCCCGCAGCTACCGGCTGCTCACGGGTTCGCTCCTGCGGGCCCGGGAGAATCCGTACCTCGCCGCGCGCATCGTTCCGCTCGCGTCCCGGCTGCCGCGCGTGTTCCGGGCGGGAGTCGACCTTCTCGCGTGACGGACCGGGCGCCGGGGCTCTCCCCGGTGCTCAGTCCGGGTGCGGGGCGTGGACGATCGCCACGGGGCAGGCGGCGGTGTGGAGCAGCTCCGAACTCACGGACCCGAGGAGCAGTCTGCGCAGACCGGAGCGGCCGTGAGAACCGACGACCAGGAGGTCCGCGCCCTTCGACGACTCCGCCAGGAGGGTCGCCGCCCGCAGCCGTTCGGCGTGGAGTGCGACCCGCACGTCCGGGAAGCGGTCGCGGCGCTTGTCCGCCTCCTCCTTCAGCGCGGCGTGGACCGCGTCGTCGAGGATCTCGAAGTCGGGCGCGGCCATGCCGGGGCCGGTGGGCGTCTCGCCCAGGTGGAAGCTTCCGTGGACGAGTTCGAGGCGCGCACCGCGCAGCCGGGCCTCGGCGAAGGCGACGTCCAGGGCGCGCGCCGAGACACCGGAGGCGTCGCAGACGTCCACCCCTGCCACGACGCGTTTCTCCGGGGCGGCGGGAGCGTCACCGGGTCGTACGACGATGACGGGGCACGCGGCATGTGTGGCCACCTGCCAGCTGACCGAGCCGAGCGGCAGTCGCGGGAAGCCGCCGCTGCCACGGTGGCCGACGACCGTCCAGAAGGCCCGCGCGGACCGCTCCACGAGCACGGCCGCGGGCCGGCCGGCGACCGCTTCCGCCGTCACCGTCACCTCAGGGAACTCGGACCGGACCAGCCTCTCCAGGGGCTCCACCACGTCCGTGCCCGGCACGTCCCGGTCCGGGTGCTCGGAGACGTACAGCAGGTGCAGGGGCAGGCCGTGCAGGGCGGCCTGCCCGGCCGCGCAGCGCACCACGTACTCCTGGCCGCCGCCTTTGTCGACACCGGCCAGCACCGGCCCGTCCGGTTTCGCGGCACCGTTGCCCATGCGTGCTCCCTGAAGCTCAGCGGCTCTGGTCGTCCTTGCTCCAGGTTGCGGCGGAGCGTGCGCGGTCGCAGCGCGAGCCGCGACCACTCGGCCGATCGGGGGCCGTCCCGGGACGGCCCCGCCCGCGTACGGACGGGGCCACCGGGAGCAGCGCCGGGGGCTACCGCGCAAGGATCTGCTCGGACACCGACGCCGGGACGGCGGCGTAGCCCGTGGCGCGGGTGGTGAAGGTTCCCCGGCCCTGGGTACGGCTGCGCAGCCGGGACGCGTACCCGAACAGCTCGGCCAGCGGCACGGTCGCGGTGATCACCGCGGTGCCGCCCCGCGCGGTCGAGCCGGAGATCCGGCCGCGCCGCGCCGCGAGGTCGCCGAGCACCCCGCCCACCGCGTCGTCGGGCACGGTGACCGTGACCTCGACCACCGGTTCGAGCAGCGCCATCACGGCGGCGCGCAGCGCCTCCCTGAGGGCGAACCTGCCCGCCGTCCGGAACGCCATCTCCGAGGAGTCCTTGGGATGGATGGCTCCGTCGGCGAGGGTGACCCGCAGCCCGCTCACCGGGTGGCCGCCGAGGGGACCCTCGGTCAGGGCGTCCCGGCATCCGGCCTCCACCGCGCGGACGTACTCCTGCGGCACGCGTCCGCCGACGACGGCCGATCGGAACGCGAAGCCGGACGCGCCGCCGTCGGCGGTCGTTCCCAGCGGCTCGACGTCCAGGACGACGTGGGCGAACTGGCCGGCGCCTCCGTCCTGTTTGACGTGCCGGTACAGCAGCCCGGACACGCCGCGGACGACCGTCTCGCGATAGGTCACCCGCGGCGGGCCGACGCCGACGTCCATCCCGTGGGCGCGCCGGATCTTCTCCACCGCGACCTCCAGATGCAGCTCGCCCATGCCCGACAGGACCGTCTGGCCGGTCTCGGGATCGGTCCTGACCACGAGCGAGGGATCCTCCTCGGCCAGCCGTGCCAGCGCCGGCGCCAGCCGGTCGGCGTCGAGACCCGTGCGGGCCTCGACCGCCACCGAGACGACCGGGTCGGCCACGGTGGGCGGTTCCAGGACCAGCGGCGCCGTGGGCGCGCACAGGGTGGCCCCGGCACGGGCACCCTTCGGACCGATCACCGCGACGATGTCCCCGGCGACCGCCCGGTCCACCTCCGCGTGCCGGTCGGCCTGGACCCTCACGATCCGCCCGATCCGCTCGGTGCGACGGGCGCCCACGTCCAGCACGGTGTCCCCCTTCCGTATCGTTCCGGCGTACACACGCAGGTACGTCATCCGTCCCGTGGCCGTCGCGTTCACCTTGAAGACCAGGGCCGCGAGCGGCGCCGCCGGGTCGGCGGCACGCTCCAGCTCTGCGCCGTCCAGACTGCCTCGTACCGGCGGTACGTCCAGCGGCGAGGGGAGGTAGGCCACGACGGCCTGCAGCAGTGGTTCGATGCCGCGGTTGCGGTAGGCCGACCCGCACAACACCACCACGCCCTCACCCCTGTTGGTGATCTCGCGCAGCGCGGCGGCCAGCGTGGGGGTGGAGACCGCGGAGCGGGCGCAGAACTCCTCCAGCGCGACCGGGTGCAGTTCCGCCACCGCCTCCTCGAGCAGCCGGCGGCGCCGGTGTGCCTCCTCCTGAAGGGCGTCGGGCACCGGGCCCTGATCGAACGTGTCGCGGCCGGGGCTCCAGACCAGGGAGCGCATGCGGAGCAGATCCACGACGCCGGTGAATCCGTCCTCGCGTCCGATCGGGAGCTGGACGACCAGCGGCACCGTGCCCAGACGTTCCCGGATCGACGCGACGGCCGTGTCGAGGTCGGCGCCCGCGCGGTCCATCTTGTTGACGAAGGCGATCCGCGGGACGCCGTGCCGGTCGGCCTGCCGCCACACCGACTCGCTCTGTGGTTCGACTCCCGCGACGGCGTCGAACACGGCGACGGCGCCGTCGAGCACGCGCAGGGAGCGCTCCACCTCGTCGGCGAAGTCGACGTGTCCCGGTGTGTCGATGAGGTTGAGCCGGTGCCCGTCCCAGTCGCAGCTCACCGCGGCGGCGAAGATGGTGATCCCACGATCGCGCTCCTGCGGGTCGAAGTCGGTGACGGTCGTGCCCTCATGGACCTCGCCCCGCTTGTGGGTGGCGCCGGTGAGGTACAGGATCCGTTCGGTGACCGTGGTCTTGCCGGCGTCGACGTGGGCGAGGATGCCCAGGTTCCGGACGTCGGTCAGTGGATTGGTGGCATGGCGTTGCAGGTTGGTGCGCACGGCCCGTTGCCTTTCGGGTGATCGAAGGTCATCGAGAAAAAGGCAGCGCGATTCGCGGACGAAGCGGCCTGGGTCCAGGCCGGAAGGGTCCCCTGATCCGTCGTCATCGCCGGGATACGGCGTGAACGCGACGGGGCGGTCCAGGCGAGGTCCGGGCGAGGTCCCGGCGAGACGGCTCACCGGGCGGAGGGGGTCAGGTGTTCGTCACGGATCCCGGTGACGGCCGCGCAGCCGTCACCGGACGGCCGAGGACACCAGGATCACGTCGTACCGTGACCGGGGAGCGGCGACAGCGGTGCGGTGACGCATGGTCGGGCTCCCCTCATCGGTTCGTCGGTCGAACATGTCGAAAGCGCGCGCTGGGATGTCCCGGCGGCGCGTGAGCCGAGTGTAGAGAGCCGGGCTCGGCCGGGGCACCGCATTTTCCGTCGCCGGGGCCGACACGGGGCCGCCCGGGAGCCTCGTCCGCCGGGTGGTCGGCACCGTGCGGGGCCTCCGTACGGGCCGCTGGGTAGCGTGAAGGCATGGAGCGAGCGGGAGAGCGGGGCGATGCCGCGCCGGCTGCCGATGAGGCGACGTTCGCGGCCCGTCACGCACCCGGCTGCACCACCCTGGACGAGTTGGACGGGCTCGTGACGCGGTGCCGGGCCTGCCCCCGGCTGGTGGCATGGCGCGAGGAGGTCGCCCGGGTCAAACGCGCGGCCTACCAGGGCTGGGAGTACTGGGCGCGGCCGGTCGCCGGATTCGGGCCCGCGGACGCGTCCCTCGCCGTGGTCGGGCTCGCACCGGCCGCGCACGGGGCCAACAGGACGGGGCGGATGTTCACCGGGGACGAGAGCGGTGACTTCCTCTTCGCCGCACTGCATGAGGTCGGCCTCGCCTCCCGGCCGACGTCCCGGCAGGCCGGGGACGGACTCGTCCTGCACGGCGTACGGCTGACCGCACCCGTGCACTGTGCCCCGCCGGACAACAGGCCCGCTCCCGGGGAGAGGGACCGCTGCCGGCCCTGGCTGTCGGCCGAGCTGGAACTTCTCGGCCCCCGGCTGCGTGCCGTGGTCGTGCTCGGCGGCTTCGGCTGGCAGGCCCTGCTGCCGGTACTGCGCGACACGGGGAGGCAGATACCACGGCCGCGGCCCGCCTTCGGACACGGCGCGCACGTCGTCCTGCCGGCCGGGGGCAGGCATCCGCGCCCGCTGCACCTCCTCGGCAGCTACCACCCGAGCCGGCACAACACGTACACCGGACGGCTGACCTCCGCCATGCTCGTCGACGTGCTGCGCCGTGCCGCCGATCTCGCGGAGCTACACCCGGAGGGTCACTCCAGGTGACGGAATCGTGACGCCGAGGAGCCGGCGAACGCCCGTCGCCGGGCTGCGGCGGCCGCGCCGGCGTCCCGGGAACGCCTGACGTGGGCAGTCGCGGCGCTACATCCGCACAATGGGTGACGAGAAGGCTTGGCCTTGCCCATCGCCTCACGGGTCACCGCGGCCGAGCCGCCGGCGTGCCTCAGGCGCGCCCCAGGCACGCCTGAGGTGTGCCTCCGGTGGAAAGGATCGTCCGGTGCCAGATGACCGGCCGGGGGACGCGACGGGCCCCGGCGTGCTCCGGTCGGAGCCGGGATCCCTGCTGGAACACGTGTCCGTGGCGGTCTTCGGCATCGACGAGGACGACCGGATCTGTTACTGGGGACCCGGGGCTCAGGACCTCTTCGGACACGACTCGGCGGCCGTCCTGGCCGGACCCGCCGCCGTCCTCTTCCCGGACACGCCCCAGGACGGTCCTCGGGCGTCCGTGCTGCTCGCCGAGCGTGCCCGGACCCTCGGGTACTGGCGCGGCCGGTTCCCGGCGGTGCAACGTGACGGCACGGTCTTCACGTGCGGGTTCCGCGTCTTCCCCATGACCGGCGCCCTGGGACGCTCGTTCGTGATGGGGCTGGCGAGCCCGAGCGCGGAGCTCGACCGGGTGAAGACCAATCTGGCCTTCCTCGACGCGCTCTTCGAGACGTGCCCCATCGGCCTGGTGATGCTCGACGAGAACCTTCGGTACGTCCACCTCAATCAGGCGCTCGCCGAGATGGACGGTCTGCCCGTCGAGGACCACCTCGGGCGCTCCGTGGAAGAGGTCATGGTGACGTCCGACGGCGGGGAGTTCCTGCGCCTGATGCGCTCGGTGGCCGGGGAGGGCGGGCCCGTCATCGGCACCCTCGTCGGCCTGCGCACACCGGGGCGCCCCGACCGTGACCAGGTGCGGTCGGTGAGCATGTTCCCGCTGAGCCAGGCGGTCGGCAGCCGGCCCGGACTGGGCGGGCTCATGGTCGACGTGACCGAGCGGGAGCAGGCCATTCTGGAGGCGACGGCCGCCCGTCAGCGACTGGACCTGCTCGACCGGGCCACGGCCCGGATCGGCACGTCCCTGGATGTGAACGTCACCGCGCAGGAACTGGTCGAGGCGGCAGTTCCGGATTTCTGCGACGCCTCCGTCGTGGAACTCGTCGACTGGATGGACGAATCGCTGCCGTACGATCCGCAACTGCCGCTGATCACGCACCGGATCGCCTCCGGCACCGTGCTGCCTCCTCCCGCCCCCGAGCTGGTGAGCGGTCTGGAGACCGTGACCTATCCACCCGGGTCCAGGATCCACCGCGTGGTGGAGACGGGCCGCCCGATCTCCTTCCCCGTCAACGAGGACTTCGCGACGACGACGGCCCTCCACCAGGCCCGCGCACGGCTCCTGCTCGACAGCGGCCTGACCTGCATCCTCATCGCCCCGCTCATCGCCCGGGGCACGGTCCAGGGGCTCACCATGTTCGGGCGATCCGCGGCCCGACCGGCGTTCACCGAGCAGGATCTGAGCCTGGCCGGCGAACTGTCCTCCCGTGCGGCCCTCTGCCTCGACAACGCGCGCCTGTACAGCCGGGTCCAGGACATCGCGCTCACGCTCCAGCGTGCGCTGCTTCCCACGTCCCTGGACGCCTCTGCGTACGTACAGGTCGCCCACCGCTACGTGCCCGGCAGCCGCGTCACCGAAGTCGGCGGCGACTGGTACGACGTGATCGACCTGTCCGAGGACCGCGTCGCGCTCATCGTCGGCGACGTCATGGGACACGGCGTCCGGGCCGCCGCGGACATGGGCCGACTGCGCATCACCACCGAGGCACTCGCCAGGCACAACGAGGAGCCGGACGCCCTGCTCACCGAACTCGACGTGTGCGCGCAGGAGGCGGGCATCGAGCTGGCGACCTGCGTCTACATCGTCTACGACGCCAGAAGCGGGCGCGCCCGTATCGCCAACGCCGGCCATCCCCCGCCGTTCGTGCTCCACTCCGACGGGACGGTCGAGACGATCGGCGAGTGCCTCGGCGTACCGCTGGGGGTCGGCGGTCACCCCTTCGGTACGACCGAGATCGAACTCCCCGACGGCGCCACCCTGGCCCTGTACACCGACGGCCTCATCGAGGCCCGCGGCCGGGACATCGACGAGGGGGCGGACCGGCTCCGCGCCGAGCTGAGCCGTGCCTCGGGCCCGCTGGAGGAGGAGGCGGACCGCATCCTCGCCCGTCTGCTGCCCGACCCTCCGGACGACGACACGGTGCTCGTCCTGGCACGGATCCGCCGGGTCGCGTGAGCCGGGCACGGCCGTCACGCGCCTTCTCATGACGACTTACCCGCGGAAACACCTTTCCCCGCGCGGCAGGCTGCTCCACCATGGGCTCTTGTTTCCGGCAGGTAACCCCGTGGGAGCGTGGCGCGCCCCGAGGGGCGGGCGGGCCGGTCGTGCCGTAGTGGACGAGGAGACGCAAGGGTGCCAGAGCTCCACCACCGGGCCGGTCCGCCGCATGCGGACGGGCAGCCGGACTACAGCGGTCTGTCGGACGCCGAGCTCACCGAACGTATCCGTTCCGGTGCCCCGCAGGCCCATCCGGCCGTACAGGAGCTCAAACGCCGGCATCTGCCCGCGGTTCTGGCCTACGCACGGCTGTGTGGCCGCAACCAGACCGCCGGGACCCAACTGGCTCTCCAGGCCCTGCGCCTCGCCTCCGAGGAGGCGTGCCGGGGCATCGAGCCCCGTGGGCAATGGCGGCACCATCTGCTGATGCTCGTTCAGCGCGTGGGCGCCGCCTGGGCCATGAGCAGCCGTCGGGACCGGCTTTCACCCGACTTCGCCTCGTGGATCGACGAGACCGCACGGACCACCGCCACGGCACAGAGCACCACTACGGCGACCGGCGCCGCGACCGGGACGGCCACGGCCGGGGAGCCGGGTCCTGGGCCGGCCGCGCCCCGCCGCGGTCCGTCCGAGGCGTCGTCCGACACGTCGTCCGCCATGCTCGCCGGTTTCTACCGGTTGCCGGCGCTGACCCGAGGCGTCGTCTGGTACGCGGTGGTGGACCAGGAGCCGGACACCACGGTGGCCACCTGCGTCGGCGTCCGGCCGGATCTCGTGGCCGATCTGCGGGCGAAGGCGCCGGAGTCCCTGCGGCGGGCCTTTCTCCAGGCGTACCTGGAGCGCGGGGACCGAAGGTGTCTCGGCTACCGCCGCATCATCGAGGCGGCGGCACGCCCGGGAGACCGCAGGCACAGCGGGGACCTGACGCTGCATCTCGCGGAGTGCGCCCGCTGCACGCGGCTGGTCGCCGAGCTGACCAGGATGGTGGACGCCCCCCGGCCGGTCTTCGCCGAGCATCTGCTCGGGTGGGGCGGAGCGGAGTACACCACACGGCTTCCCGTGCCCGGCCCGGCCGGGACGGCAGGGGCCCGCATCCCCCTGCCCGCCACGGCCTCCGGGACCGGGACCGGGACCGGGACCGCACCGAGGAACCGGCTCGGAGCGGGCGTCGCCGGGTTCCTCGGCGGGTCCGGGACGTGGCAGGGCGACGCGAGGACGGCGGGCGGCGCGCGCCGCCCGTCCCGGTCCGCCGTCCTCGTCGTCGCCGCCGTGGCGGTGGCGACGGTCACCGTCGTCACCGGCACGGTGCTCGTGGCCTCCTCGGGCGACCCCGAGCCGTCCCGTGCCGCGGTGGCGCTGCCCACTGCCGCCGTGGTCCCGCCCATCGCATCCGCAGCCCCGTCCGCCCCGTCGGCCGCCCCCACCCGGCAGCCGTCTCAGCGGCCCACCCGCTCCCCGGGTCCGACCACGTCGGCCCCGTCGCCCCAACGTCCGGCGCCCACGCCGTCGAAGAGCGTCCCGCCGCGTCCCGTGCCGATCGTCCCCGGCGGTGGCCACCGCCCCGTCGTCAACGCCGACACGGGACTGTGCCTCGACATCGAGGACGGCGTCATGGCCAATCGGACCGACGTCATCACCACGCGCTGCAACGGCGCCCGCACCCAGCAGTGGAGCCTGGAGCCCGGCGGGCTCCTGCGCAGCGGCGCGGATCCCGACTACTGCCTCGACTCGCGCGGCGACACCGACCGTGGTGCGGGGATCTGGTCGTGCGCCTCCGTGGACGGCAAGAACGGCCTCAACCTGCTCTTCACCGTGGACGCTTCGGGAGCCGTCCGGCCACGGATCGACCCTGACTTCGCCCTGGAGCCGCTGGGGAGTTCGGAGGGGAGCTCCCTCGGTTTCGACCCGGTCGACGGCGACTTGGACCAGCGGTGGAACGCCGGCACGGCCCGATAGCCCGGGCCGGGTGCCGGCCTCCCGTCGTCCAGCGCCGCGGATGTCAGCCGCCCGTCGTCATCGTCACCTGCCCACCGGAGATGGTGTAGCTCGCGTTCGCCTTGCACGGGCCGTAGGTGTGCGCGCTGGTGTTGGTGCCCGTGCCGGGCTCCGGGTCGACGAAGGGCTTGCCCCACACCGCCTGGGCGTAGGGGATGGAGGCGCAGTCGGCCAGGGATTTGTAGTGCTCGACGAAGCCGACGCCGGTGGGCCTGAGCCAGCCCGCCGAGGCGGCCACGTTCCAGCTGCCGATCGTGGTCCACACGCCGGTGGCGGTGTCGACGACGTAACCGGTCCAGTTGTCGGTGCCGGTCCTGATGATCTCCAGCTGGTACCAGCGGCCCTCGACGTACGGGTAGGTGACACTGCAGCTCGTGCCGGCTCCGCCGTCTGCGCCCGTGCGGCAGTTGGGGTGGCTGGTGGAGGTGCCGGAGCCGAAGACGCTGAAGACGGCCAGACCGCTGTTGCCCGGGCGCGGCTGCAGGCCGACGTAGCCGACCTGGCCGGACTTGAAGTAGTACTGCTGCGCCCAGTAGTAACCGGACTCGTCGGGCTGGCTGATGACCTTGAGGGGGAAGGCGAGCTTCTCCAGGCCCTCGGCGGGCGCGCCGGTGATGGAGTACGAGTTGGAGACCATGCCTCCGGGGGTGACGGCCGCGGCCGCGGGTCCCGTCGAGTAGAGGAGGCAGGCGAGTGCCCCGGCGAACACCCCTGCGCCGGCGCCGAGGCGCCGCCGCAGACCGGTGCGCCGGTTCGTACGCGGACGCCTGCGTTCATCTGCGTGTGGCGTGTGCGTCGTGTGAGCCATGCGGGTCATGCGAGACATGCGGGTCATGCGAACGTCCCTTCCGGTCAGCCGAGCTTGACGGTGATCTTCTGGGTGGCGCCGTAACTGCCGCTGAGGTCGCCGAAGGTCAGGGTGAGCGCGGAGCCCGTCCCGGTCGCGGTGACCGAGGGCGCGGTGGAGAGCACGGATGCGACCCCGCGCTTCCAGGTGAGGGTGAGGCTCTGGACGGTGCGGGAGGGGTCGGCCACCGCGATGGTCGCGGTGCCGTCGCGGCGTTCGCGGATCTGGACGCTCACGGGTGCGCTCACCGTGACGGTGCCGACCGTGCCGGGACTCCAGAAGTTGATGCCGGTGAAGCCGCGCGAGGGAACGCGGACGCCCTGGTGGCCGGCGTCGTTGGCGAGGATCTGCAGCCAGTCGTGGTCCAGGGCCCGTGCGGCGGTGCGCAACCGGCCGGCACCGGGCATCAGGATGTACGCGTACGAAGCGCCCTGCGGGTCGGTGCCGTGGTCGTGCCAGAGCGTCAGATAGCGGCGGGTGAAGGGCTCGGGAGAGCTTCCGCTGTTGATGTCCTTCCAGGCGCCGGTGCGCTCCTCGCGCAGTGCGGTGAGGGCGGTGCCGCCGGGGAAGACGTAGCCGGCGTGGCCGTCGATGTGCGCCCAGTACGTGTGCTTGCGGGTGGCCGTCCAGCCCTGGGTGGCGGGCTGGCGGATGCCGTTGATGCTCAGCGCGGCGGTCCCGGCGGCACCCAGATTGCGGTTGTCCACGATCGTCTCGACGCCGGCGCCGTCGGCCGAGGTGATCCCGGCGCCCAGGCAGACCACGCAGTCGTCGAGGAAGAACCACGACTTCTTTGCCTCCATGGTGCTGGTGACGCCCTGCAGATGCTGGCCCGCGGTCCCGTACTCGCCGTCGGTGGTTCCGCCCACCCAGCCGGTGGCGGGCTTCGGGTTGCCCCAGTTGCCGCCGACGCCGTCCGGCAGCGGCTTCCTGGAGACGGTGATGCCGGGCAGCCGGTACGGGTCGACGGTCGGCCAGTAGGCGTCCGAGTACTGCTCGAGCCCGTGGTCGTCGCCCCACCAGGACAGCCAGCCGGACCCGGTGTGGTAGCCGCGGGCGTGCTCGCCGTTGCCGAACTCGTAGTGGGCGATGCGCCGGGAGGCCATGCTGAGCGACGCGGCCCAGTCGCGTCTGCGGTGGGTGGCGCGGTCCATGTTGTGGAAGACCCGGTGCACGCTCGGCTCGGGAGCCGGCTTGACCGTGTCGTCGTCGACCAGGGACTGCAGCCGGGCGGTGTTGACGAGGCTGAGCTTGGGGTTCTTCAGGGCGGGGCCGTAGTAGTCGCGCTGGAGCCAGCCCTTGACCATGGCCCTCCAGCGGGCTTCCTCCGCCGGGCCGGCGCCCTGGCCGAGGAGGACGATGGAGGCCATCACGCCATGGGCGCGGGTGTGGTCGTCCTGGGCCAGCTGGAAGGTGTCGGACGCGGTCAGACCGCGGCTGATGCCACGGCTGGAGACGTTGTCCATCATCAGCCCGTTGTAGATGAACGGGGCGATCGCCTTCTCGATGGTGTCGAGGAAGAGCTGGCTCGCCGGGTCCTCGACCTGCCATGCGGAGCCGCGCAGCAGCGCGAACAGCCGGCCCAGACCGTCGTTGAGGACGGCGCCGTAGCCCCCGATGTACGGGATGTTCGTGTGCTGGATGAACGAGCCGTCGGCGTAGAAGCCGTCCCCTGTGGTGACGTACGGGAAGACGGGTGACAGCGCGTCCCGGCCGACGACGATCTTCGCTGGGCTGTCGCCGACGACGCCGCGCAGGACGAGCACCCGGCACAGGTCGACGCGGTTGGCGCCGGTGCTGGTGCCGGTGTACTTCGACACGGCCGAGTCGGGCACGTACGCGTCCACGGCGGCGCAGTAGGCGGCGATCTGCTGCGGTGACAGGTGCTCATGGAGCAGTACGGCGATGTCCATCAGCGTCTGTGGGGAGCCGATCTGGAAGTTCCACCAGTTGCCGAAGCGCGGCTTGGACGCGCTGTAGACGTCCGAACAGAGGTGGTCCAGTCCGGCGATGACGGCGTCCTTGAGGGCGGCGTCCCCGGTCAGTCCCGTGCCCGGCTGGCAGTAGGCCTGCGCCATCGTGCTCAGCCGGTAGAAGCTGTCGTTCATCCGCTGCGAATAGCCGTACGACTCCTGGTCGGTGTCCGGGGCCGGGTCGCGGTAGTCGAGGTCGGGCCAGAGCGACCCGCTCGCCGGTGCCATGGCGCTCCGCAAGGAGGCGGCCTGTGTGCCGAGGGTGGCGAGTTTGGTTCTGAACGGCTCGGCGGTGGGGCTGAAGCTCTCCCCGAGTATCAGTGCGCGCCACTTGGTGCGCAGTGCCGCGAAGGCGTCGTCCGCGGCAGCGGCGGCCTCCGGTGCGCTGTGCGGGGGCGCGGGCTCGCCCCTGTGGGCTGCGGCCGCCGGGCCGGCCAGGCCGAGCGTGAGGGCCGAACCACCGGTGGTGGCGAGGAAACCGCGACGAGACCAGACAGACGTCATGGGAGCTCCGGGGGGAGGAGGCGGAGGACAGCGGGTCACCAGGAGGAGCAAGCGGTTTCTAGCACGCAAACACTCAATCGCTCAAGAAAGAAAACCGAACTGATCGTTCGATCATTCGAGTTGGATCGGGCGCTCTTCCACGGCCCGCCTACACTCGGGCCGCTGGAACCGAGGACGGGAGCGGGCGCATGGACGCGGGAGCCGGCAAGGGCAGGGTGCTGGTCGTGGACGACGATCCGGCGATCCGGAGGGCGCTGGAACGGGGACTGCGGCTGGCGGGCTTCTCCGTGTCCCTGGCCGACGGAGGGCGGCCCGCCCTGGACCTGGCACGGGAGCGGCCCGCCGACGTCGTCGTGCTGGACATCTCGATGCCGGACATCGACGGCATCGAGGTGTGCCGGACCCTGCGCGAGGACGGCGACGACGTGCCCGTCCTGATGCTCTCCGCGCTCGACGAGACGGCCGACCGGATAGCCGGCCTGCAGGCGGGCGGGGACGACTACCTGGTCAAGCCGTTCGCCTTGCAGGAGCTGGTGCTGCGCCTGGACGCACTGCTGCGCAGGCGACCGCCCAAGGAGACGGACGTCGTGCGTACCGGACCGCTGGTACTGGATCCGGCGGCCCGCGAGGCCCGGATCTCCGGAGAGCCGCTGTCGCTGACCCGGCGGGAGTTCGAGCTCCTGGAGGTCCTCGCCCGCAACACGGGGATCGTGCTCACGAGGGACCAACTGCTCGACCGCGTCTGGGGGTACGACTTCGAGGTGCGCACGGACGCCGTCGACACCTTCGTCAGCTATCTGCGGCGCAAGCTGGAGAACGACGGCCGCGCCCGGTGCGTCCACACGGTGCGGGGAATCGGCTTCGTCCTGCGCTGGGACGACTGGGGGCAGAGCGGATGAAACTCTCCACCCGTATCGCACTCGCCGTCGGCGTCACGGTGCCGCTGCTGGTCCTGGCGGCCGGCTGGCTGCTGCTCCACCTGGTCGCGCGTGATCTGCACGCGCAACAGGACGCCCATCTGCGGGAGCGGGCGGCACAGGCCACGGGAGATGCCCGCCGGCTGCTGCGGGTCACGGCGGCCGACCGGCCGGCCGCCGTGGAACAGGCGCGTGAGCGGCAGTTGTACGCCTCGGCGCTGGATGTCGGCATCCGGCTGGCCGGGCCGGGGGGAACCGTCTCGGGCGGTCCTCAGCCCGGCGCGGCCGTGGCACTCCCGGGCAGCGCGCCACGGCCGGTGACCGTCGAGGGCGGCGGTGACAGCTGGCGCGTGCTGTCGGTGCGGGTACGGGGTGCGCGAGCCGGTGTCGAGGGCACGCTGTGGCTCTTCTCCCCCGACACGGCGAGCCGGGGCCAACTGGTGCTCGTCCGCAGACGTGTGGTGACCGTGGCCCTCCTGGCCGCTCCGGTGGCAGGTCTGCTGGGCCTGGCGGTCGCCTCCCGGGCCGCGCGCCCGCTGCGGCGCCTGCAGCGGCGCACCAGCGGGCTGGACCCGAGGGCCGACGCGGCCAGGCTGGAGCACACCCCGACCGGCGTCACCGAGGTCGACGACCTCGCCCGGACCCTGCACACCGTGCTCGCGCGCTACGACGAACAGGCCGCCAGGACCACCGGAGCCCTGGCCACCGCGCGGTCCTTCGCGGCCGCCGCCGCCCATGAACTGCGCACGCCGCTGATGAGCATGCGGACGAACCTGGACATCCTCACCGAGCACCCGGAGCTCGGCCCGGCCGAGCGGACGGAGGTGCTCGGCGATCTGCACAGCGAGCACTCACGGATGCTGGGGCTGTTGGTGATGCTGCGGGAACTCGGCCGGGGCGATCTGGTGGAGGCCGACGCCTTCGGTCCCGTGGACCTCGCGGACGTGATCGACGCCTCGGTCGCCGATGCCCGGCGCAGGCACCCCTCGGCGCAGATCGGTGTACCGGTGCTGCCGCGCACCGGCGTGTACGGATGGGAGCCCGGCCTGCGCACGATCGTCGACAACCTCCTCGTCAACGCACTGGTCCACGGGCGCAGCGGTGACGGCGTGGCCCGTATCGAGGTGGGTCTGCGCACGGGCGGCGCCGGCGAGGAGCCGGTCGCGGTGCTGACGGTGGACGACCAGGGGCCCGGCGTGCCGCCGTCGCAGCGCGAGGCGGTGTTCGATCGCTTCCGGCGCGGACCGGACAGCCCCGGCTCGGGGCTCGGCCTGACCCTCGTCGCACAGCAGGCGGCCCTGCACCGGGGGCGGGTGCGGGTCCAGGAGCGGCCGTCGGGCGGCGGCGCGCGGTTCGAGGTCCGCCTCCCGGTGCGGGGCGAGACCGTGCCCGCGCTCCCGGCCCAGCGTGACTGGCTGATCGGAACGGCCCGGCGCCCACAGGGTTTCCACAAGGACGGTGCCTAGCGTCCGGGCCAGGCGCGGGCGCACGGGCCCCGCGCGGTGCTCCAGGAGGTACACCGACATGAGGACCGCCAAGACGACTGCCCTGGCTCTCACCACTGTCGCGACGTTGCTCGCCACGGCGGGAGCGGCCTCGGCCGACGGCGGGACACCGTCGCCGGGCAGCACGCCGACGGGTGACGGCGCGAAGGCCCTGTGCAAGCGGGTGCCGAAGATCGAGAAGCGGCTGGAGCGTGCCCTGGACCGCCTCCAGGGCGACGCGGCGCAGCGCGGCTCCATCAGCCGGCTGGAGAAGCGCGTCCAGAATGCCCGCAAGGCCGGCCACAGCGAGATCGAGACCTACCTCAACGACAAGCTCACCTTCCGGCGTTCGCTCGTTCCGACGCTGGAGAAGCGCCAGAAGGACCTGGCCCCGGTGAAGTCCTGGTGCGAGGCGAACAAGGACGGGGCCGGGAAGTGACGGCCGTCCGCCGCACCGCCGTCGGCATCGCCGTTGCCGCCGTGTGCTTCGCGGGCCTGACGGGCTGTGGTCCCGGCGGCGACGGAACGGACGGCGGCGCGGCCGAGGCGCCGGTGACCACCGGCCCGTCGCAGATCGGCGAGATGCACAAGCTCGTGGACGCCGCGGAATCGGCCGCCGCCGAGGCCGAGTCGGCGACGGCGGACGACGACTGAGCACCGCCGGGTGCGCGCCGGCCGGAGCCCGCGGGGTCCCGGCCGGCTCCCGCCCGCAGGGACCCGGCCGGAGGGCCAGGGCCTCGGGCGAGGGCACGTCGGCCGTCACCGCCCGCTCCACATGCTCGGTTTCATCGACTCGCGCCGCAGCCCGGTCAGGGTGCCGGCGGTGTGCGGCAGCTGCGGGGTGCGCTCACCCTCCAGATACGGGAGCAGGACGAGACCGGAGGAGCCCGGATACCCAACTGGTCCATGCCGATCTGCACAACCACACGCTGATGTCGGACGCTGATAAGACCGAGACTCGTCCCGGCACCGCGCGGCGAAGCGGGAACCCACTCGACACCGCAGCCTTCAACGGCGCGGTAGGCGGGAATCTCCCCCTTCAGGAGGGAGAGGATGTCAATCGGGCCTGCGTCTCGACGCCACCGCGAACGGAGTACAGATGGGCGGCGTCCTGCCACTGGCCTCCGGCGGACGTGAGCTTCGCCGTGGACCTCGACCGCGGTGCCGAGTGGGCCGGCAAGCCGCTCGACATCCAGGTGCTGCGCCCCGGCACCGACGCGCCGGACGTGGTCGACGTCATCGGGACCACGTCCGGCGCGACAGCCACGTTCACCGTCCCGCTCGACGTCGAGGACGGCTCGTGGGTCGTGCTGCGTGTCTCCGACCCCTCACAGCCGAACGGCCAGCCAGGACCGGAGGGCCACCCCTGCAACGACCTCGGCGTGGCCTACACGAGCCCGTGGTGGCTGGAACCGTAAGCATGGCGGCTGGAACCGTAAGCGTGGCGGATGGAAACCGTGGCCATCGCAGCCGGGGCCGTGGGCAAGGACTCCGGTCCAGGAGGGCGAGGTGCTGACGGGGAGCCGGCCCTCCGAAGCCGCGCCCTCGTGGCGGAGCCTCAGGTGCCGCACTCTGCCTGACGGGTGACGGCCATTCGGCGGCAGGCCGGTTGCGTGCCCGTGCGAGCCGAAGTGATATCGGGACGGACGCCCTTGACGGCAGACGACGCCCGGTGTCGCGGCGGCAAAGGACGAGCATGCACATACCTGGTTCCACACCGGGCCGCGGGCGCTACGCCGCGGCCACCGCGGCAGCCGTGATCCTCACGACCGTACTCACCGGTCCGGGGCCCGCTCCACGCCCCGGACCGGCGGACGGGACGGCCCCGTCGAGTCCCGCCGCCCCGCTGGAGTGGAGCCCTTGCCCGGAGGCGGCCGACTTCGAATGCGCGACCGCGAAGGTGCCGCTGGATCACCGCGAACCCGCCGGGCGCACCATCGAGCTGGCGGTCGTCAAGCGCAAGGCGACCGGCCCCGGAACGCGCATCGGCACCGTCTTCTTCAACCCCGGCGGCCCCGGCGGAGCGGGCACCGAGGCACTGCCCGTGTGGTACGACCTGTTCCCCGAGCAGGTTCGGCAGCGCTTCGACGTCGTCAGCTGGGACCCTCGCGGCGTGGGCGCGAGCACGGCCGTCCGCTGTTTCGGCACTCCGGAGGAGGCCGTCGACTGGCAGCAGCGCCTACCCTCCGGCTTCCCCGTGGGCGAGCAGGAACAACAGACCTGGATCACGGCGTACGCCGACCTGGGCCGGCGCTGCGAACAGCGTGATCCGCAGCTGCTGCGGCACGTCTCGACCACCGACACGGCCCGTGATCTGGACCGGCTCCGCCAGGCGGTGGGCGACCGGCAGCTCAACTACCTCGGGGTGTCCTACGGGTCGTTCCTGGGCGCCGTGTACGCCAACCTCTTTCCCGCCAAGGTCCGCGCCATGGTCCTGGACGGCAACATCGACCCCGTCGGCTGGGTGAACTCCGGCGCGAGGACGGAGCCGCGCCTGTCCACGTTCCTGCGCGACGAGGTCGACCTGGGTTCGGCCGCGACCCTGAAGCAGTTCCTCGCCCTGTGCGGTCGCGCCACGGTCGACCACTGTGCCTTCTCCGCCGGCGGCCCGGAGGCGACGCGCATCAAGTTCGAGCAGCTCATGCGGCGCCTCGAGCAGCGTGCCCAGGGCACCTGGACGTACGCCAGGACCGTCACCACGCTGCTCAGTAACCTCTATGCCGTCGATCCGCAGTGGTCCGCCATGGCCGCCACGCTGCAGGATCTGTGGCAGTGGCGGGCCCCGGAGGAATCGCCGTCCGCGGACGGTCCCCTGACGTACCCGGGTTACGAACAGATCGAGGCGGTGCGATGCGCCGAGAGCCCCAACCCGCGCGACCCGCTGCGCTACCCCGCCCTGGAGGAGTTCAGCCGTGCCCGGGCGGGTGACCTCGGACGTGCCGTGGCCTGGGCGAGTGAACCGTGCGCCACCTGGCCGGTGACCGCCGCCGACTCCTACACCGGACCGTGGAACCGCCCGACGGCCCACCCGGTCCTCGTGGTCAACACCCGGTACGACCCGGCGACGCCCTACCGGGGCGCGCTCGCGATGACCCGCCGCCTCGCCGACGCCCGCCTGCTGACGGTCGACGGCTACGGACACTCGTCGCTCGTCAACCCGAGCCTCTGCGTCGACGCGTACGAGAGCCGGTACTTCGTCGACGGCGTCCTTCCTCCGGTGGGTGCCACCTGCCGGCAGGACGTGGTGCCGTTCGCCGAGCCCCGGCCGAACGGCGGCATCGACAGCGGCGGCGGCGGGACGGCCGGACAGGCACGCACTGCCGGCTGACGCGGCGGGAAATGAGTTGACGGCCCGCGCCCGTGGCGGCTTGCATCGAGGGCTCGCACCCCAGGTCGGAAGGACCGGGCCCGCCTCGTACCGCGGTGAATCCCTGGCCGAGCGCGACGCCGCGACCCGCCGCGGCATCGGAGATCTGGACGGGGTCGTCGGCCCCTGCGCGGCGACCGCCGCGTGGGAGGCGGCACTGCGGGGCCCCGCATGTGCCGTACCGCGATCTGTCGCCCACCACGGCGGAAGCCGCTCGGTCCGTCCACCTGTCGGGAACCGGACGGGTGGAAGGACCGAGCGGGGTACGGGAGGTGATACGGCGGTGACCACGCCCTCACGCCGGCGCGGTCACCGCCCGGCCCCTTTGCCGGAGACGGACTAGCGGCGTCCGCGGCCCCAGGACTCCGTGTCGACGACGCGGCCCCGGGCGTCGCGCAGGGTGGCGGTGTCGCGGCTGTCCCAGATGTGGCGGCGGCGGTCCTGGTAGACGTCGCGGCGGGTGTCGCGGCCCTGGCCGGTGTGGACCCGGACGCTGGAGCGGCCGGCGAGGCGCAGATCGTCGAAGCGGTACCGGTTGCCGTCGCGGTCGGTCAGGGTCCAGCCGTCGAGGTCGACCGCCCGGCGGCCGGTGTTCGTCACCTCGACCCACTCCGCGTTCAGGCTGCGGTTCGAGCGGAAGTCCCGGCCGGCGCCGTTGTGCTGGACCTGGCTGATGCCGACGGACGAACGCCGGTCGTCGTGGTGACGGCGGTCGCGGTCGTCCCGGCGGTCGCGGTCACCACGGCCGTCGCGGTCACCACGGCCGTCGCGGCGGTCGCGGTCGTCGTGATGACGGCTGTTGCGGTCATCACGGCCGTGGCGGTCGTGCCCGTTGTCCGCGGAGGCAGGCAGAGCCATCGCGCCGACCATCGCGCCGGACGCCAGGATCGCCGCAACGAGACGACGGGCGTTACGAGAAGCAGACATGAAGATGCCCTCTCACTTCGGTGCTCGGCGGCCCTGCATCGGGCCGCCGAGCGGAACATGCTCTCGGCCGGTGCCGAGGACACACACCTTGACCTGGCGAATCCACCCATAAGCACACACACCACCCCTGTTACGAAATGCGGATATTTCCGTAACTCTCCGCTGCATGGGCCACGGACCGTGCGAGCACCCACGCACGAATCACCTGCGTGCTACAGCGACCCGTACAAGCATCAACAACAAGCGGTTGCCCCCGTCCACGCCACCCCCCGCGCCACCCCACCCGCCGACCACGAGCGGCCGCGACGCCGTGTAACAGCCGCGCCGCCACCTGCCCGCGCGGCGCCCCTCGTCGGCACCTCGCTGGTCGGTCACGCCACGGAGTGGGACCCTGTGTAGAGGTGCGGGCCCGAGAAACCCCAGGAGGGCCGATGGGTCGAGACGTCCCGGCGCTCGTGTTCACCCGTGACGACCGCCGTCGGTACCGGAACAAGATGCAGCAGTGCCTCGACACCTTCGCGCTGATGCTGCGCGAGGCACGCTTCGAGTCGGAACGGCCCCAAGTCGGCCTGGAGATCGAGCTGAACCTCGTGGACGGCACGGGGGAGCCGGCGATGCGCAGCAGCGACGTGCTCGAGGCGATCGCGGATCCGGCCTGGTCGAGCGAGCTGGGCCGGTTCAATCTGGAGATCAACATCCCGCCGCGAAGGCTGACGGCCGGAGGGCCCGACGACTGGGAGCAGGAGATCAGGGACGCGCTCAACCACGCCGAGGACCGGGCCGCGGAGGTGGGGGCGCACCTGGCGATGATCGGGATACTGCCGACGCTGCGGCAGAAGGACGTGGGTGAGAGCGCACTGTCGGAGAATCCGCGCTACCGGCTGCTGAACGAGCAGGTGTTCGCCGCCCGGGGCGAGGATCTGCGGATCTCGGTGGACGGCGTGGACCGGCTGCGGACGTACGCGGACACCATCACCCCCGAGGCGGCCTGCACCAGCACCCAGTTCCATCTGCAGGTCTCGCCGGAGGACTTCGCGGGCTACTGGAACGCGGCACAGGCCATCGCCGGCGTGCAGGTCGCCCTCGCCGCGAACTCGCCCTTCCTGTTCGGCAAGGAGCTGTGGCGCGAGACCCGCATCCCGCTCTTCGAGCAGGCCACCGACACCCGCCCCCAGGAGATCAAGGTGCAGGGGGTGCGGCCGCGGGTCTGGTTCGGCGAGCGCTGGATCAACAGCGTCTTCGATCTCTTCGAGGAGAACGTGCGGTACTTCCCCGCGCTGCTGCCGCTGTGCGAGGAGGAGGACCCGGTGGAGACCCTGGAGGGCGGCGACATCCCGCAGCTGGGCGAACTCACGCTGCACAACGGCACGATCTACCGCTGGAACCGGCCCGTGTACGCCGTCGCCCACGACAAGCCGCACCTGCGGGTCGAGAACCGGGTGCTGCCGGCCGGCCCCACGGTCGCCGACGTCCTGGCGAACGGTGCCTTCTACTACGGGCTGACCCGCGCCCTGGTCGAGGAGGAGCGCCCGGTCTGGTCGCGGATGTCGTTCTCGGCCGCGGAGGAGAATCTGCACACCGCGGCGCGGCACGGGATCGACGCGCGGCTGTACTGGCCCGGCATGGGCGAGGTGCCCGTCGCCGAGCTCGTGCTGCGCCGCCTGCTGCCGCTGGCCCACCGAGGGCTGGAGCAGTCCGGCATGGACGCGGCGTGGCGGGAGCCGCTGCTGGGGATCATCGAGCAGCGATGTGTCACGGGCCGTAACGGCGCCGTGTGGCAGGCGGAGATGTTCCATCACATCGACGGCACCGCGCACGTCACCCACCATGAGGCGCTGCGGCGGATGACACAGCAGTACATCGCCTTCATGCACCTCAACGCGCCCGCCCACACCTGGCCCGTCGACTGACCCGGTGCGGGCGGACGGCATGGGAACACGCGATCGGTTACCTTCGTGGAGATGGCCATGGCCCGGCGGGCCGTGGCCCGATGCGTCCCCGCTACGGATCCGAGCGCCCATGCACCGTTCCCGTGCCGCCCTCACCGCCGCCCTCACCGGACCGGCCGTCGCCCTGGCCGTCCTGCTGGCCGGCTGCTCCCCCGCGTCCGGCTCCTCCGACAAGCCCGCAGCGCCTGCCGTCACCGCACCGGCGGTGACGGCGGCCGTCGAGCCGGCGCCCGCACCCGTGGCGACCACTCCGAGTGCGGCGCTCCGCGAGACCACCGCGAAGCCGGCGCCCCGCGAAACCGCCGGCAGCACGGGACCCGCCTCCGTCGACATCCCGTCGATCGGCGTCGATGACCTGCGCGTCGTCCCGTACGAGGGAACGACCGACGACTGGCCCGGCACCCGGATCCAGAACCGCGGCGTGGCCGCCAGCCCCTACGGCGAGCAGGGCGGCGTCGGCCCCGGGGAGATCGGGAACTACCTCGTGACCGGCCATCGCCTGTCCGCCGGCGGCCCGCTGCGCGACCTGCCGTCCGTCCGGGTCGGCGATGCGGTCCTGGTGACGTACGGCGGCAAGGTCTACGAGTACCGGATCACCGAGAGCAGGAAGACGTCCTTCCGCTCCGCCCGGTCCCTCGCCGAGCAGCGGGCGGCGGTGCCCGGCTCCCCGGGGAAGCGTCCGACACAGGCGATGATCACGATCTCCACGTGCGCCACACCGGAGGACAACGCGGCCGGCAACTTCTGGCGCGACGACCGGAGCAATCCCGAGCACCGTATCGACCGGGTCGGCGTGCTCACGGCGGTGCGTGGGGCCGCGGGCTGAGGCCCGGGCCCACGACGGAGGCCGAGGACCAGCCCGAGGACGAGCGTCGAGGGCGAGTGCTGAGCCCGCGACCGGGCCGGGGACGCGACATGGCCCGCAAGCGACGGGGTCGCGGGGCATGTTGCCCGGATCTAGAGTTGGGCATATCAGACAAAACTGGTCGGTATCCCCTGCCCGGGCGCTGCACGGGCACCTCGGAGGGCTCATGAACCGCATCTCGGTGACCGTGGACGGCGTCGCCTACGAGGACGACGTGGAGCCGCGGCTGCTGCTGGTCCACTATCTGCGGGACCGCCTGGGCCTGACCGGAACCCCCATCGGCTGCGACACCGGCAACTGCGGCGCCTGCACCGTCGAGCTCGACGGGCAGAGCGTGAAGAGCTGCTCGGTGCTCGCCGTACAGGCCGACGGCTGCGAGGTGACCACCGTCCAGGGGCTGGGCCCGGGCAACGGGGAACTCGATCCGCTCCAGAAGGCCTTCCACGAGAAGCACGCGCTCCAGTGCGGCTACTGCACCCCGGGGATGATCATGGCCGCCAGGGATCTGCTCAAGGAGAACCCGCACCCCACTCCCCACGAGGTGCGCCACGCGCTGGAGGGCAATCTCTGCCGGTGCACGGGCTACCAGAACATCGTCGAGGCCGTGCTCGCAGCCGCCGGCGCGGAACAGGCGCAACAGGAGGCCACGGCATGACCGCGCAGCCGACGGACGGTACACGCGAGCGGGAGGTGGGCCGGGCCCGCGCGCGCAAGGAGGACGCCCACCTCGTCACCGGGCAGACGACGTGGACCGACAACATCAGCGTGCCCGGGATGCTGCACATGGCCGTGCTGCGCAGCCCCATGGCGCACGCGCGCATCGACCGGGTGGACGTCGCACCGGCACGGCAGCGGCCCGGGGTGGTCGCCGCCTACAGCGGTCGTGACCTCGCGGACGGACTGGCGTCCATGCCGTGCGTGTGGCCGGTCACCGAGGACATCGTGATGCCGGATCATCCGCCGGTCGCCGTCGACGAGGTCCGCTACGCCGGGGACGCGGTGGCCGTCGTGGTCGCCCGCGACCGGTACGCGGCGGCCGACGCGCTGGAGGCGGTGGAGGTCGACTACACACCGCTGGACCCGGTCCTCGATCTGGAGGACGCCCTCGCCGAAGGGGCCCCGCTGGTCCACGCGGACAAGGGCACCAACAAGTGCTACGTCTGGCCGCTGAGGACCGGCGAGGACTACGGCTCCGTACGGGAGCGGGCCGACGTCGTGGTACGCCGGCGCTTCCTCCAGCAGCGGCTGATCCCCAACGCGATGGAGCCGCGCGCCGTCGTCGTGACCCCGATCGCCTCATCCGGCGAGTACACCCTCTATTCGGCGACGCAGATCCCCCACATCGTCCGCATCCTGATGTCGATGGTCACCGGCATCCCCGAGCAGAAGCTCCGGGTGATCGCCCCGGACGTCGGCGGCGGCTTCGGCTCCAAGCTGCAGGTGTACGCGGAGGAGGCCGTGGCACTGGCCGTCGCGCGCAAGCTGGGACGCCCGGTGAAGTGGACCGAGTCCCGCTCCGAGGGCTATCTGGCCACCCATCACGGCCGCGGCCAGATCCAGGACATCGAGGTCGCCGCGACACGGGACGGCAAGCTCCTCGGCCTGAAGGTCGACCTCCTCGCGGACATGGGCGCGTACCTGATGCTGATCACGCCGGGGACTCCGCTGCTCGGCGCGTTCATGTACCCGGCGATCTACAAGATGGATGCCTACGCATTCACCTGCACCGGCGTCTTCACCACCCGTACCCCCACCGACGCCTACCGGGGCGCCGGCCGGCCCGAGGCGACGTTCGCGATCGAGCGGATCATGGACGAGCTGGCGGCTGAGCTGGGCATGGACCCGCTGGAACTGCGCCGCCGCAACTGGATCGGCCACGACGAGTTCCCGTACACGTCGATCGCCGGACTCACCTACGACAGCGGCAACTACGAGGCGGCGACCGACAAGGCGCTCGCGCTGTTCGGCTACGACGGTTTGCGGGCCGAGCAGCAGGAACGGCTGCGCCGCGACGACCCGGTACGGCTCGGCATCGGCGTGTCGACGTACACGGAGATGTGCGGCATCGCGCCGAGCCGGGTGCTGAGGGACCTGCGGTACGCGGCCGGCGGCTGGGAGACCGCGAGCATCCGCATGCTGCCGACCGGAAAGGTCGAGGTGGTCACCGGAACGAGCCCGCACGGGCAGGGGCATGTGACGTGCTGGAGCCAGATCGCGGCGGACGTCCTCGGGGTGCCGTTCGAGGACGTCGAGGTGGTGCACGGCGACACGCGCGCGGTGCCGCAGGGCATGGACACCTACGGGTCGCGTTCCCTGGTCGTCGGCGGTGTGGCGGTGCACACGGCGGCCCAGAAGGTGGTCGAGAAGGCCAGAAGGGTCGCCGCGCATCTGCTGGAGGCGAGCGAAAGCGATCTGGACTTCACGGACGGCGTGTTCTCCGTGAAGGGCTCGCCCGACGCGCGGCGCACGATCCAGGAGATCGCCTTCGAGACGTTCTCCTCGCACGACCTGCCCGACGGCATGGAGCCGACGATCAACGCCGAGCACCTGGTCGACCCGGACAACTTCTCGTACCCCCACGGAACCCATCTGTGCGCCGTCGAGGTCGACACGGAGACCGGGGAGACACGTATCCGTTCCTACGTCTGCGTCGACGACGTGGGCCGGGTGATCAACCCGACGATCGTCGAGGGGCAGGTGCACGGCGGTCTGGCTCAGGGCATCGCCCAGGCACTGTACGAGGAAGCCGTGTACGACGCCGACGGCAATCTGGTGTCCGGGACGATGGCGGACTACCTCGTGCCGTCGGCGATGGACCTGCCCGAGTTCACCACGGAGCGCACCGAGACGCCCGCCACGACCAATCCGCTCGGCGTCAAGGGCGTGGGTGAGGCCGGGACGATCGCGTCGACGCCGGCCGTGGTGAACGCGATCGTCGACGCCCTGCGGCCGCTGGGCGTCACCAACGTGCCCATGCCGTGCACTCCGGAACGGGTCTGGCGGGCCGTCCGGCAGGCGCGTGCGGCGGGTGGACATACCGCGCCGGGCCTTGCGCGTCCGGAGGGCGACGTACCCACGACCGGCCAGGCGCCCGCCCCGAGCGAGGAGGGGATGGCATGATCCCGGCGGCCTTCGACTACACGCGGCCCGAGTCGGTCGACGAGGCGGTACGAGCGCTGGCGGAGGCCGGCGAGGACGCCAAGGTGCTGGCCGGCGGCCAGAGTCTGATGACGATGCTGCGGCTGCGGCTGGCCTTCCCCGAACTGCTGGTGGACCTGGGGCGGATCGCGGAGCTGCGGGGCGTGCGGGAGGACGGGGACACCCTCGTCATCGGCGCCATGACCACACATCACGACGTGATCGCCGACCCGCTGGTGCGCCGGCACGCCGGGCTGCTCGCACGGGCGACCGAGACGGTCGGCGACCCCGCCGTTCGGCACCGGGGAACGCTGGGCGGCTCGCTCGCCCACGCCGACCCGGCCGCAGATCTGCCTGCGGTCGTCCTCGCGCTCGACGGCGAGCTGGTCGCCGCGGGTCCGCGAGGGAGGCGGAGCATCCCGGCGCGGGAGTTCTTCACCGACTATCTGCAGACCGCGCTGAGCCCGGACGAGCTGGTGGTGGAGGTGCGGATCCCGAAGTCCGGCGACTGGGGCTTCCACTACGAGAAGTTCCAGCGGGTCGCCCAGGGCTGGGCGGCGGTGGGTGTCGCGGTCCTCGTCCGTGCGGACGGCGACCGCATCGCCGAGGCACGGATCGGCCTGACGAACATGGGCTCGACGCCGCTGCGGGCCACAGCGGCGGAGGCGGCCCTCGCGGGCGCCGAGGGACCCGAGGAGGTGGCACGGGCCGCGGAGACGGCGGCCGACGGCACCCGTCCGACATCGGACCTGTCGGCCTCGGACGAGTACCGCGAGCACCTCGCCCGGGTGCTCACCCGGCGAGCGGTCCTGGCCGCCGCCGGATCGGCGTGACGATGTGAGGGGTGCCGCGCCGATGAGCGGAACCACCGGGCCGGCGGCGAGGGAAGCGGGCGACGACGGAGCGCGGCCGGGCGCAGCCCTCGGCCGGCCCTCCGGCGGCGTGCCGCGGCGGGACGGAGCCGCCGGTGGTGGGCCGGGCAGCCCCGAGGAGGTCCGGCGAGGGCTGGAGAGCGTCGGCTATCTCGTGGACGAGGGGCTGGCCATCGCCTGCTTCCTGGCGTTGACGCTGCACCGGCCGGTGTTCTGCGAGGGGGACGCGGGGGTCGGAAAGACCTCGCTCGCGGGGGCGCTGGCGCAGCTGCTGGGCGCGCCGCTGATCCGGTTGCAGTGCTATGAGGGGATCGACGCCTCGCAGGCGCTGTACGACTGGGACTTTCCGCGGCAGTTGCTGCATCTGCGGGCCGCGGAGGCCGCCGGGATCACCGATGCGGAGCGGCTGGAGGCCGAGCTGTACGACCGCCGGTTCCTGATCGAGCGGCCACTCCTGCAAGCCCTGCGGACGGGACCGTCGGTGCTCCTGGTCGACGAGGTGGACCGCGCCGACGACGAGTTCGAGGCGTTTCTGCTGGAGCTGTTGTCGGACTACTCGGTCACCGTGCCCGAGCTGGGCACGCTGCGGGCCGAGTCGCCCCCGGTGGTGGTGCTGACGTCGAACCGGACCCGTGAGGTGCACGACGCGCTGAAGCGGCGCTGCCTCTACCACTGGTTCGACCATCCGTCGTTCGCCCGGGAACTGGCGATCGTCCGCAGCCGTCTGCCAGGAGTGTCCGCGCGACTCGCCGAGCAGGTCACCGCGCTCGTACAGGCCCTGCGGGCGGAGGAGTTGATGAAGCCGCCCGGGGTGGCGGAGACGATCGACTGGGCGGAGGCGCTCGACGCGCTCGGGGCCACGGAGGTGGACGCCGAGTTGGCCGTGGCGACCCTGGGATCGGTGCTGAAGTACCGGGAGGACGCGGAACGGGCCCGGACGCTGGATCTGTCCTCGGTCCTCGCGGCACGCGCGGCGGGGACGGGGGTGTGAGGACGATGGCGACGATCGCCGGCGGGCCCGCGGTGCTGGTGGGGTTCGGGCGCGCGCTGCGTGCGGCCGGGCTGGGCGCGGGTCCCGACCGGGTGCAGACGTTCCTGCGGGCGCTCGACGTCCTCGGGCCGGAACTGCGCACGAACGTGTACTGGGCGGGGCGGCTCACCCTGTGCGCCGGCCAGGATGATCTCGACGTCTACGACCGGGTGTTCGCCGCCTACTTCGACCGGCGGCTACCGGCGCGCCCCGGCCGGCGCCTGCGTCCGGTGCCCGCTCCCTGGGTGCCACGGCTCGTCGTACGGGAGGCGGACCGCGCTCGCGCCGGACCCGGCCGGGACGAGGGGCCCACGGGGACCGCGGCCGCGCTCGCCAGCTCCACCGAGGTACTGCGCCACCGTGACGTCGCCGAGCTGACGGGCGCCGAACGCGAGCAGGTACGACGGCTGCTGGCCGCGTTCGCGCTGCGCGGCGAGCCGCGGCGTTCCGCCCGGCTACGGCCTGCCCGGCGCGGCGGTGTGGATGCGCGGCGGACGGTACGGGAGTGGCTGCGCCGCGGCGGCGAACCGGCCAGGCTGCGGCGTCGGGCGCGCACCGAACGGCCACGGCGGTTGGTGCTGCTGGTGGATGTGAGCGGTTCGATGGCCCCGTACGCGGACGCGCTGCTGCGTTTCGGCCATGCCGCGGCACACCGGGGTCCCCCGGGTGCCCGGGCCTCGACGGAGGTGTTCACGGTCGGGACCCGGCTGACCCGGGTGACCGGTGCGCTGGGCCACCGCGACCCGGACGCCGCGCTGGCGGCCGTCGCTGCCGCCGTCCCGGACTGGCGGGGCGGCACCCGGCTCGGCGAGATGCTGCGCGCCTTCCTCGACCGGTGGGGACAGCGAGGCATGGCCCGCGGTGCCGTCGTCGTGGTGCTGTCCGACGGCTGGGAACGCGGCGATCCGGCGCTGCTGGCGGCCCAGATGCCTCGGCTGCACCGCCTCGCGCACCGGGTGGTGTGGGCCAACCCGCGCAAGGCGCGCCCGGGTTACGCGCCGCTCGCGGCCGGGATGGCGGCGGCCCTGCCGAGCGTCGACGCGTTCGTCGAGGGGCACAGTCTGGCGGCGCTGGAGCGCCTCGCCGCGGTGGTGAGAGGAGCCGAGGATGCGTGAGATTCTGCCGGCGCTGGGCCGGTGGTACGCGGAGGGGGAACCGTTCGGGCTGGCCACGGTCGTCTCGGTGAGCCGCAGCGCGCCGCGCGGCCCCGGCGCGGCGATGGCCGTCGGCCCGGACGACGAGGTCGTGGGAAGTGTCTCCGGGGGCTGCGTGGAAGGCGCGGTGTTCGAGCTGGCCAAAGAGGTCCTCGCCGACGGCGCGGCACGGTTGCAGACCTTCGGCTACAGCGACGAGGACGCGTTCGCCGTCGGGCTGACCTGCGGCGGGGAGATCACCCTGCTGGTGCGGCCGGTGTCCCCCGGCACCGACACGGTGTTCGGCGCGGTGGCCGACTCGGTGGCCGGGCACCGTCCGGTGACGGCGGCGACGGTGGTCGACGGACCGGCGCCGCGCGGTGCCGCGCTGGCCGTATGGGCGGACAGGGTGTCCGGTTCGCTGGGCTCGCCCGGCCTGGACGCGGCGGTCACCGCCGATGCACGCGGCGGCCTCGCCCAGGGTGCGACCGGGCTTCGGCACTACGGGCCCCAGGGGCAGCGCCGCGAGGACGAGGTCTCCGTCTTCCTGCACTCGTTCGCCCCGCCGCCGAGGATGCTGGTCTTCGGGGCCATCGACTACGCGGCCGCCGTCGCCCGGATCGGTGACTTCCTCGGCTACCGGGTGACGGTATGCGACGCCCGTCCGGTCTTCGCCACGCCCAAGCGGTTCCCCGCGGGCGTGGAGGTCGTGGTCGACTGGCCGCACCGGTATCTGGACCGGACCGAGACGGATGCGCGCACCGTGATCTGCGTGCTGACGCACGATCCGAAGTTCGATGTGCCGCTGCTGGACCTCGCGCTTCGCCGCCCGGCCGCGTACATCGGCGCCATGGGCAGCCGTCGTACGCACGACGACCGGGCGAAGCGGCTGCGGGAGGCCGGCCTCGACGAGCAGCGGCTGGCCCGGCTGCGCTCGCCCGTCGGGCTGGACCTCGGCGCCCGTACCCCGGAAGAGGTCGCCGTGTCGGTGGCGGCGGAGATCGTCGCGCTGCGCTGGGGCGGGAGCGGCGCTCCGCTGACGGCGACGGCCGGGGCGATCCATCCCGCCGGGGCGGCGACCGTATGAGGCAGGACACCGTCGCGGGCCCGGACTTCCACCCGGACTTCGGCCCGGACTTCGACCTGGGCTTCGGCCAGGACGCCGGCTCGGACCTCGGCTCGTGAGAAGGAGCGGAGCATGGAACTGCGGCACGAGTTCACCGTCCCCGTACCGGTCGAGGAGGCCTGGCGCGCACTCCTCGACATCGAACACGTCGCGCCCTGTATGCCCGGCGCGACCGTCGAGGCGTACGACGGCGAGACGATCACCGGCACGGTCAAGGTCAAGGTGGGCCCCATCACGCTGACGTACCGGGGCACCGCGGTCTTCGACGAGAAGGACGAGACGGCGCGCCGGATGGTGCTGACCGCGGGCGGCAAAGAGGTACGCGGCCAGGGCACGGCACGAGCCACCGTCACGGCCACGCTCGGCGAAGCCGCCGACGGCACCGCCGTATCGGTGCTCACCGACCTGACGGTGACGGGACGGCCCGCCCAGTTCGGCCGCGGGGTGATGGCCGAGGTCGGCGACAGACTCATCGGCCGTTTCGCCGACTGTCTGTCCGAGAAGCTCGCGGGGACGTCCGGGGCGGAGACCACCAGGCCGGAGGCCCCCAGGGCACAGGCACCGGCCCCCGCGGCGGCCGGAGGAGCGGCGAAGGCGACCGCCCGTGCCACCGGGACCGCCGAGCCGATCGACCTCGTACGGACCGCGGGTCTTCCGGTCGCCAAGCGCCTGGCGGCGGCCGCGCTGGTTGCGGGGATCGTCGCCGCTCTCATCGCGGTACTCCTGCGGCGGCGGCGCTGACCCCTTCGCCTCCACTCACAGCCGCGCGAGCAGCGCGTACAGCAGCGGGATCCGGGGAGCGCCGTCGGGCAGCCGCCACCAGCCACCGGGGGTGCGCACCATGTGCGGCCAGCGCGGCCAGGGCAGTTCGTCGCTCTCCCGCAGCCTCGTGATGCCGAGTCCGGCCCCGGTCAGCGCGTTGATCACCTCGTCGAGCCCGTGCATCCATTCGAAGCTCTCGGTCGCGCCCTGCACGGCGGGGCCGTCGGTGTACGTGTACGTGGAGTCGCGCCGGACCGCGCCGCGGCCGCCGAGGTAGTCGTGCCGCAGCAGGAGCTCCGGGCCCTCGCCCGGAGCGGGTTTGGGTCCGAGGGAGTTGAGGAGCGGGTGGAACTCGACGAGGTACAGCCGACCGCCGGGCCGCAGCAGCCTGACGACGGTTGCCGCCCAGCGTTCCAGATCCGGCAGGTAGCACAGGGCACCCTTGCCGGTGTAGATCAGGTCGAACCGCCGTTCCTCGCCGAGCACGTCCGCCGCGTCGTAGACATTGGCCCGGACGTAGTCGACGTCGAGACCGGCGTCCGCCGCGAGGTTCCGGGCCGCGGTGACGGACGCTCCGGAGATGTCGAGGCCCGTGGTGCGCGCTCCACGCCGCGCGAACGAGAGCGTCTCCGTGCCCAGATGGCACTGAAGATGCAGCACGTCACGCCGCGTCAGATCACCGAGGTCGTCCCATTCGAAGGCGGCGAACCAGCGGTCGGGGTCGGCGTCCCCGCCCGCGCCGCCCACTCCGTAGAACCTGCTGGCGAGGTGCACGGGTGTCCGGGCGTCCCAGTTGGCCTCATTGGTCCGCATCATCTGCCGTACGGAGGGATCGCGGGGGTCGAACTGCTCGGCTGATTCGGTCATGGAGACCATCCAAGCGCCTGAAGCGCCTGCGGGGGCCGCGCCCGGCGAAGTGAGGCTCGGCTTGACAAACGGATTTGCCGGAGTGGCAATGGGTGCATGCCTGACGACGAACTCTCGGATGTACTGACCGCTGTGGGACCGCGGTTGCGGGCACTGCGGCAGTCACGCGGCAGCACCCTGGCCCAGATCGGCGAGACGACCGGGATCTCGCTGAGCACCCTGTCGCGTCTGGAGTCCGGGCAGCGCAAGCCGACCCTGGAACTGCTGCTGCCGCTGGCCAAGGCGTACGGTGTCCCGCTGGACGAACTGGTCGGCGCGCCCACCAGCGGCGACGCGCGCATCAACCCGCGCCCCTTCACCCGGCACGGTCAGACGTTCGTGCCGTTGACCCGCTACCTCGGGGGCCTGCACGCGTACAAGCTGATCATGCCCGCCCGGAAGGCCGGCGAGGAGGGGCGGCCCGAGCAGAAGGTGCACGAGGGCTACGAGTGGCTGTACGTCCTGTCCGGCCGGCTGCGGCTGGCTCTCGGCGAACACGACCTCGTCCTCGGCGCCGGCGAGGCCGCGGAGTTCGACACCCGCACACCGCACGGCTTCGCCAACGCGGGGAAGGTCCCCGTCGAGTTCCTGTCCCTGTTCGGGGCTCAGGGCGAGCGGATGCACGTACGGGCCCGCCCGGCGCAGAAGTGACCACGGCGCGACAGCGGCGCTCCGCCGCCGGACGGAACGCGCCGCGCGGAGGTCAGGGAACAGCGGAGGTCAGGGAACGATCGAGTCGACGTATCCCCCGTCGACCCGGACCGCTGCCCCGGTCGTGGCGGAGGCCTGCTCCGAGCTGAGGTAGACGACCAGATGGGCGATCTCCGCCGGTTCGATCAGGCGGCCCAGCAGGGACTGGGGGCGGTGCAGGCGCATGAACTCGCGCTGGGCCTCGTCCCAGGAACGATCGCGCCCGACGAGGTCGTACACGAAGTCCTCGACGCCCGGGGTGTGAGTGGGGCCGGCGATCACCGAGTTCACCGTCACGCCCGTGCCCGCGGCTGCCTTGGCGTAGCCGCGGGAGACGGCCAGCAGAGCCGTCTTCGACATTCCGTAGTGGATCATCTCGGCGGGGATCACGAGCGCCGAGTCGCTGGCGATGTTCTGGATGCGCCCCCAGCCACGCTGCCGCATGCCGGGCAGATAAGCGCGGATGAGACGTACGGCGGTCAGCACATTGGTGTCGAAGTACGCGCGCCACTGCTCGTCGGTGATCTCCAGCGGGTCCGCGGGGGCGAAGATGCCGAGGTTGTTGACGAGGATGTCCGCCTCGGGAACCTCCGTCCGCAGCTCTCCGGCGCCCTCCTCGGTGCCCAGGTCGCAGCTGACGGCGATCGCTTGCGCCGCGGGTACCTCGTCCGTGATCCGCTGCCGTGCCTGCGCCAGTCGTTCCTCGTCGCGGCCGGTGAGGACCGTTCTGGCGCCGGCCTGTGCGAGTCCGACGGCGATGGCGAGTCCGATGCCCTGGGAGGAGCCTGTGATGATCGCGGTCCGGCCGCTCAGATCGATGTGCACGCGTTTCACGCTGCCATGACCGGCGGTTGCGAATCCCTGCGCCACGCGGAGGAACGAGGACACAGCTTGTCCTCTACTCCTGGGACGGTGATTCTCGAGTCGCCCAGCAGGGTCCCCCTGATCCGACCCGAGCGGGCATGCACCGAACACCAGCCTGTCTAGGACGGTCTTAATTGGCCCCGGGGTAACGGGTAGTTCTGGCCCCGGGTGAGGAACGGGAAGTTTTGGCCCCGCCCTGGGTTCGTTCGCGAGGGTTACACCCGTTCGGAGTAATGAGGGATTGACCCGGGTTCGTGACCGGGATCACGCTGTGCGGGTTGTCGGCTGGCCGTGTCAGGAGGCCGGGTTTTGCAGCGTGTTGAGTTGTTCGAGCGGATCCGTCGTGACCGTCGGCTGGAGGACGCTTCTGTCCGAAGCCTGGCCAAGCGTTACGGAGTGCACCGGCGGGTGGTGCGTCAGGCGTTGGACAGTGCTTTGCCCCCTGAGCGAAAGCCCATCGAGAGCCGTCGGTCGGTCCTGGACCAGGGCAAGGGCTGGATCGACGAGATACTGCGGGCGGATCTGACCGCTCCGCCGAAGCAGCGGCACACCAACAAGCGGATCATGGACCGGCTGCGGGACGAGTACGGGTTCGCCGTCTCCTACAGCACCCTCAACGACTATCTGCGAGTGCGCCGGCCACAGATCCGCGAGGAAACCGAGCGGGCCCGGATGCTGACCGAGGGCATGGTTCCGCAGTTCCACCGGCCCGGCGAAGAGGCGGAGGTCGACTTCGCCGAGGTCTGGGTGAGAGTCGACGGCAAGCCGCTGGCCTGCCAGTTGTTCACGCTGCGGCTTTCGTATTCGGGCAAAGCGGTTCATCGGGTGTTCTCCACCTCCGGCCAGGAAGCCTTCATGCAGGGGCACGTTGATGCCTTCCGGATCCTGGGCGGCGTCCCGACCCGGCACATCCGTTACGACATCCTCAAGCCCGCGGTCTCGCAGGTCTGCTTCGGCCGTTCCCGGGTCGAGTCGCAAAGGTGGGTGGCCTTCCGTTCGCACTACGGCTTCGACGCCTTCTACTGCCGCCCCGGAGTCGAGGGCGCCCACGAGAAGGGCGGGGTCGAGCACGAGGGCGGGCGGTTCCGTCGCTCGCACCTGGTCCCGGTTCCCGAGGTCGACACCCTCGCCGAGCTGAACGAGAAGATCGAGCAGATCGAGATCGCCGAGGACGTCCGGCACATCGGCAACCGGCCGACCTCGGTGGGCTTCGACTTCGACTACGAGGCCCCGCTGCTGGCCCCGCTGCCGTTCGAGGACTTCGACATCGGGCTGACGCTGACGCCGAAGGTCGACAAGACCTCCCGGATCACCGTCCGGCAGAACAAGTACTCCGTCCCGGCCCGCTTCATCGGCACCAATGTCCGTGTCTCGCTGCGGGCGGACGAGGTCTGGGTCTTCGACCGCAGTCAGATCGTGGTCCGCCACCCCCGGCTCGCCGGCCGCTACGGCTTTCGTGACCTGCTGGATCACTACCTGGAGATCCTCCGGCACAAGCCCGGTGCCCTGGAGCACTCGACGGGGTTGGCCGCGGCCCGCGAGAGCGGCCAGTTCACCGCGACGCACGACGCGTTCTGGGCGGCTGCCATTGAGTCACGGGGCCGTTCGGAGGGCACCCGGGCCCTGATCGAGGTCCTGCTGCTGCACCGTCTGTTGCCCGATGACGCAGTGATCGCGGGCATGAAGGCGGTGCTGGAGGCCGGGTCAGTCGCCCCGGACCTGGTGGCCATCGAGGCCCGCAAGGCTCTCGCCGCGGCAGGTGGTCCGCCACCGGTCGTGATTGCTCCGCAAACCGCCGCACCGGTCGCAGTCGAGCCCGACACGGCACAGCCGGCGGAACCCGAAGGGGATTCGGCTCAGGTCATCTCACTGCCGCAGCGACGTCCTGCGCTGCCGCCGGACTCCCGGCCCGAACCCTCGCTGGCCGCCTACGGCCAGTTGCTCTCTATCCAACCGAAAGGCTCAGCATGACGCAGAGCACCACCTCCGCCCCTGCGACCACGGGGCGGTGGGGTTCCTTCGGCCTGCCCGCACAGCGCGGACCGAACGCCTCGGACACCATCGACGCGGCCTGCCGGACACTGGGCTTGTCCGGGATCCGTTCACGCTGGGACGAGTTCGCCGCCCAGGCCCTGCGCGAGCAGGCGTCCTACGCGGACTTCCTGGCCGACCTGCTGGAGAGCGAGTGCGAGGACCGTGATGCCCGCCGCAAGGTCCGCCGGGTCAAGGAGGCCAACTTCCCCCGCCCCAAGCGGATCGAGGATTTCGACTTCTCGAAGAACCCGAACATCCCGCAGGAAGTGATCAACACCCTCACACAGCCCGCATGGGTCCAGGCCGGGAACCCGCTCTGCCTGATCGGCGATTCCGGCACCGGCAAGTCCCACCTGCTGATCGGCCTGGGCACAGCCATCGCCGAGGCCGGCGGCCGCGTTCGCTACACCACCGCAGCGAACCTCGTGAACGAGCTGGCCGAAGCTGCCAGTGACAAGCAGCTCGGACGCACGATCAAGAAGTACGGGCGGGTCGACCTGCTCTGCCTTGACGAACTCGGCTACGTCAAACTCGACCGTCACGGCGCCGAGTTGCTGTTCCAGATCTTCACCGAGCGCGAGGAACGACACGCGATCGCCATCGCGTCGAACCGACCGTTCACCGAGTGGGACCAGACCTTCACCGACAAGCGCCTCTGCCAGGCCATCGTCGACCGGCTCACCTTCGAAGCCCACATCATCGAGACCGGCACCCAGTCGTTCCGGCTGGCCAGCACCACCGCCAAGCGGAAGGCCGCCGCTGCCTGACCCATCCCTCAGCACCACCGCGAAGGGCGGGCGCCAAGCACGGCGCCCGCCCTTCGCGGTCCTGTCAGGGAACCACGCAGAGCGGGCGTCGTGAATCACACGCTACAGCCCCCAACCATGCCTGACAGCAACCCACCTCACCGCACCCCACACCACCCGGGAAACCTCACCCGATCGAGAGTGGGGCCAAAACTTTCCGTTCCTTCCGCAACACCCGCAGCCCTTCGCCCACATGGCTCAAGAGTGGGGCCAAAACAACTCGGCGGGGTGGGGCCAAAACTACCCGGCGAAAACAGTTGGGCGAAGGAGCGTTCGCCCAGCTGAAGTCCTGGCACCTCACGCGCCGAGCCCGCTGCTCCACCAACCGCATCAGCAAGATCATCAAGGCCGTTAATGTCTTGCTGACCTGCACCTATCAAGGATGAAGAGGGGTGAGTTAGTTACTCCACTGCAGCGCTGCAGTTGGTCATCTGCAAACTACGAACGCCTGGAGGCTGCCTCCCGCAGCGGTGTTCTGAACCTGCCAGCCAGTAGGAGGCGTGCCGACCGGAACGCTGTAGCCTTCCTCCTCAATGAAATTGGGCGGGAAAACGACCCACCGAAACCCTCCGCCGGTGGCGAAGGTGCCAGCAGGGCAGGTGGCGGTGGAAACAGCGTTCGTGCCCACGGCAGGTCCAGTCACTACCGTGGGCGGAGGAAGGGTTCCGGTATCTCCCTGGGCGCCTTGCGGACCCGTCGCACCCTGCGGACCGGACCCGCCCGTCTCCCCCGTCGCACCCTGCGGACCGGACCCGCCCATCTCCCCCGTCGCACCCGTCGCACCCGTCGCACCCTGCGGACCGGACCCGCCCGTCGCACCCGTCGCACCCTGCGGACCGGACCCGCCCGTCTCCCCCGTCGCACCCGTCGCACCCGTCGCACCCTGCGGACCGGACCCGCCCGT